>NZ_UGOZ01000001.1:686875-1373750 GCF_900452865.1 Legionella taurinensis
ATGGGCGATGTGTTAAGCGGTATTCTCGCCGCATTGGCGGCTCAGGGGTTGTCCTTAAGCAATGCTTTGAAACTGGGCGTGCAGCTGCATGCGCAGGCGGCGGATTGGGCTGCGGCGAAGCAGGGTGAACGGGGTTTGCTGGCCAGTGATCTTCTGCCCTACCTGCAAAGGCTGGTGAATCAAAAAGAAACCGATGTATGACTGTACAAAGCTATTACCTTGCCGATGAAAATGACACCATGGCGCTGGCTTTTAGACTGGCCTCGTGTTTAACCTTTCCACTGACACTCACGCTAAGCGGCGAAATAGGTGCAGGCAAAACCAGTTTTATGCGTTCCCTGCTGCGTGCGTTGGGTGTGACAGGGGCGATTAAAAGTCCAACATTTTCTCTGGTTGAGAGTTACCAGTGTCAGGACTTGTCAATTCACCACTTTGATCTGTATCGTATTCATGATGAGGCTGAATTGGATTATATTGGTTTTAGAGAATTTTTTACTGGGCGGTCATTTTGTTGTATCGAATGGCCAGAACGGGCGCCGCACAGTTTGGTGCATGTGGATATACATGGTTTGTTAGCAATGAAAGGGGACGGGCGTTTAATGAGTTTGTATGCATCAACCGTCGCTGGAGAAGCGATATTAACTTGCCTGGCGGACCAACAATGAAAAGCAGAATAGTTGTTTTATTAAGTTTGGTACTGATTTGGGCGAATCACGCCATGGCCGCGCGCCTGCAATCCGTGCAAGTCAAGCAGCAGGCGGGTAAGACGTCGTTGTTTTTTACGTTAGACAGTGCGATCGCCCATAAAGTGTTTACATTAACCAATCCTGATCGCGTGGTGGTGGATTTTGAAAACACGAACCTCGCCTTTAATCTGAACCAGCTCAATCTCAATAATGAATTAATCAAATTGGTGCGAAGCGGCCATCCTAATCCACACACGCTGCGGCTGGTGTTTGAAGTGCGTGATGCGGTTAAACTGCGCGCTAATCCCTGGAAAGGGGGCAAGCATGCCTTTGCGCTGGATATTTCTGCCAATGGCGTTAAACCCTATTCCCCGCCGAGCGTAAAACCGCTCGCCGTTTCTCGCCAACCGGTAAGCAAACCCGTACCTGTACGCAGCATGCCTAAAAAACCCTTGAGGGACGTGGTCATTGTGCTTGATCCTGGTCATGGCGGTAAAGATCCTGGGGCCAGTGGGCCGCACCGCACCGCGGAAAAAAACATCACCCTGGCCATCGCCCTTAAGTTAAAACAAATCATCGACAGGCAACCCGGGATGCGGGCCGTATTGACGCGGCGCGGCGATTATTATGTCGGATTGCGTGAACGATTGAACATTGCCCGCCAATACAATGGCGATGTGTTTGTCTCCATTCATGCGGATGCGTTTATTAATCAGCAATCGAGCGGTGCCTCCGTGTTTGCCCTGTCGCAACGCGGCGCCACCAGTGAAGCGGCACGCTGGTTGGCAGAGAAGGAAAACTATTCGGAATTAGGCGGCGTTAATCTTAAAGATCTGGATGACCAAAGCGGCCTTGTGCGAGAGGTGCTCATTGATTTATCGCAAACGGCAACCATCGGTGCCAGCCTGCATATGGGCGAGCGGGTTTTACGCAATCTGAATACCGTCACTAAACTGCATAATCACAAAGTCGAGCAGGCACGGTTTATGGTGCTTAAATCACCCGATATCCCCTCCATTCTGATTGAGACAGGATTTATTTCAAATCCCAGAGAAGAGAGAAACCTAACCGATTCCCGTTACCAAACGCGGTTAACGCAATCCATTTTCCAGGGTCTTAAACGCTACTTCTGGGATTATCCGCCGCACGGCAGCCGCATTGAAGCCATGTCCGGCAACAGCCTGCACCTGGTCAGACGGGGTGAAACCCTGCCTACTATCGCGTCTCAATACCATGTGTCCATGGCCGCTTTAAAAAGTGCCAATCATTTGTCAGGAAATCAGGTAAGAGCCGGCCAACGTTTGGTTATTCCTTCATCATGGTCGTAAGGATCAAGGAACTGCCCATTACCGTGGCTAATCAAATCGCGGCGGGTGAGGTGATTGAACGCCCGGCATCGGTGGTAAAGGAATTACTGGAAAATGCCTATGATGCAAAGGCCGATACCATTCATGTGGACATTGGTTTTGGCGGTTTGAATCAGATAAAAGTCAGTGATAACGGCTTAGGGATTGTCGCGGACGATTTGCCCTTGGCCATTGCCCCTCACGCCACCAGCAAAATCAGTCAACTGAATGATCTCTACATGATCCACAGCATGGGATTTCGCGGCGAGGCGTTAGCCAGCATTGCTTCGGTCAGTCGTTTAAGCATTACCTCGAAAACGGCAGAACAGGCGCATGCCATGCAATTGACGGCTGAAAACGGCATCCTGCAAATCAACCCCTGCGCCCGCAGCCAGGGCACGACTGTGGATGTGAAGGATCTTTTTTTTAATGCGCCGGTACGCAAGAAATTTTTAAAGGGCGAACGGCAGGAATTTCAAGCCATCGAATTATTGATTAAACGGTTTGCCTTAAGCGCACCGCATTTAGCCATTCACTTAACCCATAATGGTAAAAAGCACGTCGATTTACCTGCGGCAAAGGACGAGCAGGGGGCGTTGTGGCGCATCAGAAAAATCCTTGGCAAGGAATTCGTTGAACAGGCTGTGTACGTGGACGTGGAACATGCCGGTGTCCGCTTGCGGGGGTGGGTGGGCAAAGCCGACTACCAGCGCAATCAAAACGACAAGCAATGGGTGTACATTAATGGGCGCATGGTCAAAGACAAGTTGATTCATCATGCCATCAAACTCGCCTATGAACCGGTGCTTTATCCGGGTAAACATCCGTCCTGCCTGCTGTATTTAACCCTTAATCCGGCGGACATCGACATCAATGTTCACCCCACCAAACACGAGATACGTTTTCAACAACCGCGATTCATCCATGATTTTCTGGTATCTCAATTGCAAAAAGTCCTGGATCGGCGTGAAAGCCCTGGTATTGATTTGTCAAACGCGTTAGGCAGGAAGAACCCTGTCCCGCCGCTTCAGGAAAAGATCCCCGTTTTTTTGACGTCGGCGGCGATGCCCGCCGCGACGACCCCTTGCTCCATGCTGGCTATCGATGAACAATTTATGGTGTTTCAAAGCGCCAGGGGGCAGGTGTATCTCGCCGATTGGCGAGCCCTCTATCGGGAATGGCTGTTGAAGCAATTGGCGGTTCAACCCCTGCCCTTGGCCTTTCGCCCGCTGCTTGTACCAGTTCGTTATCAATATGAAAAAATAATGGACAATTTGCAGCGGCAACGCTATAGTCAGCTGCTCGGTCAAATCGGTATCCGGGTGGAGTGGTTTAACGAGTCGCAAATCCTCGTTCAAACCCTGCCCTTGTTAACCCCGCATCTGGCCATTAGCGATTTTTTTTCCAGGTTGTTGAACGCACCCATGCCGACTGAGAGCGAATTAATTCATTTACTGACAGCGAGTCAGAAATTGCCGGATCTTAACAGCAGCGCACACGGCGATTTTAAAGACTTCCTGCATCACCAGGCTGAAACGTTGGCCGCAGAGACGTTATTCTGTAAACCCTTGTCGACTTTGTTTTGCCGGGAATTGCTGCATGCCTGAGACGGTGTTGTGTTTAATGGGGCCGACGGCCTCGGGAAAAACCGCCTTAGCCTGTGATCTGGCGCAACGGTTTCCTGTGGAAATCATCAGTGTGGATTCGGCCATGATTTATCGCGGCATGGACATTGGTACAGCCAAGCCCACTCCTGATGAACTGCTGCGCGCACCGCACCAGTTGCTGGACATTCTTGATCCGCCTGATTCGTTTTCTGCCGCTGAGTTTTGCCAGGCGGCGAATCACTTGATTGAGGGCATTCATGCCCGTGGAAAAATTCCACTGCTCGTCGGCGGAACCATGATGTATTTCCATGCCTTGCAACAGGGATTGTCTGATTTACCCGAAGCCGATGATCTGTTGCGTCAGCAATTACTGAAGCAGGCCGAGGACAAAGGGTGGGCGGCCATGCACCGTGAATTGGCTGATGTCGATGCCGTCGCTGCCGCGCGTATACACCCCAATGATACGCAGCGGATTCAACGGGCCCTGGAGGTCTTTTACTTAACGGGTAAACCCTTGTCCCATTTTTTAGAACAGGGAAAAGGCCGACCGCGCCATCATTTTGTCAATTGCATTCTTTTTCCAAATGAACGCGCCTGGCTGCATGAACGCATTGCTCTGCGTTTTGATGCCATGCTTAAACAGGGTTTTGTTGAGGAAGTCAGGCAATTGATGGCGCGCTGGCCGCTGTTAACGCCGGCCAACCCTTCGATGCGTCTGGTGGGTTACCGTCAGGCGTTGGATTATCTTGCGGGAAGGGATGATCATGAGCAGTTTCGCGACAAAGGCATGGCCGCGACACGGCAATTGGCCAAGCGCCAGTTAACCTGGTTGCGCGGATGGCCGGACGGGTGTTTTTTTTCTTGTGACAAACCGGACATCACCGGCGAATTCATGGCAAAGCTTGCGGAAATATTGGATAATAGCCCGCAAAAAACGAATGATTAATGAGGATAGACATGTCGGAAAATGAAAAAAAACAGCCTGCCTGCACTGAAAAAATGTATGTGGTTCATCCCGGTGATCTGCCGTTGAGCTGTCCAACGGATGAAATGCAATTATGGAATGCGCATCCCAAGGTGTATTTGCCCATTGAAAAAACAGGCCAGGAAGTATGCCCTTATTGCGGATCCCGATTTTTGTTGCAAGATGATTAATTCCATTTGTGTTGTTCGTATTTCGGCGTTGGGTGATGTCTTAATGGCGGTGCCATTGATACGCACCCTGCAGACGCATTATCCTCAGGCTAAAATCACCTGGGTTATCTGCCGCCCGGCCTATGATCTGGTTGAAGGCATGGACGGCGTTGAATTCATCGTAATTCCCAAACCCGATACGTTTAAGGACTATTGGCATTTCCGAAAACAAATGCGTCATCGGCAATTTGATGTGCTGTTGGCCATTCAATCCAGTTTTCGCGCCAACCTGCTTTACCCCTTTATTAAAGCGAAGCGTAAAATTGGTTATGACCGCCTGCGCGCGAAGGATGGTCATGCTCTGTTTATCAAAGAAACCATTACGCCAGGTCATGATCACACGCTTGACGGCTTTTTGCGTTTTGCGCAAGCGCTTGATTTATCTTCTATGACTATTCGCTGGGATTTGCCTATCGCTGACGAGCAGGCGCAATGGGCACGTGAACATTTGCCTTCACAGGGACCGATTTTATTGGTGAATCCGGCGGCCAGTAAACCCGAGCGCAGCTGGCCAGTTGATCGGTATGTGGCAGTTATTAACGAAGCACAGCAGCGATGGAACGTGCAGGTGGTTCTGACGGGCGGTCCTGGGGATTATGATCGGCAACTGGCTGACGCCATTTTGCAGCAGGTTCACTGCATCGATCTGGTGGGTAAAACCCGACCAAAACAGTTATTGGCGGTGATTCAACAGAGCCAGGCCATGCTTTGTCCGGATACCGGCCCCTCGCACATGGCGGCGGCCGTGGGTACTCCGGTTGTGGCCTTGCACGCTGTGACCAGTTCCAATGTCTCCGGCCCCTATACTTTTCGCCATTTGGCTGTCGATTGTTATCCGCAGGCCGTGACTGACGTCCTTAAAAAAACCGAAGAGACCAATGTCTGGGGAACGCATGCCCACGGTGAAGACACCATGAAATTAGTGAGTGTTGAAGCGGTGTTGGCTAAACTTGAACAGCTCTTTACAACGTATTACTCATTACCCGCACATAAAAAAGCAGGAACCTAGGTTCCTGCTGTCCATTGCTGATTTTTCGGGTTATTGGCTGCTGCCTGTGCTGTTACCGCCATCCAGAGCCGATGAAGACAGGGATGGGCTGGGTTGAGCGGCGCGTGCGTTTTGAATCAGCAGCATGGTGTTGGTTAACAGGATACGCTCCTGTTGCTGACGGCTTAAGTACATCTGGTAATTAATTTCTGCCAGAAGAATGGCAATCTCTTTTTGGACGGTGGCTGACGACGCGGTATTAATGCGCTGAATCCATTGCTGGTTTTCAGAGCCGGAGGTCGTATTGGTATTGTAAAGCCGCCAGGTGGCCATGTTGAATTCATTCAAGGCCTGGCTGCTTGTCTGCCCCTGATTTTGACCGGACGCGGCGCTTTGTTGAGGCATGCGCTTGGAGAGGATGTAATACAGGTTGCTGATGCCGACAGAGCTCTGTGCCGCGTAGATTCTCAGGTTAGTCAGGTAGTTGGATAAAGTCGCCATGGCCTGATCTTTCAGGGCCTGAGTCTGGTTGGGGTTATTCTTATCAACCGGTGTGGTGGCCGTGAGGTAAAGTTGGCTGTAGGCATCACGGCTTGGCAATGTCAGAGGAGCCACCATGCCGGAGGCGTAACGGATAAAATTAGTCGCCGTCTGCAATTGATTGTTGGCCACTAACCCGGTATTGCTGCCGGGTTGACTGGATGAACTGCCTGTGCTGAATAACAGCGGGCCAAGCAAACTGTCCATGCTCAATTGCGCAACCAAATTCTCGTTTTGTTTACCCAGAGGGAAAAACCCGGTGCCCGGCGGTGTGCCGATCACATTGATCATCACCTGGTTTTGTGAAATAACCGGTCCGCCGCCATTGTTGCCGGAATTGTTTTGGCCGGTGAAGCAATCGCCCTGTACATAACCACCGTTTTGATCCATGCAGTAACTGGCATCGGGGGTTGAGAGGATGTTTAAAATGGCCTGATTAACCGGATCCGTTTGGTAGGGAGTCTGATCGACTAACTGGGAGACGGAAACGTTCGCATTGGACGGCGAGTTGTAATTGGGAAACGTTTTACTGGCAAAGTTTTGAAACAGCGACTGATAAGTCGTCATGGTGGCCGGAATCAAGGACGATTGGCTGCCCTGATCCTGGGTGGCGCCTGAGGTGCTGTTGGCTGGCAACAACGCACCAATGTAGGAGGCCAGCAGATTAATCTGGTATTGGGAAGCGGTATTGGTGTCGATGAGGAAATTACTGAAAGCGCTCTGGGTTTGATTCGGCTCCAGCTGGCATTGGCCGCCTACTGTGGGGCAGAATGAATTTAAATCATACCCGAGGTATTCACCCAGTACTTTAAGGCGATGGGATAAACCATCGATGCTTTGCTGGTTATTGTCGTTGGGATTTTGGGCACCGGCATAGGAGCTCAATACCAACAGACCGGGCAGTACAACGTGGCGCAACGTTTTTTTCATCATTCTTCCCCTTCAAGAGCGCGTGCAACAAGTTTTAAGCGATATTCAGAAAATACACGGGCAAGCAGGCGCAGCCGTTCAAATGTGATATTGCGCTTTAGAAAAAATCCGGCGGGGTCAAAGCTGCCGGCGCTGTTTTCCTCGGCGTGAATTAAAATGCGTGAGGCACTGCCCGGATGGACCGTGTCAATGGCTTGCAGCAAACGAAGGCCGCGTCCCGCCTTGATATTACCCACCAGACGGATAAAGACATCTTCCTGGCCAAGGACGCCTAAATCGATTTTTTCGATGTCATCCAGTTCGTTTCCCAAACGGTTTAACGCTTCTTCAAGAGCCGGGTCACCATCCAGGGTCCAGTCTTCGACACTTTCCATAAAAGTGATCACCCGATAGATCATCGGATCCACGTATTCAAACCAGTATTGAGCGGAGGCCTGGTGGCTGAGATCGGGCATATTTTACTCTTTTTTTACGGTGTTATGAATTGATGGACTGCGCATGTTCTAACTACTATAGTATAGTAAGAAGGGTAAAAGTCTAATAGTGAAAAGTAAATTTTATGAAAAAAGAGTCGCCGTCAAGAATAGTGACTGTTTTAAAGAACATTTTTGATGTTCGCAAATGGTCTGATTTCGACAGAATGAAGTCGTTTACATTGTATCTGGGAGATGGCTTCAAGCGGCTTTTCGTGCCGCAAAAAACAACCGGCAGCGGTGAGTCATTTAAGATGGCCATGGCCAAATACAATCTCTCTGAAAAAGATTTAATCGCTCAACAAAAAGCGCTTTTCCGATTGAGTGTTTTAATGTTTATTGCGGCCATTCTGGTCTTTTCCTACGCCGTTTATCATGTGATTTATGGATCAATCAGCGCGGTTATCATCAGCCTCGTGGTGATGCTCATCGCCCTGACTTTGGCATTTCGTTATCATTTTTGGTATTACCAGATTAAAGTACGAAAACTTGGATGCACCTTCAGGGAATGGTTCAGGCAAGGTTTGATGGGTGAAAAACCATGAATAAAATTGTTAGTACGTTGTTAATGACGTTGTTCCCTGCGCTGGCTTTAGCGGCAGACAGTTCCTCTGGTTCACTGAGTTTTGCCCCGCCTCCCAGTGATTACTCTGTGGTTTTCCTTGGCAATATTTTTGGTATTGTCGACGGCGTGCTGCATGGCAGCGGCAGTCAGATCATGGGCAGTATGTTTTCCGTGTTTAACTCGGCGGTATTGGCGTTAGGCGGTATTGTCATCATGTATACCCTGCTGGTATCGACTATGAATACCGCGCAGGAAGGGCAGATGCTTGGCCAGAAATGGTCATCCATCTGGGTTCCCGTTCGTTCGACTTTAGGTTTGGCCTTATTAATTCCCAAGGCTTCCGGCTATTGTCTGATGCAAATTTTTGTGATGTGGGTGGTGCTGCAGGGCGTGGGCGCCGCGGATAAAGTGTGGGAAGCGGCCTTAAGCTATTTAAACCGTGGGGGTGTGATTGTTCAGACCCAGATTAATCCATTGACGTCGTTGCAGGCCGGTGGTAACAGTGTGGCTACCGGGGCATCCAAGATTTTGGCCGGTCAGGTGTGCATGGCCGGCATTCAACAAGCCCTGGAGAGTCAACGTCAAACCTTAATGAGTCAAAAAAGCAGCGGCGAAGGGGTGTGTTCCGGTACGCCTTCTGCAGCCATGGCGCCTTTCTGTAATACAGCTGTGCCTGACTTCATAAATTCCGTGAACATGGTCGCGGTTCAGAATGCGGATCCTTCCAAAAACACGTTCACGGCCAAGATGCCAAATTTTGATTCCAATAATCCCTATGCGGTTTTAAACGGGATTTGCGGCTCGATCACCTGGAGTTCGATTGCCAACATCAATACGGTGTCCGGCGTGGTGAAGAACAATGACCTGGAAACCGCGAAAATGTCCCGTGCCATTGCTATTCAGCAGATGTACCTGGACTTGGCCATGGTGGCCCAGGTAATGGTCAATAATAACCCTTCGCTGAACCCTTCTTCGTCTGGCGCGAACACCAACAATAAACCCTTCGCACCCGGTGTTGCCCAGCAACAGTTTGGCGTGCCTTACCTCAACTCCGGTTCGGCCTGCGATAGCCCTTCGACCGATTGCGTCAGTTGGGGTCCTGATTCCTCCAATTCCAACGCCCCCTTGTTTAGCGGCACCGAATTTCAGGGCGCCATAACGGATTATAACGGCATCATGATGCCTACGTTGAATCTTATCCGACAGGCCCAGGACAGCAGTAACGCCAATAAGCAGCGCGCCTTTATTGCCCAGGCGCAGCAACAGGGGTGGCTCATGGCCGGCAGCTACTTCTTTGACTTGGCCCGTCTGAATGCCTCTGATTTGCAGACCGCCAATCAGACCGACACCAACACCGGCTTGGAGGGTAGCCAGTTTGACAGTCAGATTCCACTCAACGCGTTTAGCCAGAACAAGCAATGCAGCGGGACCTATGCGGCCTTGTGTCAATGGTTAGGCGGTAACCAGACGGCAATCCAGAACATGGTGGGATTGATTAACGGTTCCACACTGGTCGGTCCCAATAACCCGCCGCTGAGCCCACCGACCTTTGGTAACAATGCGGCTCAAAAAGCACAAAGCGGGGTTCTTTCCTCAACCGTTTATGGCTTCATCAATAACTCGGTTATGGTCAATCTGCCGGGCCAACCCGGACTGAATCCGCCCCAGTTTGCCATGAAGTTTAATATGGATTTGTCGCCTGGACCCATGTACTTAAAATCGCAGGATTTCCCTTGTGGTGAAGTCAAGATTGTCTTCTTTAAATTCTGCCTGGGGCAATTGTTAGGGGACATCTTCTACAACCTCATCATCAGGAACCTGTTCAACTTCTTCCTGACCATGATGTCAACCATTATTAACATGATTGTCATGTCGTTCCTGTCCCTGCCGTTACTCGGTATGGCGGAAATCTTCAAGCACGGGGTGTCCTTCATTCAGCAGCCGACGGTTAACCCCGTGGTGGCGCTGGCCAACATGGGAGTTAACTACATTAACTTCGCTAATGAATTATGGATTTACCTGATGGGTCTTGCCATCATGAGCGCCATTATTCCCTGGTTCGGTATCTTTATTTTCCCCTTGCTGGCCATGGTCATGCCCCTGCTGTTTGCCTGGTTAAGCACCATGGTGAGCATCGGTTTCCTGACGGCCTACTACATTCCGTTCCTGCCGTACATGATTTTCACCTTTGGAACCATCGCCTGGCTGATTGCGGTGATTGAAGCCATGGTGGCTGCACCCATTGTTGCTTTGGGTGTGACTCACCCTGAAGGGCATGATGCCTTCGGTAAGGGCGAGCAGGCGATCATGATCCTGATGAACGTTTTCCTGAGACCCGCCATGATGATCATCGGTTATATTTCAGCCATTGCCCTCTCCTATGTGGCGGTGTGGGTGATTAATGCCGGTTTTGCCAATGCGGTCACGTTCGTTCAGGGCGATCCCAATGCACCCACCTGGAATGTCACCGGGGCTTCTGATTTTGGCAACTCCATCATTGCCGGGGCGCCTACTGGCAATGGCTCGTCCTATCAACCCAATCAAAATTATGCAGCTCAGAAAGCAGCAAGAATTGATACGACCATTGGTTACACGGGCTGGGCGGGCATTTACGGGTTCTTCTTTGCCATTCTCATCTATACCACCATGTACATTACGGCGGTGCAGAAATCGTTTACCTTGATTACCTACCTCCCCGACAAGGTGTTGCGCTGGATTGGCGGTCAGGGTGAGAGCATCGGCCAGGAAACGTCGCAATGGGCTGAAGAAGGCAAAAAACAAGTCGAGGGTGCCGGTTCCAGCACGATGAAGGCTGCAGGTCAAATGGATCAACAGCTGCAGGGTTATGCAATGAAGGGTATGAAGAAACTCACTGGCCAAGGGGCTTCCAAAGGTGCCAGTGTCAGTGGTAAAGGAGGAGATAGCTCAAAAAAGACGGAAGCGACTCCTAGCAAACCTCCGGTTGAGTAACGGAATCCCGCATAAAGCCAGCTTCAACTGGCTTTATTGCTGATGAAAGGAGTCGCTGGTGTATGAAGGGTTTAACAGCCCCCTATCCAAAGGGTGTCTCTCTAGTCGTATTGCTCCTTGGTACCGGCCAATATGAGTTTATAAACCCGCTCACTGATGATGCCCTGCTCAAATTTATCCTTGGCATCAATGGTCATTAACTGGCCGCGTTGCCTGACCAGTTTCCTCGTGGTGGACGTCACTTCATTGGGATCGCTTTCCAGCAGGATATCCCTTACCTCTTCATCAAAAACCAGGTATTCGCGTAAGGCGACCCGTTTTTCATCCACTGTCGGTACCAACTTTTGCCAGATACAAAGACGAATGGTTTCAAGAATATCAATGGTGCGGCCCAGGCGCTCTTCGCCGGAAAAGGAGGTTACCAGACGGCGCATGGTTTCTGCTACGCCGGAGGTATGCAGTGTGGTATAGACCGGATGGCCTGTTAATGCCGCCTCCAGTGCCGCGCTGATGGTTTCAGCATCCCGGCATTCCCCCACCATGATGAGGCGAGGCTTGCGGCGCAGGGCGTTACGCACCCCGTCAGCAAAGTCAGGCAGGTGGCGGGGAATTTCGGATTGGCTGACGACAGAAGAAATGGTTTCAATTTCGTCATAGACAAATTCAATCGGCGCCTCATACGTCAGCACTTTGCGGTTAGAATCATCCTTTTCAATCAAATCACGGATAATGGATGCCAGCAGCGTCGATTTACCCGAACCCGTAGCACCGGTGATGAACACAATGCCTTCCTGCGGAGCAATGGCTTTAATGATATTATCGGGCAAACCCATGGTTTCCAGTTTTGGCGGCGTGGTGGGAATGGTTCGTAAGGTAATCTGAATGGCATCATGCCCTTCCACCAGGCAGGAGGTCGCGTTTACCCGATAGCGGTAACGCACGCCGCGATTGGGTCGGAATTCGTAATGGGTATCAATGTCCTTACCGGAGAGTAATTGCGTGGTGGCGTTCGGTCCGTAAATGGAGTTAATCAAATCGCCCAACTCGGTGTTGGAAAGGCTGCGGTTAGTGATTTTAAGCAGGCGGCCATACACTTCAGCAAAAATGGGCGAGCCGGTTTGAATGGTAATATCCGAGGCCTTTAAACGCTCCGCATGTTCAAGCATTTTGTCCATAAAGACCGGTGTAAATCGCGTGGGTTCATCGGGCATTAAATTAATATTGCTGCTCATAAATTAGCCTTGGCTGAATAGAATAATGAATCGAAACGGGTTTATTGACCTTGCAGCCGCACTGCAAGGCCGGTCAGGGATAACCCCTTGTTGTTAAAAGTATATACTAACAAGGGTTGCAAGCATGGCGAAATCGCTAATTAACGGGGGTAATGTCCTTATTGACCGGGGCAATAGTAGGCTGCCAGGACTTGTTGGTAATCACAATCTTGGCATTTTGCGCCAGTTTTTCCATGGTGCGGAAATGCTCTAGCGCTTCCTCGTCCTTAGCCACCGCCGCACGCCACTCCTTGCTGTTAATATTAAGGGCTGGCAGCGCTGTGATGCGCAGTACACGATCATCGATGTGAATTTCCGAACCATCGCCGGTTACGCCGAGGTCGGTGTGTGAAACGTAGGGGGGCGATACCATGTTCATGGCTAACAGCTTACGGTACAAAATCATGCCGTTATAATCTTCTTTGATTCGGGCTACGCTTTCTTCAAGAATGGTATTGGCCTGCTCAATGCCGTTTTTCCACCCTTTGGCGACATAAAAACTCCACAACTGCCGCTCTTCTTTGGTTTTGGGCAGAAGGGTAATGTTGGGGTATTCGGGTTTTTTATAATCCATCCACAGGTACTGGCGCCAATTGGGCGGCGTGGTTATAAAATGCGCCTGCTTCGCCACCTTGTAGGTGCGGTCAGAAATTCGGATGGTTTGCATGTCCGCCAGGTTAAGGGTATTGCGTCCCTCAAGTAATACAGGCGGCAGAATATTGTGCTCAAGGACCAGCGCATTGAAATCAAACACAGCGTCCAGGTCGCGGGCCTTTTGGGTTAATTCTTCGTCAATGATCTTGGCACGGCAGGCTAAACCGGATTGTGCGCCGAGACTCAAGGCCGTTTCTCGAAGCGCCATTTCGCGAATCTTACTCATGCCGTTTTTATTGGACGTGACGCCGCGTGTATTGGCCATGGCCTGCAGGCCAGCCAATGAGGCTGTATCGCCATTGATCACTACGGTTGTCTGATGCGAAGAAGAGTAACAACTCGCCAGCAGGGCGGTTGCGCAGGTCAAAGCAAGACTAGGAATAAATTTTAGCATAGCGTAATTCTACAACCTGACTGTTAGGGTAAACGTGAATGCTGGCTTTTCGACCTGCCTGATAATCGATATCACGCAGAATTTCAGCCAGGCTCTCGTCCTTGGCGGTAATGCTGATTAGTACCGGGACAGCCGGCTCTTTTCCAAGAATCCGCATGCGAAAGTGAGCGGCTTTGGCAATGCGTGCAGTAAGTTCTTCAATCGGTCCGGACCAGTCTACTGATGCCCGTGCCTGCAAAGTGTAGGCGTTAGGAATGGTCAGGGTATTATCCCGCACAGGGGGGGTAATGACTTTTTCGACGCGAGCCATTTCCAGCATGGAATCACTGACAGAGGAAGCGGCTTCGGCGAGTTTGATGCTGGCATCATCGGCAGGGGCGTTAATGGGGGGTTTTTTAAACGTGCTATGACAACCTGCTAATAAAAAAGAGGTGGCTAAAAGCATAACAAGCTTGTTGTTCATCGTCGGTGCTTTATTATCGATAAGTACTGCATTGATTGAAACAGGAGCATGCCCCCCTTGTCAAGCACAAGTCACGGTATTTCAAACTCTTAGCTCTTTTTGTAGAGGGCATAAAAAACCTGGCCTGCCTGTTTGCTTTTCAAGGTCTGCCATTTGGTTGGATCAAGGGCGATTAATTCGGGCGATTCTGCATAAACCAAACCGCCCGAAGGCAGGCAATCATGCTGCTCAAGGAGGGTGAAACACGCCGCATGGAGGGATTTGGCAAAGGGAGGATCGAGAAAAACAAGATCAAAGGTGTCCCGCGTACTGCTTAAAAACGCCAGGGCATCGCTGTGAATAACCGACAGATGGGACGCATCGAACGAGCGACTGACGGTCAATAAGTGATTAAAAACAAGGCGATTTTGCTCCACCAGGGTGACCCGGGCAGCCCCGCGGGAGAGGGCTTCAAAACCCAGGGCGCCGCTGCCGGCAAAGGCATCAAGGCAACGGGCGCCGCGGATGTCGTGCATCAACCAGTTGAACAGGGTTTCGCGCACCCTGTCCGGGGTGGGCCTTAACCCCTGTGCATCGGGAAAATCGATTTTTCTCCCGCGAAATTTGCCGCCGATGATGCGAATCTGCTGTTTCACTTTTTCCCTACGGTGACTAACAGCATTTGCGAGGGTTTCAGCGCTTCATCGAATGCTTTTTTAATGTCTTCAACACTGACGGCTTCAATTCGAGCCACATACGTGTCTAAATAATCATCGGGAAGATTGTAAAAAGCAATGCGAAGCAGCATGCCGGCAATGCTGTTATTGCTGGCTAAGGATAAAGGAAAATTACCGGCCAAGTATTGCTTGGCGGCCGTCAATTCGTCCTCGCTCGGCCCCATTTTTAAAAAGCCGTCCAGCGTTTCACGGGTAACCTGTAACGCCGTGTTCGCCTGATTATTTTCGGTTGCCAGGCTGATAATAAACGGACCGTCACCCGGCATGGGGACAAATTGGCTGTAAATGCCATAAGTTAATCCGCGTTTTTCCCGAACCTCAGTGGCCAGTCGAGACACCAGGGCGCCACCGCCAAGAATGTAATTGCCCACCATGAGCGGGAAGTAATTGGGGGAGGCATGGTTAATACCCACCTGACCCAGGCGCAGCATGGTCTGGGATGAGGGAAAAACAACATCCACTTTTTCTGCTGCGGCCAATGACTCGGCTTTTGGAATCGGGGCCGCGTGTTCGCCTTTGGGTAAAAATTCAGTCAGCTGCTCCGTGATCTGATGCGCTTTTTCCTCATCGATGGCGCCAACCAGAACTATGACGGCATTGGCGCCGACATAGTAACGTTTGTAAAAATTGCGCACCTGCCAGGCATTCAGCATTCTTACGGTTTCTGTAGTGCCATTGACCGGATGGGCGTAGGGATGATTTTTATAAAGCTGCTTGAAGAATGTCATGTTAGCGACGTCATCCGGTGATTCCTGCATTTGCGCAATGGTCATCAATAACTGATTCTTCTGGCGGTTAAAGGCTTCCTGTCGGAAAGCGGGCTTATTAATGATGAGGGAAAAGGCGTCGACCGACTGCTTTAACGCCGCTTCCGAGGTCAGAGTCTTCAAACGGAATACCGCCATGTCCCGGCTGGTTTCATAATTGTACTGGGCCCCGGTGTCTGCGATGGTTTCTGCAATCTGCGAGGCATCCAGGCGGCCGCTGCCCTGATCGAGCATGCTGGCCGTCAGCGAAGCCAGGCCAAATTGCCGGTCATCGTAAGCGGAGCCGGCGGCAAAGGCGACATTGATGTCCAGCATCGGTACTTCTTTCGCCTGATAAAAGACCACTTTGGCGCCATGGCTGGTTTCCCATTTTTTGGTCTTGAATGTATTAGCCTCTGTCGCAGCGGCGCATGAAAAAAGGAAGGCAATCAAAAACAATCGTTTCATTATCGTCTCTCAGGTTGGGACACTGGGAATAACTGGGCTTCAGTCATGGATTCAGCGCGGAAGTATTTTTTTGCCGCGTCCTGAATCTGTTGGGGAGTAATGCTGTTGATTCTATCCGTGTAGACATCGGCGGTTTTCCAGCCCAGGCCTAAGGTTTCCAGAACGCCAATTTCCATGGCCTGACCAAAGATAGAGTCTTTTTCAAAGGTTTTCTGAGCAATGATCTGGGTCTTTATCCGTTGCAGTTCCTGGGCGCTGACCGGTTCTTTCTGCAGACGCTGCAACTCTTTCAGTATCCCGGCTTTCAGTTCTGCAATGCTGTGCGACTGGGTTGGAATACCAAACAGTGTAAACTGCGTCTGGTAACGGGTATAAAGATCGTAGTAAACATCAACATTGCTGGCCACGTGCGAACCGCGCACCAGATTGCGTGCGAAACGGGCGCTCTCACCGGCGTCAAGAATCGCCGCAATGACTTCCAGGGCATAAGGCTCCCACTCGTTTTCGGCTGTTTTTACACTGGGCACGCTGTAGCCGAACATCAGCATGGGCAGTTTAGCTGGCGCATGGATTTCAACCGACTTGGTGCCTAAGGCTGGCGGCTCCTGCTGAGGTTTACGAATGAAGTCAGGCCGTCTTGGAATCTGACCAAAATACAGTTTGGCGAGTTCATACACCTTGTCGGCGTTGACATCGCCGACCACCACCAGGGTGGCATTGTTGGGTGCGTAAAAATTTTGATACCAGGATTTTAAATCCTCGATATTCATTTGTTTAATGTCGCTCATCCAGCCAATCACCGGGTGATGGTAAGGATCGGCCAGGTGAGCCGCCGCGAGATAACGTTCAAACGTTAACGCCTGGGGATTATCGTCCGTACGCAGGCGGCGTTCCTCCTGGATGACTTTCATTTCCTTGGCGAATTCGTCTTTATCAAGCAGCAGATTGCGCATGCGATCGGCTTCGAGTTCAAAGGTTGTCGGTAATTGCGACGCGGCTATTTTTTCAAAATAGGCGGTGTAATCATAATTGGTAAAGGCATTTTCTTCCCCGCCGACATTGGCAATGGTTTTCGAAAAGGTGCCCAGGGGGTATTTTTCTGTCCCTTTAAACATGATGTGTTCCAGCGCATGTGAAACGCCGGTGATCCCGCCCGGCTCATCCGCCGAGCCAATGTTGTACCAAATCATTGTCACGGCCACGGGCGCGCGGTGATCTTCCTTGACAACAATTTTCAAGCCGTTATCCAGGGTGTACTGATGAACATTGTCAGCCGCATAAGAGGATAAAGCAGCGCAAAAAAGCAATAATGCAAGCCGCATGGATTAACTCCGAACCAAAAAAAGTGATAGAATTTCACATTTCCTTCGTTTTGTACACCTTATGATTAAATGGTTTAAAAGAAATCAGGATGGGACCACGCCACCGTCTGCGGCTGATGCAGCACAGGGCGAGGATTTGACTGTAGAAAAGTTGCCCACCGACGCGGGACAGGCGCTGCCTGCTGACAACGAGACGCAGAGCAAACCGGGATTCTACGCCCGCCTGAAGCAAAGCATGAGCAAAACCCGCCATCAATTGGGCGAGGGCATTGGCCGTCTGCTGCTTGGCCGCAAGGAACTTGACGCGTCGCTGATGGAGGATATCGAAACCCTGCTCCTCAGTGCGGATCTGGGCATTGAGACGTCACAGGCTGTGTTGAAGCAGGTAAGTGAGAGCCTTGCCCGCAAACAGCTGGCAGACGGAGAGGCCGTGTTTGGGCTGCTGAAGGAGCGTCTCACCGCCTTGCTGGCGGCAAAAAGCCAGCCTTTAATCCCGCAGACCAATGAGGGTACCCCGTTTGTTATTTTAACGGTTGGGGTCAATGGCGCTGGAAAAACCACCACCATTGGCAAGCTGGCCAGGCAGTTCCAGCAGCAGGGGAAAAAAGTCATGCTGGCCGCTGGCGATACCTTTCGCGCCGCGGCGGTTGAACAATTACAGGTCTGGGGGGAGCGTAACCAGATTCCGGTCATTGCCCAGCATACCGGCGCGGACAGCGCGTCTGTCATTTATGATGCGTTGCAGGCGGCTAAAGCGCGTGGTATTGATATTCTGATTGCCGACACGGCGGGGCGTCTGCATACGCAGGGCAATCTGATGGACGAGTTGAAAAAAGTCAAACGGGTGCTTCAGAAGCTTGAACCCCAGGCGCCGCATGAAACAATGCTGGTATTGGATGCCAGTATTGGGCAAAATGCACTTAATCAGGCACGTGAATTCCATCAGGCCATCGGTTTAACCGGAATTACCATGACGAAACTCGACGGCACGGCAAAAGGAGGAATACTGTTTGCCATTGCCAATGAATTAGGGATACCATTTCGTTATCTGGGGATTGGTGAAGGGATTGACGATCTACGTCCCTTTGACGCAGAACAATTTGTCAGAGCCATATTCAATGATGATTAAATTCGATCAAGTGAGCAAACGTTATCCCGGCGGCTTTGAAGCGCTAAGTCAGGTTGACTTTACCCTGCAGAAAGGCGAGATGGCCTTTATTACCGGTCATTCGGGAGCGGGCAAAAGCACGCTGCTTAAATTAATTGCCAAGCTGGAGTCCCCGTCTTCCGGGCAGCTGACGGTCAATGGCGTGCGGCTTAACCAGCTTAAAAAACGGGAAATCGCTTATTATCGCAGCAGTCTGGGCATTACGTTCCAATCGCCCAACCTTCTAAATGATCGCACCGTGTTTGATAATGTTGCCTTGCCTTTGCAGATTCAGGGCGTGCAACCCGCCATGATCGCCAAGCGTGTGCATGCAGCGCTGGACATGGTCGGCTTATTGACTAAGGAAAAAATGCAACCCATTCATCTGTCCGGCGGGGAGCAGCAGCGTGTCGGGATTGCCCGGGCTGTTGTGCATAAGCCTGCCTTGCTGCTGGCTGACGAACCGACTGGAAACTTAGACCCCAGCCTATCATCGGAAATCATGAGACTGTTTGAACAGTTTAATCAGGTGGGGGTGAGTGTCTTGATTGCTACCCATGATTTGGCTCTGATAGCCGGCATGAGGCATCGTATCATCATGTTGAAGGGAGGGCGGGTATGTTAAAAAGCATCCGCGCACAGGCAGCCTATCACCTGCAGGCAGCAACCAACAGCTTTAATTTTCTCTGTCGCCGCCCGCTGGCGACGATGATGACGGTGATTGTGATCGCCATTGCCCTGGCTCTTCCTGCGCTCTTTTGGGTTTTCAGCGACAGCTTGAATCAATTGACCGCCGATTGGCAGCGTGGCGGCCACATCTCTCTTTATTTAAAACAGCCTTTAACCGCAGCGGATCAAAATAAAACCCTGATTCAGATTCAGGAAACCGAGGGAGTCGGCCACGCCACCCTGAAAACACCGGAAGAAGGCATGCAGGAACTGCAAAAACAGGAAGGGATGAATGACATCATGCGCTACCTTCCTGAAAATCCTCTGCCGGCAGTGATTGAGGTGATTCCGGCGGTGGGGATAGACACACCGCTTAAGGTGGATCAGCTCTATGCCCGCTTGAAGGCCTTACCCGACGTGGAGCAGGCCAAGCTTGACATTGAATGGGTAACCCGGCTTCATGCCATTCTCGGGTTTGCCTCCAAAACGGCACATGCCTTAATGGCGCTGCTTGCCTGCGCGGTAGTCCTTATCGTTGGCAACACCCTGCGTTTAGCCATTCATAACCGTCATGAGGAAATTCAGGTTCTGAAACTGATCGGCGCCACCGATGCCTTTATTGTCCGTCCTTTTCTGTATTCCGGGGTCTGGTATGGTCTGGTCGGGGCTATCTTTGCCGTGTTGCTGGTTAATATTTTCATGCTAAGCATCGCGGTCGCCGTTCAGGAGTTGGCTTCATCCTATCAAATGCACTACCCGCTGCTTGGCTTGTCGGTCAAGCAGGCTTATCTCATCGTTTTTGCGGCCATCCTTCTCGGTTGGTTGGGGGCGCGATTGTCGGTCAAAAGGCAGTTGGCGGCGATAGAGCCTTATCATTAAAATGTTTAGAGGCTGCCGTAAGCGGTCTCTATTCTAATCAATGTTAGGGATGATAACTTATAGGTTATGAGGTACGTTGTAATAATTTAGTATTCGCTGTCAAAATGTGAATATGAGAGTTACAAAAATCACTATCATGAGTAACAAAGGTAATTCCCTTGTTTTTGCACAGCTCAGACAAAATTTGATCATTGAAATCAGTGTTTCCTTGCTCAAACTCTGACATAACTTGATTAATGTCTAACAATTCAAAACCACTTTCAATGCATTTGCAAAATCTTAATATTTTTCGAACATCCGATCCTATATCGGATGCAATAGTTGTAAAATCTGAAGTTTTTCTGAAGTCTTTAAAGGATAAGTCTTTCTCCTTTAATTGATGTGCATCCAAATGCAACCTATATTTAATCCTTGAATACCTATTTATAAATTCAGAAAGGATTAATGCATCAATAAAGATTTGACATTTGGCATTTAAAATCTTAAAAAGTGCTCGTGAGTATATGCCCACGTATGGTTCATTAGGAGGTTGGGGACCATTGTTATATAGCCAAATATTTGTATCTAAAATCACATTATCAGAGGGTTTAAAATTATAGTTATCTATGTTTTGTACATTCTTCATCTATTTCCCCAGCTTCTTTTAAAGAATCTTTAAATTTTTTGGGATTTTTAAAATATTGCTTGGCAGTATCTACTACACGTTTCAATAACCTTAAATCATCCTTATTACAATCTGTGACGCTTAATAACTTGGGTATCTGTGTTTCACTAAACTCACCATACAATTGACCAATAGCTGCATTTAAAAATGCTGATGTCAAAAGCTGCACATTGAGAAAAGAAAGTTCAATTTTTCGTTCCTCTCTTAATGCTGGGCAAATCCGCTCATAAACTTTTTGCCCATCATCAGCGGCAACACATAAGGGACTGCCAACAATTTCGTATACTGAAATTGTAATAGTTGATTTCATTATTAGTCCTCAAAATATATCAGTGGGTGATATTTCCTCTGATAAAGTGTAGGAAACATCATCATGGGTAGCAATTTCAATATTTACTACTGTACCAGGAAATGGGTGTAGCAATTGACTTGCCCTATATGAGCTATTTTCTCTACAAAAATACCCATTTTCTGAGACTATCTGTATTCTACCACCATTTAAATCAATAAATTCGCATAACAGTTTGAGTCCCAGTCCCCCAGGAATTTCGCCTTTTTTTGTAGTATTACTACCTCTCGTAGCCCAAACAATTGCCTCATCAGCCTGCAAATTAATACCTATGCTTTCTTTAATATTCGTGCGAATCCCTATACCTAGATCGGAAATAGAAAAATTTAAGCTATTACGTTTTGGGAAAAATTGACCACAGGTGAAAATCCCTAGTTTCGTTTTTGAGTGGAGCACCGAATACTAAATATTTCAAAAATACTTTCTTTGAATTTCTTTTTCAGTCCAATAGACATCTTAGGTACTTCGTCTCGGTCAATAAATTCACTTTCTACATATTCTGCAAATGAACGCCCATCTTTAACGTCAAAATGACGATATTTTATCGTGGTTTTCCAGCTATCAACGATGCTTTTTTTACCATAATGGCTAAGAAATCTATTCTTCAACAAAATGCTTTCTACCTGTGGCTGTAAATTAACTAAGTCGACATTATTGAGGTTACTTGTCACATGATAGAGTATGGCTCCAAATGATGAGCACATATCTGCATCAAGCCAGGCTGTGGTGCTCATGTCAATTTGAATGGTTTCAAAAGTATACTCTTTTGCTTTAGCATATAAATTGGTAAGTTCTTCAAAACCAGATTTATCATGTCTAATATCTGAGAGGAGAATTTTGGGCAACTGTATCCTCACTTCTAATAATGGGCTTGCCATAGATTAAACAAAATATATCCTCATTATAAGTTAATTCTAAGATTCAAGGTAATTTCTAGTCATTTGATGGTTCTATAATGGTTTTTAAGTTATTGCGTCAATGGAAGTGGCAGTGAGATTAACCCGCATCAACAGATACTAGCAAAGTTTAATCTATTAAAAGTATTTGAATTGTACAAAAAACAATCTATACTTAATTGATGGGTTAAATTCAATAACCGTTTAAATTCGTGTATAATAAGGCTGTCTGTAAGGAAACCGACAGACAGTTCATTAACCCTGTTATGGTTTTGATAACTGGAGGAAGTACCCTATGAGTCAACAACTGCAATTGGCATCGTTAAATTTGCCTATAGGCAGTATTGATGCGTACATTTATCGGGTCAATCAGATTCCGATGCTTTCTGCTGAAGAAGAATTGAACTATGCTGAAAAATACCATAGCGAAGGCGACATTGAGAGCGCCCGTCAGCTCGTGCTGGCACATTTACGCTATGTCGTTCGGGTAGCCCGAGGCTATCTGGGTTACGGTTTACCCTTAAACGACTTAATTCAGGAAGGTAATATTGGCTTAATGAAAGCCGTCAAGCGGTTTGACCCCAAAATGGGAGTCCGTTTGGTTTCGTTTGCCGTTCACTGGATTAAAGCGGAAATCCATGAATACGTGTTGCGTAACTGGCGCATCGTGAAAATCGCGACCACCAAAGCACAACGCAAGCTGTTCTTTAATTTAAGACAAATGAAAAAACGCCTCGGCTGGTTTAACAGCGAGGAAATTGATGCGGTGGCCAATGATCTGGGTGTCAGCCGCGAAGACGTGGTGATGATGGAACAGCGCTTGAATGCCATGGATGCGTCTTATGACGCTTCAGCCAATGACGAGGACGATGAGGCGTTTAAAGCCCCCGTGCATTATCTGCATGACAGCAGTAATGATCCGGCTCTGCTGATTGAACAGGAGCGCAGCGGGGTTCAGGGACGCGATCAGTTATTCCAAGCGCTCGACTGCCTGGATGAGCGCAGCCAGGACATTCTACAGCAACGCTGGTTAGCCGATGACAAAGTCACCCTGCATGATCTCGCTGATAAATACGGCGTTTCCGCTGAACGCGTGCGTCAGCTGGAAAAAAATGCCATGAAAAAACTGCGTCAATACATGGAAGAAGTGTCTGCCTAAGCCTTATGCCCGCCAGGGCATAAGCGATTCAGCTTCAGCGCGTTATACTGCCAATATCAACATGTTCATGTTATCAGGCTGTTCCTGCCTTTACAGGAACAGCCAAATCAGTTTACAAAGCTCTCTTTCTCCGAACTTCTAATTCAAATGCTGCAAGAGTCTTTTGCGCGTCGCCTCATCAACGAAGGCGGTTTCAAGGGCCATGCGTGTAAAATGAAGCATGTCGTTATCCGAGTAATGGAAGGTCTGCTGTACACGCTCGTACTCATTGGCCAGGTTGGTATTAAAAAAGGGCGGATCATCGGAATTGATGCTTAACATCAATCCGGCATCCTTAAGACGGCGTATGGGGTGATTGGGGATATCCTTAAAGAGGCCAAGCCGCACATTGCTGGATGGGCAGATTTCAAGCGCAATCTGGTTGTCTTTGAGGCGTGCGATGGTTTCAGGCGAATGAATGCTCTGCACGCCATGGCCAATGCGTTTAATCGGCAAATAATCCATGGCCTCATTCATGCCATCCGCCGAGGCAAATTCTCCGGCATGCACCGTGGCCTGAAGGCCGCCATCGACTGCAATCTGATAAGCTTCGGCAAAGCGTTTGGGAGGATAGTTGACTTCATCACCGCCGAGGCCAAAACCCACGATGCAGGGTAAATCTTCCTTAATGCCTTGTTTTGCCACCTTTACCGCGGCTTCTTCGCCGAAATGACGCACCGCCGTGATAATGATACGCCCGACAATGCCGTGTTGATGTTCGGCATCGTCAATGGCTTGCTGAATGGCTTTCAGGTGTTCACTCGATGGAATGCCGCTGACCATTTCCGCGTGATCGGGCGAATACATCATTTCGGTATAAATGCCGCCGCCTAAGGCACTGTCTTTGAGGTATTCAAAGGTTACATCATAGTAATCCTGAGGAGAGGCAATAAGGGCGGCAATCTGATCATAGGCTTTTAAAAAATCCATGAAATCGCCGTAGTTGTAACTGGTGCCATTGGCATTAATGAGGCCGGCTGGCAATTGCAGCTGATTGCGGTTGGCCAGCTTTTGCGCCAATTGCGGGCTGATGGTTCCTTCCAGATGAACATGCAACTCGGCTTTTTTAATGGTCATACGGATAATCCCTGAGTTAATGTATAATCAATGGTAACTTACCATAAAAACCGCTAAAATGGTTCGCTAAATTTTGTAGGATTCATTATGAACAAACATGACCTTGATAAAGCCTATGTCAGCCCAATAGACAAATTTTTGTATCAATTTGACGCCGATCATGAAAAATCAGCATCGCAATTGAAAGAAATCAGGAAATACGAGCGCCTCAATGCCCTGCGTGATAATCCCGATTTGCCTGAAGTAGAAAGCGAAATCTGGCGTGATTTTTAGAGACAGTCCGTTTGTTCAGTGACTTGTGAGGGGCATTAACCAATCATCAAGTGCAACAGCTTGTAAGCCATGATGGTCAGCAATGACGCCGCCGGCAGAGTCAGTACCCAGGACATAAAAATATTACGAATCACAATTAAATTCAACGCGCCAATACCGCGTGCCAACCCCACCCCTAAGACGGCGCCCACCAGCGTCTGAGTTGCGGAGACCGGGATTCCCGTGCTGGTTGCGACAACCACGGTTGTCGCGGCAGCCAAAGTCGCAGCGAATGCGCGGCTGGGTGTTAAGGCGGTAATGGAACTGCCTACCGTTTCGATGACGCGGCGCCCATACATGAGAAATCCGGTTACGACGCCAAAACAACCCAGAAAAATAATCCAGGCCGGGTAATTGGTCGCTGCAAACGAATTATCCGGATGCATGACCAGGCTATGGACAATAGTCAGCGGCCCGACAGCCAGGGCCACGTCATTGGAGCCGTGGGCAAAGACCATGGCGCAAGCGGTTAAGGCCATGAGCACGGCAAAATACTTTTCCACCTGAATGAAGCGTTCCCGGCGGCGAATTCGCGGCATTTCAGGGATGCGTTTAATGAAAAGAACCCCAATGATGGTGATGGTGATGCTGGTCGCCAGGGTAACTGCCAAATCCTGCTTTAAATTCAAATGGATATCAAAATGATTTAAGCCTTTAAAGACGGTAATGAACGACAGAACCGATCCGACTAAAAACAGGTAAATGGGAATGTAAAGCTTGGCTTTCTCCAACGGGTCAGATTTGACAAAAATGGTTTGCTGAATGCTGATAAACAGGGTATACGCGGTAATACCGGCAATCAGCGGCGACGTAACCCAGCCAATGGCAATATGGTAAACCTGGCTCCATTGAATGGCTTCAGGGCCGAGTACCACGGCACCGAATCCTACCATGGAACCCACCAGGGCATTGGTAATCGATACGGGTACGCCAAGATAGCTGGCCAGATTCATCCATACGGTACAGGCCAGTAAGACGCCCAGCATGCCTTCAATGAGTATTAAGGGCTGGCTGGATAACTCGCTGCTGGTAATGATGCCGTCACGCATGGTTTCAGTCACGCCGCTGCCGCCCAGAAAAGCGCCGGCGAACTCAAACACAATGGCAATGAACATGGCCTGGCGGACAGTAACCGCTTTGGAACCCATGGTTGTACTCATGACGTTGGCGAGATCATTGGCGCCCACGCCCCAATTCATTAAAAAACAAAGCGCAAGCGCAGCAAATAACAGATAAATAGAATAATCCATAGACAAAATTACCGGGCAATTAAAATCTGTAAACGGCCGCCGACTGTTTGAGCATAATCTGCCAAGTCACCAATCCATTGAACCAGCTTGTAGAGAAAAATAATCTCGAGCGCGGGCAGTTCTTTTTCCAACTCAAAAATGCGGTGACGGATGTCAGCAAGCTTTTCGTCGCTGTCGTGTTCAATTTCATCGAGGGTGACAATCATTTCCTCAACAATTTTGACTTCGCTGCCGCGAAAACCGCTTTCCAGCAATTCATCAAGTTCATTGATGGCTTTGCAGGCTTGTTTGGCGGCATCAAGGCATCGCTCCAGAAAAGGCATGAAGACTGAAGAAAGGGCTTCAGGAATCACCATTTGCCGGCTGACGATGAGCCCGGCAATGTCCTCAGTGCGGTTGGCAATACGATCCTGGGCACTGAGGAGTTCAAGAAGATCGGTACGGGACACAGGAAGAAAAAGGCCAGTGGGTAAATGCAGACGCAGGTCGCGCTTGATTAAATCGGCTTCTTTTTCAATTTGGGAAATTTTCTCTTTGATGGCTGCAGCGGCAGGCCAGTCCAGTTTGAGTACCGCCTCAAAAAAAGGATGCAGCTGCTTGGCACAATGATAGGTTTTTCGCATGTGCTGTTCGATAGGCCGGATTGGAGAAGGCCCAAACATATTAAATATGCTACCCATAGTCATTATGCACGCTGGAAGAGTTGGGCTGATTATAGCGAAACTTTTGTAAGAACTAAACCATTACTGCAAAATTCGCGCGATTCGGGCATTTGTCCTGCTACACTAATAATATCTCACAGGAGTGGGCATCATGAAAAAATGGTATCTGTTGTTCTCACTGGTTGTCGGCAGCGTTTTTGCAGAGCCAATGATAACCAAGGTGATTGAGCTGCATTATCAGAATGCCGCCGAGGTGATTCCATTGATTAAACCGCTCTTGAAAGCGGGGGAGCAGGTTACGGGTACAAGACAAACCTTAATTGTCAAGGTGTCGCCCGATACCCTGACGACGCTTCGCGTGATACTTCATAAACTCGATACACCGCCCGTGGTGTTTGAAATTACCGTTTTTCAGGGTGACCCTGATTGGTTATCCACTCAGGACGGCCAAACCATGACCATCAGTACCCCTTCCCAAATCAACCAGCGTCGCCGCCAATCCATTACCGTGATGAACGGTGAATCAGCCTTTGTCAGTACGGGTGAAAATCAGCCGGTGATTCGTTCAGTGGGTCTGGGATTATGGACAGGCGTCAGTTTCGATCGCCGGCTGGTGCAAAGCGGCTTGCTTATTGAACCGATTCTGCAGGGCAATCGAGTGAAAATAGTAATCAAACGGGTTCGGGAGCAGACCAGTAACATGAGTAATCAGGTGTTTCATGAACAGAAAGTGGAAACGACCATGCTGATTCCCCTTGATCAATGGGTCGCTCTGGCCAGTGCGCAGGGTAGTGCCCCGGCGGAGCCGGGAACGGAAGTCATTCGCGCAGGAACACCTTTTGCGCAAAATTCAACGCTCTACATCAAGGTTAAGATCCTCTCGAAGAAAAGTTCGGGGATTAACAAGGAATAGGCGGGGGCAATTTGATTTCACTAACCACCGAAAAGTATTGCCGAATGTTGTTTTTCCTAAGCCTACTGGTGTTAACGGCAACTTATTTATTAAAGGATCGATTACCCGAGCCGGGTTATTATGATATGACCACGCTGTCGCCGCCCCTGCAGGAACCAACCAGCCAGAAAGCGTTTACTCTAAGCGTGAATCATCAGCATTATGTTATTCGTCCGCAGTATGAATACCAATTGAACGGGGTGGTGGTGTCGTATAACAATTCGGATGGTTTTGGGGATATCTGGCATCATAAGCGCTGGCAGGATTTTATTAATCTTCGCGATCTTTGCGTGGTGTGGGGCGACAATGTCCGTACCGGGGTTTATAAAAAAGTGCAGTTCAACAGCGACAGCTGGACGTGCTGGGTGTCCTGGTCAGACCGTCAGACCGGAGAACTGTTTAAAGGCAATGCTTTGTCTAACAATCATTTGCTTACGGACAATCTGGCCATTAAAAGAGCATTGATGCAGGCTGAAGTTGGCGATCAGATTCGTCTGCGCGGCGTGCTGGCTGAGTATGCCAATCAGGACACCCGCTTTAAACGTGGAACCAGCGTCAGCCGCGATGATACCGGTAATGGGGCCTGTGAAACCATCTATTTATCGCAGTTTACCATTGTAAAAAAAGCCAATCCGGGACTAAGAGCGCTGTACACGGCGGCCTTGTGGAGTACGATAGTGAGCTTTATTGCCTGGGTTGTGATGATTTTTATTGCTCCTTATAAGAAATATCAACGTAGATAACACGTTTTTCAGTCTGTTAACTTGACAAGAGAAACCAATGGCAAAACAATGATCCTCCTAATGAGCAGACAGCAAGAGGATGATGATGCAAATTGCCAGTATTTCAGGGCGTGAAATTCTTGATTCACGGGGAAATCCCACCGTTGAAGCCGATGTTTATCTTGAAAATGGGCTCATGGGCCGAGCCTGTGTTCCCTCTGGCGCGTCTACAGGCAGCCGTGAAGCCTGCGAATTACGGGATGGCGAGCCCAATCGTTATCTGGGCAAAGGCGTGCGGCGTGCGGTTGGTCATATTAATCAGGAAATAAACCAGGCCTTAAAAGGCATGTCAGTGGATAGACAGGAAGCCATTGATCAGCAACTCTGCCAACTCGATGGCACGGAAAATAAGTCACGCCTCGGCGCCAATGCCATTTTAGCGGTGTCTTTGGCGTGCGCCCGCGCCTATGCCCAGGCCAGACAGCAGCCATTGTTTGTCGCCTTAAACCAAGGTGAAATGATGACCATGCCGGTCCCCATGATGAATGTACTCAATGGCGGAGCCCATGCCGACAATAACGTTGACATTCAGGAGTTCATGATTATGCCGGTGGGTGCGCCTGATTTTACGACGGCGTTGCAGATGGGCACGGAAACCTTCCATGTATTGAAATCGGTCCTCAAAAAGCTGGGTTTAAACACGGCCGTTGGCGATGAGGGCGGTTTTGCACCCGATTTAAAATCAAATCGTCAGGCACTGGATGTGTTATCGCAGGCTGTGGAAACGGCTGGATTCAAGTTAGGCCGTGACATGGTGTTTGCCCTCGATGTCGCTGCGTCCGAACTTTACACCAATGAAGTGTATCATCTCGCCTCGGATCATAAGCAACTGGATAGTGATGGATTGATTGCTTATTACCAGGAGTTGGTGGATAGCTACCCCATTGTCAGTATCGAAGACGGTCTTGATGAAAGCGATTGGGCAGGGTGGCAGCGTCTAACTGCTGCATTGGGCGAGAAAATCCAATTGGTTGGCGATGATTTGTTCGTAACAAACCCAGCCATCCTGCAGCAGGGGATTAATCAGAAACTGGCCAATGCCATTTTAATCAAACTCAATCAAATCGGCACTTTAACTGAGACGCGTGAGGCAATTCGTTTGGCGCAGGCGAACCAGTATCGCTGCATTATGTCGCATCGCTCCGGCGAAACGGAAGATGCATTTATTGCTGATTTGGCTGTCGCCACGGGGTGCGGCCAAATTAAAACCGGTTCCCTATGCCGCACGGATCGAGTGGCGAAGTACAACCAGTTATTAAGAATTGATGAGTTGGCAAAATTACCCTATGCCGGAAAAACGGCCTTGGCCAGGGGCTAAGAGAGGGTTTGGTATTCTGGCTGCCAGAATTAACCGGCAGCCAAACTCAGGGAAAAAATTAAAAATCAAAAGCTTAGGTAAAAGGATCGGATAAGCCCATCGAAAAGGTACAAATTCTCGCCAAACGGTCACTTGCGCGTGTATAATGAAGAAAACAATTCTTTCTGGCTAATCCATGCGATCCATTGTGGTCATTTTGATACTGGCACTCATCGGCCTGCAATACAAATTGTGGCTAGGCGATGGCAGTGTTTTACAGTGGCGACAACTTGAGCAAAAAATAGTCGAACAGCAAAAAGAAAATAAAAAAGTGGCTGCTCGCAATCGCGCCATTGAAGCCGACATCCTCGAGCTCAAAAGTGGTGAGCAGGCCCTGGAAGAGCAGGCCCGGTATGAACTGGGCATGATTAAAAATGACGAAGTGTATTATCAGTTTGTAGAGTAATTCGTCCTGGGGCGACCATCTAAGCATTGTTATGCTGGATTGGGGACAGCGCCATGTGGCGTATTTTATCTCCCCCCCCTCTGTGACCGGGCACACCGAGGGAGGCTTATCCCGTCATTCCCCAAGATCTGATGTTGCTTTTTTTAATTCGCGTTTCAGTTGCCTGCGAAATTTCTGATAATCCACTTCCAGCGCATGACGTACACTGGTCTTGAAACGGGAGCGGGACGCTTTGATTTCCCGGCTGATTTTAGTACTCAAATCCGCGGGACGGGGCAAGGTACCGGCGATGATTTTGGCCGCAATTTTGGCCTGGTAGTCCGCCAGAGGCCAGATGCATCCCTGTGGCTGAAACAAGCCAATAAAATACAGATTATCCCAGGTGGCATGCATCATCTTGCGGTAAAGCGGAATGTGGGTCAGCTGGCTGTAATCAAGAAACGCTTTGTCAAAAAAAGGGAAACTGATTTGGTAGCCTGTGGCAAAAATGATCACATCAAACTCATCCTGACGGCCATCCACAAAATGCACAGTGTTGCCTTCAAAACGGGCAATGCCCGGCTTCGGAAAAATTTTGCCGTGACGAATAAAATAAAGCAATTCAGAATTGATGGTGGGATGAATGGCCAAGGGCCTGCAATGCGGCTTTTGTAATTTGTATTTCGGGTAGCGGCCCTGCAGGATGCGGATAATACCCGCAGCCAGAAGCTGTTTGGGCCAATCGGGTATCCAGCGGATTTTGTTAAAGGCGATGTCCGTCGGTTTGCCAAAAATGAATTTCGGAAAAATATGCTGACCCCGGCGCATGCTGATGCAGGTTTTGGGGGACAGACGTGAGATTTCTACGGCAATATCGCAGGCGGAATTGCCGCCGCCGACAACCAGAACCCGCTTGTCTTTAAAGGGTGCTGCTTTTTTATAATGATGGGCATGGAGGATCTCGCCGCTAAACTGTCCGGGGTATTCCGGCATGCGCGGATCCCAATGGTGACCATTGGCAATCAGCAAGTAATCAAACTCGCGCTCATGTAATCCGTCCTGATTGCGATAAATGACCTGCCATTTTTTATCCTGTCGCAACTGTATTTTTTCAACGGTGGTATTGAAGGCGATGTATTCACCAATCCCAAAATGCTCGGCATATTTTTCAAAATAGGTCAGAATTTGCTGATGGGAGGGGTATTCCGGGTATCCCGGCAGCATGGGGAAGTCTTCGAATTGTGAAAGGTATTTGGAACTGATGATGTGCGTGGTTTCATAGACGCTGGAATGCTGGTTGTTTTCATCAAACACCCAGTTGCCTCCGAGACGTGCGTTTTTTTCAAAAACCTGAAAATTGGTTAACCCCTGCTCGAGTAAATTTTTAGCCGTTGTGATACCGCTTGGGCCTGCGCCCACCACACAAATACTGGGTGAATCATTACCTGGTTTCATAAAAATACTTATTTCAATTTAAAATGTTAGTGCTGTCGAGTCTTTTGAGACTTGTGCATGACAGCCAGAATATTATTCAGCATGAGCTGTTGAATCTCTTTGTTTTTCTCAATGGTGAAATGGTTAACGCCGACGTTTTTTAAGGTGGTGACGTCGATGTTATCCACCTGGGTATACCGAGGATCGGCAGCCTTGACGCGAAGGCCACTAAACATGGGAACAAAAGACGGCTTGTAAAGATTAATCACATGCTTGACGTTGGGCGGTACGGCTAAAGGCGATACGGCATCGACGGTAATCAACAAAGCGACCGGAATATTGGCGGCATTTAAGATACGGGCTACTTTAATCTGGTCATTGGCGCCCAGGGAGTGGCCGACTAGGATAACCGGGGGATGTAAATGGCCGGCGCGGTATTGCTGCACGATGCTTCTGCCTAATTCACTGGATCGAAACCAAACCGTACTTTCCGTTTTAATGTGATGTTTTTTTTCAAGAGTAGCCTGCAGTTGATTCATGCCGGTGCTGAAGATGCCTCCCAGACCGCCCCGCATGACATACACTCTCGCCGCCTGGTTGCTCTCATTGGATTTCCCTGCAATGGTGCTCCGGGTAGTCGCCAGATCCAGACACCCGGCCAACGACAGTGTTGCTAAAAGCAACCCGACAGAAAAAATCGCATGCCTGTTTTTTTTCCGATTATTCCTGTTCATCTCAATTGTCATAGTGCAAAGAATAAGTTGATTTTACCTAAATTCATAACGAGATAAAACCTAAATCAGGCTTCGGCAAGAGGCTGTCTGCGCTCAAATAAAATCAAAGGAAATAACAATTCGCCAATTAAATGCGCAGATGTCGCCTTTCCTTAAGGTTTACGTAATGTTCAGGCAATAAAATAACCGCTTCGTTAAATGCCGTCTTAGTCCTTTAAAGCAAAGGCTCTGGCGCAGGGAGGTACTATGCAGACTAAATCAGAAGAAACGAGAGATGATCAACATTTTATCGGCGTGTTTATTAAAGACACCAAAGAAGGTCCTGGCCATGCCTCTGTTTGTACCGTGAAAAAAAAAGCGGATGGCGAAACCAAAGTCACGCACACCAGCATTTATCCTGGCCCGGTGGGTTCTTTGATTAACGGCATGCTTTTTGGCTCTGTTCCGGTGCGGGCTATGTTGGCGACAACGCATGAACAGGATTTGGATGAATCGGATCATGTGCTGTTGAAGTCCGTGGATGAAACAGCCTATAAAGAAGCCAAAGCCACCCAACAGCAGATTGAACATCGTGCTTCCAATGGGCATACGATGTATGGTGTATTTGGTCGATTCAATCCCCTTGCCACCATGACTTCCAGACTGTTTGAAGCGCATAAAAGTGCTCATAAAACCATCAGACGCTACCAGGAGCATTTAGGCGTGCATCCCCCGGAGGACATGTGCGGTATAGTTGTTTACCCGAATCATTCCCATGTTGTCGAACCCGTCGAGGTTCATAATTGCACTTCCACCGTGGGAGAAGTGTTGCGTGGCGCTGGTGTGGAAGTACCTGAGACTTTAGTGCCTTCTTTTTATACACCGAGGTTGGAAAATACTGGTTTTACCCGCATGGACAAGAAGGAGTTTACCGGCCGGTTCTTCGACAGCCAGACGTCAACCGCTGAGACGCCTTCGAGTTTCCCAGGCGCACCCACGCCTTTCTCCTCCAGCCTGTAATGATTGGCTATTCACCCGTTCGCAGACGGGTGAATAGCCTGGCTCTCAGTTTAATTTAGCGCCTGAATGCTGAAGCGCATCCGCGAGGCTGTCAGGCGTAATTCCCCAGGGTTTATTCGTTTGAATGCTGGCTCCCCCGGCATTTAAAACATCAGCCACCAGTGTGCTGCAATTGGTTACCTTAGACGGCGGGGCAGGCAATTGCCGCTGTTTCACCATCTGCAAATGAATATCGATGGGATCATAAGCAATGAAATGAGGCGTGTCCTGAAAAAATCGGGCTACATCAACCCGGGGCAGTAATTGGTAACGCATGCGACCTTCAGCAATGTCTGCTTTGAGCTGCTGAAGCCGTTGATGCATGGCGTTGGTATCAAGATGATCAATTTCGAATGTCAAATCCGGTTGTTTGGGCATTCTCTCTTCCTGTGTGAAAAACGGGGGTGTATCCATGTCGTTTGTAACCATTTTTTGATCGGCGCTGGCTTCCAATAGCATATCCTGCGTCAATGATTCCGCCATATCGGCTTTAAGCGGCAGGACAGCCAGTGGGCCCATGGAGGGAAGGTTTTGGGGGTGGATGCTGCCATAATCGCCTTCATCACCGGCATTGAGTTTAGGTTCTGAACCGCCAATTTGAATCGCGGCATGTCCTGGCCCATTTAAGGTTTTAAGCCATATGTAAACATAGGAATTCTGCTGCTTTTTTGATGGAGGCTGTGTCGGCGGTACGTCGGTGGAAGCGGCATTACCGTTTGGCGGATAGTCTTGTTTATCTGCGATTTTTTTTTCTAATGGTTGGGCGATTGATTTGTCATGAACAGTACCAAGCGTGCCGTGTCTCTTTTTGGTGCCAGAAAAATAGGTGGTAAGCCATTCAAACATGAGGATTCCTTATCGGACAGGGTCAGTTAACCATCTGGGCCAGAATGAATTGATGATGATGGTAACCTGTGGTTGATTTGTACTCAAGGCATTTGCAAAAATTTTAAACATTTATTAGTTCAACGGGTACAGTAGCAGGCGGGGTCTGCCATAAACTCAATACATAGCCGCCACTGCCGGAGCCGGTTGGTTTGACAGCCAGCGCCCCATGATCATAGAGCATGGCCATGTGCTGGTGCAGCGTTTCACTGACTAATCCCCATTGTTTAAAGCACTCCCCACCCAGACGAATTGCCTCGGCCAGTAAGGGCAACGCATGGTCATCGACGCGGCCAAGCGCTTGTCGAGCTTTATTGACGGCCTCTTCCATTAACGCATCAATCCGTTGAGCCTGCTGTTTATCTTTAGCCCAAAGGGAGTTCACCTGTTGAATGCAATGCGAGGTAATGCCAATTTGGCCGCATGACGATAAATACCAATGAGGCTGCCACCTTTGTTGAACGGGTTCAACCCGGCCATTTTGAAAAAAAACAGGCTTATTGGCTGCCACACCGGCAATGTCCAGGCCGCTGCTTTGACCATGAAATAAATTTTCCAGTTGTTGGGCAAAACGGGCAATGTCCTCTGATTGAATCAATTGTTGTGCGGCAAACCAACGCGCCATGGCCACGCATAGAACCGCGGAAGCGCCCATTCCCACGCCGATAGGAATGTTGCTGTCCAGGTGAAAATGCCCGGTGAGTTGATGAAGCGACGTCCCAAGGAGTTGATGACCATGCTCGAGAACACTCCAGAACAACATCCGCATTTCAGCACCGCTGCTGCCTTCGCTGTCCGCACTTAGTTTTGAGGGAGAGGGCGTGTATCGCAGGGACAGTTTTTTTTCCTTGATTGGAAAGACCAGGGCGCCCTTGCCGCGTAAGACGGCATGCTCACCAGCGAGTATCCATTTACCATGGGTTGCTGTGTCAAAATCATAATACATCGTAATGTCCTGCTAAATGATCCTGCTTGAATTGCCTGGCCAGGTCTGCCTGATCGACACGGTAGAGCAAATGGATGTTTGGCCCTGCATCCATGGTCACCAGCGGGCCGTCACCCTCACGCTGCCAAAAATCCTGCAATTCGTTAAGGATTTTATCCCCTTGTTCAGTCATGTAGGTAAAGGGTTTTTCGCAGGTTGAAAACAGACGGTGCATGTCCTGAAATTCCCGCCAACAAATTTCATAGGCGCTTTTCCAGTCTTTCGCATGAAAGGCATTCAATAAGGCGTTTAAGTTGTCTGAAGCCCGGTGACTGCGGTTGGGATAAAACGGGCTGCTTTTTATCCTACGGTGGGCCTGGCTTGAGGGCACTTCCTTTTCGGCATGACTGATAATCACAACCTGGTGAATCAGCTCCTGGTAGGGTAATGCTATCCCCTTCACCGTCTCCCCCTCCCAAATGGCCCAGGGTGAAAAAAAGGAGCGGCAGGAAGAACCGGAGCCTACACGGCTTAGCTTTGCCTGATCTTCGATGGGCGGCAGCGGTTTGCCGCTTAATTCGCTTAAGGCTTTCACCGCACACAAGGTCAGGGCTGCAAAACTGGAGGCTGAGCTGGCAAGGCCGCTGCCATGAGGAAAATTATTTGACGAACGCACGCGAAACGCACCTTCGTAATCAAAGCTCTTTTTTAGAAAGGCGAGGTGTTTAAGGTAGCGCTGCTGCGCCGGTTCAGAAAGACTGAACGGTTTTTGGCCAGGGAATGGCAAAGGTTCCCAGATGTCGTCTTTGCCGTGATGGTGTTCGAGTTGTACACTGGTGAGGAGGTTATTCAGTGTATAAGACAGGGATGGATTATCAGGAATGTTGTTTCCCTCATCCTGTTTTCCCATGTACTTAATCAGTGCAATGTTTGCTGGGGCTTGGGCAAACCAGGGCATTGGTAGTCTCCTTCGCTTAGTGGCCTTTGGCGTCATTCCATAAAATTTTATGCAATTGAATCTGGAAGCGGACAGGCAATTGATCCTGTATTATCCAATCGGCCAGCGTGGTGGGATTCATTTCTTCCCAGCTCGGTGAAAAAAGAATCTGGACCTTCTCAGTCAACTGGTATTTTTTGATGATTTCGCATGCCCAAAGATAATCTTCACGGCTGCAGATGACAAATTTGATTTGATCGGTGGCTTTGAGGTAAGGGATGTTGTCAAAGCGGTTTTTAGTGCACTCGTTGGAATCGGGTGTCTTAAGATCCATGACCACCATGACCCGAGAGTCTACCTCTGCAATGTCTCGTGCGCCACTGGTTTCCAAGGAGACCTGATAGCCTGCATCGCAGAGATGCGTCAACAGAGGAATGCAGCCAGGTTGTGCCAGGGGCTCGCCGCCAGTGACACAGACATGGCGGCAGCGATAACGGCTGATTTCGTCAAGAATGCCGGTGATGGGCTTTAATTCCCCGCCCGAAAACGCATAAGCCGTATCGCAATACTGGCAGCGTAGGGGGCAGCCGGTTAAACGAATAAACACGGTAGGAAGACCTACCGTGGTGGATTCGCCCTGTAATGAGTGAAATATTTCCGTAATTCGTAATTGACTGGCTGTACGGCTCATGAGGCATTAAGCGATTTTAATTTTGCCGCAGCCAATTGGGCTGTGGGGGTGTCAGGGTAATTGCTGATAACCTGCTGTAAGCGTTTTTTCGCTTCAGCGGGTTTGCCGGAAGCAGCGAGTGCATAACCAATTTTCAAGCTGCAAGCGGCCGCCTTGCTGGATGTGGGGAACTGTTTCAGTACCACGTCAAAATGCTGGATAGCCTCAGGGTAGTTTTTCTTGACCATGTACAGTTCGCCTAACCAATAATGCGCATTGGCAGTGTAACCTCCCTGAGGGTAACTGGTCACAAAATTTTTCATGGCGATTAACGCTTCATCAAACCGTTTGTTTTTAACCAGTTCGTAAGCGGCAAGGTAACTGATTTGCTCATCAGCGGGGTTGCTTTTACCGGGAACGGCGGCTGCAACGGGCGTGGGTGTGGGCTGAGTAGCGGGTGTTGCCGTCGGTGTTGGGGCCGGTTCGGGTGTTTTAACCGCCGGTGCCGTGCTGCCCATGGATAATTCAGTGGGGGCCGCCGGAGTTGAAGCCTGGGCTGATTTGGCCACGGCGGGATTATTTCTCAACCGGGCGTCCAAATCTTTATAAAAAGCCAATTGTTGTTGCTGCAATAATTTTAAATCATGGGCCTGCACTTCGAGTTGACCGCGCAACTCTTGAATTTCCTGCTGCATGCCTTGAATTTTGTCTAAGAGTTCAGCATTGTCGCCGTTACCCTGGTTGTCATCCTTAGCCAGAGGAATTTCTTCGTCCATGTCCAATTGTGCTTTGGCAACAGACTGCTCCATGGCAGCCTGTTGTTCATCAAGAATTGCAAAGTTTTCGCTGTCATCCACCACGGGTGCTTCTGCATGGCTATGCAAAGGCAGGAGACAACAGAAAAACAGTGCAAGTAAGCGTTGATGTGCGCTCATCATCGGGTGGCCTCGTAAGTGAGCTCAACACGTCGGTTTTGACGGTGTGAGGCGTCGTCATGACCGTAGTTGGCCGGACGCTCTTTACCATAGCTGACCACACGGATTTGGCTGCGGCTTACACCGGCCATACGCATCAGTTCTGCCACGGTGTTGGCACGTCGCTCGCCCAGGGCAATGTTGTACTCGCGGCTGCCGCGCTCGTCGGTGTGACCGGCCAGCAGGATGCGTGCGCCTGGATGGGATTTCAGGTAATCAGACTGAGCATCGAGAGAAGCCATGTATTTCGGATTGAAAGTACTGTCATCATAAGCAAACAGGTACAGTTGGTTATGAGGTGCCTGGGTCGTGTAGGATTCACCAGGTTCTTGACCTGCAAATCGACTAAATTGCCCCAAACCGTGAGCTGATGCTTCGCTATCACCCATCATGTCTGCACTACCTGGTGTTTTTTTCGCACAGGCAGCGAGCAGGACGATGCTAGCAGCAACAAGACCCAGTTTTAGAAACGATTTGCCTTTCATCCTTTTCTCCTTGTTATTCGTAATATACAGATAAGTTAAAGCGCCACAATGGCGGGTCATTGTACAATTGTTTTAACGATTTCGCCATCAACAAACGCAAATCAGGCCAGGTTTTTGTTATTTGTGCCGATCATGCCGGATATGGCTGACAATAAATTCCGTCAGCTCTTCCGTAAACCGCACGGTGATCTGATTGGCGGCCAGCACCCCACCGTAGGGCGTATCGGCTGGACAGGGGATTTTAAAGCGAAAATCGCGCGAAGCTAAGACCTGGTTGTCGCTGATGCGGGTAAGAACCGCCTTGGCGACGAAAGTCATTGTACTGGGGCAGGTCAGGAAACTTTGTTCAAGCTCGATTAACTGAGTATCGAGACGGTAATCGGTTTTATCCGAGATGGGGCTTGTGGCGACGGCGTAAAAATAGCCGCTGCGCTGCAGGCTTTGCGAAATGAGCGGGAACAGCATGTCCGCGGGCGGCTCTATCCAGGCATTGTGAACAAAAGGCAAGACTTCAAAGGGTTTTTTGACATAGACCATTTGCGATGTGCCGTATCCGGATACCGCTTCCGGTGCGGTCACCAGAATGGATACGCGGCCCGCAGGGCGTCCATACTGTTTCTGGCTGTAAGCATCGAGTTTGTACTGGTTGGTCACCGACTGCTTGACGGAACATCCCCCAAGCAGGGTGAGAATCAGTGAAGCAATAAGCACTTTTTTCACGTCTATTCTCCCGGACCTGGTTTTAAGGGTTTGGTGCCCCGTATGAGTACGGACGGATTTTGCCGCATCTGGTTGCTGACTTGTTCAAGATTGGCAGCAATGGCATTCAATCGCCTTAACAGAATAATGGCTGGCGGAATGGTCTGCTGCGAGATCTTGTCGATGGTGGATTTGCCGGAATCCATGGCCAAAGACACCCTGTCGCCGGCATTGGATATGCTGTCAGCCATGCGCGTAATGTGGGTGATGCTGATTTTCAGATCCTGGCTTAATCGCGGCAATTCTTTACTGACCTGAGCAATGTTCTTCACCATGATGTCGGTATTTTCAAGGGTGCGGTCAATGTGCTGTTTGTTTTCAGCCAGCACACCGGTAAATTTTTCGAGGTTAACCAGGGTATTGTGCAGGCTTTCGGCATTTTTTTTATCGAAAATGCGTTTAATCTCGACACTCACGCTGTTGATATTCTCAGACACTTCTTTAAGCACGCTGTCGAGTTGATTAAACAGGGACGGGCGGGCTGGGATAATCGGGTAGGGCTCCTTGGGGATTTTTTTTAAGGGCGTCAGATCAGACGACGTGGCTGACAACCCCACGTAAGTGGTGCCGGTGATGCCCTGGGAAATTAAGGTGGCCGTGGTGCTGGTGGTAATGGGAGTACCGTCTTCAATGTCGAGCAGGATTTTGACCTGTTGCGGGTCAAGGCGGTTTAATTCAATTTTTCGCACATAACCCACCTGCACCCCATTGTATTTAACCGGTGATTCTTCACTTAGACCCGATACGGCCTCATGGATATAGACGGCGTAAATGGTGTATTTTTTCTGGTCAAATCCAACCGATAACCACAGCGCGGCTGCAAGCAGCGCCGCGGTCAGGATCAGCACGGTTAAGCCGACCATGGTGTAGTTGGTTTTCGCTTCCAAAAGGATGCTCCTGTAGTTCTATCCCACCAGTTTAGAGTTTACTGAAGTAATCAGCAATCAGCGGATGAGGATTTTTCTGCAATTCTTCAATCGGTGCGACACATAAAATCTTGCCTTCGCCGACAAAAGCGACTCGATCGGTGATGTTTTTTAACGACTGGATATCATGGCTCACCATCACCACGGTGAGATTCAATGCATCCCGCAAAAAACGGATGAGTTCATCAAACTGCCTTGCGCTTCGGGGATCAAGACCGGTTGTCGGCTCATCAAGAAACAACAATTCGGGATCCATGGCAATGGCCCGGGCCGCCGCTGCCCGCCGCTGCATCCCGCCGCTTAACTGGGCTGGAAATTTGCTGGCAGACTCTTTGGGAAGGCCGACCATGGCGATTTTAAGCATGGCCAGTTCGTCCATGAAATTTTTCTCAAGATCCGTAAATTCGCGCATGGGGAACGTGATGTTTTCCAGTACCGTCATGGCTGAAAAGAGGGCGCTGTGCTGAAAGAGCATGCCCCAACGCCTGCGAAGGGCGTCTGCCTGGCGGCTGTCCAGCGTTGATAAATCCTCGCCAAAAATTTTAAGTGTGCCCGCTGTGGGCTTAAGCAGCATCAATAAACTGCGAAGTATCGTGGTCTTGCCGCTGCCGCTGCCGCCAATGATGGCTAAGATTTCCCCTTTTTCCACGGTTAAATTGACATCGGTATGCACCCACTGTCCGGCGAGGCAATTTTTTAATCCTTCAATTTCAATGATGGGTTCGGCCATTTAAATACCCATCCAGCTGTAAACCACGGAGAAAATGGCATCGGCAATAATGATAAGAAACAAAGCCTGCACGACACTGCGGGTGGTCTGGCTGCCGACACTGTCGGCATTGGCCTCGACCAGAAAACCCTGAAAGCAGCCCACTAATGACACGATTAAAGCAAACGCCGGTGCTTTATAGAGCCCAAGCATCAATTGATCAAGGCCCACGGAGTCTTTAAGGCGTGCAAGAAAATCAACGTAACTGACATTGAGCATGGATTTCGACATCATCATCGCACCGATGATGCTGAAAATATCGGACCAGAAAATCAGTAAAGGGAAAATGAGTAAAAGGCCCATGACTTTGGGCATGACTAACAGTTCTACCGGCGATAAGCCCATGGTGAGCAGGGCATCCACTTCCTCATTGATTTTCATGCTGCCGATTTGCGCAGTAAAGGCTGAGCTGGTGCGGCCGGCGACAATAATGGCGGTGATTAAGGGAGCAAATTCACGAAAAATAGCCATGCCCGACAGGTAGGCAATAAAAATGTTGGCGCCATAGGTCTGAAGCTGTAGCCCCATCTGGTAGGCCAGTACCACCCCAATCAAAAAAGACAGCAGGCCGACAATGGGCAGCGACTGAATCCCCGCTGAATCGATGATGGAGGCGATGCTGGGAAATTGAAAACGCCGCCATTGCGCGCAGGCTTCGAAGAATTTAGTGGTTAGATCACCCAAGAGGATGATAAAGCCATCTGCCTGAGTGAGCTTATGGACCGTCTCCTTCCCGATACGATGGAGAATATTCTCCTGTTTCACGGGTGCAATTTTGTATTCAATGGCCTCCTGCTTGGATTGAATCAGTTCCAGTAAAGCGTGTTGCTCTTGATTAAAACCAACCAGTTGGGTTGCTTTGCCGCGTGATTTAAATATGGCCATGCAATCGACCAACGCCAGAGCCCCTGCGCTATCGAACTGAGACAAGTCCGCCCCGCTGACGGTCACCTCCGGGTCATCGGGTAATTCAATGGTATGAAAGGAGTCGACCAGCCCATCCAGTTTGAGAACAGACCAGGGGCCTTTGCAGAGGAACGCCTTTTTTTTCTTGTTGAAAACAAACTCAGCCGCAGCCGCTCGTTTAGCCATAATTGTCATTTACACGAGAAATAGCCTAGGATAATACGAAATCCCCTGCGTTCGCAAAAAACGACGTGATTTATTTAAAACGCTGGCAAACCCTGCTTTGGAGTATCGATCCGGGTTATTTTCAATTAAAACAAGCCGTTAAAACACTGGTGGCCATTCTTATCGCGTTGTGGTTTATGCGTCATGAAACCCAGTTAACGCAGGTCATGGCGGCTTTTGCTGCCGGGATGTCCATGCAGGGCATCGTCGCGACCACCTGGCTGTCGCGTCTTTATCAGGTTTTGTTATTTAACAGCCTTTATTTTGCCCTGTTCCTTGTGGGGCTGCTGATACGAGACTCGCAGGAGCTCACTGCCGTTGTCCTTGTGATTTTAGGATTTGCGGTGAACTATGCCAGGCGTTTTGGCCTGCAAACCAGCATGGCGCCGATGATTGCCTGGATGCTTTGTTTTGTGGCCACAATTCTGCCGTTTCAATCAACGACCCAGGCCCTGTTGCATATTTACGGGTTATTGGCTGGTTTGCTAATCGCGGCCGCGGTGATGATGCTGTTGTTTCCGCAAAATTACCGGCGTTTATTCGTTAGTAATAGCAATCAGCTGTTTAAAACCTTGGGACAGGGCATGCTGGATGTGCGCCGTTACCTGTTACTCGGGGTGAAGGCCACGGATTTTGAGACCCTGCCTTTTGCGAAAATTAAAACCAATTTGCATCACCTGCTCGACAGCAATCAGACCATTGAAGAAAACTGCGACCTGGATGATCAAAAAAGGGTGGATGATATCCTTATTCATCTCTACGTCCTGGTTAACGCTTACCTGATGATGCTTGAGGCTTATCGTGCCCTGCATGCCAAAGCGTACCCTCTGTCACGCGCCGGCCGTTGCTGCTTAAGTCGAATCAGCAAGCAGTTTGCTCGTTTGTTTTTCATGATGCGCATGCGAGGTAATTTCCTGGTAGCAGGCAGCACAATCAAAGTCGACATCAACACGCTCGCTGAAAAATTCAATGACGTGTCACTGCGCGATCCCACGCTGGTGATTGCCCTTTTGCATCTCAAATTAAGCTTTACCCTGATTAACCGGCATCTCTGTGAATTGGTACGGGGCCATAATGGAACTTAGAGGAACAACACGCATGGCCTGGCAGGCAGCCATTGCCATCAGCATTGCGGAGTTAATCAGCCTGACTCTGAATCTGGAACGGGGATACTGGACCACCCTGACCGCCATGGTGCTGACCACCCAGACCTGGGGAGAAAGCGTGAAACGCTCCCTTGAACGGGTCAGCATGACCATTTTAGGCGGCGTGGCCGGGACAATGCTTTATTTTCTACTCCCGACTGAAAGTGCCCTGATTCCAGTGATACTGTTAATTTTTGTGTTTTTTACCGTGTTTTTTTTCCCCATCTACCACCTGCTTGCCGTCTTTGCCCTGACCGGCTTTATTGTCTTTTTGTTTGCCATGATCGGCGCCTGGAATCTGGTTTTACTGGAGGAGCGTATTCTTGATACGGCCTTGGGCGCATTGATTGCCGTGCTGGTTGGCTGCTTTTTTTTACCGGTTAAAACCGACATTGCCGGCTTGTTTATCGGCCATTTCGAAAAAATGAAGGCATCGTTAAGCCTTGGCTTTCTCAATCAATCGCCGCTTAGCTTGCCCGTTATCAGTTTCCCTTTGGCCGCTGACTTCCAGGCCATTCGCAAAAAGGCCATCGCCATACGTTACGAAGTGTTGTTTCATTACATTAATCGCCATGATTTTGGTGTGCTGTTAACCCAGACGGCGATTTGCACCCAATACGTTGTCGGGGTGCTCGATGCGTACCAGTGGCTGATGAATTATTTAAGCAGGGAAGACAAACAGCGTATCCGGCAAGTGGTGGAAACGACCCAGCATAATATTGAAACCCTAATCAAACAGTTAAAACAGGAACCGCATGACGCCATGAAGCCGCCCTGTGATATGATTGACCTGGTGACTAAGGCCATTGAAGAAGACCCGACACGCTTTGCTCATCTCGACAATCAGGGGTTAGGTTATTTTAATCTGATGCATTTTTTCACCCGGTTAAATACCCGTTTAAATGACATTTACAGGCTGCTTGACAAAAGCAAGGATTAGTTTTGTAGTTTTATGGTTGATGCCCGCCGATTGTGATAAGATCGCTACCATTTTCTGTGGCGTTGTGAGCCAGCATGCAAAATCGTTACAGCCAATTTGAAAAACGCAAGCAGGACCATATTGAACTGGCCCTCATGCCGTGTAACCAGACTGATGAAATGAATGATCTTGATACCATTCACTTGGTCCATGAAGCGCTTCCTGATCTTGATTTTGCCGACATTTCCTTGCGCGGCGTCCGTTTTGGCGAACCGGTCAATACCCCTTTTCTGGTCAGTTCCATGACCGCAGGGCATCAGGACGCTGCCCGCATTAATCGCTGCCTGATTGCGGCCTGTGCAGACAAGGGCTGGGCAATGGGGGTGGGATCACAACGCCGGGAATTGATGGATGATGAGGCGGCTTTTGAATGGTTGCCGTTGAGGCGTGATTACCCGCAGGTCACGTTAATGAGCAATATTGGCATCGCCCAGCTGATTGATACGCCGGTTAAGCGCATCCAACAGTTGACGGAAGCCCTTGAGGCCCGGGCTTTGATTGTGCATTGCAATCCTTTACAGGAAGTTATTCAGCCGGAAGGCACGCCGCAATTTAAAGGATGCTGGCAGGCCATTGAGCGTGTGGTGGCCGCTTTAACCATTCCCGTGGTCATCAAAGAAACCGGTTGTGGCTTTTCGGCTTCCACCTTAAGCCGTCTGAACAATCTGGGGATTGCCGCGGTGGATGTCAGTGGTTTGGGCGGCACGCACTGGGGGCGCATTGAAGGCCATCGCGCGGCGGCTTCGCCAAAACGGCAACAGGCGGCAAAAACATTTGCCAATTGGGGCATTACCACCGTCGCCAGCGTTCGGCAGGCGGCAGCGCTGAATCCTCAATATGAACTATGGGGTTCCGGCGGGGTACGCCATGGGTTGGACGCGGCCCGATTAATTGCGCTGGGCGCCTCGACGGTGGGCTTTGCCAAGCCCATGCTTGAGGTGGCGTTAAAGGGGTTTGAGCAGGTAGTGGAACGCATGACCACAATAGAATACGAGTTAAAAGTCGCTATGTTTTGTACGGGTAGCTTACATTTGTCTGATTTAAAGGGGAAGGCATGTCCATGAACCATTTGGCTGATGAGTTATTTCAGGGCTTCTCCAGGTTAAACCGTGAAGAGCGATTTCAACGGTTGCTCCAACTCGGTGCATTAACCAAAGAAGATATTCATTTTCTCCGTGAAGGCGGGGTGCAGAATACCCTGCTTGCTGATAAATTGATTGAAAACGTGATTGGTTATTTTCAATTGCCGCTCGGTGTGGCCACCAACTTCCGCATTGATGGGCGCGATTACGTGATTCCCCTTGCCGTGGAAGAAACCTCCATTATCGCCGCCCTGTCGAAAACGGCCAAGTGGATAAGGCAATACGGTGAGATTGAGACTTGGGTGGAAGGGGAATGTATTCTGGGCCAAATCCAGTTCGCCAAAGTGAAAAATTTTGCCAATCTTGCAGCTATCTTCGAGGAAAACAAGCAATTTCTCATTGAAAAAGCGAACGAAGACGTGGCCATGACCATGGTGAAGCGCGGCGGTGGCGTGGTTGATCTGGCGCTGCGTCATTTACCCCGTGAAGACGGCGGCGACATGGCCATTATTCACCTGACCATGAACAGCTGCGATGCCATGGGTGCAAACATTATCAATCAGGTGCTTGAGTATTTAAAAACGCCGCTTGAACGACTAACCGGCGAACAGGTGACCATGTGCATCCTGTCCAATTTAAATGATCAGAAATTAACGACGGCCAGGGTGACCATCAACAGCATTGATCCGGAACTGGGCGAGCGCCTGCAGGAAGCGTCTTTATTCGCAGAATCGGATCCCTATCGGGCGGCTACGCATAACAAAGGGGTTATGAATGGCATCGATCCCGTATTGATTGCCACGGGCAATGACTGGCGGGCGGTTGAGGCGGGTGTTCATGCCTATGCTACCCGTTCTGGTCGTTACCAGGCGATTTCACAGTGGCGTTACCAGCAGGGGCAATTGATTGGACAGCTCACGGCACCCATTGTGGTGGGCACTGTCGGGGGCGTAACCGCTCTTCATCCCACGGCAAAGATGTGTTTGCGCATGATGGGGATTGAATCAGCCAACCATTTATCCCGTGTTATTGCCGCTGTGGGATTGGCGCAAAACTTAGGCGCTTTACGGGCACTTTGTACGGAAGGGATTATTCAGGGGCATATGAAACTGCACATTGATAATCTGGTGCTGGTTGCCGGTGCCACCGACAAGGAAATGCCGGTTTTGAAAGAAAAATTAAAAAGCTGGCTTCGTATTAATAAACGAATCAGTGTGAATAATGCCTGCGAATTGCTGGCGGAAATCCGGCAGGCGGCGGGCTAATATGAAATGGTCTATCCCGGCAAAAACCTTTCTGGTCGGTGAATACGCCGCCGTCGCCGGCGGTCCGGCCATGGTGTTAACCACGTTTCCCTGTTTTGAAATGACCCTGGTGGATGGGGATCGCCATGAGGGGATTCATCCGGATTCCCCGGCAGGTCACTGGTGGGCGACGCATCGCATCCCGGCAAAAAGTCTTCTCTGGTATGATCCCTATGCCGGTAAAGGCGGCCTTGGCGCTTCGAGCGCCCAATTCATCGGGGCCTACCTCGCCAGTTGCGGTCTGCTGCATGTCAAAGCCAGTCGTCAGGTGTTACTGGAAGCCTATTATCAGACCAGTTGGCGAGGGGAGGGGATTCGCCCCAGTGGTTATGATGTGGTGGCCCAAACCCAGCATCGCTGTGTTTACATCCATCGCCAGAAAGACGTGATTGAAAATTACGATTGGCCTTTTAAAAGCCTGTCTTTTTTGTTGCTGCACAGCGGTCAGAAGCTGGCCACGCATTACCATTTGCAACGCGTGGCCTTGCCGCAGTCGACGGCCAGGCTATCGGACATCGCTGAAACGGCGCGCCAGGCCTTTATCGAGGCTGATGACGAAAAATTGCTCCATGCCGTGAATGACTACCAGCAGCAGTTGACGGAATTGCGTTTAATGGCGCCCCATACGCTCAATTACCTGCAGACCTTGAGAGCCAATAATCAAATCCTGGCGGCCAAGGGCTGCGGCGCCATGGGGGCGGATGTTTTATTGCTCATTGTACCCAGCGAATCCTTGGTTGAACAACAAAAGAAATTAATTGAAGAAGGGTGGACGGTCTTAGCCAGCAATCATGAATTACACACCGGCAAAGCCCTTTTAAAAAATAATCCACCTAAAACACTTGAAATTTTACCCTGATAAGGTATTATTCCAGCCTCTTTGGGCCGTTAGCTCAGTCGGTAGAGCAGAAGGCTTTTAACCTTTGTGTCATAGGTTCGAATCCTATACGGCCCACCAGTTTTGGTGGACAAAAGTCCCAAAATAAAAAGTTGTCGTACACCCGTATCGGGCCGTTAGCTCAGTCGGTAGAGCAGAAGGCTTTTAACCTTTGTGTCATAGGTTCGAATCCTATACGGCCCACCAGTTTCCCCTTTGCGCTCGTAGCTCAGCTGGATAGAGTACTTGGCTTCGAACCAAGGTGTCGGGGGTTCGAGTCCCTCCGAGCGCGCCATTTAAAATGGGGGGTCTTTCCCAATTACGGGGTCTTTCGGGTCTTTGGGTCTTTCCCAATTACGGGGGCACTCAATCAACAGCATAGTACTCTAACTCTGGTTCTATAATTTTCAAAGTTTTTAAAGCCATAGGCTCGTCTTTGAATCAATTTCATTTTTCTATGGAAGCCTTCGGTAATGCCGTTAGACTTGCTGAATCGCCACATTCTCACGATCTCTTCTTTCCAAGAATCTAAGGTTTTACCAAGAGCGCATAATGATTTGAAAGCGCTGTTTTTTAGTGAGTTGAGCATGTCCAGGAATTGAGGGATGAGCTGACGACAGCGAGGCTTATCTAATGTTTTCTTCATTAATATTTCATAAAGACTTTGTTGAAAATGATAGATGGATTCAATAGCGGGATTCTCTTTAAAGAAAGCGTCTCTGGTAATGAGTTGCTGAATGGTTAATTTGTCGGGTTTCTTGCGAAGTAGAGCTAATAGGCCGCGATTACTTTTTATTTTTGTTGATAGTTCCCGATAGGTTAGCATGCATTGATGCTGTAATAGTCGTATGACATGGAATCGGTCTGCGACTATTTTGGCATTGGGAAAGTATTTTTTAACTATGGAACGATAGGTGCTACTTAGGTCCATACAAATGACTTTAACTCTTTCTTTTCCCGGGAGAGAAGACAGATAGCTTTTGAGCGTACTCTCGCTCCTGCCTTTTACAATATCGAATATTTTTCTTTTTTTTAAATCACACAAGGTTGTTGCAAATCCTTGCTTACGACTAAAGAAATGTTCGTCTATCCCAAGGACTGTAGGACATAATGCATTGCTTAGCTCTTTATGTTGCTCTTGGTATTGTTTTTGATACCAACGCTCAATTGTGGCCTTACCTTTTTTGAATTGCTCAGCCAAATCTTTTTGCGAAACACCCCGCGTATGCTCATGAAAGACAGCGGCTTGGAGCCGCCATGTTGAACGTTGATGCTTATTAATTCCAGGGAACTGTTGATTGCCATAACGCTTACAGGTGTGGCAATACAATTTATAAGCCTTAAAACTTAAGATACTTCTTCGATGCCCTATAAGTTCATGATGAACTTTTCTCATATAAGAAGCTTTTTTACGAACTACCTTACTTTTGCAATGACCACAACGAGGAAGTCGATTATAAGAAAGTTCTAACCACAATGGTTGATAACCTTTCACTTTCCTTATAGAAAATCCGGGTAAATTTAGGATAAGATCATACTTCGGCACTTTAATCTCCTTTTGATCGTCAAATCAAGGAGTTAGATTACTCTAACTTAGATTAAAGTGCCCCCTTAAATGAGAAAGAGCCGATTACTTTTTATTTTTGTTGATAGTTCCCGATAGGTTAGCATGCATTGATGCTGTAATAGTCGTATGACATGGAATCGGTCTGCGACTATTTTGGCATTGGGAAAGTATTTTTTAACTATGGAACGATAGGTGCTACTTAGGTCCATACAAATGACTTTAACTCTTTCTTTTCCCGGGAGAGAAGACAGATAGCTTTTGAGCGTACTCTCGCTCCTGCCTTTTACAATATCGAATATTTTTCTTTTTTTTAAATCACACAAGGTTGTTGCAAATCCTTGCTTACGACTAAAGAAATGTTCGTCTATCCCAAGGACTGTAGGACATAATGCATTGCTTAGCTCTTTATGTTGCTCTTGGTATTGTTTTTGATACCAACGCTCAATTGTGGCCTTACCTTTTTTGAATTGCTCAGCCAAATCTTTTTGCGAAACACCCCGCGTATGCTCATGAAAGACAGCGGCTTGGAGCCGCCATGTTGAACGTTGATGCTTATTAATTCCAGGGAACTGTTGATTGCCATAACGCTTACAGGTGTGGCAATACAATTTATAAGCCTTAAAACTTAAGATACTTCTTCGATGCCCTATAAGTTCATGATGAACTTTTCTCATATAAGAAGCTTTTTTACGAACTACCTTACTTTTGCAATGACCACAACGAGGAAGTCGATTATAAGAAAGTTCTAACCACAATGGTTGATAACCTTTCACTTTCCTTATAGAAAATCCGGGTAAATTTAGGATAAGATCATACTTCGGCACTTTAATCTCCTTTTGATCGTCAAATCAAGGAGTTAGATTACTCTAACTTAGATTAAAGTGCCCCCTTAAATGAGAAAGAGCCAAGAAATACTAAAAAAAGCCACGGTCTTCTTTGCGAAAGAAGCGAAATAAAATATTCGTTTATCGCCCAACACAAGAAGACCTGGCCGGTTGGCATGATGTGCCACCTCATGGGCGTTACTCCTTCTGGATACTATAGTTATCAAAAGCGGAAACAAACAAACCCGAACAATGAACCAGAACATCAAGAGCTATTGGAGTGGGTTAAAAAAATCTCGGAATCCAGCAAGTTCTCGTATGGAAATCGCAGGATAAGGAAAGCACTGAATGCTCTTGGTTATCCGGTTGGTCGAAGAAAAACCCGTAGTTTGATGCGTGAGGCTGGTATTTTTGTTCGATATAAAAAGAAATACAAAGTGACAACAAACAGCAATCACAAGCAACCTGTTTTTGATAATGTGTTAAACAGGAGGTTTCAGGTCAATGAGCCCAATCGTGCCTATGTGTCCGATATTACTTATATCTCAACCCATGAGGGCTGGTTATACCTGACCGTGGTGATTGATTTGTTTTCTCGGAAAGTAGTGGGTTGGAACATGAGTTCGAGAATGAAGACTGATACGGTTTGTGATGCATTAACAATGGCCATTTGGCAGAGAAATCCAAGTTCAGGCCTTATTGTGCATTCCGACAGAGGCTCACAATATGCCAGTAAACAATATCGTGACCTTCTCAATCAATATGGTCTAGTGGGCAGCATGAGCAAAAAAGGTGACTGCTGGGACAATAGCGTTGCTGAAAGTTTTTTCGGTCGCTTGAAAGACGAGCGAGTACATTGGCGTAATTATCAAACCCGGAAGGAGGCAAAGCAGGATATCCTCGATTACATTACTATCTTTTATAACAATCAAAGATTACATTCGTCTTTGGATTATCAAAGCCCAAATCAATTTGAAAACCACTATTGGGGGCTATTGAAAAAAGTGGCTTAACTGGAGTGTACAAATTTGGTTGACCACGTCATTATATAAGGGCAAATATTAACTCTACTGGAGAAAGGAATCGAAATGTAGGCTTCTTTGTTGGTTCTATTGGTAGCGTAATATATTTCTTCTCTAGTTTTTCCAGTGCAATCTTTAGTCCTGAATATCTTAATTCTCTATGCTGGTCAAACCATGCTGGGGCATAATGAACCCCATTGAGATTTATATAAACTTTGGTTTTTGCATTGTAGCCAATCCAAGTTTTATCTTGCTGAATATAACACGAGACAGTTTGCGGAGCTATATCAGGGAAGTAGACCTCGGCTACTTGTCTATAAGTGCCTTCGCTTAGTTCGCTGGTGTCGGCCCTACTAGGACCGAGATTTTGACCATATGTGTCTTGAAGTATTTGATTACAAAAACTCATTAATCGTACCGATATTCGAGAGTTGTATAATTTATTTCGTGATTGATAATCTATGAGGCACAAGGAGATATAAAAAATAAGCAAAGTAAATAAGGCTATGTTGAGCCATAGCTTAAGCTCTCGATCTTTGCAGATATTTATCATTTACTTCCACCCCATAACATAAAAAGACCAAGTGATAATAGAAAGGTCAATAATAATACACAGCAAGAGGTGGAATCGCAACAAAATGATCATTACTTAACCAGGATTCCCTGCGTGAGGCTATAAACAACCACTAGAAAGGTTTTAGGGTTAGAATTGGTTGTGTAATTTTTTCCTTCGGTTTATTAGCGCTCAAATATCAAATTATTTATTGGGATAAGTGATTTTAATGCTACGCAATTTGCAAATGAAATTAAATTTGACTATAATTTCATTTGAAAGGAGGTGTGCCAATGAAAACTTCAAATAATATACTTCATCAAGAAGAAAATGTTTTGACTAAAGCTGTAAGCAACGTGGCAAAATTTTATTCTTTAACTGGAAAGGATTTAAGCAAAATAATTGGTATAAGCGAATCTAGTGCCTCCCGTATTAGTCAAGGGACTAAATTAATTTCACCTCATACTAAGGAGGGCGAAATGGCTTTATTACTTTTAAGAGTATACCGAAGTCTAAATGCAATGGTTGGAAATAATCACGAAAAGGCTAAGTTATGGCTGAATAGTCAGAATAAATACTTTAGAAATACACCAATTGAGGAAATAAAAACTATTCCAGGTTTAATTGGTGTACTTAATTATCTAGATGCAATGCGCGGAAAACTATGAGTATATGGACAGAATCTGAAGGAATAAAATTAGTTAAAAGCCTTAATTTGGAACCATGGAGAATGGTTGAGTCTCAACATATTTCAAGTTCCCGAGACTTGGTTGAAAGTAGGGAAGAGCACGATCTCTTAGAGGAATTGCTAGAAAATTCAAAGCCGAGAATAGCAAATAATAAGCACTATTTAATCTATACTCCTTTCAGATATCCACCACTTAAGTATGGATCTAGATTTGGTAATACTTATGAACAATCTCTTTGGTATGGTTCTATAAATCTCCTTACGGCATTAGCAGAAGTTGCCTTTTACCGTCTAAAATTTTTTGCTGATACTTCAGCTGATCTCGAGTATATTGAAATTCCAATGACAGCTTTTAAAGCATATATACAAACAGAAAATGGTATTGATCTAACAACACCTCATTTTAAAAAATACCAAGATAGAATTTCTAATAAAACAAGTTATGCGGATAGTCAGAAGCTGGGTGCAGAGATGAGGGATGCAAATATAGAAGCTTTTATTTTTACTTCAGCAAGAGATAAGACGTTTGGAAAAAATGTGGCTGCATTTACACCAGATGTATTTAAGATGAAGGATAATCAATATATAGCAGATATGCAAAATTGGCGTTGTATTGCGAATCAAAATATTATTGAATTTACTCGAGATGAAGTTCTGTGTAGAAAACACCACCAATTTTTTAAAGAAGAATTTGAATGAAGGGTTTCGCGCATATCCAGTCTGATATATTAAAAAATTAAAATTCATGCGCAATAAATTAACCGATAAAGAAAGCTGACGGAAGCTATTCAGCAGATTGTTGACTCAGGACTACATTATCCTCCCTCATTACCTCAAATCATTAATACCTATTTTGGGCGAAAGGATATCTCCTTTGAGGAAGAGATACGAAATTCCATGTATCCTCAGTTTGAAAATGCACAATTTGAATTTGACGAGGATTGATATTAATCATCATTCACCAAAACCCTCGATTTTCTTCCCGATGAACGAGCCGAGAATGGTTTAATGGAGGTTAGAAAAATTCCTGGCTTTCATGACGAGCCACTTAAGGGAAACAGAGTAGGGCAGCGTTCAATACGATTAAGTAGAGCCTACCGAGCTATTTATGAGCTAGGCCAACAAGGCAAAATGGAGATCGTTGAAATTGTGGAGGTGAATAAACATGATTACTAAACAATCCAAAGATTCAATGCAATACATTGAATCGTTAGTGGGACAAAAGCTTACTCTTGGCAGTTTTCTCATGTCTATTCGCCAAGGCGACGGAGAGATCCAGGCCGCATTTGCTAAAACATTGGGTATATCACGACAAAATTGATGTGGTTCAATTGATTTGGACATACCAGTTAAGAGATAATTTGCTTAATTGGAGGTCACAATGTCTACAAGAAGAAAATATACAAAGGAATTTAAACTGGATGCGGTTAGCTTAGTAACTGAACAAGGATACGCATGTTTAGACGCTGCCAGGAGCTTGGGAATTAATTCGAATATTTTGAGTCGCTGGATTCGAGAGGCAGCAGAGAATAATGAAAATGCTTTTCGTGGAAATGGTAAATTGACGGAAGAGCAACTTGAGATTCGCCAGTTACGAGAAGAAGTCAGAAGGCTGACAATGGAGAAAGAAATACTAAAAAAAGCCACGGTCTTCTTTGCGAAAGAAGCGAAATAAAATATTCGTTTATCGCCCAACACAAGAAGACCTGGCCGGTTGGCATGATGTGCCACCTCATGGGCGTTACTCCTTCTGGATACTATAGTTATCAAAAGCGGAAACAAACAAACCCGAACAATGAACCAGAACATCAAGAGCTATTGGAGTGGGTTAAAAAAATCTCGGAATCCAGCAAGTTCTCGTATGGAAATCGCAGGATAAGGAAAGCACTGAATGCTCTTGGTTATCCGGTTGGTCGAAGAAAAACCCGTAGTTTGATGCGTGAGGCTGGTATTTTTGTTCGATATAAAAAGAAATACAAAGTGACAACAAACAGCAATCACAAGCAACCTGTTTTTGATAATGTGTTAAACAGGAGGTTTCAGGTCAATGAGCCCAATCGTGCCTATGTGTCCGATATTACTTATATCTCAACCCATGAGGGCTGGTTATACCTGACCGTGGTGATTGATTTGTTTTCTCGGAAAGTAGTGGGTTGGAACATGAGTTCGAGAATGAAGACTGATACGGTTTGTGATGCATTAACAATGGCCATTTGGCAGAGAAATCCAAGTTCAGGCCTTATTGTGCATTCCGACAGAGGCTCACAATATGCCAGTAAACAATATCGTGACCTTCTCAATCAATATGGTCTAGTGGGCAGCATGAGCAAAAAAGGTGACTGCTGGGACAATAGCGTTGCTGAAAGTTTTTTCGGTCGCTTGAAAGACGAGCGAGTACATTGGCGTAATTATCAAACCCGGAAGGAGGCAAAGCAGGATATCCTCGATTACATTACTATCTTTTATAACAATCAAAGATTACATTCGTCTTTGGATTATCAAAGCCCAAATCAATTTGAAAACCACTATTGGGGGCTATTGAAAAAAGTGGCTTAACTGGAGTGTACAAATTTGGTTGACCACGTCAAATCTATGTGACATTGAGCATGGGCGGCGATTTGTAAGTCCTAAAATGGCAGCCGAATATGCTGAGAAGTTAGGTTACTCCAAAAAGCAATTCGTTCGACTTTGTTTGCAGGATTTGCTTGATCGAGAAGGCTTGACACTAATTGTCGATGTGGAAAATGCAGCTTAATTATTTAGGTAAAAAGATGCCTTTAATACTGGTTCTACTTCTTTCCATCTTTTCTATTACCGTAAAAGCTCTGCCTGTATTCACGGCATCATCCGAGGTTGAGCGATTAATCAGTCGTGGTATTGATGCTGCTGGTGGTGAGGATGCGTTAATGCAGATGCAGTCGATATCTCGGTATGGTTCTATCACGTTGTATAAGGGAGGCATACCAGAACGATATAACTACCATACCGCCCTTATTTACTTTAAAAAACTGCATGAGGAAATCAAAGGCCGTAACATCGTTGTTGATCGGGGTACCGATGGCAATGTCTTTTGGTTTTGGACGGGCAGCCAATACGATTATGTTAATGAGGAGTGGTTAAAGGATTATATGTTGGAGACCATTGAGCGTGCTAATCGCGATCTGCTATGGTTAGAAAAAGAATATGTTCATCTACAAATCACCACAGAACAGCCCGATTGGGTACCTATTAATAATCAATGCATTAAAGGAACAAAACGAAAGGAATCTGAGATGCGCCTTTATTGTTTTGATTCTAAAACTGGTTTATTAAGTGCTCTTGGCAGTAATGAAGAATACCGCTTGGTTGATGACTGGCGGAGTGTAGGTAACATTAAGTTACCATTTCGTTTGCAGCATTACCGTGAGGGCAAATTATCCTACACAATCCAATTAAATCGGGCCGAATTAAATCAAACAATGGATGATAACGAGTTTAATTTTCCAGTTTCTAATTAGATTAAAACTCCAGCTAATGAATCAGCTGAGGACCAGATGGCATTAAGGGACACAAGAAAGGTTGTTTTAGTAAATTACATAGGACAGTTTAGATCCGCTCTTCGATTTAACGCTTACCACTCTTCCCGTCCACCCACTAACAGAGAAAGCGGCCATAGACGGAGGGCGCGCATAAAAAGTGCAGGGGGACAATTTGATGATTATGAATTAGGCAAATTATATACTGACGTAAAGGGGTATTGTTATTGGTGTGGGCAGTGTACCCGAAATAAAATGTGGCATGCAGACCATTATGTTCCTTTGGCACTTGGGGGGCCTAATTGTATTGAAAATATCGTTATATCCTGTCCAACATGTAATTTCAAAAAGGGAGCGCAAGATCCAATAGGATTTGCCAAAAAAATTAACAAACAAGAGGGCGAAGAAAAAAGAGAGTTAATATTCGCCATTGCAAAAATTAATCGTAAACAATACGAAGATAATTGTAAAAAAATTAGAAACAAACCTTTAGTCATTACTGTTTGCTATCTAGATAGGATTAACGCATATGGATTCATGTTTTCCCAATTTAACAGAGATGTTATGCATGTATTTAACAGCTATTATGAAAAAACGCCCAGCCAAATGATGTTTAATCACTATAGTTCTGGTTTTGGACAGAATGTTTGGCTGATAGATAAAAGTGTATTTGACTTAATATTCAACACGTTGATTGGCTTAAATGATAAAAATATTAAATTTCAATTTATAAGAATTATAACAACGAGAGAACAGAGCCCCCCTTCTTCAGATAATTTTTTAACTCCGATATTTACTAGGGATTCAATGCGTAAGCAGACTTTCGCCCCTGCCAGTTCCACAATTTGCAGTGCCGAAAACGTGACGTAACTGTGACAGTATAACGCTGTTTTTGGTCATTTTTGGCTGTTTTTTAGGGGTTGTGACGCATCGCAAGTTATTGATTTTATTGTAAATTATAAAAGGAGTATAGGCTTCGAACTGACCTATCCCCTCAATTAGTACCAGTTTCTCGATGAGAAAACCAACATTAAGCCACCTGTTGAGCAAAGTCCACTGGTGGAAAATAATTTAATGCACTATGTGGCCTCACATGGTTGTAATGATGCCGCCATTTACCAATTTCAAAACGCGCCTCTTCCAATGTTCTAAACCAATTTTGGTTGAGGCATTCGTTACGGAATTTCCCATTAAGGCTTTCAACGAAACCGTTTTGTGTTGGTTTGCCAGGCTGGATAAAGTTCAACCGTACATTGGTTGATTTAGACCAGAAAAACATAGCCTTAGAGGTAAATTCGGTGCCATTGTCACAGACAATCTGTTCAGGGTAACCGCGCTCTTCACCAAGTTGTTCTAAAAAGCGTGTAACTTGTTGTCCAGAAATAGAGAGTGCAACAAGTTGCCCCAACAGTTCGCGGTTAAAATTGTCAATGACGTTCAATACACGAAAACGACGACCACTCGCCAATTGGTCCGAGACAAAGTCCATCGACCAACGCTTGTTCTTCTGAGTTGGCACATCCATAATCAAGCGAGGACGTTGGAGTTTTTTTCGTGTTTTAGTACGAATCTGCAGACCTTCCTCAAGGTAAATCCGATAGGTGCGCTTCTTGTTCTGAACTAAACCTTCTCTTCGTAACAAGCTATGCAGCAACAAATAGCCATAACGAGGATATTGAACGGCCAACTCTTTCATACGTGCTTTCAACCCATCATCCGAGCGTTTTTTCTTTAGGTAGCGGTACGCCGTGCGACTTAGCCCAACCAGTTTGCAGGCAACTCGCTCACTGAGCTTAAAGTGAGTTACCAAATGCTTTGCAACACGTTTCTTACTGGTGGGCTTTACCACTTTTTTGAAACAACGTCCTTTAGCGCTTCATTCTCCAGTAGCTTTTCTGCAAGAAGTTTTTTCAGCTTCTGGTTCTCTGATTCCAGCTCGCGTAAGCGCTTCGCTTCGTTGACCTCTAAGCCCGCATACTTGCTACGCCAATTATAGAAGCAACCGCTTGTTATCCCCATACTACGACAGATATCACCAACCTTAGCGCCAGCCTCATGCTCTTTGATTGCTTTGATTATCTGCTCTTCGCTGTAACGTCTTTTCATTTTGAGTTCTCCATTGTCACAATTTTAATGGATTTCTCATCTTTGTCATGGGCTTATTTTTGGGGGATAGGTCAATGACAGGTTCTACCGCTTTCCAGCCCTCCGCCACAAGATTTTTTGCAGTTTGAACGCAATGATCAATGACGCCTATTTCATTCAGCAAAACGACCACCTGATTCAACGCCTCTCTTTTTTTATGAATTAAACTCTCATAGAGCCACCGCCGCTGAGACGCGTCTAATTGCGTGATGGCAAGAGCAATCGGTATGGTAATTTTCCCAGACATGACATCTTCTTCCAGGGCGCGCGCATCGCCGCGGTAAGCCCTCACATCATCCATGTATTGGTAGGCTAAACCTACATTCAGTGCATAATGACCCACTTGGGTCACTTGTTCCTCTGACGCATGCCCCAAAATAGCACCGATTTCCGCCAATGATTTGATATTGAGCCCCGTTTTTAAATTGTGCGTAGCCTCGATTGCCTTTAATAAGTCGGTATTATCACCCTGATCAACAGCCTGGAGCAGCAGATCCTGCATACCGGCTATGTCTGCACATTGACCCACAATAGACGAAACAGCGGTATCAAAATAAATTTTATAAATTTTTAACAGTTGCTCTGGGGTTAAGTTCGTTGTGTTCATAAGGCGATTGAAAAGAAAATACCCCAATAACCCCCCATTGATGGCTCTGTCTATCCCGTATAATTCATGAACCGTTGGTTTACCACGCCTTAATTTGGAATTATCCTGAATGTCATCAAAAATCAGCGTGGAAGACTGCAGTATTTCTGCGATTACTGGCCACTCCCGGCACTGCTCAGAGTTACCACCTACTGCATTGATCACCACAAGACAAAAGAAAGAGCGCCAGCCTTTGCCTTTACGGAGTAGCATGTCGCGCAAAGGATTGACCCCCGCATCGTAAATTTTAACAGCAGACACATTGTGAATAATTTGTTGCAACTGTTCATCTTTAACCAAGGTCATCCCGAGATCGCTTGCCTGTGCGGGTAAATAGTAACGGTTAATCTCGTTCAAGACTAATCCCGCCATCTCCTCCATCAACCGGGTCTTACTTCGGAGAATTTTTTCGTTGTTTCCATAAATCTCAACAAATCCCACTCCCTCGGTCTCTTTCATGTTCTCTCGGTAACGAATGTTGATAACACCCTCGTAAAAAGCGAACGCAGTGAGGATTGTGATCACCTCCTGGTTATCAATCAAGGCTTCAATATACAATTCTGCATCGCACTCATCGAGTTTGATTTGCCATTTCACAGGATAGGTATTTAACGTGCGGTTACTCTGCCAGGTATCGAGCACTTGAATTGAAAAATGGGTATACGTTTTATAATTACCTACCTCGTCAATCACTTTAGCAATGGATTCAACGACCTCTGCTGTTTCTTTATCAAACACTTGATAAATGGAAAGTTGACGACCATCCTCCAGTTGAATGGAAAACCATATCCAACCTTTGTCTCCGATGGCTTTAGTGGATTTTTTATTATTAAGACTGAATTCATGATCGTACCAGCCCATGCCTTCAATTTCCTTATTATTTAACCTCCCCTTGACTGAGCCGTGGGGGATAAAATAATAAAACATCTGATCAACATTGTCATAATCACCCAATAAAGCGATACCCTCTTGACCATGCCGAATCGTTTTTTTATCCATGCAAAACTCTAAATAGAGCACCTGCGAGTCATGATTAATTTCAATGCAATACAAACCGTCTTTTTTAAAAAAACTGGATTCACCAAAGTGTGCGGCAAAATTTTCTTCATTCACTTCAAAGTCAATAGGCATAGACACATCAGGATAAATTTCTCTATTTTGCTCCATCATATCCGCAAGGTAATCCAACAGTTCATTTTTTCCTGTGCTTTCTCTGATTTTTTTGCTGTACCGTTTGGGTATTTCTTCATCGCAAATCGCCCAGTGCTGATGAGTTTTAGTTTCATGGTCAACCAGAACGTAAATAATAAACAGGTTGTCATCGAGTGAATTTTGCGCTTTGACTTTGAAAAAACTAAAGAAAAAACTGTATTTTTTCAAACTTACTTTTTCATGAAAGTGGGTATTGAAATACCACCATTCAATTTTGGAGGGGTGAGGTAGATCCTGGATCCTTAAGTCAATTTCCTTATCAAAATAAGGAATATTGTTTTCCTGACAACACTGAACAAATGCCTTGTTTCCTCTCATCATGTTCATTAACAACCTTATTTTGAAGAAAAATCAATAACTCAAATGGTTTACTGAATAATCTTTTATTTTTTGTTTAAATTTTATTCACACATGATTTTAAGTGTAGCTTATCCTTTCAATGTTCGCCAATGCATGACATCTTTCTTTTCGTTGGCCATCCTCGGGCTTTCTATTCCTCCCAACCGTCTAACATAATCTTTCCGCCAGGCGATCATTGTCTTGGGATGTGTGCACGGCCCTCTTTATTATCACAACCTGCTGAAATTAAACATAAACCCGTATTTGTATTAGTTAAAATTTCCACCTATGGCTGCTCCAGCAGTTGGTGATTGAACAGCATCATCCCTTCCTGGTGGGAGGGATTTTTTATGCTTCACATAAATCCGACAACACCTCGGAGCGAATTTCTCTGAATCGATTGTACTCATCGACAAACACCACGGTTGGCTAAAGGAGTCGAAGTTAACTAAGATTCCAAAATATAAACACTCAGCATTATGTGTGAGAAACAACCTATGATTTTGACAGGGAATGGGGGTACGTATACACCAGGCCAAGAAGAGGTTTAGGCGTAATGTAAACCGTCCAAATTTCCGAACATTATTAATCAACTCGTGTTTCATTCGGATTTGTAACTAATTCGAATAATTTGAAAATTGCCTGTCAGTAATCTAGGTGTTGATAACAGTGGTCGATTATTTAAATCGAAAAAATTTGAAGACTAGGCTTCAGTAATTTTTAATGCCTGTGTCAATTCACTGAATACTTCCGCTGGAATATTGCCTTTATGCGTTAAAATAAGCTTTTCCAAAATGGTTTTGACCGTTCTTTTGTCAACAACAAATTCTGAAACGATTGGATGAAACAACGCAAGATCAACTTCCATCATTCGTTTAGCAATCCCTTTCATTTGAAAAATCTCATCTTTTGAAGGAGCTGGGATTGCCTTTATCATTTCTGAAAGTTTTTGCCATCTGGCCTTACCATTTGCATCTTGCTTAAGCCATGCTCTACCATAACTAGCGAGTAGATTCCAGTAACTGGCAAGTACACTCCGGAATCGATGAGGTACTCCAAATTCACGATATAAGCCTAGTAAATTCCCTGGGTTTGCAGCCTTTAGCGCTTCTTTTGCATTCACTCCATCTACAGCTGTATCATTTCCTTTGTAGTAGTCAATATTTATAATTCTCGCACCAAATTTTCCGGCAATCATTTGTAAAGCAAGAAATTTTGTAAAGTTCTGAAAATCGGTAGAACCCGCATTTATTATTAAGTCTGCCTTACCATTCACTAAACCTGCCACAACGTCGGGTAACTCATCATATCTTGCATTGTAGGCTTTAGCCCGTTTAGAAAGTAATCGTTTATCTATAGTTGCTGCAGCTTTTTCAGCCAAAGGCGGATAAATTTCTACAAGTACCGCACTTGTTTGGCTTCTGTTACTTACTATTTCAAGTGTAATCTGACCTTCTCCACTACCCATTTCATAGATTAAAACGGGTTCATTTTTTCCCCTGGTTGCAATTATTTCTTCAACTATTGTATTAATAACTCTACCAAATAGTGCTTTATTTGGACTTGTCTCACCTCCCCAATCATAAGCTAATGCCATCGTTTCAATTTGTTCAGGACTCATTTTTGGAGATGGAATATAGTTTAGGATTTCCGTGATGAGTTGCTGCATTAATTTAACACAATCAGCCTGCTGATCTAATTTATCAGCATCATTTAACTGTTGAATAAGTTGTTGTAATTTTTGTTTATTTTCTAACAAATGATCAGCTAATTCGGCGCTCTGGCCATCTGGCGGTTGTTGTACATTCATACACTTGAATAGTTAATATAACCTTTCAAAAGTGTGGGTCTTTGGAGAGTTATTGTCAAATTTGGGGGCACAGCTTAAGTGGCATTCTTTTTTGAGCTGCCTGCTCCCATACCTTACTTTTATTCATTTCCACCTAAGACAGCCGGACCAAACGAATCATCAATTACAATCAGCCAATGGTGCCGTTTTAATGGAAATCCCATCATTTTATGGTCTTGTTTTTTAGGGGGGAGAGGTGACTATTTAGTCAGCCCAAGAATAGAATCGAAATCATCAATGAGCTCTTGCATCGCCACAAAGGCTGTTGCCATATTTTGTGAAGAGAGGCTCTGGGTTCTGTAATCCATCTCATGTGATACGGATTGTTTCGGCGCAATCAGATCTTCGATAATACGTTTTAATGCCCCTCGCTTCATATGAATAGGGGAATAGGGAGTGTAGAAAAATTTCATGTTGATGCCACTTGAAAACAAGGTTGGCATGGAGAGATAGGCCTTGCAGGACCCTTTGGCATTGGTCGATAAGGTAAAATGGGGAGGTGGTAATTCAAAACCATAGATAGCTCGAATAAAATAGCGATACAAGGTGTTGTTCACTTTATTAAAATCAGTCTCCACTTCAGAGCGTAATTGGTTATCGAGGTGTTCGCGGTCTGATGCCGACATGGCTTGGAAACGATGCCAAAGGGAATATAAAGGAATAGGGGAGATTTCAAAAATCAATTTTCGATTACCAGCGTTGTAAGGCCAGGTTTGCATAAAATCAATTAAACGTTGCCCATATTGATGTAGTACTGAAGTCGAATTGCTATCCATTATGGCCTCCAGGCCAACAAAATAAGGATCAATTTGCATTTTTTTATAAGCGTCTTGCAAGGGTTGGCTAATGTAGGTCAAATAATAACGGGTCATCGTCTGGATGTATTCTGGACTTCTAGTTAAGGCAAGGCCAAGGGGGGGAGCGGCATCGATGATGTTTTGGCCCCCGAGTTCAAAAAAATTGAGAAGCAATTGACAATACGAGATAAACGTTTTTTCAGCATAATCGGCAAAATCGATTTTACCTGGGTTTTTGTTGTGCCTATTATACGCCAGTATGTAGGCTGAACGGGTTCCTCCTGGGCTGATTACTCCCGTTAATCCTTCAGGAAAATGAGACCTCACGCGGTTTGCAAAGTCAGTCTCATCTGTTTTGTTACTCATTACTCAGCTCCTCGGGACTACTGGCTCAATATTACAACTATAGCATCCAATGCCATTTCAGCCTCAATGAGCGTATTTGCACTGAAAAATGCGTTTTAAATCAGTCAGCACATGAAGCCAGAATTTGCACCCTCATTGACCACCAGACAATCAGATAAACAATGGGCAAGCAGTGCACTTGGATAAAAAATCTCAAGAACTCATTAAATCCTTATGGTATCCTGATCCATTCATTATGACATTCTACCTGTTTCGAAGCAGAGCGGACGGTAAATAGAAGCGTTATACTTAAAACCATTCTCTTTGAGCAGGATACCTTTATCGAAGATGATCTAAGGCAGTGGTACCTTAAATACGGTGAAACAATAAATCAGCCAATTACTCAACAGACAGGCCGTTTCTTTAAACCTCATGAGACAAGCTCCCATGCCCTGGTGATAAAACTCTGTAAGGATTTTGGCTTTGACGAGAAGCGAGTAATGAATAAGCCTGAGAAGAATTATTCTGCCGGGAAAGAGGAGATGGCTGCGGCACTACCGTGCTAAGCCGGGGTTCGGCACACAGACCGAATCACCGGGGTATGGCGGTCTTGAGGCAGCTCTGAAAACGGGAGGTTAGCACGGGTGATTGGTAACGACGCGCAGTTTGATGAATATCACTTCATGACCAACCTCAACAATCAGATTGGCTATTCGAAACACATGAATGTGATCAAGTTGGCTTAAATCGATTCCCTCTTGGAGTTCTTATATATGAAACATGAAGAATATCATCGAATAGAACGAATTGGCTGGTTGCGTGCTGCAGTTTTGGGTGCGAATGACGGTATTATCTCTACAGCTAGCTTGTTGATTGGTGTTGCTGCTGCCCATACGCCCTATAATGGGATATTTGTAGCAGGGATTGCCGGTTTAATTGCGGGGGCCATGTCGATGGCTGCAGGTGAATATATATCAGTAAGCTCTCAAGCGGATACAGAAAAATCAGCTTTACAGCGTGAGAAGAAAGAACTCGAAGAGAGCTTACCGAATGAAGTTGAAGAGTTAACCGCTATATACGTTAATCGTGGATTGGAACGCAGTTTTGCCCAGGAAGTTGTGAAACAATTGATGTCCAAAGATGCACTGGGCGCTCATGCTCGCGACGAGCTTGGTATTACAGAAATAACAACGGCGCGCCCACTTCAGGCTGCAATTTTTTCTGCCGGCAGTTTTACGCTTGGCTCATTATTACCTTTGTTAATTATTTTTCTTGTTCCTAGAATCTACCTTATTCCATCCGTATCAATAATGGCGGTTCTATTTTTAGCATTACTCGGAGCAATGGCTGCAAAAGTTGGCGGAGCTCCAATAGCATTAGGATCATTGCGCGTTGTAATCTGGGGGACAATAGCGATGATTGTAAGTGCAGGCATTGGCTCACTGTTAGGTATAGCAGTATAAAATAGACTCGGTCTGCAATGGCAAGTAACCACCTGGTTGGGATTAAAACAGCCTATGTCAGCGATGAGGTGAATTAGGAACACGGCAATACCCTGAAAAACCTGCACAACGAGCTTTTTCAAGCCCGAACGGGATCAATACAGGCTCCTTGCTACCAGGCTGAGTTTGTCCATATCGCTGACCCAGACCCGGTAGTTAGGAAAGATGACAGGGATACTCAGCCTTGGAGTGAGGTGTTTATTCCCGGAGTGTCCATACTTGATTGTTCGGCAAGCCTCATTTTAAAGAAACCTGCGTATTGCATAACCATTTTGAGAAGATCGTGATTAGCACCGTCTTTGAAAAATAAATGGGCTGGGTTGGGGTTGGATTTATCCGCCTGGTTATCGCCGACTACGGCTAAGAATTGCAAGGATGGAGCAAGCGCTGCGCTCTGCAATAAAGCATGAATTTCTTTCAATCGCGCCAGGCTTTCCTGATGAGTCCTGGCTACCTCATCAGGTGAGGTAGTTGCAATGTAAAATTCAGGGTTATACTTCGCTCTGTATTCTTCGAGAGCTTGCAAAAACAGCGGTTCGTTTTCAACATGGTCAGAAATGGTTTGACCAATCAGTCGAATTAAATCAAGGACAGGGTCCAGATTCCCATCGTGTAAAGCTTCAATGGCATGCTCAATTTGTTCAAAAGAAATTAAATCTCTTATTTGAGTAAAATCGTTGGCTTGCCTTGAGTTGCCAAGCGCAGGCATGCGGACTTGATAAATCGCTTCCATGAGTAAAGAAATAATATAATTTTTATTTTCAGTCCCTTGCTCTTCTTGAGTTTGCGCCGTTGGAATAGTTAATTCCGTTTTTAATTGAGCAGAAATGACTTTCAATCGTGCCATGGTTTTTTGATGAGATTCAATCAGATGAGCTGGCTTATGAGTATAATAGGTCACGGGGTTATGGCGCGCCACATCATAAACACGCTGATATTGATATAACTCTTCATAAAAGACATAGTCATTTTCTTCGCAGACCCCGATACGTTTAGTAATTTCTTTAATCAGTAAGAGGATGGTGTCGATATCGCCACTGTCTAATGTTCTCATGGTTTTTTTAACCATCTTGGCACCGTAATATCCGTACAGAGTCGAATCATGCCAGTCATGCGACTCAGCGGAGTAGCGTTTAAAACGTATAGTAAGTGCTTCGTTGACTAACTGAGCAATTATTTCTCTATTCATGGGGTCGTCCTTAGGATTTAAGAGTATTTATTGTACTAAAAGTTTATTAAGTAATCATTATGTGGGTATTGTATACGATAATGACATAAGAAAAACGAGAAATGCGTTTCCACTTGTCCCTGGGTCGAAATGAGGATGCACCGGCGATAACAAAACTGGCGATGTTATCAAATAGAACGCCGCTCTTCGCACTTTCAATGAGGCTCCCAGGACCAACAGCAAGTCAACCATTTTCAACACACAACCGCTTAATCATTTGGAATTGCTTAACTTTATTGCAGTATAATGAAAAACTTAGCGACAACGAACGAATTGGCAAGAATTCAAATTAAACGAGTAGATGACTTGATAAGTATTAAGGATTGACAGCGATGTTCCGTACAAGATTCAGTAACGATTTACCGCCTAAAGCAAAATTACCTGATGAAATAACGGCTGCGGAAGTAAAGCAATCTCTGGAATCAGACAATGCTTTCTGTGAGCTAACTTACCGTAAAAAGCCTTGGTTATTTGGATTTTTTGGGAAAAAAGACGGCACCAGTGATGCAAAATATTACAGTCTAAAAAGTGAAATATCGGCGTTTGCGAGTGAATATTATCGGCTTTTTACCGATGGTCATAGTCCAAAATACCGTTCTGTTTATGATAGACGACGCGCGTTAGTATTTGGTACCTACAGCACGCATTACCACCTATTTGATGATTATGTTTCAGAACGCTTTATTACTCAAAAAATTGAGAATTCGCTTACTCTTGAGCAGGTTTTTAAATTTCTGAGGTATTTGGGAAATGATGGTGTCCCCTTTAGCGCGCCCTACGTCGGGTACTATTACGGTGAGGCCGATAAGAAAAACTATTTTGTCAACGCCATAAAACAAATGGATGAGTGGCATGAGCGTGCAATTCAGCGTACCCATGAAACATTGGATCCCTATCAAAGGGTGATGGAGGAAAAGGGTTTCCTGGCGCTGAAAGCGACGTTTGTGGATTTCCTGGGAAAAACAAAACACGCGTTGTTGTTCATGTTAGCGGAATACGAAAGTCAGTTTACCAAGGAAGGCAATTTGTCTGCTTACGAAATAAATGAAAAGCTGAGAGCCTATTATAACACCGCTTTGGAAGATTTTTGTCAGAAGCAACTCGATCCTGTTAAGGTTGAACTGATAAAAAATTATGAACATTATTTAATGAAAAACGGTCTACCTGAAATTATGGCAGTGGGTTACGCTTTGGGGGAATGGAGTTTTAAAGCGCGTGACATTCTTGTTGATACCAAAGAGTATAAGATTTTAAAAATTGATCACGAACGTTGCTTATGGGAAATCAGTCATACTTTATTAGTCGACATGGGTTTATATGAGCCAAAGAGTAAGGGAGTCATTGCTAATCACCAATCCATTTCATCCCAGGATATTGATGAGTTTCCCAAGCGAACCAATCCTCCACGGTTTTGGCCTTCCCGTGAGGATGATAATTATTACCCGGATTGGTTCCATCAGTTGCTGGACCAGGAAGAATTTAAAAAGCGCGCTTACACCACCTGGCTTGCTATCGCAGTCACACCTGATCAACGATTCGTTCAATGGGGACGCTTTTTTTTAAACCCAGTTACAGTGAAAAAATCATTGAACATGTTGTTAGGCGTAAAAATAATTTGCTAAGAGCACTTAGGCATTCAAAACAATTTGCTGAATTCATGACGCTCATCCCAGAGACAGAAATCGAATGGTTAGTTAAAGCCCATAACAAACGTTGGCATAAATACGAGGATGTTTGTATTTCTTTTGAGGGCATGAAGCAACGTTTATCCGAGCTTAAAGAGAATTTACAGCGGAAAAAAACAAGTGTGACCCATCCGTTAACCACCTCTACACCATCGATGCACCGAGTCTATTTAAGTAAAAAGCTGGTGCAAAGAGGAGGGGGGGTGATGAGTGAAAGCCTGACTCAGCGTGTTTGGCTAAACTCTCACACGCGGCAACCCTTAACGGATACCTAGAAAAACCACATGATGCAACTATACTAAACTAATAATGTGTTTCCAGGAGCAATAATGCATAACCCCTCCGCATCGAATCCCTTGATTTACACTGCGATTATGAATCTTGATGTTGAACAGTGTAACGACCTTTTAAATGAGAACAAAGTAAGTGATATAAATGAATTTTCAGAATTAATTACGGGCATTCTCACTGATTCTAAAATTAATGAACACCGTCGCTCGTTCGGCAAGGCAGTTCAGATTTTAGGCGGCCTGATTGACCAAGGATTGTCGCTTGACATTTACACATTACCTGAGGGTATTTTTCATCGTTTGTTTATGGAATATCCTGATACAGCGTATAAGATTATTGATAATTTCCAAAAAAAAATCGATACCGTTTCATTCCCGGTCTACAGTGATTTTCTGCAAAAAAATCTTCGTGCGATGCTGTACAGCTATTCCGTATTAGGCTTCCCGGATAAAAATGGCCCTGCTTTTAAAAAATGTTTAGACCTTATTTTTAATTTTTTAAAAGAAAATCAAATCGATTATACCCAGGCACCTGAATTTGAATTTTTGCAAGGTTATCAGTCCTCTTTTTGGCATTTAATGGAAACTATCGTGAAAAGTGATAGCCTGATATCGTTCCAATCACTCCGCGAATTTCCTGTTCTCGCACGATCAATAGAGGTTTGGGAAGGGCTGGCTATACAAGAGGACAATCCTGAGATATTCAGGAAAATTTGGCTCGAGAACATGAAAAACAGGACTCAGGAGCAAATTTTTTCTAAAATTACGGCGCTTTATCATGATCAAGCCTATAAATGTCTTGCAGTGGTTATGGAAAATTTAGAGATCAATGACGAAGTCATAAAGCACATTCACAATTTAAGAACAATAAGTTCTAAAGATCAATTTAATGCCATGAGGACAGGTGATTTTACACGATTTAAAATTAGGCATAATGGTGAGATTTTACTTGCTCTATTTAAAAATAACTATCGCCTTGCAGCAATTGAATTGTTTAACTTATCTGAAATAAAATCAGATGATACAAAAAAAGTAAAGGAGGCAATGGAATATCCATTTTTAAATTTATTTTCATCTACTTCTTTCGACAAAATAAGAGAATTAGTTAACTCCATTCCTAAAGATCATCCGCATCGGCAAACCATCATAGAAGTTTATGAAGAGGTTAAAACGAAATATTGTGGTGCGGCGCCCTGTTTTTCGCGCTATGTTAAACCGAATCATACCAAGAAACTTAAACAGTTTTACGGAAAAAATGCAGGGAGTATCAACGAGGATATCCAATTTGGCGCTAAACGCATGGAATTAGTTCATGAACTTAATCGTTTATTATCTAATTCAACACGGGCCACACCCAGCAAGCCACCTTTTGACACCTTACCCCCCGGCAGTAAGTCGCAATTCGCGGCTTTCGTTCTTGAAAAAGTATCCGATCAGCTTCTTCAGACGGGACGAAGTAAAGCAGTAGGTGAATTACGAGAGTCTAATGATTATGGCACACCTGTTCTATCGCAGTATGCCTTTGCACTACCTCTTATTACAACAGTGTTCCATTCTTCAGATCATGTGAGAATACGTAAACAGGATTTCTCGGTCAGTTATGGCCTGTTTTATAATGATCTGCAAGTGAATAATGTTGAGGAAACTAAATCGATCTGGAGTGGGGATGCTGAGGATGTTATAGCAAAACCCAACTTACAATGGAGACATGGGATGGCATCCTTAAATGCCACCTGGCCTACTATTGAAAACTTGTTTGCAGAAATCTGGTCTATGGATTTATCTGCTGCGGGAAAATATTCTGACTATCAGGATAAGCTAACGGTGTTTTATGAGAAACTGGCCGAATTATCGTGGTTAATTGGAAACACCCAACCTCTGCAACGCGGCACGGGTAGCTTTGCTGAAACGGTAGTTGCATTGATGCATGTTCATCATGGTTTAAACCCGCCTGTTCTCAAAAATGATTTTCCACAATTGGACGTATTAAACATTACATTTCCATTAGAAACCTATAAAAAAATTTTCCCCTACTTTTTTGATTCATCCACTATTCCTAAACACTTGAGGTCATTTACTAATCTACCTGATTTAGAAAAACGCTCTATCGCGCAACAAATGCACTGTTTATTTACCCAATTCCAACGACAACCAGACAATAGTCGGTATGAACTCGATGAAATGGCAATTAACAGCATACTAAAAGACCATGCAACGAATAATAAACCACCCGTATTAACTTTTTTGAATCCACAAAAAGATTTATTAGCCAAAACATCAAATTATTATTTTTCTCTCTTTAACAAAGCGGATAGCCCGGAACAAAAAACTCTCCTTGTTTTGACGATATTGCAGTTTTCTAAAAATAAAAATTTACAATTCGATATTGCAAAACAAATTTGTCGGGATAATTTTATTAGTTGCACGGACACGATGGATAAGGAGAAAGTAATTAATAATGCGTTAAACGTTATCAAGAGTAATGGACTTGTAAATCCAGAAAACACGGACGAGAAAACAATTGAACGTTGGGAGCAGGCTGCAAAGGAAATTGCTAAAACAGAAAAAGGGGAACCCGATAGAATAGTCCTCCCCAAGCTTGAAACTATTGCAATTAAACATGATACCGACAGTAAACAAGAGAGTTCCACTATACCCAATAAAAATAAAGTGACCATGAGTATTACGAAGATCCCATTGAATGAAAGAGAAGAAAATATTTTGGCGGTTTATACGGTGTTAACGAATGATGAATTACTAAGGGATGCCAATGGAACCGTCCCAGCGATTATCAAGACCATACGCGACATGGTGGCGAATATCGACCCTTCTAAAGAAGAAAATATAAGCAATGCTCTTATTGAAATCAAAAGGAAAATAGCTGAAAACAACGACAATCATTACAATGAGCATGCGAACGACATCGTCCAGGCATTTGCCAAACCAAGCTGTTGCGATTTTCGAAAAATCCGCGCGGCTTTAACAGCCAATCCTGTAATGGACGAACTAATGAAACCTGTCCGAAAAGATGGGCAGATAAAACTGTAAACTCGAGCTACAGAATGCTTTAGCGGACGGTGAGAATCACTTGTACGGATTGCAAATCGATGGTTACTTGAGAGAACCCTGTCTTGCCCGCGGAGGCGGGCAACCATTCGGATCCCGGTTGTTTTCTTGCCCCGGGACTAAGCTCAAGAGTACCTGATCGATGCCCGCCTCCGCGGGCAGGACACGGGTGGCTCTCCGCAATTGCCCACGAGTTTTTTTCCAGATAGCAATCATGTCGTCTGTACTTGATTTCTGGGTAACCAGGAACAGCCCATCCTTTAACTGGACGGCGCGTGCGCTGCTTGAGGGAGTCGATTTCACAAAATAAATAGTGTAGAAATCTTGTGTCCGAAGGAAACGATTTACGCTATCGAACCTTCCGCCACTAAGTTAGAGAGTTCGATAATGCCTATCAGAGATAATACTATGCGTTAATGAAGCGATAGAAATCATTGACCCATAGGCTCGCAAGATTAATTATTAACACATTGTCAAATTAGGAATGAAGCGAATGAAGGATTTAATTTCAATAGACGAATTTATCGAAAAACATTTATCACAAGATGATGTGACCATGACCGGGCATATAAACAACAATGCTCTACTCCCTGAGATAGCCAGGTATTTTGAAGATGAAGCAAAATATCCTGCTAAATCTATTTTGACATTACGAGTGAAGTTATTTAATTATTATAGTTGCATGCGAAATTTTGACGTTTGTGATTTTATTCATGCTGGAATTATAAATCAATTAAAGGATTGTAGCGATGAAATTTCAGCGTTCCAAAATGATAGAATCGCCGCACAATATTTTGATACATTAGCTTACCAATATCGAAATTATAAGCCAAAGGAAGATTTTAAGTTAAGTGAGGAATTCTTCCTTAAAAGTGAAAAAATTCTTTTAAAATTACTTGCTGAAGACAAAGTGAATCGACAAGCCAATGCAGACATGCTTTTTGGTGTTATGTTAAGTCGGTTCTGGCTATATACAAATTACATGCAGGACCAAGATAAAGCAAAGCAGTTGATGCTTGAAATTGATGAGAAATATGTAACTCAAATCAGTCTTCCTACTTATTTAACTGCTTATTATTTTTTTGTTGGTTGTTATTATCTTAACAACAAGGATTATAAACGATCAGTTTCCGCGTTTAAACAAATTAAACAAGAAAGCACTGATGAAACAAGCTGGTTTTTTGAACGGCTTCAAGGTCCAATAAAAGAAAAACTGAGTGAGGCGGAGAGTCACTTAGAAAATCAAAATAATCCTTTCGAATTTTTTCCTAAACAACAAAAGGCTAATTCTTCTGTAGTTTTAACGTCGTCTGAGCATGAAAAGAAACGCTTTATTTCCAGTTGAGCCCATAGCAAGCAACTGTCATGAGACCGTTGCTTTATCCTGTTTTTCTTAGTGTACAGTTAGATATTGAAAGATCTCCCAGTGTACGTGCCTGCCTGTAAACATCAATCGCTCGCCTGAATCCTTGAGTATACCAGCATCTAGTATGGGCTTTATGGGTGATGCGTTGATGGGTGGCCAACGTTACAGAACATTTAACGTAGTTGCTCCGGGGGGCGCGCTGTGTTTTCAAATCAATGGGAGGGCTTATAGAACTCAAAATTATTTTTTCCTTTAGATTTCACTTGATATAAAGCAGCATCCGCATGTTGAATCAACGTATCCAAATCAGAGCCGTCTTGAGGATAAAGGCTAACTCCCATACTCAACGAGATAAAGATAGCCTGTTCTTTTATAAAGACAGGCTGTTGAATAGCATGAAACACGTGATTAATCACGGTACACACTTCTTCTTGATTACTAATCTCTGACAGGATGATTAAAAATTCGTCCCCACCTTGTCGCCCCACGACATCTGAAGAGCGCACGGATGCTGTTAGACGAGATGCGATCTCTATTAATAACAAATCGCCCGCATCATGACCAAACGTATCATTAATCTTTTTAAAGTCATCCAGATCCATAAACAACAAGGCGATGCTACGTTTATGGCGCTTTGCATACGCCATAAATAATTGAAATGATTGTTCCAATTGCTTGCGGTTTGCCAGTCCTGTCAATGCATCATGGTAGGCCATCCTAACCAGCTCGTGTTCGGCCCTTTTTTGAGCATCAATGTTTTGAATTTGAGCAATAAAATACAGGGGAGCACCATGTGCATCCCTAACTAATGAACCACTTAATAAAATCCAAACTATGTCTCCATTTTTACGAATATAACGTTTTTCCATCTGGTAATATTTGATTGTGCCATTCAACAATTGGCGTACATGGCTTAAATCGGTTTGCAAATCGTCAGGATAGGTTATCCGCTGAAAATCGAGTTGTAACAGCTCTTCTTTTGTATAGCCTGTTATTTGGCACAGCGATTTATTAACCTTAAGCCAGCGTCCTTCCAAGGAAACTAAAGCCATACCGATTGCTGCATAATCAAAGGCCGAACGAAATCGTTTCTCACTTTCTGCTAAAATTTGATTGACCCGATGCAACTCTTTTGTTCGTTCACGTACTTTTTCCTCAAGCCGATGATTTAGAGATTCTAATCGCTCGGTTTGCTCTTCTTTTATGAGTTCATAATTATCAAAGATAAAAAACAATCCGATTAGATTGATACAAATAAACAGGATATCAAACCATGAATAGGCGGTATCAAAAAATGGAACCATGCGCCCTAAGACGATTGCAACCATAATAAAGAGTATCCATCGAAAGCCTATTCTTCGGCCTTTTAAAAAATACGCTGAGGCAGATAAGAGCAGAAAAAGAGATAATCGGGATGTATTGTAGGGTGCTAATAGATAAATTGAATAAAAAATGATGAACGTCAGAACCAAGGCCAGGGTACTTATGAACTCTATTTGCTCTCTATGACGGCGATAATAGTAAAGCACACTAAAACAAACAATTGAAAATCCAAAATCAATCATCCCCATGAGTACACTATGTTGCCAACGTAAAAAACCCATCCCAAACGCTACAATACCGGCAAAGGAGAAAACATTATTAAGAAAAATAGACTGATGTCTTATATTTTGCTCATTCTGATCGAATTGATGCTTGAATAATAAAAATTTGCTTAAAATTTTTTTCATTCCATGGCCTGAATAAATAGTAAATTTCTTTATCGTTTTCATACACTATAGATCATGAGGAGCCATTTAATCCATGAGTGCCATTGATAGATATAGGAAAATTGATCGAGTAATACTTGATGATGGATATGGGGTGTCAATGTATCGTAACATTTGACCTATGTGCTGCAACGATTTATTAATCGACGACAGTCATGTTTGGCACCACAAGTTCCTAAACTACTTGCTTTTTATCTGCAACACTATCCCAGGTCGCAAAATTCACCAGCCAAGCCTTAGAAATCCCTGCCTGTTTCCAGTTCCAGTAAACTCTCGCGCAAAACGTAGCTTTTTATCCTCAGAGAAAATTGATGCAATACATCCAGACCTGATTCTTCCGCTTTTTTGCACCATTGGTTTAACGAGTCAATTAACTCCTTTTGAGACGATACTTTTTTTAACCAAATTTGCTGCAATGATTGACGATAATTATAAACAAGCTGTAATTGCTCAAAGCGATTGAGTAGGGCTAGCAAATGAGAATTAGCGTTTGTGGTTTCCTGACGTAATAAACGTTTAGCCCCCTTAAATAAATACCAATCTTTTTTATTTTTAATACGGGTATAGTTACGTTTTTCATTTTTCAAGATGGGAATAGTAACCTTTTTGTAGTAATCCGACATAATTTGAAAACGATTACTGATAATGGCTTTTATGGTATTTAAATCAACATACTCTTTGGTATCGACTCTTGCCAATTTGGGGGGTAGTTTTTTTACCTTGGCAAGCCCTAAAAAGGATAGGCAACGGATATAAAACCAGCCTAAATCGAATTCCCACCATTTCACCGAAAATTTTGCAGACGAAGCGTAGGTATGGTGATTGTTATGAAGTTCTTCCCCCCCTATCAGTAAGCCCAAAGGAAATACATTGGTTGATCTATCAGAGCATTCAAAATTGCGATATCCCCAATAATGCCCCACGCCATTCACTACACCTGCAGAGAGCGGAATCCAACTCATTTGTATTGCCCAAATAGTAATTCCAGGCAAACCAAACAGCAGCAAGTCAATGAAAAACATAAGTAATAAACCCTTGTTGGAATAGCGAGAGTACAGATTGCGCTCAATCCAGTCGTTTGGAGTGCCATGGGAATACTTTTCAATCATGTCTTTATCTTTTGCTGCTTCCCGGTACAATTCAGGAACCTGCCAAAAGACCTTTTTAATACTAAAGAGTTGTGGGCTATGCGGGTCTCCCTCAACATCGGTCATTGCATGGTGTTTACGATGTATAGCAACCCATACTCTTGTTACCATGCCCGTTGTTAACCAAATCCAGAATCGGAAAAAATGGCTCACGATTGGGTGCATGGTTAGAGCACGATGGGTTTGATAACGATGCAAGTAAAGAGTGACCGAAGCAATGGTGATTTGAGTTAGAACAAAAGTTGCTAAAATATACCCCCAAACTGTCATGTTTAAAATACCAAAAATCATGGGGGAGCCTCCATTCTCTGTGCTTAAGTCAACCCTTGTACCACATTATCTGCACGATTGGATACAGTGCGTTACTGCAATTGTATCTATTGCATGGTCTACCTGGTTGTGTATAAGGCTCATTTCAATTAGAACCCAATAGGTATTCTACCCAGTAGAACAAGGATCAGATAGATAACCAGGATAAGTCCAATAAGACCCATCGGTGTATATCCCCAGCTTCTGCTATATCCCCATCTCGGTGCGCTGCCTAAAAGCAACAGGATGAGCAGAATGAGTAAAATTGTTCCTAACATGATGGCTTTCCTTAAAGCAACCCTTCATACTTTAATTATAGTATTATTTAAGTTCAAACAGGTCTTTTATTGATCTATAATTAAATGAATGGATGTAAAGGTTGATATCATGGAAAATAAACAAATAAGGGAGTCTCTACAAGAAATCATTAGGTATTTGGAGACTTATGACGAGGGGGGGCGCTTGCCTGTAAATCATTCGCTACCTCCTAAACAAACCCGGTTTTCCTCAATTAGAGATGTCGTGCGTAAGTTAAATGAAATTCTTAATTCCATACATTAATTTCATGCACAAACTCCCCCCCGCCAGCGGTTAATTCGTTCAGACCTGAGTTTCTCGCTTAAGCCGATGCAAACGATCGGCCACTCTCAGTTGCCAATAAGGAAATAACGGAAAAAACCTGCATTCAAAGGGTTAGACGGACGAATCCCGGGGTAGCTCTAGCCAGCGAAGCCTGGGAAGTAGGGCACAGCCCCGTATCCCAGGTTATCTTGTAATGCGGGCATGCGTGCTTATGAGTTTAACCCGTTGTGGAACGACGAGAACTGAGCGCTTGCATCAGCTGAATGAATACTTTAAATGATTGCAGATCGCGGTTATGGTAGGGCTTTTTTCTTCGAAAAATAAAACGAAACAACGCAATTTTAGATGCGCAGGCGAACACTTCCTCCACCACTTCAATGCGCTCTTGTTGCAAATAACTTAAAATGACATCAGCCTGCGCCTGGGGACTGAGGTTGAGCCGCAGAGAAGAGGACAACAAATACAATAACCAGTCACGTGCCTGGGCGCAATGGACAGGCATTACCGCACCGGGGTCGTCTTCAAAATCAACAAAGGCAACAGCCCCGTGCTCGGCAATCATATTACGAATAAAGGCCTGGCTTAAGTAGGCTCCTTTGCGATGAACCTCAAGAATCGCGGCCAGTGCTTGTTCCCAATAAACAAGGAAAGACTTTTCACCGGGATTTTTCAAACAAGCCTCGACGTTAGAGTGCCCCAGACAAGACATCACAAAGTAGTCGTTCCCCACAGAAACCACCTTCGGTACCGGGACACCCGCAGCAGACAATGAAATCAAGCGTTTTATTTCAATGTCTTGAGTGAGTTTGCCGCCAGGAACAGGAATGCCTTGTAGAGCAGGGATGGAAAGGGCTTTTGTTATCAGGGTTAAAATAGAATATCCAATTTTACTGCGCTTCATGAGTTGCTTTTTAACAACGTAGCAGTTCCCTTCAAAATCGAAATGAAAGACCCTGTGTTTTGAAATGGCAGCGTGTTTCTCGGTTAGTGCAATGAGTTGTTCCCGTCCACTCAATCCCGTTCGTGCAATAAGGTTACAATTTAATACATTGGTCATCAGAAACCCTGGATTTAATGCTTACTTTCTTTTTTTGAAATCTGGGTGTGCCGATAGTGTAATGGCTAATCCGCTTTTGCAACTCCTTTTTAATCTGCACTTTAAGAAAGGGCGCTTCTTATTCTTGAGGCATAGAGAGGCTTCACTACGGCGGGGGTTCTGGGTTCGACGTAAACGCAAACCGCTAAAGCCATGGTGATCGGTTTTATATCACTTGACTATTGCTGCATAAGAACTTAAGAACCACAGTAGTTCTATCTTGAGTTAGTGATTTATAGGTATACTAAGATAATGCGCTACCCTATTTACCGTTGTTTAACTTAAAATTGTAGAGTAACAGAAGTCCCACTTTCCCAATAAAAGTATATGAATATATCTACAAAACGACTCACGTTAAGACCATTCACATTAAGTGATTTGAAATTGCTCTACCACCTTCACTCTAATCCAACTGTAATGAAATACATCCCTAGCGGAATAAGAACAATGGAGGAAACATGGCTTGATCTCCATGACGATATTGCCCATCAAGAAAATCATGGTTTTAGCAAATGGGCTGTGTTTTTAAAAGACACCGGTGATTTTATAGGGCGAGCTGGTTGGGCTTCGATGGACACAACGGGTGAGGTTGAAGTCGGTTTTAAATTCTTTCCCCAATATTGGGGAAATGGATTTGCTACTGAAGTATTGCAAGCCTTGCTGGCTTGGGGAAAGGCCAATATCCAACGCCCACTAATAGCATTCGCTGACCCGGAAAATAACGCTTCAATTGAGGTATTAAGAAAATCCGGGATGATTTATTTGAGACAAGATGAATATGAAGGAAAGACGATAGTTGTTTATTCATTGAGCCAATTTTGATCTGCAGGAAGTGCCACGCTAATTATTATAAACACAGATCAATTTTATATTGTGCAATATTATTATTTCTAGATTAAGAAGCGGCTATTAACGAGACTTACCCTGTCCTCCGGTATGTCTATTAATACTCTGGAATAGAGCCCTCTTGCGTGTGGGAGCTGATCTGGTGTATCCGTGATTGACCGATTATAATTCACCTTACTCCTTTTGACCCTCTCCCTTAAACCAACCAGGATAATCATGTCAAACTTACCCCCATGCCCTCAATGCCACTCAACGTATACTTACGAGGACGGTGCCCAATGCATTTGTCCCGAATGTTCGCATGAATGGGTCCACACTGTGGAACAACCCGACACGCAATCAGAATCAGTTATAAAAGATGCCCATGGCAACATTTTGCAAGACGGTGATACCGTGACGGTCATTAAGGATTTAAAGGTTAAAGGCTCATCCCTTACTCTCAAGGTGGGAACCAAAGTGAAAAACATTCGCCTGGTATCAGGTGATCATGATATCGATTGCAAAATTGAGGGTATCGGCGCGATGAAACTGAAATCACAGTATGTAAAAAAATCATGACAAAAATGGGGTCCTCGCTAATCGCCTCCTGTCTTGCTCGCGCAGGCTAATGAGGAGGTGGATTACCGGTAATGTGCATTGGTAAGTTGAATCCGCCTTTCCAGTTACGTTGACCTCGCTTTTGATAATTGCTCACACGCTTTTGCCTGGTCAAAAATCAATTGTTGATGCGAGAAAGGAAATAAATGCCCTTGTTTTGGCAATGGGTGTAAATGGCAATTGGGTATCAGTGATGCGTTACGTTCCGCAAAAGCAAAGGGCACTAGCTTGTCATCGGTGCCGTGAAAAATATCAATCCGGGTCATCATGGCCCGTATATCGTAGTTCCATGGCTGATAAGTCAAACGCGCATCCATCGCTGTTCCCTGATAGCCTTTTTTAAAGCAATGAATTTGATCCAGCATAAAACGCTGTTGAGTGACAGGATCCATTAAGAGGGCAAGGTCCGACTCGTTGACGGCTTTTTTGATAAGCGCGTAATACCTGCCCGGAGTCCATTGAACCATCCACTGCATGAGCCAGAACATACTGTTAAATAGCCAGGGTTTGTTGAGTAACCGATAACCGAATTGATCAGCCTTGGGAAGCAAGGCGAGCAGTTCAGGCGTATCAAGCGGTGTATACCCCGCCAGCACAATACAGAAATCAATTAAATCCGCAATGGCATATCCGCAGGCCATTGTCGGAGCGCCGCCGCCAGACCACCCCATGACCCCAAAGCGTTTCAGGCCGAGATGGTCTGCCAGGGCCTTGACATCCAATGGATAAGCCAACAGGGTTTGTGCAGGGTTAAAATCAGAAGACCCCATTCCCGGTCGATCAAGCACAATAAAGCGAAACCCATAATTTTTCGCTTCCGTATCGAAAAGCGCCCCTTCGACATGACACCCTGGAGCGCCATGGGCAAAAATGATGGGATAGCCGTGGGGATCGCCAAATTCAGCATAAGCCAACTGTTTTTTACCGTCTCGAGAAAAAAAACAAGGCGAATTTTCCATAAAAAATCCAGTAAAAAAAAGCGCTTCATTTAAATTCTGGTTGATATTCCCAATAAAATACACCTCAACCGGTGTTTTATACTCCAAAGATTGATAACCACCTCGATGTAAAAATCATTCAAGGGTACTGTGCAATGGTCGAACAGGTCCCCTCATGAGTCGCCTCTTCCGGCAAAACCACGAGTCAGCGCACGCAATAAGGATTTTTCGTTGGAAAAAGGCAGGTCCTGCTGCAGACTCCAGAATGAAACCCCGCCCAGGCGCACCGTTTCGTTTGCTTTGTCAGTCAACGGATTATTCCCTTCAACATAATCAATTTTAGCCAGCACGGATTGGGGGCTGTCGCAACTGAGGAAGCGGGTTTTCGACGTATTTTCCAAGGCGATCAAACCGTAAAAAGTCACCGCCTGCCTACCGTTGTTACCCTCATGGATTGCCTGGTTAAACAATTGGTCTCCATACCGTTGATAGGCGTCATCGTAACTGATCTGGCTGCTGATGTTGGCATCCAGGACAGGCACATGAAGACCTGGATAGCGGGTATTGGCGTTTATTTGATGATTCTCCACATAATAGGAGTGACAATAAAAAGGCAATCCTAAAATCAGCTGATCGGCCGCCAATCCCTGGGTGTAATAATGATTGACCGCCTTATTACCGGAAGTCCCTGGGTAGGGGTAGGTTGTGTCTTCCTGACGATGAGTCTCATAGAGCGCTGCCCCAAGCTCGGTACGCGGGCCAAATGTACCGTAATGATCATAGGCCATTATTGTTGTCCAGTTCACATAGGCTTGCCATTCCCGCGCATGGGGGTAGTGGCGCCAATAAGCGCGGGTGGCGGGTACGGCATTACTGACACAGTAGCCGTCATCCTGAAGCGCCTCATGTAACTGTTGAAGCAGGGTGGTTACCCCCGCGATTTCATTTTCACTGGCCAATAACTCGTTTTCCCAATCGACATCGATTCCATCGAGTTGATAGTGCTCAAGTATTTTTTTTACTGAATTCACGAACACCGTGATTTGCTCGTCATTCTCTAAAAATCGAAAGCTGTCGCGGTCACCCCATCCGCCTATGGCAATCATGATGGGTAAATTCGGCCTTAACTGGCGTAATTGTTGAATGGTTTGAACGTCGTCAGCATTGAGCTTAACCACTGTATTGCCTGCCTCGTCTCTGGCAAAACGTGCAAAGGCATAATTCACCAGGGTGACTTTATCTAATTGCTCGTTTAATTTAGCGAGGTCCTTGTCTTTCAATCCCCAGGATGAATCAGCGCCCAGATAGGCGATGACCCGCTGGTGGTTTTGTTGTTGCACAGCGCAGTACGGAGTCCATGCCAGGGCAACCGGAGTCGCCAGGCTCAGTATCAAGGCAGTCAGGGGCCGCCGGAAAATAGTCATCGGTCATTCTCAGTCGTTTGCATGGAGCCGATTGTAGTTTTTTAGACCATGGATGGGTTACTGTTATTTTTGACAGGGTTGAAGCAGCGAGAACAAATCCAATGGAATAACAGCCAGGGCAACAGGCGTTATCCTGGCGTTAAAAAGGTTCTTCTTAGCCTGTTGGCTCTGCATTCGCCATTAATGGTTAACGGGCGAGTTACCGGGTTGCTTAACTTCATCCGATGAAGAAGTCGGTTTTACCTCATGAAATAAACCGACTTTACTGAGAGAACTTGCCACTTTCGCCTCCGCCTCAAGGACCTGAGCCACGACTTCCTTAAGTCGCAGGGTCATCTTTTGAATATCGCTAAACCCGATGTAGCCGTAATGGGCCGTGATACGAATATTATTGGGGGGTCTGGTGTCCACTTCAAACTGACCCAGCGAGCTTGGTTTTTTCAATTCCTCTTCCACAAGGCTGACATTTTTAAGTCCCTTAATGCGAAATACAATGGTAGCCCCTCGCTCTTCGGGCTGTTCAGGGGTGATCAGTTGAATCGTATCCCCCAAATGCTTCTTGAGAAGCGCGAGCAGGTAGAGGGTGAGGCATTCCGACTTGGCCATTAATTTATCCCACCCAATGGCAGACATGGTTTTGACATAGGTTTGAATAGGGGCCAAGGTGACAGGAGACGCATTGCTTGTCCGAAAAGCCTTAGCCCCCTTTGTTGCCATGATGGCCGGTGTGAAGCCGTTAATACAGCTAAACACTTTTCCGGACTCAGCGGCTTTCCAGCCCTGGATTGGAGGATACGCATTGAGGTCCGTGTTTTGGTTAACATAAATACCAAAAGGACTGCCGGCCGTGCCGCTGCAATGTTTATAACTACAGCCTACAGCATAAGTGACTATCTCAAGTTTTTTAAGGTCAATGGAGCGATTGCCTGCGGTGTGGGCTAAATCAAGGCCCACGATAATGTGGTTTTCTTCGATGGTCTTTTTCAGTTCCGCTAAAATAGCGGCAAGATTAAGACGCTGTCCTGTATTAAAGACCAGATCCGATAAGTGCAATACCTGGATTTCATGAGCGTGTTGCTTTACAAAATCAATAATGGCTTGTGAACTGTACAATCCATTTTCATCCGCTGCCAATTTTAATGTGAGTGCATCCGGAGTGGGAGCCTGATTATCCTGAAACAATTCAAAATTTTTTGCAGTTTGTATTTGCCGTTTAATGACGGAATGAACAACAGCCTGATCAGAAAAAAATTCGGTTGCCAGATGGCAGATTTTTGTTTTTCCTGTTTTCCAGTCTTTTAAGGTGGGCTTGTAAAACGTGTCCAGCAGATTGCCTAAATTGGTGGATAATCCTGCCTGGGTAAAGACAAACTCGCAGGGATCGTTAAAACCCAACAGCTTTTGCATGGCTAAAATGGATTCCGGGTCTTCATCGCAATCAAACCAATTACCCCCAATGGATGCGGTGTCAGGAAAATGGCCTGAGTGAAGTTGTTCACGCTGCAATTTTAAAATGGCTTCGATGGCATGGATAGCCGGTACAAATACCGGTCCTAAGGAGTGACCGGCAAAAGGCGTGATTGGCCCTAAATCAAATAACTTGTTTAAATTAAGAGGATCGTTCTTGTCCAGCTCTGACGCAAACGTTGGGCTTAAGGCGTTTTCTTCTGTTTTAAGCAGGTCTTCAAACGCTTTCGGGTCAGAGGTTAACAATCGCTTTATTTCCATACTGGATAACATCAACAGCTCCCTGGTTAATTAGCCGTCCTGAGACGGTGCCTTTGAGGCAACGAGTATGCTGCGTTCACGGTATTAGAGCAACGCCTTATTCGTTATTTTTCTATACAGAATGCGTAGGCATTATTTTTGCAGACACTTTGCTCATAGTATAATAAAATGGCCCGCAATGATTAATTTTAATCCATTAATGGGTGGGCAGAAATCACGATGGTCTATGTTTTAATTAAAAATTTACCGGAACTGTTAGCCGGTAATGATCCCCAGCAGGCAATCAATGAAGCCGTTTCTAAAGTAAAACCAAAGTTGGTTTTTGATAGTTTTGCGAGCGCTCGTACCTACATCGATAACGAATTCAAGTTAATGTCCCCTGATTACCGGGCAAAGTACAGTTATGGGTTTGTGGAGTTGGATGTAAAGCACAAAGACGATTTTAAAATCATACAATCCCAGCCTGAACACCTTGAGAAAGCTCTGAGTGCTTTCATTGTTAAAGAAAAACGAATGAATGCACAGTGGCTTGACATTAAAGAGCATGAAAAACAGCAATTAATGGACATGAAGTACCAGGCTTTTAAGTCAGAAGAGTTGTTGCTTAAAGAACCTTACCTGCGTGTTTTATCCAGGATGCCGGCTTCCCTGCGTTTCCTTTGTTTTATAGATTATGCGTTGTTTCATCATTTTAATGAGACCTGGACGGCTTACCATCAGCGGGAACCCGGATCCGTACGGGACTTGTTTAATGCCCATGCTCAATTATGTCAACGGCTTTTTTTAGACGGGCAGTCAGAGCCATTAACCTTAAAATACATTCAGGCATTGCAATCGGCATTGAGTCAGAATTTGTTCGCTAAAGAAGTCACGAGCCGAAGCGGCGCTCTGCGTGAAGGACATAACTCATTTCCAATTCTTAGGGATGCCGTGTCGCTCAAGGGGTTGATTGAACTGTTAAAAAGGATAAGAAACGATAATAATGACGATGGTTTTATGATTGGCGAGTTAAAACAACTTGACGTCATGAGCCAGTTTTACACTGCGATGTCCGATGCGTTGCGTGTATTCTATTTACAAACCAAAACCCCCTTATCCTTTACGGCTTACAGCAAGGTTTTTATTGAATTAAAAGAACGGGTTGTGAAAGACACAGTCAAGGCAATTACTCGACAGCATCCACATGTCTCCGAATCCGTGATAAGAGAAGTGATTTTATCGGAGTGGCAAACCAACCGGATTGAGGACGGATGCCTCAATGAAGAAAAATACAAAAAGCATGGCTTAAGCTTGTTCGATTCTACATCGTTTCACCTGTTACACCTGGCTTCACAAACCAAAGTTAGGCCGTCTCAGTCAGAGTTAAAAATGGAATTGGCGCTTGCCCGTCAACATGCTCTGGTCAATCCTGGCGTTGTAGCGAAAAAAACGGATGAAGAACTGGAGTCCATGGCCAAAACCTTAATGGCTGAATTGAGCAGACAACCGTTATCCATTTTAACGCCAGAAGCTAAAACAGCGGTGTCTCTGGCACAAAAAGCCATTGAGCAATATAACAAGGACCTCATTAACGTAAGAACCCCCGACGAGGCGATTCGCTGCATTGTATCCCTGGTGCATGAATTGGAGTTGCTCCACCTGTTCCATGATGCCAATTGCCGTACCAATTATTTCCTGCTTAACGAGGCATTGCTCAAACTCGGCCTGAAAGCCACCATGCTTTACAACCCCAATCGTTTGGATTTGTACAGTGTTGCAGAGCTTGAAGAACAGGTAAAGCAAGGCATGCATCGTTTTGATTATGTAATCGCTGAGGCCAGTGAATTAGGGGAAATGAATGCCGACTGGTTGGGGAAAAAATCCAGTGCTGAACTTTACGAGAACCTGTCAACCAAACTCAATAACGTAATCGCTGAGTTTACGCAGCGGTATGAAGCGCATCTTAAAAAACTGGAAAAAATGCTGGAACAGTCAGCGTCTGATCAACGTCTGTTCTCAACGCATATAAATAACACGCTACTCATTCAAATCAAGAAATTATTTGAACAATTTAAAGGCGATGGTCATTTGCTGCAGTTGACTTCAGCGCTTCAGGTAATGGATAAAAAAGAAATGGAATACACCTTGGGGAAAGAATTCTTAAGCGAACTAGACAGCCTGTTGGCCCTTACCCGTTTGGATACCGGCTTCTTCCAGGAATTGACCGCCAGTTATTCTAATTTACTGACCTGATGGATGCCCGCCTGCGCGGGCAGGGCGTTCATGCCCTCCGAGAAGGCAGACAACGATTGGCCAAAGGGGCTCGATCGCTAGGCGTGGAAATGCTGTCCTGGCTCAAAGGAGTAGGGATTTTGCAGTTGACCAAAAAAAGAATAATTTGCCCAATAATATTCCTTGGTGCTACTATTTTAATGGGTTAGGCATTCAGGGGTAATGAAGGTGAACGAGTACATTGAGCTTTATGAACAGCATAAATACGAAGGGCATTCGACCATTGATTCGCTTCTTCTCACCTTAAATACCCTAAAGCAGAACCGGGAAGACTGGATTAACCAGAATAAGCTTGGGTACTTTGGGATCGGATTACGGTTCGACAAAAATCCTTTTTTTCAGCCGAAAGTCACACAAAAAAATATAACCATTATAGGCACGATCATTGACCAGTTAAATGCGCTCAAAGCCAGTGAGGATTACCAGCGCGAGGGAGAGACAGCCGAAACCCGTCTTAAAATGCTCAATATATTGGGAACTCAGTGTAACGAATTATCAAAAAAGGGCGAAACCCAGCAATTATTTAATTACGTAATACAAGAAGAGGGTTCGATTGATTTTTCCATGCGGGAAAGTAGCCTGATTACACCCTCACCCGTGGATATCCTTACGGAGAAGAGGGAGCCATACGTCGATGAACAAACGTGGGTTTGCCCTTCTGTTCAAGAGCTCATTGAATCCAAAGGGATTCCGGGTAATTTGTTTGATCCCGCTGAAACGGATTTAACGCTTGAGCATGACCTTCACGAGCATGTGCAATGGGCCTACAATTATATTTATCAGTACGCCTATCCCACCTCGTACGAAGAAACCCCCATTGCACGATTCCATCATGGCATCCAGCATGTGACCCGGGCGGCTAACTATGCGCGTGTATTTGCTAATTTGTACAGGAAATACGGTGATGAGGAAGCACAGCATTTAACCGAAAACGATATAAAGCTCATTCAAATTGCTCTGTTATTTCATGATTCGGCGCGCGAAGGAGATAACGAGGATTTATGGGACCACGAAAGTGCCATTCTGTTGTATTATTATCTCACCCGCGTTTTGCATGTGGATAGACAGACAGCAAAGCAGGTTGCTGAAGCCACTGCCAATAAGGACCCCAGTCCTGAGAAAGGCTATTTTGAACTCAATGAGGACGAAGACGGACAACTCTCCTGGCAGTTTTCTCAATTTGAAGAGGGATTGTTCCCCCCAAAAACCATTTATCAAAAAATAATTCATGACTGCGATTGCCTTGATATTATCAGGGCGAGAAACCAATACGATGCCAACTACCTTGATTTTTATAAGGAGATCGCCAGCCAGAATGAGCTGGCTTTGGAAGAAATGGCTGAACTCATTATTGAAGCCAGGGGTCTTATTCATCACCAGGGTGATTCCTATATCACCAAAGACGAGGCGAGTAAGCTTGAATATGAAAATGAAGAGGCGCATGCACGAATCATTGCAGACATGGATTCCGGCGCTTACCCTGTCCTTCAGGCCTTGCACGAGCGATTATTATCCGTCGAAGAATTGCAAACCCTTACTCTGGTTGATCTCACGCCTTTTGATGAAACAGCGCCGATGACTGAACAAAACCTGACGGCGGCGCTCAGGGAAGGACGGATTCTGGCTCGCGGCGTTACCACGCCGAGCGCTTTGCCGAAACCCAAAGCCAATAAGCCGATCCTGCCTGACGAAACACTGGCTGAAAAAGAAATAAGAAAATCAATGCGCGCTGATGGAATTAACACCAAAAGCAGAAAAGAGCCTCCAAACCCAAAAGACAAAAACCCACTGCGTTCTACATCCATTCTGGGGTACGGGAGCGGCGTTTATCCCGCGGCGGGCCTGTTAATTTTTAACCCCAACTTGAAGCAGATCCGGCGCGTGTCAATCGAAGATTTTGACAGCGGCCGAGGTCAAAAAGCGCATTTAGCCCATTTGCAGGAGAAAGAATACAACGAATCCCAAGAGATGGTCGGGCAGGAACTGGACGATCTTCGCCAGAAAATGAAATTGGGTTTATTTGGCAAAAAAAACCAGCAGGGTTCAAATTACGTTGAAATTTTATATGACATCGACCGGTACGACGCGATTTTCTTTACCAACGATCCAACCATAGGCAATTACATTGCTTATGATGATTTTAATCCTGCTCACCGGTTCTCGCCATTATTGCAGGCTGTTTATTTACAGAAACAATACGAAAGGCAATACGAAGCCACACGGGCGGCCTATCGCGAACGCTACGGTGAAGAAGGTGAGGCATTGTTCCTCCAACGATTTGGCTCTGACCCACGGTTGCCCATTCATGAATATTCCGGCTTAAACAATAGCCTGGTTCCTTGTGATGCGGCGTTATTGACAGAGGAAAACATTGTGCACATGTGGGTGGACATGTGCTCTGATTTCATGAGGGATAGCCTGCTCCATTTGGATGAGGACACGAGCCATTATGTTCATGATTCATTTTTCTATTCGTTAAACGTCGAGGACATCAAGGTGTGCAGTATGTACAAGATCAAGGTAAACACCCTCGCACAAAAAAATCAACCGGCTGATTTAAGTTACGATGAGCCTCTAAGAAAACAGGTGTCGGATGCCATTGAAAAGGCCAGAGAGAACATAGTCGCTGAATACGAACACAGCCTGTTAGAAAAACTGGGGAACAATCAAGAGTCTGCCTTATCCACAACAGGCTTTTTAGTGCTCCAATACAGCCCGCACCTCAGGGAACAGGCTGCCGATAAAATCAAAGCGGATCTGCTTGACTTTGTTTATTCAGGAGAGTTGGATGCCTGCCAACTAGCCAGCATAAGCCTGCCGGATGTACCGATTTCGACCCTGGATATCCCTCACTGCAATGCAAAAGCAAGGAATGCCTTTTGTAAAAGTAAGCTGATAAAAGCCTTTATTTTGTGTCAACAATCAGGATTAGACAATGAAGCTCAACTGATTCGCAATAAACTGGGTGAGTGGGCCGAACAACTTCTGAGTAATAACGATTCGGGCGAATCAGCACTGAATAAACGGCTTAAGTTACGGCAGTTGATGATGTTAATGGATCCTGAAAATCCGTTATTACCGGCGATAGATGCCAGCGTGCAGGCGTTGGTTAGTCAACTAATCACTGAGTATGCGGGTAACAAATCCTATTTGCAATCAAGTCATCTGCTGATAAAAACCCTTCACGCGGCGGGCTACCCCAGGTCTCAGTATCAAGACGACTTCCGTGTTGTTTTTGATAAAGTGAATGAGGTGCTCCCGGCGCTTCGTCCGTCGGACTGGACTTATTACGTCAAGGTAATCAAATTATTAAAAGAAGAGCCAGCCCCCGTGATTACCCGCTGGATCGCCGAGTATGAAGACAAGATTTACAATGGGGAGGAACTGCTGATTGCCTTTAAAAACTTAGATTTTACGTTCAACGACGAGAACCTGGAATTGTTCAACGTGCTGGTGCAAAAACTCCATTACAACATGCAACCCAGGCCTTATGTGCAGCTTTCCTATTGGTTTAAGTTAATCAAAGAATTGGAGGGACTGACAAAGAATCACCAGTTTTCAGAATCACAATTGAAAATCCTAAGCGACCGATTGGGTGAAATGGCTGGGAAGCTGATTGAGGAAGCGCAATTGACGTCGCCTTTTTACTCCTACTACTCGCAAGAACATAAAGGCTACCTTAGATTAACTTCTTATGCGGAAGAAATAAATACCATTCTTAAAGCCAATTCGTTACCAGTCCCTGATTCCTTGATTAACGAATTCAATGCCGCATTATCCGCGCTGGATCAATTCGATTTAAACCAAATCCAATTCAATAAAGCCCGAATTCATCTGGTCAAGGCGGTTCACAGTCAATTGCCACGGCCTGAAGAAAGGGCGCACGTGCTGGAAAAGATTGCCGATTTTATGAGTACTAAAGCGCAGGATGAAAAAGAGGCGATTAAGCCAAGTCCGGCGGCGGGTCTTTAGGAGTGTCAACTGAAAAGCAATCATTGGGTGCTGCCACGTTGTCAAGAAGGGAGTCGAATAGGGTAAAAAATATCAATTTTTTGATTAATTGCATTTTTTTACTACAATTTTAATAGATTCACTTATTGCAGAGTATTTATGCCTCTGTCAGCCAAAAACATTACCTCCTACGGAGTCGATGTAACCCCTCATTACCTGGGGAGTGAGAATCAGTCGTTTAAAATTTTTCGCTACGAAAAAGCGGTTTATGCAGTCCGTTATGACGGCGAGGACGCGATTGATTTTGTCCACCTCTGGGGGAGTCATAAAGGGGAGATGCAGAGTAAAAATGAATACCTGGGTGCGGGAGTATTTGGTCAGGTATTTAAGAAAACAGAGGATAAAGCGTTTAAAGAACTAGGCTCCAGACACTACAAAGGGACGGAAATTAAAAAAAACCTGACTATTCTCGAGCAGAAATTTTTACTGAAGGAGCAGGGCATTGACGAGTATTTTGTCTTAGGCCTCTGGAACATTAAAGACAAAAGCCATGTGGTTTTTAATATGCCGAAGCTGTCGCTTAAGAACCCAACGAAAGACCATTTAAAACCCCTGTATGAGCAGTTTGTTCTTGGTCTGAAAAAATTAAACGAGCGGGGTTATCATCATCCTGATTTAGCCAATCATCCCTGGCATACCAGCCCGCAAAATCTGCTTCCCACCGCTGAGGGCATTAAGGCAATTGATTTGGATGAAGGATTTTGTTCCAATGAGTCCAGTGACGAAAAGAAAGTGTTTGGCAGAGATCAATGGTTGTATGTTTATAACTATCGCTTTCCTCCTGAAAACACGGTACATAATCAATGGCGCCAGGAAATTGAAAATTGGTATAACAAACACAAAGGGCAGGCGCTGTCTGATCATCTTCCAGCGCTGTTAACGCTTCATCATCAAGGCAAAATTGCTTTACCTGCCAGCATTGTCAATGAACTTCATCTTAAAAATTCAGAGAAGGCAGTGGAGGAATACCGTGCTGGAAGCAAAGAAAACAGGACCCATGCTTTTCATGAAGTCAGCGTGGAAGATACGACTCATGATCGCTTTAAAAGCGACTACAAGGGGATAAAAGGCGATGCTTTAAAAAGAAGCATTCTTAGAGCCCTTAAAGATGAACTGGCTGAAGCAGAGACAAAAGAGGAGCTTCTGGGAATTAAAACCCGCTTCTTAAGCTCGCCCGAAATGGACATTCTGAATACGCCACAAGGTAAATTCACGCACAAACTTAACCTTAAAACCGATTCAAATAAGGCCGTGGAGAAACTCTTTGCGGCAGCAGAGAAAAGAATAAATGACGCTGATTCAGTAAAGACAGCGGACAAGTCAGTTATGGGGAAATTTTAAATATCACCGATCCAGACTGTGTAGGGTTGTCATTGGAAATCATCCAGGTTTCAATCAATCCTGGCAGAAACCCTGGCCCAACCTGTGTTGCCTGCGGCAGAGCGAGTCTTAAGGTGTAAATCGATTTAAATTGACAATGGATAAGACGCTTCATAAAGTTAAACGCTTAAACGCACAGTTTAAGTCAACCTTAAGCGGAATAGTGTATGACGAACGTATGGACAGGCATAGTCTTCCCGATTACTTACCTTTACCTCGTAAGGATAATGGGTGTTTTTTTGTTTACGCCTATTTTTTCTGCTTCGATTGAAAACATTTCTCACGCCACCCCTTTTTTAGTGGGTGTGGCGATAGGAATATTCGGCTTGACACAAGCCATCCTTCAAATCCCTTTTGGTCTGTGGTCGGATAAATTCGGCAGGAAAAAATTAATCAACATTGGTTTGTACAGTTACCTGCTGGGGAGTGTGTTGGGGATTATGGCGGGCTCGATCTACACGCTGATCCTTGCCCGCGTTGTTCAGGGGTTGGGCGCCATTTCGGCTGTTTTAAGCGCTTTGATGGTGGATTTGACTCCTGAATCTGTCCGGTTGAGAGCGTTTGTTTTTATCGGCATTATGATTGCTATTTTGTTCATGGTGTGTATGGTTACCTCGCCGCTTCTCGTGGATTATTTCGGTTTATCGGTTTTATTTTATATTCTGGCAGGGTTGTCATTGATAGGGCTTATGATTAATCAGTATGTCATCCCCAATCCGGGCAAAAACCTTATTCCGAGTATTGAGCGCGCTTCGATAAGGGACTTGCTTAAGGACAAAAAATTATCGGTTCTTAACCACAGTATTTTGATTCAGCACCTGCTGGTGTGTTCGACGTTTTATGCAGTTCCTATTGTATTAAAACATTTAGTCCAACGAGGTGAGTTAAGCAGTGTGTTTTATTTTTATGCCCCTGCGCTGAGTCTGAGCTTTGTTTTGATAGTCCCCCTCATCCGACTTTCTGAAAAATACCGGCTGGCCAAACCGTTTTTTCTCTTAGCCATTGCGATATACAGTGTCATTCAGTTCAGCATGGGTTTTAAGCCGGGAATTCTCACCCTTATTTTGTTGTTTACGCTGTATTTTGTCGCCTTTAATTTCATTGAAAGCAATTTATACGCTTTCATTTCGAACCATAGTTCACCTGCTACCCGCGGAACGGTGCTTGGCTTATTTAACAGCTATCAGTTTTTTGGCTTTTTCCTTGGCGGAGTATGTGCGGGGGTAATTGATCAGTTTTTTTCGCTGCATGCCCTCTTCATTTTTAATGGCCTGCTCACGCTGGTGTGGTTTTTTTATTCCTTCCGCCTGTTTAAGCAGGGGTAAACAGGCTTTTTGTCAAACCTTTACAGGAGAAACAGTTGAAAATAAAGAAGGGAGTTCAATTCATTCTCTGGATTATTGCCATTCAGGGCATGGGGTTTCTTTTCGGCCTGTTAACCAAAGCCAATATTTCCTGGTATGAACACTTGAATAAGTCGAGTTTAACGCCTCCGCCCTGGGCATTTCCAACGGTCTGGAGTCTGTTGTACCTGCTGCTTGCCATCGTCGGATGGGCCTTGTGGACTGATAGGAAAGAGCCGCGTGTCAGGCCATTGTTTTACCTTTATTTGTTACAACTGGTTATGAACTGGAGTTGGACGCCTTTCTTCTTTCAGTGGCATTGGACAGGTTTTAGTCTGCTGTGGATTATTCTCATTGCCAGTCTGACAGGGATAATGATTTATCGGCTGTATCCTGAAAAAAGGACCCTTGCCGTCTTGTTAATTCCTTACCTGGTCTGGCTCGCGTTTGCAGCTTACCTCAATGGGGTTATCTGGCTGTCGAATTAAGGAATTTCCAGACACTTTTGCCGGAATAGGAATAACCCTCTTGCGGGGAAGAGGGCGGTGCAATGAGCATGAAGAGAACGCGACTAATCTTTAAAATGGGTATTGTTGTAGTCATTTTCTTCTTTGCTTCGCTGATCTTCTCTCCAGCTGTCGTTCCATTTTCCGGAGCCGCCAGAAATTTTTTGAAGATCTTTTTCAGCAATTTTTTTGGTTTTATTTAAGCGTTTTTGGGAGTGAGCGGGTGTCTTTTTCATACTGTTAATCCAAGTTTCTTGACTTATTTAAGCATAGTATAAAAAGATTAAAATTCACTGCCCGCAACGTTCCATTTTTGCCAATACGCTATGAAGAAGCGGATCCGCCTGTTGAATAAACGGGGCTTGCTCTTCAACGGTGTGGTTAAACCGATAAAGGTATTGCACTTTAAATTTGGTGTTTACAAACAACGGCTCATCAATCGCCTTGTAATTCCCCTTGTCAAAGAACGCTGACAATTTTTTATTGCAGCCGGGTGGAAGGAAAAAACCATTAATACTGCGTGCCTCGCTGTGTTTTTTTTCACCCTCTGCAGCGCAGGGGGAATGCGACAGAAAAATGGTGATGTTAATGATTTTTTGTTCGGGAAACGTGGCTTTAAACTGGGTTAGTACGTCAGGAAAACCGCGAATCAGATTTTCTTCTGCGTGATTGGACTCTGGAAATACTGAGGGTACGTTATCTGCCAGCATGAACCGATAAAGGCGTTGTGTTTTTTCCTCATCCTCATGCTTTGAGGTCGGACCTGACAATTCGTTGCTGATGCCTATTTTGGCTTTAGCCTGTTTGAGAGTGGCAATTTGCGGGGATGGATTACTTCGAAAAACAAAATAAGCCTGCCCGTTTAAACTAATGATGGCGATCACTTCGTTGGGTTTGCGTTGCAAAACGGCCATTGTTTCTGAAAGGGAGCGGTACAGCTTCATCTATTCTTCCTGTGCTATCGGTCAGTCAACGTCTAAGCACTATATTGTTCTCTCGGAGTACGGTCAATAGAAATACAGTCAGTTTTTTTTAATGCAGATTGGTGAGAGTATATCCTGGCCTTTTACCGGGGTTTAAGCTTTAATTTGCAAAATGCGCGATCTCAACCAAATAATATACCAAGGAAATCCAATTAAGTACCGCATGAAAAAATGGACTGGTTTTCTTATCGTGCTGACGATAATGGTTTTGGGGGCTTATTACGTGATGGGATGGATGGCCATGCGTACGTTAAGCCAAAATATCAACGCCCTGCCTGACAGCCCTGTCTTTACCATCGAACTGGAAAAATACCATCGCGGCTGGTTTTCATCGCATGCTCTGTTGCACTTCAAGCTCCATGTTCCACCCCAGGCCATCACCGGGGCGGATGGGCAGACGACCATGGGGCCGCCTGTGACCATTCGGCTTGGATTTCCTCTGCTGATTCAGCATGGCCCTGTCATCGTGACCGAGACGGGCCTTCGTTTTGGAACAGCGCAGGTAACGACCCGTCCCGCAACCCATTATGGCGCATTGATCAGTTACCTGAACAAAACCATCATGACATATACCCTGCCTGCGATGACGCTGTACACGGAGATCAATCCTTCGCTGGGCGGTTTTCAGTTCGATTGGCAAGGGCTTCGCCTCTGGCTGGGGTTGTCGCCGCATTTAAACGGGTTTGAAAGCCATCTTAAGGCGGGTGGTTTAACCATTCACTCCAAGGATTTTAAGTTAAAACTTCAGAAAATCGTCAGTGAGACGGAATCAACACGCTATCAGGAGTGGTTGTGGGTGGGGAAAACCCGGCTTTTCCTTCCTTCCCTAAGCTTTAATACCCCCGGGCAGACGTGGTTTGATCTGAAGCACTTTGATTTGACCGTCACCAATCAGGTGGAAGATGACAGCCTGCGCTTTGATTGGCAATTGTCCCTGCAATCGCTGTTTGCAAACAACAAGACCTATGGTCCGGCCACGATGAAATTGAGCATTCGCAGGGTGGATATGGCCGCTTTTGCGAAAATCAACCAGCAGCTATGGAATTCCGCGGCGCAAAGCAACCCGGACAGGGCGATGATGGCCGTCATGATGGCATTGCCTGACTTGCTCGCCAAAGGGCCTGTTATCGAACTGTCGGCGTTTGATTTAACCCTGCCTGAGGGCAAGGTTCTTGGCCATTTTAAAGTGATTTTCCCTGAGGTTCATCCCAAAGACGATGCAACATTCATGAAAAAAGTGCACGGTGAAGGGCAATTCCGCGCGCCGGCGAAGGTTGTCAAAGCCCTGTTGATGGCGTCACTGACACAGCATGCTAAGACGTCTGTCCCTGCGGCTTCAAGGGAGCAGGCCCTGACCTTAGAGGCGGCTAACCCTGTCCCTGCCAATGAACACCCGGATGTCGAACAACAGGCCGATCAACTGCTTAAGGATTACGTCAGCCGGGGTATTTTAAAACAGGAAGGGGAAGACTACGTGTTAACCTTTAAGTTGGAAAATGAGCAATTGATGGTCAATGGCCAACCCTTCAAGCCCTAAGGTGCGGGCGTGAAAAATGATTCACGCCCAAGCGTCATTAAGTCATCAACTGCTGGGTAGCAATGGCGCCCAATGCCACCGTAATGTGGCTTATCGTGGCATTGCTCGGCAGGTAGCTTTTAAAAAAGCCATAATAATCGGGTTCATTCGGCGGGGGGCTGGTGTGCAATTCGTTGAGGTCATCATCAGTGCTTGTCTCTGATGCTTCTTCGCTGAGGCCTTGTTGGGTATCTGCCGTTTCCTCCTGTGTGGTCGGCGTTTGCATCGCCTGTTGGGCCAGCAGTTTGTGGTATTGATCCTTAAGGAGTTGCTTTTCCTCCTGTAAATCGCGCAATTGCTGGAGCAGTGCCTGATTTTTTTGTTCCTGTTGGGTTAATTTAACCTTTTGAAGTCGCTCGTGGGTTTGTTCATAATTTTTCTGTACCTCCTGAAGATGGTATTGCAATTGATGGCGGTATCGTTCCCAATCCCTGGCCGAGGACAATTCCTCGTTTTGGCTGATGGTAATTTGCTTGAGTTCATCGTCATTGATTTCAAGATGCAGGGCTTTTTCCGCGTTTTCGTAGTGCAGGGCGGAGTCCTGGAGTGATTCGATGAGTTCAACAGAAAAAAAACAGGATTTTATCCAGTAATAGCATTGTGTGTACCAGGACAGTTGCTCCCAGCGGCTTCGGCAGGAGTAATAATGTTTACTGGCTGCGTTGAAATGATTTATTTTTTGTTCGAATGAGGCAATCTTTGCCTGAATTTCGGAACGTTGGGACGCAAAAACGGTGAGCTTTTTTTCAAGTTTTTTGCAGGCTTCAAGTCCTGAGGTGTCTTCAGGAGGGATCGATAAAGGCTTGAGCTCAATGGGTTCAATGGGTAGTATTTCTTTTTCTTGCGGGGCGGGCACGGAAGCGAACAGCTTGACCAGCCGGGTAATGTAATCCTTGGGACTTTCCGTATCTCCCCTGTCTAACTGCTCATTGATGAGAGGAATGCCATTCTGTACGCAATAGGGTTTAATCTCATCGAGAAGGGCTAAGGCTTGGCAGGCGGTCGATTTTTTCTTGTCCTCGACGGATTTAACGACAAACGAGCGAAGCATCCAAATCGTGCCTTCATACTGAACGTCGCGGTAATTTTTCAGGTGCTGGTAGTAGACAATGGCAAAAATTAAGCTTTCCCGGCTGGTGATCTTCGGTAAATGAAATTCGTAATCCGCTTCTTCTGTTTTGAATGCGATTTTATTGTTAAATTTCACTGCCTCTTGATGCAGGTGATTAGCCACTTCCTTAATTTCGGTGATCCCCTGCGTCTCGATCTGAAGCCCGATACGAATTAAGTTCCTGGCGATTTGAATTTGCCGTGTGTACTCTGGATTGGTTTTGACCTGGGGGAGTTGGTTGATTACGTCTTTAAAGCATTGCCAATAAACAGTCATCGAAATCATCATCAGTCCTTTTAGATCATCCCTCGTTTTAATGTAAAGGGGTTAGGTAAAAAAATCTACACTTCTTTTCCAGGAGGAGGTGTGAAGACCGCTAGGCAATTGAATGGATTAACGTTTTAAGTCGAAAGGCGTCGTTGGGGGCGCAACATTTTTCATCATTATCAAAATAACAGAAGACCGGTTTTCCTTCGTCGTGCCAGGCGACTATCTTACTGGCGTAACGTTTGAGCGTCTCGTCGTCGTAAGAACCCTGATAGGCCGAAGGGTCAGGGCCGTGCATGCGAATGTAGATAAAGGAGCCGGTCACCACCTCCGGAGACTGGTAAGTTTTAAAGTCATAAAAACACAGGCTCATGCCATGCTGGTGCAGTAATTCATAAAGCGCGTCGCAAAACCAGCTTTTATGACGAAACTCAAAGGTGTACAGGTATTGCTTGGGCAGACTTTCAACAAAAGCCTGAAGTACCGGGATATTGACAGGCCAATAGGGTGGAAACTGGAAAAGTATGGCCCCTAGTTTTTCCTCAAAATGACTGAATGCCTGGAGCAGGTTGACGGTACTTTCAGTTATGTCGCGTAAACGCTTGATGTGGGTGATGTAACGGTTGGCTTTGCAGGAAAAAACAAAGTCCGGTGGCGTCATGGCCACCCATTTCCTGACATTTTTTTCTTTGGGAACCTGATAAAAACTGTTGTTGAGTTCAACGGAAGCAAACGTCTGGGTATAACAGGGCAAAACCTGGTCGGGTTTTATTTTTTCAGGATAGAAAATCCCTATCCAGCCAGGATAGCTCCAGCCTGACGTGCCGATATGAACCCCCTTTTTTTCCATGATGAGCCTGCAAGAAGTCCTTTTTATAACTATAGACGCTGGGGCCGAGCCGCGGGCGACAGGGCAACATTTTGATCTGTTAATAATCACATAATAATTTTTAATTACAATTAGATTATGTTTTGATTATTTTGTTGCAAAAATGAAAACAATTGCTATTGTAGGCGGCGGTCCCATCGGTTTGTATCTGGCCATCCGGTTGAGCCAGGTCTTAGGCAGTCAATTGAGTGAATTTAAAATCATCATCATTGAACCGAAACTCAATGATTACAATCGGCCGGGCATTGTTGCAAAGAATGTGCTGGACTTGATTGAACGGCACATCAAACTCGGTAATGAGGTACTGAAAGCCAGTGATGACAGTGACAGTTCCATCTTCATCGGCCGGCTGGAAGCGGCTTTGCTCAAGGAGGCAAAGCATTACCCCATCCAGTTTGTAAAAGCCGCTCTGACCGGCATGAGCCCGCAGGGGGATTTACTGCTTGATAATGGCCAGCGCCTGACGTGTGATTACGCGTTTGATTGCACGGGAGCAAGGCGCAAACTGATTTCCTCAGTCAACAGCCAGTTGTCACCTGGGACCAAATTCACGGTTTCAACGGTGGCTGATAATCCCAGGAAAAATCATTTTGTTGCCTATGTGACCATGGATACCACCAATGCTGCACGAATGATTGAAGACACCAAAAGGGATCCTTTGCAGCGTGCATTGGGGTTGCAGCGTTTGCGCAGTGAATTTAAATGGCCTGAATTTGTTGAGCCGGAACTCAGTCAACGCCGCTACACCACTGACGAGTCGGTGCTTTTTTATCTTTATTATGAAACCCCGCCGCAGTTTAATTCGATTTCCCAATCCAAACAGAAGGAGTGGTTGTCGGCGTTAATCGAATTCAAGACAGGCCATGCGCTTAAGTTCCACGTCGAAGACGATCCTCTGAAATTCAGCGCTTTTGTTGTCGATCCGGACAAGGTGAATGAAGTCTATCTGCAAACCAGTGCCTTGCCCTTCATTGCGTTACCTATGGGTGATGCGCACATCAAACCGGATTTTCGCCTGGGAATAGGAATTCGCAGCGGCGTTTTAAGAGCAGAATCGTTTATTACGGCATTGGTTAAAAGCGGCGGAATTATACCTGGGGCATTAAAACCCTATGAGGTGTTGGTGCAAAATCCCATGGGATGGCATGAGCAGACCCTGCAATCGGAGTACCGCCTGGAGAAAGAAAAAATAAAAAATGCCCTGCCCCAAACGAAAAAAATGTACATGGCGGCTTTATCCCAGGCCGAGACCGATATCGACCGGTTAACGCTTGAGGCTGGCCTGGATGACATCAATACACAACTCGCACTGGAACAGCTGGCTCTGGCCAGAGAGCATTTTGCGATTGCCGCACATGAAAAAAGCGACCAACAGCCTATCCGACGAATTCGTCTATCCAAAACCAGTGTCGTTCTTCAGGAGGAAGCCTTGCGCGATTGCGAGAAAGCCTTATTTAGTGCCCTGGAATTGATGCCAGCCCATAAACAGAACGTTGTTAAAGACGAATTGCTTGATTTGGCGAGGAGTTACAAGGAGGTTGCCGGCCGGCTTTTTCTAAATGACCAGAAAGCGACTGCGAAGATTTATTACAAGGCCGCGGCTAACCTGTTAGGCACCTTTTTTTCAGCGGAATACTCCTTGGAGTTAGTGAAAATATATTCCAATTTATTAATCATTGCCAAACAACAAGAGCAATATAACTTGTTGGAAAATTACAATAATCTGGCTTTACAATGGTTAAAGCGTCAGGATGAGTCCTTACCTGAGGTTAAAAAATTAAAGGATAAGATCCGGTATAATCATTGTGAAGGCATCCTGACGCAGATAGCGAATGAAGCGAAAAAAGAAACACCGGATAAACAGGTGATGGCCAAACTGGAAGAAGCAGAAATCAATTATAGCCAATTACAGAGTCAGGAGCTGTTATCCGAGGTGGAAAATAAGAAGCTCGGGGCGCTTATGGACAAAATAAAGCAAAGCACCTTAAAAAACACCCAGACAATTGATAAAACAACCTAAAGGCTTGAGATAGCCGCTGCGGGCCTTAGAGCGAATCGATTGATTCATTGAAGGCAACGACCTGATTTCTGCCATTGTGTTTGGCGATATACAACGCTTTATCCGCGGCATTAATCAAGGGTTGAACCTCCTTGAGCGGCGGGCAGCAGGCAATCCCCACGCTGAGCGTGACCACGAAATGGTGATTGTCGGCCTCAAATTGCAACTGGGACACCTGGTGACGAAAATTGTCGCAGATGCGAATGGCATGGGCCTGCTGCACTTCAGGCAGGACGACAGCAAACTCCTCACCGCCATAACGGCCGATAATGTCTGAGCGCCGAAAGGAATTCTGCAGCAGAATAGCAATTTTACGGATGACCTGATCGCCCACGGGGTGGCCGAAATTGTCATTGATTAATTTAAAATGATCGATGTCCAGCATGGCAAACGACAGGGGCCTTTTATTACGCTGAGCACGCGATACTTCATTTTCAAGACGCTGGATAATGTTGGTGTGGTTATACAGTCCGGTAAAGCTGTCTTTGACCATGAGTGATCCCAGTACCCGGGCCCGTTTGGCACGGGACGTCAGGACATGAATCAAATCCTGAGGCTCAACGGGTTTTAACAGGAAATCATCACCGCCAAGGTTCAACGCGGACAATTGTTTGACGCGATCGCCTTCGCTGGAGAGAAAAACAATGGGAATCCCGGTGTATTGCGGTTCCTGCCGCAGCAGGACGGCCAGTTCAAGGCCTGTGCATTCCGGCATATAGATATCCATAAGCAGCAAATCCGGTTGAAAATCTTCAATGGATTCAATGAGTGCCAGCGGGTTGGTAATAAAGCGCGCCTCCATGCCGGCTTCTTTTAAAATCAGGGTGTAGTATTCCGCAACCGAGATCGAGTCATCAATGATGAGGATGCGGTAAGGCTCCCGCGGTTGGCCGATGGTGATTTGAATTAATTTTTTAGCCAGCAGAAAAGGATCGAGGGGTTTTTGATAAAAATCCGTGCTGCCAAGACGGATGGCTCTAAGCCGGGTTAGGATATCCCCCTGACGGGCTAAGCAAAACAAAGGGATGGACCGTTTAAATTGGCTTAAGAAATCGGTTAAGAATTCGGTCTCTTTCTCTCTTAGGGAATCCAGATCAATGAGGATGGCTGCGGGTATCTTTTTTTCAATCATGTCCTTGAGCGATACCGCCTGAGTTATTTTGAGTAATTTTAAATCTGATTCCTCCAGATTTTTTTTTAATTCTTCTGCCAGCGAATCGCTATTGCTTAATAAATACACCAGTGATTCCTGCGGCTTTTTTGCAACCTTCACCGGACCCGGGGAAGGGGTCTCGGCGATACAGTCAGTCAGGATCAATTCCAGGTATTTCAGTAATTGTTCTATCTCGCGTTGTTCGTTCAACGAAAGAGGATCAGGGCGCTCCAGCAGGGATTTTAAATAAACTTCCAGCGCGCGGGCGGCTTTTCCCAATTCAGTATAGCCATAGGTTCCTGCCGAGCCGCACAGGCTGTGGACATTGCGATGAAAATCAATCAGACGCGCTTTATCCCATTCTTTCAGCAAAGCGGTCCATTCCTCCCGCAGGGTCTCGATTTTACCGGGCAGGCTTTGGCGATACGTTGCAAATAACGCGTTTAACTTATGCTGTACATCTTCGTTCATGCCTGTCTTTCCCAGGCCGATTTAATCTTATCGGCCAATGTCATCGGATCAAAAGGTTTGGAAATCACTTCCAACGCACCCATGGACATGTAGTGCTGTATTTCTTCGCTTTGGATTTTTGCGGTCATGAAAATCGCTGGGATTTGCACATAACCTGGCATTTTACGCAGTTCGCTTAAGGCTGTTGGGCCATCCATGCCGGGCATCATGACGTCGAGAAGCAATAAATCGGGTGCTGTTTCTTTAGCCGCTTTAAGGACCTCAAAGCCATTCGTGCAATAAATCACCTCAAAGCCGCCTAAATCTTCCAGCGCGATTTGCGCGATTTCCCTGATGTCCGACTCGTCCTCGGCATAAAGAATGGTATTAAGAGTTTTGTTGGACATAGTGATCTTCCTTTAATGGTTCAGGAAACAGATTCTTAATTTTAGTCAACAGTTCATTATTGGTGATTTTTGATTTCACCAGTGCATCAATGACATAGCGCGAGAAATCCTTATCCAGTTCGGTCGCTGAATAGACGATAACCGGAATCTGGCGCTGGGCAAGTAACGGCAGCAGCGAACTGCCATTGCCGTCAGGCAGGAGGAGATCAAGAATCACGGCATCCACCTTGGTTTGCAGCAATTGAGTCTTGGCTTTTTTAAGGGTATCCACGGCAATGAGATTGACCGTTTTACTTAAGACCTCGTGAATGATTTTCTGGGTATCGGCGTCATCTTCAATGTGTAAAACCACGGGCAGACTGTTTGATTGCGGATGGTGAATGCGCGAAATGGCCTGCGTTAACTTGCCAAAATTGATGGGTTTCTCCAGCCAGTCAATGACGGAGAGGGCATCGCCGTTAATGATTGCCTGCCCTGTTTCGGCGATGATGGAGAGGACAATAATGGGTAAATCATGGGTTTTCGGTGAATTGCGCAATTCACGGATAAAGGTAATACCATCCTGGTCCGGCAGGATTAAATCAAGCAGAATGGCTTCGTAATTGTGTTTTTCGAGCAGCACTTTCGCTTCGCCAACAGACCCGGCGATGTCGCATTGCCAGCCGGACGCTTCCATGAGCAGGCTTAAATACTTCGCCTGGTCGAGGTCATCTTCGCAGATTAGAAACCGTTTCTCATCGGCGGCAGGCGTACTGATTTCTCCCGCTGGCATGTAAGCACTGCTTGGCAAGTCGAAGTAGAAGGTCGTACCCTCACCCGGCTGGCTGCTGAAATTGATGCTGCCCCCAAGCTTCTCAATAATGATTTTACTGATACTCAAACCTAAGCCGGTACCGCTTTTTCCGCGTGTGGAGGAGGAGTCAGCCTGAGAAAATTTCTGAAAAATCCGGGGCTGAAATTCAAGCGGAATACCTGATCCCTGATCCGTCACTGAAACCCGAACCTGTTCGCCGTGGGTGGATAAGGAAATGGACACTTTACCGCCCTGGTTGGAAAATTTAACGGCATTGGAAATTAAATTGGCCAAAACCTGCATGAGACGGTGGGGATCGGCCTGGACATAGGTATCCGGCAGGCCGTCTTTGAGTTCAATGTCGATGCCGTATTTTTCGCCATAGGCTTTGTTGGCGATGACGGCTTCGTTGACCAGTTTGTTTAATTCGACGGACTGGATGTCAAACACCATCTTGCCGCTTTCAATTTTCTCCATATCGAGGATGTCGTTAATCAGCAGCAATAGGCGCTCGCAGTTTTTATTGGCGATGTCCAGCAGTTTTTTAGCCTTGTCTGAAAATTCCCCCACAGTACCGCCCATGATTAAACCCAGTGAACCTAAAATGGACGTCAGCGGCGTTCTTAATTCATGGCTGACCACGGAGACAAATTCGCTTTTGATTTTTTCAGTCTGTTTCAGTTCGGTGATGTCGTGAATGGCAATCACTGCCCCTAAGGCATAGCCGTCTTCACGGATAATGGGTTGTCCGTCAATCACCACGTTGCGGGAGATGCCATTTTTGAATCGCAGTACAAGTTCCTTGCCATGGATGCGTTTTCCTCGCAGTGCCTGGCAAAGCGGCGTGTCTTCCGCTGCAAGTGGCGTCTCCTTGTTCAATTCATACAGTTCAAAATAATCGACTTGTTCCATCACCTGCGGGTTTTTCATCTCGCCGACAAATTTGTGCAGGGCCTGGTTAAAAACCGTAATCCGCCCCTGCGCATCGCAGGCGATGATGCCGTCATCCAAATTATTGAGCATGGCATTTAGAAATTCCTTCTCATTTTGTATGGCATTGAGCATTTTTCGGTAATAGGTGGAGACAGTGAGGGCAAGTGCAATAATCAAACTGGTCACTCCGGCAATAAAGAGTGCCATCCAGGTTGGATGGATGGTGGTGGCGTGCTCCATGTTCATGCCGGCCAAGGGGGTAAAGAGAGCAGCGGCCATGCCTGTGTAATGCATGCCGCAAATGGCGATCCCCATGACCAGTGCGCTGCCTGTTTTAAACAGTAACTGCTGCCTTCCGGTTCGTTTTGTGCTTTCAATGGTCAGCCATAAGGCCGCTTCCGAGGCAAAAAGAGCAATCAGAATAGAGAGGGTAAATAAACCGGGAAGGTATTGAATATTGACATGGGTTTTCATGCCCTCCATGCCCATGTAGTGCATGGTGGCAATCGCCAACCCAATGAGGACGCCGCCTTTGGCGATATCGGCGAAGGGACGTTTCTGATCCTTTAAGATATAGAGGGCAAAAGCCGATGCGGCAATGGCAACCAGCATGGAGGAAATAGTCCATATCAGCTCGTAACTCATGGGCATCGCCATGATAAAAGCCAGCATGCCAATAAAGTGCATGGACCAGATGCCGGCGCCCATGGCAAAGGCGCCGCCTGTTATCCAGTAAATTTTATATTGTGGGGATTTTTCCGCGCGAAGCCTGCCCACAAAGTCTAAGGCAACGTAAGAGGCTAAAACAGCAATGACATAGGATAAAATGACGAGTTTCAGATCATAGCGGCCTGTTAATAGATCGTCAGGCAGAGGGCCTGTGTGGAACCAGTTCAAATCCATTTTCATAGTCATCTCTAGTGTGGCTGGCCTCATCATGAAGCCATTCTGCTTTTCTTAGTATAGCTATTTTCCAAGTGGATGAATAATTGTTCGTTTATTTCGTTTAAATGCTGTTATTTCATGGCTTGAATGAGGTAAATGATGCCGTTGTAGTCATCTGACAGGTAAAGCACCCCTGCTTTACCTTCCACCACGTGGACCGGCCTGCCCATGACTTTTCCATTCTTTAAAAAGCCGGTGATGAAATCCTCTTCGCTTACGTGTCCTCCTGCGACGGTGAGCATTACCACTTTATAACCGACTTTCACCGAGCTGTTCCAGGAACCATGCAAGGCGACTAAGGCTTTGCCGTACCAGGGGGATTGCCGGTTTTTAATAAAAGTCAGGCCTAAAGGCGCCTGGTGTGCGTCAAATTCAAACACCGGGGGGAGGGACTGTTTAATCTGTTGCTCATGCCCCTGGCCGTAGTCAGGATCGGGTACGCGGTTACCGTTGGCATAGGGCCAGCCATAAAATTGATTTTCTAAAATGACATTGAGTTCCTCAGGGGGGAAATGATCGCCTAATAAATCGCGGCCATTTTCGGTGGCATACAATTTGCCATCCTCAGGCGACCAGTCAAAACCCACGGAGTTACGCAGACCGCGGGCATAAATGCTCAGTTGCGACTCGCCGGGCTTAAAACGGCTGAGGGTGGCGCGCAGCGGATTTTTTTCAAGACAGGCATTGCAGGAGGAGCCAATAGCGACATAAGCGTAGCCGTCAGGTCCAAATCGAATCGTGCGCGTCCAGTGCCCGCTGCCGGAGGGCAGGCCGGTAATGAGTCGCTTATACTCCCCAACGGTAGTTCCGGTGTCTTCCTGAAAGGCAATGCGTCCAATGGCATTCTCTTCAGCCACGTACAGGTAACCGTCATGAACATCCATGCTGTGGGGTTTTTGCAGGCCTTCAATCAAAACCCGCCGTTGTTGTGGTTGTTGATAAGGGATTAAAAGCACACGGCCTTTAAAGGGTTCGCTAACCAGTAAATCGCCCGTGCTGGTGACGTGCATAAAACGTGGATTTTCAAGATGTTTAATGTAGGGCTTAATCGTAACCTGAGCCTTGGAGGCCAGTGCTGTAGGGCTTGCTTTTAAAAAAGGAAGGGCTCTGCCAACTAATTCCCCCAGGGCAATATTAAATCCCAACAGTGGCAGACTTAAATAAATCAAGCCGCAAAGGCTGAGCGCCACCACTGAAATGACCAGCAGTTTTTTCATCAATGCCCTCTTTATTCTGGGTTAACCGGGGCAGTTAAATCCCTTATCCTTTCGAGGAGCGCGGATCGTGCCCGTGGCTGTCTTTAACGGCTATTTGTCCGTTTTTGTTATGAATCACCAGTTCAGACTGGGTGCTTCGGCTCATGATTCTTGCCTGATTTACCGCTTCTTTTTTAGTTGAATAATGGCCAAGGGTTGACTGAACATTGGTTTTTTTAATATCCCAACCGCCTTTGGCATTGGGTACGACATGGTGCTCATTTCTCATGGGAGTCTCCCTGCTTAATCACATGGATTGGACTTTTCATGAACAGTATAGTCAAGCCCTTTAAAAGGTGTGAAACCGCATGGACCATAACTAATGAAATTTACCCAATCTGACCATATATAATTCAGCTATACTTTGCTAAGGATCATTGAATTCGAAGAATCAGGGATGAACCAGAATTCAAGCACATATTCGTCTTTTGCCGTCGCGTTGTTAAAAAAATCACGCCGGAATCGAGGCGTTCTGAATGCCGTCCTTCGTTTGGCAGTCGCTGTGTTGTTGTTTATCACCACCACGTCTTACAGGCAGGTTAATCGCTTAATCGTAGACAGTCAATGGATTAACCACACCCATCGCGTCATTCAAAATGTGGAATCCACCCGGTATGGAATGATGGATGCGGAATTGCGTCAGAGGGCTTATCTGCTGAACGGATCGTCCCGGCTTTTGGCCGATTTCACTGTCATTAAAACGACGCTGGCCGTCGAATTAACCAGGCAGACGCGCGATACCTAAACCTGTCGGTTAATAATCATTGATTTTTAACGACAAACTCTGAATGAGGAATGGCGATTTCGATTTTAACATGGTGTTCGCGGGCACGACCAAGAGTGAAAAATCGATAATGATTGACAGCTCCGGTATTTGATACGATTGATTGATTCGCCAGCATTGGGAAGTACCGCAAGGTCCGGAGGCAGTGATGCGGGCGGCGGTAAGGGGTTTGGGATGAAGAATGAGTTTTTTAACTTTAATGAGCTCAAGCCTGTCCCTGAAAAAATGGTTCATTGGCCACCAGGCGGCAGGGTAGTAATTTCGTTTGACCTTGTCGATGTCGGTGGGGGTGTCGCCATAACTGGCAGACAGGGTATCCATCAGGGTTTGCTGTACCCAGGCCGTGACATTGTGAGGACCTGTTTTGGCATGGGCGCAAAAAAGGAGGAACAGCACAATAAAGGCCATTAACTTGTGGTTCACAATTCAAATCCTTTTGTTTTGCGATAATTACAAGAATAGCCTATTTTGCACAAGGTTGGTCATGCCATACGAGGCCAGCCCTAAGGATCAGGAGAACGTATGCAGCCTTATGTGATTAAAACGCAAAAATTAGGGTTACGACCCATCCGGGAAGAGGATGTGAAGTACCTGGAAGAAATTGACAAGGATCCAGTGGTTAAAGAATATTTTCCTGAAGGAACGTTAAGCCGGCGTGAAATCAGGGAATTTATTCAGGAAAGCCTTGAAAATCATGAAAATAAAAATTTGCCCTGCTTTGTGATTTTTCGTTTGAAGGACAGGCGTTTCGTAGGCGAGGCGTATTTTGACCAGCTCGAAAGCGGTGAAATTAAGGTCGGTTACCTGTTCCATCGTCAATTCTGGAATCGCGGCTATGCCACGGAGGTACTAAAGGCCCTGCTCAACTGGGCGAAAAAAAACATCAAGGCGGATTACATTATTGCGTATGCGGATAAAGAGAATGTGGCGTCATTCCGTGTCATGCAAAAATGCGGTATGCGGTTTTATAAAGAAGCGCATTTTCTAGGCATGGATTGCAAATTTTATCGCATTCGCAATCGCTAGCTGCCCGCCTGCCCGCAAAAGAACTGGATGACATTTTTTAAGACATGCTCACAGATAATCAATTGATCCAATGTCACAAATTCATTGGGGCGATGCGCCTCGGCAATGTCGCCCGGACCGCAGATAATGGTGGGAATTCCCATGTCCTGAAAGGCGCCGGCTTCGGTTGCATAAGAGACTTTAAGCCGCTCTTTCACGCCGGTAACAGTCCTTAATAAATGGGTAATGGGTGCGTCTTCGCGTGCTGTAAAACCGGAGGCGTCAGAGACCTGATCAAAATAAATCGCTGCTTCCTTATAGGTCGTTTGCATCTCGGGCAACAATTGCTCGTTAATGTGGTTCTCCACCTGGCTTCGGAAATGCTCTAAAGGAAATTCGGGAATGTAGCGAACTTCCAGCATGAATTCACAGATCCCGGGAATGATGTTGGAGGCATTACCGCCACTGATTAAATTGGTGGATATGGTGGAGTAAGGGATATTAAATGCGTCATCGAAAGGCCCTATGGCTTTTAAATGATTAAATAAATCATTGATATAGGTAATCAGCCGGCTTGCATACTCGATGGCATTACAGCCTTCGGTGACCATGGAGGAATGCGCGGCTTTGCCCTGGACCTGGCAATGGTAAACACGCCGCGACTTTTCCCCCACAATCGGTTTCATGCCGGAGGGTTCACCAATGATGCAGCCTTCGGGTTGAAGCGTGATCTGTTTCAGGTAGTCGGCCACAAAATCAACGCCCAGGCAGCCGATTTCTTCATCGCAGGTGAAAGCAAAATGCACCGGCTTTTTCAGGGTGGAGCGTTTGAGTTCAGGCACCATGGCCAACACGACAGCCAGGAACCCTTTCATGTCGCAGGCGCCGCGACCGTAAATTCGGCCGTCTTTTTCAACCGCTTGAAAAGGATCCGTTTCCCAGAGCTGGCCGGCCACCGGTACCACATCGGTATGACCGGATAATAACAGCCCGCCCTGGCGGCTGCCGTCACTGGCAGGCAGGGTGGCGAGCAGGTTGGCTTTATCATCCGCTGTGCCAGGAATGATGGTGGCCTCGATTTGATGAGATTGAAACCAGCCTGCTATTTCATGAATCAATTCCAGGTTGCTGTTGCTGGATACAGTATTAAAACTTATCAGGCGGTGGAGCCATTCAAATTTATTCATTTTTGATCAAAGTGGTTGTTTATGAACATAAAAAATGGTATCAAGTGTGTCTACATTATCGGTTTTTCAAGGGATTGTAAAAAAGTAATCGTCAATCCCTGAAGACCCAACCATGAGGTTTGGCCATGCCAGAGATTATATCCACACCCTCAAAAGGGGTGGTTGAAGGTGAAGACAGGGAACATCATTTTGCTTACTTTGAAACCCAAAACGAGCGATCCGATCAGGAAGATGCGCTGGCCTGGCATACCCTGGGTGAGAATCAGCTGCGATCATTAAGCCCTCAACAGATAGGACAACGCCTCTGGACAACCTGCAAGCTGCTCGATGAGCGGGCGAAAGACTTGCCTGAGGAAGCAGGAACAACGGCCTGCATGACCGTTTTTGATGGCAGGGACAGTGTGATTACTGCCTCCGTTGGCGACAGTGTTGCCTTTTTGGTCGCCTATGGAAAAAAAGGAGACGTCATCAGTGCAACCCGATTAAATGCCACCCTTCATCACCCTGTTGTCCAGTCAGAGAAAGAACGCATTCTTAAAGCCGGCGGCAGTATGGATGCCAACAAAATCAATGGGGTTCTTTCGGTTTCCCGCGCCATTGGCGACTACGATACCCTCGATATCCACGGGAAAAAATTAGCGATATCTGACGCCGCGGTGGACATTGCCAGTATCGGTCAGCTATTGCACGAGGAGGAAGAGCCTGTCAGCAAAATTCAACTGATTTCAACCTGCGATGGTTTCACCGATGGTGCTGAAGACACCAGCACTGAAAGTCAGGTGATGTATTTATTGACCTGCCTTGCACGGATGAATAAGCCGGGCTTCAAGACAGAAGCTGATATTGCGGCATTCCTTGCAGCCTGTGCCATCGAATCCCACTCAACGGACAACATCTCCATCGCGGTTCAAACCCTGGTGTACGGGGAGCCGGTATTTCTTGGCGTCTATGACGGCCATGGCGGCAATCAAATCGCCCACGAGGCAGCGATGTGGAGCGGCAATGTTTTTTTAGAACAATGTCAACTTTCACAAAGCGAGTATGAGCAACAATCATTAAGTACGGTTGAGCATAAAGAACGCTATGAGAAAGAGAATGAAAAAGCCGTGCATTTTGTTGCACAAAAGCCGCCTTATTTTTTGGAAAAATCACCGTCCTTTTTGAAGGCAACGACAGCGAATGAAAAAGTATCCGTGGTCGGTCTCAAGGAAGAATCCTTATCGCAAAGCAGTCCTTTTTTACAAGGGACTAAATCGAGCGCATCTCAGGGATTTTTTGGTAAAAATCCCCTGAACAATGAAGAAAAAAAAGAGCCAGGCGATGTGATCACCCTGGCGAGTTAGGGTTTTATGCCAATCCGCCGGAAGAAAAACAATTTTTTTCCATTGTTAAGTGGTTCAGACAGTATTATGCTTGTCCTGTTGTTACTGATAACTCAAGGTAGCGCTAACAAATGAACTGGGGCATTGTATGGAAAATGCGATTGTAGTTATCGGGACATCTGCAGGCGGTTTAAATGCCTTAAAAAATCTTTTAAGCGAACTTCCGGCGGAATTTCCAGCGCCTATTCTGATTGTTAAACACATTTCGTCCACTGTGGAGAATATGTTGCCTTCCCTTTTGGGCAGAATTTGTAAATTACCCGTCATTGAAGCCCGCAATAATCAACCCATTCAACCAGGCCATATTTATATTGCTCCCCCTAAATTTCATATGGTGATTGACGACGGCCATATTGCAACGCAGGAAGGTCCAAAGGTTAACCATTCGCGTCCGGCCATTGACCCTCTTTTTTATTCCGCGGCACTGCATTATAAAGAAAAAACCATTGGTATTTTGTTAAGCGGCATGCTCGATGACGGAAGTGCCGGTCTTTTAGCCATTAAAAAATGCGGGGGTATTACTCTTGTTCAGGATTTAAAGGAAGCGGAATACCCGGATATGCCTAAAAACGCCTTAAAAAACGTGCCTATCGATTATTGCCTTAACGTCAGGGAAATGGCTGCTCTGCTCATCGAATTAGTCACCAAAAAAATAAAAAACAACAGCGCGCCCTCCTCGGATATCCAGATGCTGGAACTGGAGTTTGCCATGAATTACATGCCTGCGCATCGAGTCAATATGGATGAAATTGCTACGCCTTCGGTTTTTACCTGCCCCGATTGCCAGGGTGTCTTATGGAAAATTAAAGACGACAATTTTGAGCGATACCGTTGCCATGTTGGGCATGCCTTCAGCAGGGACGGTTTGGTGGACGCTTATGAACAAAGTACTGAAACGGCCTTGTGGGCCGCGTTGAGGGCATTGGAAGAAAAAGAAAAACTGGCTCACAATGTGGCTGAAAAAGCACGGGAAATGAAATCAGAAAATGAAAAATACTTTGCCCAAAAAGCGGAAGAGGCTCGACGGTATGTAGACACCATCCGGGGCTTATTACTCAATAAGTAATTGACTCGGGTTACCCGTAGTGCTGCTCTTACTGATTTAAAGTAGGATACCAGACCTTTATCGCCCTGTAGTGATGACTTTGGATGGGGAATAAAATAACCAAAAAAACGACCTTGATGTGGACAGTATGGTAAACGAATTAACAACACCGGATGATGATCTTTTTATTGTGACGATTGGCGCCTCAGCCGGTGGCCTTGAGACCTTAAGAACATTCTTCTCTTGCCCCTCCATTCAGGCGAATATGGCGTTTGTTGTTATAACCCACTTAAATCCAAAGCAACCGAGTATGCTGCCTGAACTTTTGCAGAGTTGCACTGCTTTGACGGTTGTGTCCATCAGTAACGAGGAAGTCGTACGGCCCAATCATGTCTATGTACTCCCTCCGGGTAAGAATGTCATGATTCATCACGGTATTTTAAGGCTTATCGAGCCTAAAACACCCGATGAATTAAAAATGCCCATAGATTATTTTCTTCGCTTTCTGGCGCTGGATAAAAAAGGAAAAGGGATTTGTATTATCCTGTCAGGTACTGGCAATGACGGCACAGCCGGATTAAGAACGTTGAGGGAACAGGGCGGACTAATTATTGTTCAATCAGCCGCGTCTGCCCGCTATGACGGCATGCCAAAAAGCGCGATTAATACCGGCCTTGTTGATTATATTTTGCTGCCAGAAAAAATGTATCCCTTTTTGTTGGATTACATTGCGCATTTCCACGATAAGAACATTGTATTACTCGATAGCGTGGCGGAAGAAATCAACCAGATACTGGTGTTATTGAATAACCATACCGGCCATGATTTTTCCCTCTATAAACCGAACACTATTTTTCGCCGCATCCAAAAGCGACTCCATATTCTGCAGATTGATGATCTTTTCTTTTATATCAAATACCTTTATCAAAATCCCAATGAACTGGATACTTTGTTTAAAGAATTATTAATCAATGTTACGAATTTTTTCCGGGATCCTGAGGCGTTTGAGGTTCTTAAAAAAATCATCCTTGAAAAAGTCATGGACAACAAGCCCCAGGATTATTCGTTACGGGTCTGGATACCCGGGTGCTCCACTGGCGAGGAAGCGTATTCCATCGCTATCCTTTTACAGGAGTGTATGGATAGGGTAAAGCAGCGGTTTAATATACAGATTTTCGGGACGGATATTGATCAGGATGCCATTGAAATTGCCAGAACAGGCGTGTTTCCATCCAGCATTTCTTCCGAAGTTTCCCAAGAGCGGCTGGAGCGTTTTTTTGTAAAGGAAGGAGACACTTATAAAATCAATATCGACACACGCAAAATGATCATTTTTGCGGCACAGAATTTGATAAAAGATCCACCGTTTACCAAACTCGATCTTTTGAGTTGTCGAAATTTATTAATTTATTTAACATCGCAGCTTCAAAAAAGAATTCTGCCTTTATTTCATTACAGTTTAAAACCCAATGGCGTGTTGTTTCTTGGCACATCCGAGACGATTGGAGGCTCTGGGGATTTATTTACTATTCTGGATAGGCGATGGAAAATTTTTGAACGAAAAGGGGGCGCCACATCATTTCAGGCAGTCATTGATTTGCCTTCGAGCACGCCATTATCTGAATTTTCGAGTATGAAAGTTACGGAAAAGATTATGTACGAAAATGAACCCAATCTGACATTAATTATTGAGCAATTGTTGCTTAAAAAGTACACGCATCCTTGTGTGGTTATCGATGACGACGGAAGTATTGTCTACATCTACGGTCGGACAAGCCGCTTTCTGGAGTTCGCTGCAGGAGAAGCGAGGTTGCATTTCCTGGAAATGGTTCGCCCCGAACTGAAGGCCAAAGTATCGTTAGCCATACGCAATGCGGCCTCTCAAAAAAAGGAAATTGTTTTTAATGCCCTGCAATACAAAGACCATGCAGAAATTAAATACCTGAATCTCAAGGTCAGGCCTATTTTTGAAGCCGAGGCATTGCATAAAAAATTACTGATGATTGTTTTTGAAGAAATAGCGACTTTTGGGCAAAACCATGAAAAAGGGCGCAGACGGCTGGAAACCAAGGATGAACTTGAAAAAAAGATTACCCAGCTTGATCAGGAATTAAAATACACCAAGGAAAGCCTGCAGACGACCATTGAAGAACTGGAAACTTCCAATGAAGAACTGAAATCGAGTAATGAGGAACTGCAGAGTACCAATGAAGAGCTGCAGAGTACCAATGAAGAGATTGAAACGTCCAAAGAAGAATTGCAGTCATTAAATGAGGAATTGACCACGGTCAATGCAGAACTTGAAAGCCGTATCGAACAATTATCCAGCGCCAATGACGACATTAAAAACCTGCTGGATAATACCGAAATCGCTACCATCTTTCTTGATAAAGACTTGTGCATTAAGCGATTTACCCCCAAAGCCACGGAAATCATTAATTTGATTTCATCCGATGTTGGCCGCCCCATCAGCCATATTGTCTCCAATCTGCAATACGACAATCTGGTTGATGATGCGAGGACGGTGTTACAGACCCTGGAACCGACGACGAGGGAAGTCATGGATAAAAGTGAACACTGGTATGTGGTTCGCATCATTCCCTACCGCACGGTAACCAATGTGATTGATGGCGTCGTCATCACCTTCCTTAATATCCATGCGCAAAAGAAAGCAGAAAATGCATCCCTTGCATTAGAAAAAGAGGTGCTGACGCTCAGTGAAATCAACCAAATGTTATTGAACAGATTGCCGGAAGCGGCTGTGTTATTAACCTCAGACTACAAAGTGGTTTTTGCTAACCCCAAATTTGAAAGTTTAGCGGGCCTCGTTAACAGCAAGTTAACGGGGTACTCCTTGTTTAAGTTAAAAATAAATTGGGATCACGAAAAATTGAAGCAATTACTGAATCAGGGAACGCAATTGCCGGAGAATCTGGATAATAAAATTAACATTTTTAATAATAAAAGCAAGTTGGTGAGCACGTATAAATACCCTCAATCAATGATACTGCTTTGTCTGTTTGACGAGGTATGAGGGCAATAACACTATTTATCCAATCAATGAGTTAATTTAGATGGTTTAAGGATGTATATGCTAGTTAATTCTTTGGACGAAAATAAAGTAAATGAACTGAATTTAAAACTGACCCTCTACGAAAAAATAATACAAAGGCAGTCGGATGAAATTCAGACACTCAGCTCGGAATTGCATGAAGTAAAAGGCATAGCTAAAGAAGCGCAGGCATTTAATCCCTGTGGGTTTTTGGTCTTTGATCGTTCGTTTGTTATTCATGAAATTAATGTGCAAACCACCGTACTGCTGGGTCGAGAGGCCAATGGCCTGGTAGGGAAATCATTTCTTAATTTTTTAAGTGAGAATTCCGCTGCCAAATTGATGAGGTGCGTCGAGGTTTTTCTGGAAGAAAAATACAGCCGAAAATACGAGCTTGAAATTTTTTCGGCTAAGGGAATTAAATACGTGCAGTTGCAATTTATTCTTTGCCGAAAGCAGCTCATTCACGGCTACTTATTTGATGTCACGAAGGAAAAACTGCATGAATTAAAACTCATGGAGCTAGAGAAATCGGTTAATTCCCTCAATAGTATTTATCAAAACATAAGCAGCGCGATTGCTCTCCTGGATAAGGATTTTTATTTGCAAACCTTAAATCAGGCTTTCGCGATGGCCTTTTCAAGAATTTTTTCATGCAGAATCAAGGTAAATGATAACCTCATGAGGGTTCTGGCTGATTTTCCTGAGCTGAAAAATAAAGTCGTTGCGGCCTGTTCACAGGCGGCTCGCGGCCACAGGAATTTTATTCTGGTTGAAAATAAAACGCATAAAGCCGATGCCTATTACTGCTATGAATTTCATTTTTTCCTGCCTGACAAATCAACCCATAAAAATGAAATTATTTTTAAGATAAGCGATTTAAGCCATGCCCGGTTAAAAGATTACCAGGACGGCAAACAACGGGCTGAAATTGAACGTGTCAGTCGTTTCAATCTCATTGGCGAATTAACGTCTGCACTGGCCCACGAGATTAACCAGCCATTGACAGCCATCAAAGCCTACACTCGCAGCTGCTTAAAAAAAGTAAAGGACAGTGAGGAACATCCGCTTGAATTTCCGCTTAAACAAATTGAACGCCAGGCAGAACATGCCGGAGAAATTATTCATAAAATGCGAAATTTTAAAGAGGGTGTGCTTTATCTTGAGCAAACGAACATTAATTATTTAATCCGCAAGACCATTGGCTTTTTATACCATGATTTAGCCCGGTTAAAATTCAACTTTAATTTTTTGAGTAACATACCCAGTACCATGGTGGATCGGGTTAAAATCATGCAGGTGATTTTAAATCTGGGCCGTAACAGCATTGAAGCGTTGAAAGGGGCTGATGTCGAGAATCCTGAAATCACGTTAGCCACTCATTTAACCAACGATCATATTGTGGTGTATTTTCAGGACAATGGCCCGGGTATTCCACCCGAAATCCAGGATAAGATTCTTCATTCCTACTTCACCACCAAACCACAAGGCACAGGGCTGGGTCTGTCCATTTGCCGGACCATCATCATGGCCCATGGCGGGGTTTTATCGGTACACAAAGTCGCGCAGGGCGCGTGCTTCGTATTCACGCTGCCTGTGACGTAAATAATAAAAAAAGAGTTCCAAATAAAGCGACCATATGATTCAATATGGTAAATAAATCGCCATGTTTTCTCGCTGTGAAATACAATCAGACGCTCAAAAATCGCGGTGCGATCAGCAATCCCGAAGGTCGTTTTGAAAAAACAGTTTCCGAGCGGTTTGATGATGGTTGGGATTTGGAAGAGGAGCGGTTGCCGCCGCTTGAAACCCTGTTGATACCGGAGACCTCCAAAAGCATCATTACCCACAATGATTCACCCGACCTGAGGTTTAATCAATCCATTAATCCTTATCGCGGCTGTGAGCACGGCTGTATTTATTGCTATGCCCGTCCCAGCCATGCGTACATGAACTTCTCGCCAGGGATCGATTTTGAAACCAAAATCGTTTATAAAAAGGACGCAGCCACGCTGCTTAAAAACGCCCTTAATGCACCGCGATACCGGTGTGAGACTCTGGTCTTAGGCGCCAATACCGACCCTTATCAGCCGGCAGAGTCGAAATTAACCATTACCCGCCGTATTCTTGAGGTGTTGCTTGATCACCGTCATCCAGTGGTGATTATTACCAAAAATGCCATGATTGAACGTGACTTGGATCTTTTATCGGAAATGGCTCGTCTGAATCTGGTGAAAGTCGCTGTCAGTGTCACCTCATTATCCCCCCAATTAAAACACATCATGGAGCCGCGTACGTCAGCGCCGTCAGGAAGGCTTCGCGCCATCCGCCAGTTGACTGAGCGAGGTATTCCGGTGCAGGCCATGGTGGCGCCGGTTATTCCGATGATCAATGACATGGAACTGGAACAGATCCTTAACGCGGTAAGCGATGCCGGCGCTCGTTACGCCAGTTACGTGCTTGTCCGTCTCCCCTATGAAGTGAAAATCCTGTTTCGTGAATGGCTGACTGAGCATTTTCCCGACAGGGCTGACCATGTGATGAGCCTGATTAACCAGATGCGCGGCGGCAAGGATTACGATGCGACATTCGGCAAACGCATGCGCGGGGAGGGGGAGTACGCGAAATTACTGCAAACCCGCTTTCGTCTGGCCTGTAAACGCTATCAGTTAAATTGCCAGCCTGCATCGGAACTGGCCCTGCATCACTTTAGAAAACGGCCTGAAAAGGAAGGCCCGCACCAATTGACCCTCTGGGATGAGTATTGGGGGGGCGAATAGCCATTCATTTTTCGTCCGTAATTTCATAAGATAGGAAATCAATCATGGAAAGGAAAGGTGATGGCTAAACAACCTAAACGACGGAAAAAGAAGGGGAACACTGATTTTGCCACGTTTGCAGAAAAAGTATCCGTGGCGGTGGGTACCTCTTGGTGTTTCTTATTGGCGTTAAGCTTTGTGTTGCTCTGGGTGGTGACAGGCCCTCTGTTTCATTTTTCCGAAGGATGGCAATTAGTCATCAATACCGGCACAACCATTGTGACTTTCCTGATGGTTTTTTTAATTCAGAACACTCAGAACCGCGAAACCAAAATAATCAATTTGAAGCTCGATGAGTTAATCAAATCCCATAAGGGGGCAAGCAATACCTCGATTGATCTGAATAAACTCAGTGATGAGGAATTAAAATCGCTCGAAAAGCATTACCATACCTTATGTAATAAACGAACCGGGCAATGATGGGCAAAAGCCTGATGTATCAGGCTTTTGCAGTGGGGAGGCTTTATTACTTCGGTCCTGGGGCGGACAGGGTGGTTGTGTCAATGTCGCGGTGTTTTGACGGTTTATGCGAAAAGAAAAGGCAGGAAGAAATGGTTTCGACTGTGTCGTCGTCATCCGCATGCGTCGGGGGTGACAGGGTTTTAACCTGAGGGTAGATGGCGGAGGATACCGATTGCACAAAATCAGGCAGCCCGTTTGAAAACAAAGCCAGCCGCTCAAGGTTCATGTCCATGATGGCGGCTAAACGGAGGTAGCCCGGAAGGGCAGTAATGGAGTCATTGCTGTCCAATGCTATGTCCAGTTCATACATTTCACCATCATACAGTCTGATGTGTAGTTGAATGCCGGAGGGAATAAAATTGCGATAATTCCCAAACACTTGTTCAATTTGATCGATGTCTTCACGACGTCCTGTCCATACCTCAAAAACAATCGCCTCATCCGGATTATCCTGTGCTGCTTTGTAGAGTTGCGCAAAAAGCAGGGGGATAATGGAATGACCAGCCTTTCCCTCGGCGGGCTGCGGGATGCTGAAGGTGTTGTCAATCAGGCTTTTGATGGTGCGATGAAACGATTCTCCAGGCTGACGCTCCTTGAGGATGTCGTCCATTAACAAAGGGTCTGGCCTGGCACCCAGGGCCTTGCTGATTGCCAGCGCTGCCGGGCAATGGCTGGGGTTAAAATCACGTCGCGTCGAGCCAATGAAGACGTTCGTTTGAGTAAAAGCCTTGCCTTCTTTTTTTAATTGTTTAAGAAGCATTTTATTGGCGGATTGAACCGCTTTGCCGATGCCTTGTTTGGAAACACGCTCTAAATACCTCGTATTCAATAAACAGCCATCAAAAGCAAAAGATAAATACCGTATCGTCATTTTGCACCTTGGAATTTAAAATTAAGTCAGACTGGATTTTGATCGTGAGAATAAGGCAGGCACAGTCACATTGACTTGCAATGACTGGCATTAAGAAGGTCTTAAAAACCGGATAACTTAAAATCTCTCAATACAATCCAGCGTAGATAAGAAATTTTTAATAAGTTACCAGTCCTCCGTTCGTTTACGCCCTTAAGGGATTTGTTAACGACTAGTTAATTGCAGATGAATAGATTACCTGACTTAGATTAAGAAATTATTAATTTGTAAAAAAAATGTTAATTTCAACTGCGATCATGACGCGCTCGATAAGTTACCATAGAGGCGTTCTCTACCCTATTTTCAGGATGGGTTGGATTAAGTCAAACGTAATTAATTACTTGTCTTTGCGGCATAGGTACAACGTGGCATCGTGTCCACTCTCAAAATAGCCCTTCGCTGCAATGGGCTTGTCAGCTTCTTTTTTGAACAGTTTAAAGTCATTGTCAGTTTTGGAGCTCCTTTACGATGACAGCGTGGTAAGGCGTTTAGGCTGGCGTTGAACAAATCTCTCGTTTGTTTGCTTGGATTAACGCCATATGGAATATAATCATATAAGAAAATAATAAGGTAACCAGGCAAGAGGCAGTGGTTGGAAAAATACAACACCTCCCTCAAGCCGCTCACGATCCTGTCAAATCATCTTTAAATCAGGGTCAGGTTATGAAAAAAGGACGGGTCAATGGACAAGGAATTTCTGGAAAACATCACCTTTGAGGAGCTCATGCCGGGCCAGCAGGCCAGTTTGAGCAGAACGCTGAATCCGAATGACATTGCCCTGTTTGCGGTGATGTCAGGGGATGTTAACCCGGCTCATCTCGATGCTGATTTTGCCAAAAGCGACATGTTTCGCGGCATCGTTGGCCATGGCATGTGGTCTGGCTCGCTCATTTCCGCCTTGCTTGGCACAGTCTTGCCAGGGCCGGGGACCATTTACCTTGAGCAGGATATCCAGTTTCGAAAGCCAGTCCGCTTAGGCGACACCGTCACCATTACCCTTACGGTACGGGATAAATTCCCGGCGAAATCCATTGTGACGCTGGATTGCCGAGGGGTAAACCAACGCGGGGAGACGGTGATTGAAGGATTAGCCACCGTGCTTGCACCGACGAAAAAAATCCGCGTGGCCAAAGCGGATTTGCCGCATGTTGAAATTCATAACCATGACCGCTTTCAGGCCATTATCCAATCCTGCCAGACGATGGAGGCTGTGCGCACGGCGGTGGTTCATCCTGTCAAGGACACAGTGCTTGCCGCGGTAGCGGATGCCGTGAAAGCCGGCCTGATTACCCCTGTCCTCATCGGTCCAAAGGTTAAAATTCAGGACGCCGCCAGGCTGGCGGGGATTGATATCAGTCAATGGGAGTTGATTGATACACCGCACAGTGACGCTGCCGCGGGCAGAGCGGTGGAACTGGCCGCGGCGGGAAATGCCGATGCCATCATGAAAGGGTCGTTGAGTACTCACGAGTTATTAACCGCCGTTGTCCCAGCCAGCGCCAACCTGCGAACCAAATACCGCATCAGTCATGCCTATGTCATGGATGTACCCTCCTACCATAAACCGCTCATTATCACCGATGCGGCTATCAATATCGCACCGAATGCGCTCGAGAAGGCGGACATCTGTCAAAATGCAATTAGTCTTTGGCGGGTTTTATTTGGCGAGGCGGAAAAGCCCAAAGTGGCTATTTTAGCCGCCATTGAGTCGGTTAATCCGATCATGCAGGCGACCGTGGATGCGGCCATCCTGTGCAAAATGGCGGATCGCGGCCAAATCGTGGATGGCATTCTGGATGGACCGCTGGCCTTTGATAATGCCATCAACAGGCAGGCCGCCGAAGAGAAGGGCATTGTCTCGCTGGTGGCGGGGGATGCCGATATTCTGCTCGCTCCCGACATTGATTCAGGAAACATTCTGGCCAAACAGCTGACCTTCTTAGGGAATGCCGATGCGGGCGGTATTGTTTTGGGGGCGCGTGTTCCCATTATTTTAACCAGCCGTGCCGACTCCCTGCGCACCCGGCTTTTATCCTGCGCGTTGGCGGTTAAAATGGCCGCTGCCCGCAAAGCGGGGAAAATTAAATGAGCGACTCGATTTTAGTGATTAATACAGGGTCTTCGAGCATTAAATTTCAGGTATTCAACTGCAGGCCCGTGTTAAAATGCCTGCGCAAGGGTAAGATTGTTGATTTAGGCTTAAACCCTTCCTTTATGGCCATGGATAGTGCAAATCAGGCACAGACTCTTGCCCTTCCGGCCGATTGCAATCACGAAGAGGCCTTGCATTTTCTCTTCCGTTGGTTTCAGGAGCAGAATCAGGGAGGGCCGATTAACACGGTGACGCATCGCATCGTCCATGGCGGTGAACGCTACACATCCAGTGTGGTGATCACGCCAGAAGTAATGGCTTATTTGCGGCAATTATGTCCTTTAGCCCCCTTACACCAGCCGCACAACCTGATGGCGGTCGATATTTTCAGCGCCTTTAAGCCGGAATTAGTGCAAATTGCCTGTTTTGATACCGCCTTTCACGCGGGGCATGATCCTTTATTGACGGCCTATGCGCTCCCGCAAACCCTTCGTGATCAGGGCATTCGTCGTTATGGTTTTCATGGTCTGTCCTACGAATGGCTGGCTCATTCATTGCGCCAGAACGAACCGGAGTTGATTAAAAAACGCCTGGTCGCCGCCCATCTGGGGAATGGCGCCAGCCTGTGCGCCATGAACAATGGCTGCAGCGTGGATACCACCATGGGCATGACTGCGCTTGACGGCCTGCCCATGGGTACCCGGTGTGGGAGCCTGGATCCGGGTGCTGTCATTTACATGACCCGCGAGCTTCAACTCTCCCCGGATGAGGCCGAGTCTATTCTTTATTACGAGTCAGGGTTGCGGGGTTTATCGCAATGGACCCAGGATGTTCGCCTCCTGCAGAACAGCGAAGACCCCCGGGCCCGATTTGCACTCGACTTTTTTTGCCTGCGGACTGCGCAATTTGCCGGCATGATGGCGGTGTCCCTGGGCGGCATCGATGGCCTGGTATTTACTGGGGGAATCGGAGAAAACGCAGAGACTGTCCGCGACCGTATTGTCCATTCCCTTGATTTTTTAAGACCCTTTGAAGTCCGCGTCATCGAGGCCAATGAAGAACACATGATGGCACTGCACACACTGACAGTGCTTGAAAATCAGAAGGAGGAACGCACATGACCCATTTAAAAGGGCTGATTGTCGGCATAGCCAATAACGATTCCATTGCCTGGGGATGTGCGAAAGTCCTGCATGAGGCAGGCTGTGAACTTGCGATAACCTATCAGAATGAAAAAACCAGAGCCTACATCGAACCCCTGGTCAATGAAATTGCCTGCCCCATAGTCATGCCGCTGGATGTCAGGGAGGCGGATCAGATGGATGCCTTGTTTGAGCGCTCCAAACGCATTGGGGCCGTCTGGATTTCCTTATCCACGCGATTGCTTTTGCGCCGAAAAGCGATTTGCAGGGGCGTGTGGTGGATTGTTCCCGCGAAGGATTTATGGTCGCCATGGACATTTCCTGCCATTCATTCATTCGCTTGGCTAACGCGGCGGAACCCTTGATGAGTCATGGCGGAAGCCTTATCACCATGAGCTATTACGGATCAGAAAAAGTCGTGCAGAATTACAATGTGATGGGACCAGTGAAGGCGGCATTGGAAGCCACGGTGCGCTATCTGGCCATTGAACTTGGCAGTAAAAAAATAAGAGTCAATGCCATTTCCCCAGGACCGGTCAGTACCCGTGCAGCTTCAGGGCTTACTGATTTTGATGAACTCATGGAAAAAGCCGCGCAGAAAGCCCCGCTGCATCAACGAGTGACCATCGAAGCCATTGGTGAAATGGCGGCTTTTCTTGTGTCCGAAAAAGCACAAGCCATTACCGGTCAAATCCTCTATGTTGATGGCGGGTATAATATTCAGGATTAAGCCTGGATTTGGCGCGAGACGCTTATTTTCTGTTCAGCGGTTTGGCTTGACGGAAAAAATGGTTAAACAGAAAATAGAGTATCCCCATGCGGCTTAACGGCATGCTTTTCAGGCTTTTATTTTTTAAAAATGCAGCCAGAAGGCGGCCAAGCAGTTTGGCCTGGAAATAGCGGAGTAAGAAACGGTATAACATCGGTTGATTTCTCCATAGACATTCTCATCAGTAAGTATAGTTGCTTATTGATAAATTTGTACCAATTTAGTACTATTTTGAAGAGGATTTCCTGGCTTTTTTGACCGTTTTACTGGATTCCTGTTTGTCGCTTTTTCCTTTCCCCTTTTTGTCCATGCTTTGCTTCAGCAGTTCCATGAAATCAATGACATCATCACTGGTTGTTTTCTTCGCTTTTTTAGCGGGTTTGGCGCTGGTAATGCCCTGCATTTTTTTGTCTATCCAGGCAATGAGCGCATCGCGGTAGTCATCATGGTATTTTTCAGGTTCCCAGGGTGTGCTCATTTCAGAAATCAGGTCCTTCGCCATTTTGATTTCTTTGTCATTGATTTTATAGGCTTTTAAGTCATTGGTCGGAAAATTAAAGTCCTCTTCTTCGCGGATTTCCTGTTGAAAGCGAATGATGTATAAAATCAGCGCCTTGTCGTGGGGAAGGATCAGGCTTAAATATTCACGGGTGCGAATAATGATTTTGGCCACGCCGACTTTATTGGATTTTTTCAACGCTTCCCGCAATAACACGTAGGCTTTTTTATTTTTGCTTTCCGGCAGAATATAGTAGGGTTTATCGAAAAAAAGGTAATCAATGTCCTTTAGATTGACGAATTCCTCGATATCAATGGATTTATAGGCATCAGGACTTGCTTTTTTAAAATCGTCTTCGTCCAGGACGATATAACTGTCCTTGTCGTATTCATAGGCTTTGACAATCTCATTCCAGGGCACTTCCTTGCCTGTCTCGGAATTAACGCGCTCATAGCGAATTCGGGAATGGTCACGTGAGTCCACCAGGTGAAAGTGGATATCCTGTTTTTCTTCAACTTGCACGAGGCTGACAGGGATTGCAACCAGACCGAAGGAAATGTCGCCTTTCCACACAGGCCTTGGCATGGTTTTCTCCTTGTTTTTAGCTTTCCTTAAGTATAGGAAAAAATACGTGGCTGTTCTTTTATTGAACTACAATTAGAGAGTTAAGAGGACGAGCCAAGGATTGCCATGGGCCTTGAAACCTACCATAAAAAAAGAAATTTTAAAAAAACGCCCGAACCGCGCGGTCGTGTGCATCGGCAGAAGCATTTTCTTTATGTCATTCAAAAACATGCCGCGAGTCACCTGCATTATGATTTCCGTCTGGAACTGGATGGCGTACTGAAAAGCTGGGCGGTGCCCAAGGGACCCTGTCTGGACAACACCGTCAAACGCCTGGCGGTGCATGTGGAAGATCATCCCCTTGAATACGGAACCTTTGAAGGCATCATTCCCAAAGGCGAATACGGCGGCGGTACAGTGATGCTTTGGGATCAGGGCGAATGGATTCCCCTGGATAAGGATCCACGGGCCGGGTATGAAAAAGGCCACTTACGTTTTGAATTAAAAGGCAAAAAGCTGAAAGGACGCTGGGATCTCATCCGCTTTAAAGACGATAAAAACTGGTTTTTAATTAAGTTCAAAGATGACTATGCAAAGCCGGCTGACTACGACATAACCACCGATAAGCCCTTGAGTGTATTAAGCGGACAGTCCATGGAAAGCCTTTCCGATCACTACGAGCGGGTGTGGAGCAGTAAGGAAAAAAAAAACCGGGGACGTAAAAAATCCGTGACTGCTCTGCAACGATTGCAACTGAACCTTCCCGAATCGCCATTTCCAGAGACTGTGTCGGTCCAATTGGCGACGCTGGTGAACAAACCGCCGCGAGGGGAGGGATGGCTACAGGAGTTAAAGCTCGACGGTTACCGTATTTTAGCGCTGAAAAACAATAAAAAAGTCCATCTGTTAACCCGCAACCACAATGACTGGACCTCGGTTTTCCCGGCGGTGGTTGATGCCATTGGCGAATTGCCGGTCAAAAAGGCCATTTTTGACGGCGAAGTGGTGGTTTTAAATGAGGAGGGACGGCCTGACTTTCAGCGTTTGCAGAATTCCATTAAAGAAGGCTTAAAGGCGCCATTTATCTATTATCTGTTTGATTTGCTGTACCTGGAACAATACGATATACGCCCCCTGCCGCTGATTGAGCGGAAAAGCCTGCTCGCGCCATTAATCGCAGCCTCTGCTTCATCCATCCTGCGCTACAGCGACCACATCATCGGTCAGGGCAATGACGTCTTTCAACAGGCCTGTGACATGGCGTTGGAAGGCATTATTGCCAAGCAGATTCACAGTCCTTACGAGGGGAAGCGTTCCCTGTCCTGGCTTAAAATAAAATGCAGTCATCGGCAGGAATTCGTCATTGGCGGTTTTTCTCAGCCCAAAGGCTCACGCACCTGTTTTGGATCGCTATTTATTGGCGTATTCAATGAGCAGGGCGAATTTGTGCATACCGGCAACGTAGGCACCGGCTTTACCGACAAATCCATCAAATCCCTGTATGAGAGAATGAAACCCCTCATCACTGACAAAAGCCCATTTAAAAAAAAACCGCCGGATACCAAAACGGCGACCTGGGTGAAGCCTGAACTGGTCATTGAAGTGGAATTTTCACAGTGGACAGAGGATGGGCGATTAAGGCACCCGAGTTTCAAGGGCTTACGCTTGGATAAGCCAGCGAGTGAGGTGGTTAAGGAAAACGTCAAACCGGTGGAGCCCATTGAAAAAAAGGAGTCTAAAATCAAAAGCACAGCCATTATTCTCTCCAATCCGGACAAGATCCTTTACCCTGAAGACAAAATCACCAAACAGGATCTTTACGAGTATTATGACGAAGTCAGCGATTATATCCTGCCCTACATCCGCAATCGGTTTTTATCCCTGGTGCGCTGTCCTTCAAGCTACACGGAATGTTTTTATCAGAAACACCTAAACCAGAAGTCAGATCACCTGCTCTCCCTGCCTGTTCAGGATAAACACGGCGAGAGCGAGCAATACCTTTATCTTAATGACAAGGAGGGGTTGTTAAGCCTGGTGCAGATGGGGGTTCTTGAAATTCATCCCTGGGGCAGTACGGTGAAGCAGTACGAGTACCCGGATATTCTCATTTTTGATTTGGATCCCGGTGCCGGGGTCGCGTGGAGTCAGGTGGTTGATGCCGCCTTCGATATCCGTGATCGCCTGGCGAGTTATTCGTTGCGCTGCTTTGTAAAAACAACCGGAGGAAAGGGCCTGCATCTGGTGATTCCCATTAAGCCTGACCACGATTGGGAAATGATAAAAAACTACACCCATGTCTTTGTGGAATACCTTGAAAAAATCAACCCGAAAAACTACATCAGCACCATGGCGAAAGTGAAGCGCAAGGGGAAAATTTTCGTTGATTACCTGCGTAATCAGCGCGGGGCTACCGCCATTGCCCCGTTTTCAACACGCGCGAGGCCGCACGCTCCGGTTGCGGTGCCTTTGCATTGGGAGGAGCTAAGCGGGCGATTCGATGATAATTTTTATACTATCCATACCTTGCCAAAACGGCTTAAGCAGTTAAAGCACGATCCCTGGGCGGATTTCTGGACAATTGTGCAATCCCTGCGCATTGAAAGCTAGTGTCTGGCATTCCGGATTGGCCGGGATGTTAGGCTGTGGTATCCTCGCTCTTTCATCAAGCCACAGGGAGCAAAAGTGACGACCTTACTGATTTGTCTGTTTATTGCGGCATTATTACCCTATCTGTCAAAACTGGCGGTGGTCTATGCCATTAAAAAAGAAGGCCGCTACGATAATCATCATCCTCGCCAGCAACAGGCTGGACTCACGGGCTTGGGGGCTCGCGCCGTGGCGGCGCATCAGAACAGCTTCGAAGCGCTGCTGGTTTTCTCCACAGCGGTTCTTGCGGCATTAGCGACCCAGCACACCGCAACGGTCAATCAATATTTAGCCATTGCCTTTATTGTGGCAAGGCTGGCCTACCATGCCATTTATCTGTTGAACTGGTCGACATTACGATCCACCATCTGGTTTGTGGGATGGTTGTGTTCAATCAGTATTTTATGGAATTGCATTCCTTAAAGACGCTGGAAACAAGCCCCCCGCGCCCTGTCTATAACCCCAGCCAGCGTATAAAATGAGCGGTTGTTTTCAGCGTCGCCGCGGGGCGGTTGTCAAAGGAAATCAGGTAGTCGTCCGTGCCCGGGTTCTCTCCGCTGTCGTCTCGTTTGCTAATGGTTTTAATCTTTCCGAGAGTCAGCAGCTTCATTTCGGTGATGTAATAGCCGCGCAGGCGTTTCACCTCGGGAATGACAAAATAAAAGTGGCTGAAATCAGGCAGCGGGTCCTGGGTGTTGCCAAGCAGGGTGGTGAATTCATCCTGGCTTAAGGCAATGTACTCAATTCTATCAATCTGTCTTCTCAGCATGCGCTCAAGCGGCGGCGGGCGATGAAAGAATCGCAGGTAATTATCGGCGGTAATCACCACAATCGGTTCATTTTCTTCCCGTTGATTGTTTTTATTGAGATCGACAAAAAGAATACCATCACGCGTTTCATGCTTTGGTGGCAACAGGTTTTCTTCCACCGTCTGAATGGCGCTGCGGCGGACGGGTGACAGGTTGTCGCAATTTAAAAATTTGGATTTGAGAAACCAATTGTCGCTGGGATAATAAATCACCATGAGGGAATTGTCCTTGATGGTATCAATGATGGGTTTCGCCAAGTGCATGGGTAAAGCCGGGCATCCCCAACTGCGGCCTGCACGGCCATATTTTTTGATAAAATCCTCATCGACATACCAGCCGCTGTGCATGACCAGGTAACGGCCAATGGCATTGTCGTTAAAACCCTGATCAAGTCCCGCCAGACGTAATGACAAGCCTTCGCGTCCGTAATACGCCTGTTCGGTTTTGTAGACCCCGATGCTGCTGGCTTTGCTGTCGTACTGGTTGGAAAAGTATTGTGTCAACAGGGTGCCGGAGCGGATGCCATGGGAAACGTAAGTATGAAACAGCAATTGATTGGTGCTTAAATCAAAAACCCAGAGCCGTTTTTCGCTGGAAGGCAGAGAATAGTCGATGATCGTTAACACCGGGTTATGCTCAATGTGGTAGGTGTCCAGGCATTTTAAGGTAGTCAGTACCTTGTTGATGACCGCTTCACTGAGGTGTGGGCTTTGCTGACGCAGGAGCGCATGAATGCTTTGCAGGGTGTGCCCATTAATCGGCGGTTGATTGTTGATAACGGAAATGACCTCGCTCAACACCGGTTCTTCCGCCGGCGTGGTTCTTTCTTTAAGAAATTGCAGAGGGGTCAGTGAGAAACAGGGAAATGTCACTGCCAAAAGCAATAACAGGCTTTTTCTCATGGGAATTCCTTGGTCTATACTTTCTTATTCTTCCTCGTTATAACTAACTATAGCTCAAACTATTTAGGGGTGCGGGATGATCGATACTGCGAAAATAGTGGAAAGAATACAGGCTTTAGGGGAGCTGAGCTTTAACAACAAAGCGCTTTGCGGCATTGATACCCTCTCGGCCAAAACCATCGAGGAGGCACGCGGATTATTTTCTTTCCTTATCCCGTTAAGTCACGAGCAATTCAAGTCATTTAAAACGCTGTTTGGCGACGACCGTTTTTGCGAATACAGTCTTTCTCTGGACATCCGTGCCTATGCGATTAAAGATCACCGCGGGCGTGACGTACTGACCATTAAACAATCACAAAGCAAATTTACCCACAATCAACGTTTAACCCTCTTCACGGTCGAATACCTCGATGAGAAAAAGGTACAGAAAACCCATTACGTTGCCAAAAATAAACACGACTTGAATGACGCATTCCGTGCTTTGCGTCTTCAGTTACCCATTCAGCAGATTGAAGAAAAGCTGAAGCGCTATTATCGTCTGCGGGCAAAGCCCCACCCCAACTCCTTCTGGGGCAAGGAATGGGGGCTCGATAAGTACACGACGCCTTACAGTGCGCCGGGGGGGATTGATGCGGTCACCGTCGATACTTTTCGAAAGCACATGACCAATAAAGCGTCATCCGAAGCCCTGGTACTGGATGTGGGCGGCGGTAAAGGAAGGCTTGCTGATAAATTATTGCGTGAAGCCCAGTGCATGGGCATCGAGCTTCACTATGTTTTAATTGAACCGGATTTGTCTCAATGCGAGGCCGCCGAAGCATTACTCAAAATCTACCCTCAGGTGGTGGTTTTCCATGGTACCCTGCAGGATTTTATGACCAGTCTGGATGATAAGACAGTTCAGGATGGATTACATCAAGCCCAGTTTGACGAGTCAGTCGTCAAGGGCGGTGTGGATTTAATCATTTCCTGCGGGGGGCCCTTGAACAATCAAGTGGTTTCTTACGACACCGCCTATGCCAATGCCTGTGATTATTTAGCGATGTTGGCCGAGGGCGGGGCTGTGATTGCAACGGGGCTTACCTCCCTGCTGTTATCGAAAAAAAACCTCGAGTCCATCGGTTTTCGGGTTGAAAACTGTGTGGCGGCCAAGCGCGATCAAACCATCAGTGAGAGCACGACGTACCATCCGGCGTACGTGATGCAAAAGCCTGAGAAAGGCGAGGCCATTTCCGAGGTCGGTTATCCTGACGGGCATTGTTTGCCCTGTTGATGACATTGCGGTTAAACCATCCCGGAGTTCAGTATGCTCGGGGGTTCTTTTTTAGTCTCCGTGACTTTCTCTGGCAATGAGAAGAACGCGTTTTCAAAACTGTAAGCCAATTCGTTTGATTCGACAGTGTCCTTCAGCGCGATTTCTTCTTTCTCATGGGTGTTTTTAATGCCCAATGACAGGTAAAGGGTTTGGGGATGGGTGGTGGCGTCTGCAATGGATTTGCAGTCAAAATGGAATACAAATTCCTCCCCCAGAACAGTTAAGTTTTTCAGAGTGGTCCCCACATCGTTGGCACAATGAACTGCAAGAACAGGATTGGCAAAACCCATGCTCAATGTTTCCCTTAACTCTTTCGGCAATACTGGAGAACCGGTGTTTTTACACAATACAGCGGCGAAGAGTAGAAATTGTGTAGCCAGATGACTGATAGGGCTGGTCGGGAGCAGAAGCTCGTTAAAGAGGGAGCTGATTTTAGTCGCGAGGACTTCCAATTTGGATTTGCAACGGACTAACTCGGCCTGGTGAGCCAGTTTAAGCAGGGTTTGGTAAAGGGTTTTTCTATGGCGGCGTTTGGACAGTGATTCATCATCGCCTGAAGTCAACTCTTTGTCGAAATCAAAGCACTCTGAAATGTCTTTGATTAATTCAGGGTCATAGCCCAATTCGTGGGCGATGGTGGTGAAAATGTAAGCTGAGCGTGGACTATAGCTGGGATCATCATCCCAGCTTAATTCATTGGTTCGCCCGCTTCGTAATAAAAAGCTGGCTAATTGAAGGCAATTCAGTTCTTCCGTACCGAGATTTTTGGCGAGGGTTTTTACTTCGTCACTGCCCCATTGTTTAAGCAATGCCCACCCACTTCGCACAAGGATCATAGTGCGTAATCCCGAGGCGGTGCCATGATTGATGTGAAAGGCAATCTTGTTGTGACGCACCTCATAATTGTGAGGGTCATCGAGGTAAGGGTGTTCAATCAGTTCCCGCGATAACTGTTGCCATAACAAAGACGCCCCCGCTTTTTGATCCTGCCAATAGTATTTGAATTCTGAAAGATCGCTGTAAGTGACAATCACCGGGTATTTATTTTCTTTGGATAAAGTCAATTCCTCTGGAAAATCAATGGGTTTCTTTTGTTGATGGAGTAGAAGGTCGAGAAGACGGGCTTCATCATCTCGAGACAAATCCACCACGAGCGGCTCAGCCACGGATGGATTAAAGGACAAGAGTGGATTCTCCTCGGTTTCATCGGCAAAGTGACGAATCTTTAATTCGAGTTCATCCATTTCTGTTCGGGAAACATAACGTGCAAAGTGATCATTCACGCGCAGCTCGAAAATTTCCGAACTCAGGCGGTTGGTCTGAATTTTCAGCATAATTTAAGACCCAGAAAATGAAAAAGGCAATTTTAGCATTATATGAGCAGTGTGCGCATGTATTTGTCGAATTGCCTGTCTCTGTTAACAAGGAAAACCATTGGATTGACTGGTCATTTCACTGTCTGATTCCGAGGTGGAATGCGGGGCCTCCGTGGTGGCCTCGCTTTCAGCCGGGGTGAAGAAATCAAAAAACCACTCATCTGATACTTCAACCTGCTTTTTAGGTTTAACCGGCGTTAACGGAATCTCAACGCGGGTCAGTGAACTTAAGAGATTAAACGAATAAGACGCTTTTTCATCTTTAACTTCAACTTTTTTCTTAACACCTTCGGTTGGACCGGAATAGGCCATTTCCGCCATAACGGCCACTCTGCTTTTCAGTGTGTCATGCAGGCTGGTCTGCATATTGACATGGTTATGCACCTGAATGGATTTCGCAATGTCGGGATTAATCACTTTAGACACCAGCAAACGCACCTGCAGGGTGTGGTGATTGGGCGCCTGTTGCTCAGGTGTTTTTAATTTAAGCAGGGTGTTTAAGGCGCTGGGATTGCTCGGGTCGTAAATCCCGTTTTCTTTGGAAATGTAGGCCATCTCATCCACCAGGTGATGAGGAATCATGAATTGATAAATAACCCCCTGGCTGCCAAAAGCCGGATCATTGACCAACTCATTAAAGTCATCCACCAATTTTTTACGTAAATCGTTTTGCCCGACCAGCAAACCCTCTTTATCCCATAAATCATGGAGAATGGTTTTAAAATTCAGGCGAGTGACTGAACTGTTATTGTAGAAATAATCCACCGTCGACTCTTCAGAGGCGAAATCCGCGTTTTGCCACAGGCTTGGACTGCAGGACAACAGATTCCAACTGACGTTTTCACTGTTGTCGACAGAGCGTCCATCACTCATTTTGCTTTTAATTTCTTCAATTTCGGTGTAAATGCGGCCGCGTGGCTTCGAGTGGAAATCCCTTAACCAGGCGACATGATTGGCTCCTTCTGACAGGCGTTTCAATTCACGGCAAAACAGATCCAGAGCGTAGCTGGCTTTGGTGGTGGCATGGTAAATGCTGACATGGGTTTCCGCCAACTGGAGTTCTTCTTCAATGCAGGGTTTGGTCGGAATAGCCTGAATGCTTTGAGGAGTCCAACTGTCTTTCATGAGGATTTTATTAGTGTCGGAGTGACCCCAGATTAAAAAATGACCTGTTGTACTGCGTTGAAAGGGCGTTCGCTCCTCTTGCACCGATTCTTTTTCTTTCTTAAGAGAGGAGGTACCATCTTCTGTTGAATAGGTATGCTCGTCTGACTCTATCCATAAGGCGGTGGCAGAAGTAAAGCCTGGGAAAATAGCAGGGCTGAGTTCAAGCAGGCGATAATAAGTCTGGCGTAATTCATTGGCGGATTTAGCCGCTATGACCTGGTTGCCGGTCATGGAAGGATTCATGCCTTTGCGGGTGGTTTTTAATTCGTTAAAGGATTGAGCGACCCGTTCACGTAAACTGCTATCGGTAATGGGGGCACCGGTTTCAGCACACAGTTGGCCTGCGTACAACAACAGGGCATCGGCCACGCTGGCCACGTCACTTTCCTCACCGAGTACCTTTTCAAGTTCTGCGACAATCGGTTCACGCTGCTTGGCATAGCCATCCATATTGACCCGGATTAAATCACTTTCATGGCTTAATTTTAAGATACTGGTGAACAAATCAAGCTTACTGCGGGTTTCTTGCATGGTATGATTCGGCAAAGGAGTGATGTGTTCGTTTTTGCTATGGTAATCGAAACACAGCGCGATTAAATCGACAATCGCTGTGTTAAACCCCAAATCAATAGCGACCTGCTTAAAAATGGCGGCCGAACGTTGGCCATAAGTCGCATCATCCCGCCAGCTCAATTCATTCGTGCGTCCTGAGCGGAATAAGAAGGCGGCCAGTTGCAGACAGGCTTCTTCTTCACCGGTCAGAGAGTTGGCTGTCTTTAGAGTGACTGCATTGCCTTGCGCCTTAATCAGCTGCAAGTAGGCAACGGATAATTTATCCTGACGGATGCCATGGCACGTGCCATGGTTGGTATGGTAGGCGATAACGTTCTGACGCTCGATGTAATCGCGGGGATCATCAACATAAGGCGTTTCGATAAGATCAGCAGACAATACCTGGTAAAGCATGGTTTTTTTATCGAGGGATTGGTTTTGCCAATAGTTTTGAAACTCGCCAAGATTACGGTAGGAAAAAACCACTGGATTGTTTTGGGCCGAGGTCGCCAAATTCTGAGGAAGTTCTACTTTGTGTTTATTGGGGCCTGTTTCCAGCAGGGTTCTTAAGAGCTCTTCCTGAGATTCATCAAGATCTCCCAGATCGTATTCGGACTGGGCTGTTAACGTGAGGGATTGGGATGGGTCGTCTAGATTAACCAATTCCTGGTTCAAAAGGAACCCATTCACTCCCTGACTCAGAAGAGGCAAATCACTGATCTTGACGTAGCGGACAAAATGCCCATCGATATGAAGTTCAACCAGATTACTGTTTTGCACATTGGCGATTAGTTTTAGTAACATGAGTTGCGAATCCTGTATTAAAAGTACAATATCTGTCCAAAAATAGTACTATTTATTTCTTAATGAAATATTAAGGAAAGCAAAAAAAGGAAGAAAAAATCAGCAAAAGGTCTGTTTACCGCCCGAGGAGCGACTCATGGATGTCTTTAATTGAGCAGTTTAGAGAGAGTATGCGTGACGGAAAATCGGAACTGGCACGGAACCTGGGGCGTGGCTCCTGTCGTGTTTTGCATCCATCGAGACGCGTGAAATAGATTAAACATTAATCAGTCTGCGTAAAAAGTCTATAATTAAGCTGAGAAAGGGTGAGGCCATCCATGATTAGCAAAGAGCAGGCGAAACAGTTATTGACAACCTACGGCAAGGCCCTGCAGGCATTACACGATAATATTCCTCACACGAACAGATCCTCTGGCTCATTTCGCCCTGGACGTGCCGATTCTCAAATCATCCCTAATTTGCTGCAAGCCCTTCACTGCATCGCGACGGGAGTACCGTATAAACCCACAGAGTTTGTTCAGGGATTACCCAATATTGAGCGGGGCAGCAGCGATCCTCAAGCCGCTTTTGTTGAGTTATCCAAACAGTTGAACGGCCATTTCCTCAATCATTATGCTCACACGCACCCTAAACGTACTCAGTTAGCCTTTGAACTGGCTAATTTCCATCATGAGGCGACGCATCATGCCACAGGCATTCTCAGGGAAAAAGAGACCCATAAGGCCTGTGCGGACGTGCTCGCGAAAATCAAAGCGTTTATTGCGAAACATCCGAATGTTGATGGATTACAAAAAATGAACGCGATTATGGCTAAAAACACGTCAAGTCCGGCGATGCTTGCTGAAATCATTGCCTTGGCTAATGACAAAAAATCAGACTCGGCGTTTACCAAAGCGTTCCACGAAACGTTCAGAAAACGGGATCCAGCAGTCGAGGCGTTCTATCAGGACATTGCAAAGTTGGATATAAAAAAAACACGCAGCTTGCATGACTATGCCGCCTTGTCTGAGAATCCGCCGGGTTTGAATCGAGCGAACACCACGCGTTATTGATCGATGCTTTAACCCAGACTCTATCCCTTTATGCTGGATTTAAATGAATACTCTTTTGACAGCAAATTGATCACAAGGTACTATTTTGCGCTTTTGGCCTACCTTGTTGAGTCACCATGCAAAATAAAGTCGAAAGCAGTGTTAATCATGGCCTTGTCTGTCCCCTGACAGGAAGACCCTTCCGTCATCCTGTGCTGGCTTCCGATGGCCATCATTACGAGCTGAAAGCCCTGAATGAGCGTCTTAAAGCCGGTCATAGAACGGGTTTTCATGACCGCGAGGCGATTTTTTTCGCCAGTTATGATTTACCGCTTCGAAATGATCTCGATAACATGGATTTACCCGAGCGCTATGACGAGTATGAGCGCCAGCCTTATCTTGAGCAATTAACCGAACGCCTGGGCGCACCCTACAAACCCTGGAAGCAGGATGCCTATAAGGCTTTTTTAACAGCCGATGCTCTCCTTTTGGTGGTTGTTGCTCTGAATCTATTCAAAGAATGCAAGACGTTAGACGCGGATAGTCTGCTTGTGCTGATGCTGGCCACCACTCTTCTGGACTATGGCATTCGCTTCGCGAGCAATCACCAATACGGTCTTGCTGAAGGGTTAAGGAAAGTACCCCGCTTCCTTCATTGGGTGGGAGAGGTCATTTCCGTTGATCCGGATGAACACGAAAGTATTTTGCGCCTGTAACAGGAGTTATTCAATGAAAAAAGACCGTGTACCGACAACGTTTTTCTGCCCTATCACGCACGAGCCGATGCGTCATCCGGTTTATGTTTATCCCCATCACTATGAATTATCCGCTTTGCTGGATTGGTTTAAGCAGGGTCATAGAACTTCGCCCTTAACCCGGGAGCAGGTGGCTTATGTCATTTATGATAAGGACTTCAAGCAGAAACTGGATACGCTCAATCCGGTTGATCGTTATCAGGAGTATGATGGCGCGGCGGCTTTTAACGAATTGCAGGCCTGCCTAAATCATCCTTACGATCCTTACCGCCAAGAGATGAATAAAACCGGGGCCTTGTTGTTTTTCACCACCGCTTTTTTTGCTCTGCTGATGAAAACAATGGGCAGCAAAGACGGGCAGGCGCCGCAGGCTGATTTGGCAGATCTGTTGTTGTGCCTTTTTCTGGTGGCTGGCTGCCGTTCGCTCTACAAACTGGTTGAACACCGAGCGCCAGGTTTTTTCAAGCCTCGACCACCCATGACGCCTTCCCAATCTGAAACAGCACCTGATCTGAATGGAAGGGATGAGGGACCCCTCGGCATCGATTGTAACGGCTGATTCTTTACTTCATGAAAAAAATCATGATAATAAACAAGGTTTTAAAAAAGGAATTTCGTCATGAGCAGGATGTTAAAAGCCAATCTGGCCCTGGTGAGCCTACTCTGGACTGCCGCAGCGCCAGCCGCCGTTTATTTTAATCTGGGGGCCGGCGGGGCTTTTTCCTCGACCAGCAATCGCTTTACCGGCAATTCAACCACGGTACTCTATGGCCCGACTGCCATAGGCACCAGCTTATTTTCATTGCCGGATGTGAACTGGCGTAATGAATTTAAAAATGGTTTTGATTTAAACGCAGCCCTGGGTTATCGCCTGAATGACACCTGGCGAGCCGATGTTGAATTTTTGTATCAAAACCTGAAGCATCACAGTCAAGGCAATTATGACTGGCAAGAACAAAATCCCATTACCGGGGCCATTTACGCACGACAAGCCAATAACCCCATCAGCGACAAAAGCAAGCGGGCTCATGTGTACTCGCTGCTGACGAACATCGCGTATGATTTAACCCCGAATGGTCAATGGACTCCCTTCTTAAATGGTGGGGTGGGTGTGGCCTGGCTGCAATCGGGTCGGGTAAAAACCAATAACATCATCAATATCGATGATCCGGCCACGCCCCTGGTTGAAACCGCACCAGCGACGCAAACCAGTCCTTCCCTTTATGGTACGGCATTTGCCTGGCAGTTTAAGGCGGGTGCCGCGTATGCAGTGAATGATAAAACCACTGCGATCCTGCAATACCGTTTATTGGGCACATCCAGCTTCAAAGCCAGCGGCAGCGTCATCACCAGCAATCCCGGTACTCCGGGACAAGCTTCGTTTTACATTGCCGAGCACGACATTAAAGGCTTACTCACTCAGGCCATTGAATTCACTCTGCGGTTAAATGTCTGACATGAAGGCCGTGACACGGCCTTGATGGTTAAAACATGCCATTGCTGTTGGCGGCATTCTCGGGAATGTTTTGCACCACGTCCCAATGTTCGACAATTTTATTGTTTTCCAGCCTGAAAATGTCGATGATGGCCTGGCCGCGAGTGCCGGGCTCTTTGATGGAATGGACATGCAGAATCACATAATCCCCTTCCGCCAGGACCCGTTTGATTTCGCTGTGCGACTCAGGATAGGTGCTTTTCAGGTAATCAACGTATTGCTTAAAGCCCTCAATACCGTCTTTTGCCAGGGGATTGTGTTGGATATACCAGGGTCCCATGTACGTTTCTGCGGCGGCAAAATCCTTGTCATTAATGGCTTTTTGATAAAACCGGGTCACGACGTCTTTATTCATCTCCTGTTCATTTTTTGCAGCAAAAGCCAGACTGGAAGCGGCCAGACAGAGGGCCAGTGTGATGCCTTTTTTGCTCATGTTATTCTCCTTTATTTATTGATTAAATCGATTATAATTGGCTTTTTTAAATAAAAAAGCGCGATTTTTTGAGCAAAACAATCAGTTTTTTAGATTAAAGGGGCGCAATGGCTAAAATTACTCTGGAGCAGTGGCGGGTTTTGCAAGCCGTGGCGGATGAAGGGACCTTTGCAAAAGCAGGAGAAAAACTGCATAAAAGTCAATCAAGCATCAGTTACACCGTGGGTAAATTACAGGATATTCTCGGTATTCGCCTGTTTGATTTGCAGGGCCGAAAGGCTGTGCTTACCGAGCAGGGCCTGCATATTCTTAATTCGTCGCGGCAATTAACACGGGCTGCCAGGAATCTGGAGCAGAGCGTTCATCAGTTTAAATCCAACCATGAAAAAACCCTGCGTCTGGCTGTGGATGAAATTTTCCCACCCAATCGCTTATTGCAGGTTTTAAAAGCCTTTGGTCTTCAGAATACCCATACCCGTATTATTTTAAATCAAGGACTGTTATCCGGTCCCAGCGACGCGTTAGAGCAGGGTGAAGCCGAGATGGTTATAGTTTCTCGTATTCCTGAAGGTTACATGGGGGAGAAATTAATGGACATTAACTCCATTCCCTATGCCCACATTGACAGCCCCCTGCATCAAAAGAACATAGGCCTTGAGGAACTCTGCGAGGAACGATACATCATCGTTCAGGATTCGGGCCGACATAAAAAAAGGAATGAAGGCTGGTTAGGCTCTGAATTTCACTGGAAGGTCAGTTCCATGGAAATGAAAATTCAATGCGTGGCGCATGGCATTGGTTTTTCCTGGTTGCCTGAAGCGCTGGTCGAGGGTAGAAATTTACCCATCAAACCCCTGCGATTACCACAAGATAACGTGCGTACTTACCCACTGTATCTGGTGCATCACAATCCCCAGAACATGGGGCCTTCCGCACGCGTGCTGACGGACCTGTTCAGGCAGTACAGTCAATCGCCAGTACCGTAAATTCAATTGACAGTCGGCAGGGAATACAATAATTTTACCAGCCTGTTGCGGGAGTGCTGCACAAGGATATTTGAATGAAGCCGCTTTATGTTGATCCGGATATTAGAAAAGCGTCCACGTTGTCTTCGGACTTTTATACTTCAACCGACTGGTTTGAGCAAAGCAGGGAAAAAATTTTTGCGAGAACCTGGCAGTTTTGCCTGAGTTCGGAGGCTTTACGGCTTCCCGGTCAATTGGTTCCTCATACCCTGCTGCCTGGCTTGCTCGATGAGCCCTTGCTGTTTGTGCGCGATGAGCAGGATGCCCTGCACTGTCTGAGCAATGTCTGCACCCACCGCGGTAATCTTCTGGTTGAAGCCCCCTGCACTGTCATGCAGAAAATTAAATGTGCCTATCATGGCCGCCGTTTCAGTCTTTGTGGTGACATGCTGCACATGCCGGAATTTGAACAAACGGAGAATTTTCCTTCGGAGCGCGACAACCTGCCTGCCATTCCCTTTGATACTCTGGAGCCGTTTTTATTTGCCGCGCTGTCGCCTGCCGTGCCGTTTAAGGAGGTTTTTGCCGAAATTCGCGAGCGTTTATTCTGGCTGCCCATGGAAAACATGCGCCTGGATGCGCAGCGGTCCCGCGATTACTTAGTCAAGGCCCATTGGGCCCTTTACTGTGAAAATTACCTTGAAGCCCTGCATATTCCCTTTGTCCATCATGGTTTAAGGCAGGTCATTGACTGCACCACGTATACCACGGAAATTTACCGTTATTGCAATTTGCAATTGGCGCTGGCCGCCAATGGCGAAGCGAGTTTCAACTTACCGAAAGACGCGCAGGATTATGGCAAGGAGGTAGCGGCTTATTATTACTGGATATTCCCCAACACCATGCTCAATTTTTATCCCTGGGGATGCTCGGTGAATGTGGTCAAACCCATGACGCCTGATGTCACGAAAGTCTCGTTTCTAACCTTTGTGCTTGATGAGAGTCACTTGGGTAAAGGGGCAGGCGGGGAACTGGATGTTGTTGAGCGGGAAGACGAGGCCGTGGTGGAGGCTGTACAAAAAGGGATACGGTCCCGTTTTTATGATGGCGGGCGTTTTTCACCGACCAAAGAACAAGGGACTCATCATTTTCAACGGTTACTCTGTGAATTCCTGAATGACTAACTAAGGACAATGATGCAGGATGCGTCATCACAACCGGGTTTGCAGCGTCAGCTGAGTGCCCGCACCTTAAGCATGATTACTCTGGGCGGCTCCTTGGGCACCGGTATTTTTTTAGCCAGCGGCAATGCCTTGTCGCTGGCAGGCCCGGGCGGTACGTTGCTGGCTTACGTGATCATGGGCATTATGGTCTATTACCTGATGAGCGGTTTAGGGGAGCTGGCCGCCTACATGCCGAGTTCAGGGTCTTTTTATGTGTATGCCTCCCGTTTTATTGATCCTTCCCTCGGTTACGCGCTGGCCTGGAATTACTGGTTTAGCTGGCCCATTACCATTGCGTCTGAAATCGCAGCCTCCGCCTTGCTGATGAATTTCTGGTTTCCTGGTAGCCCGCCGCTGCTTTGGTGTGCCACTTTTTTGTTTTTGGTGATGGGTTTTAATGTGATTTCCACCAAAGCGTTCGGCCTGGCGGAATACTGGTTTTCGTTCATCAAAATCACGGTTATCATTTTGTTTATTGTGGTGGGTTTTGCCATGATTGCCGGCTTGACGGAATACCAGCCAGCCGGGTTTAAATACTGGTCTATCGGCGATGCACCGTTTCATGGTGGTTGGCTCGGGGTGTTAAGTGCGTTTGTTGCCGCTGGTTTTTCCTTTCAGGGGACGGAATTATTAGGCATCGCCGCAGGCGAGAGTGACAATCCGGGGGTTAATGTACCTCGTGCGGTCAGATTGGTATTCTGGCGGATTCTATTGTTCTTTGTGTTATCGATTTTAATTATCAGCCTGCTTATCCCTTATACAGCCAAACAATTGACGGTTTCGGATGTGTTGATGAGCCCCTTTACGTTTGTGTTTCAGCAAAGAGGCTTTACTTCGGCGGCGTTACTGATGAATGGTGTGGTGTTGATTGCCATTCTCTCCACAGCCAATTCCGGTTTGTATGTCTCAAGCCGTCTGCTCTGGTTTCTTGCCAGTGAAGGCCATGTACCCAGAGCCTTTGCTAAAGTCAATCGCCGCGGCGTACCCTTGCGGGCCCTGGCTTTGACCAGCAGCATTGCCTTGCTGGCGTTTTTATCTTCGCTCTATGGCAGCGGCAGGGTGTATTTCTGGTTACTGAATGCCGGCAGTCTGTCAGGATTTATCACCTGGATGGGTATTGCCGCGAGCCATTACCGCTTCCGAAAAGCCTATCTTCATCAGGGGAGGGATCCAAAGAAGCTGCCTTATCTCGCCAAAGGGTACCCGTATGGGCCTCTGTTTGCCTTCGGATTATGCCTATTGATCATTGGCAGTCAAAATTACAGGGCGTTTACCGGGCAGGCCATTGATTGGCAAGGGGTTATCATTTCCTACCTTGGCGTTCCCTTGTTTTTAGGTGTATGGCTTAGCCATAAATGGCTGAATCAAACCCGGCGTGTGACCTTGGCCGCCTGTCGTTTTGATTAAGAGGCGATTTGTCAATGACGGCTAAGCCAGGTAAAGTGGTTATTTTAGTATTGCATCAATGGATTGCTGCATGAATGGTGTTTATCAACCCTTCCTGTTTCTCTGCCTGCTGGCCTTTGCCATTTTTCCCCTGCAGGCCGGCGAGGTGCCGCTTTGCAGCGGGGAAAACCGCCTGTTGGCATTGGTGGACCGGCCTTCCGAAGCTTTAAGCGCTTGCATCGTCCCTGCCAGGTCATTACTCATTGAATCCGGCTATACTTACCAGCAAACCACACCCAATGGCTTCAGTCACAATGTCCCGCAGATGGAGTGGCGGTTCGGTTTGGGGCACCATACCGAGATTGATATTTTACCCCCGGCTTACAACTGGCAATCAACGCCCCGCCAGGTCGGCTACGGTGTTGTGACCGTGGGGGCTAAACGCATTGCCTATTATGACGACCATCAGTTGGTTACACTGCAGGCGGCTATTTCACCACCCTCAGGAGGTAACAATTTTGGTGGCCGTAAAAATGGCTGCATGGTGAATGGCATTTACAATTACAGTTTTGATTCCGGGTTTGGGATTGCGGCGCAAGTGGGTTTTGCTTCATTCGTGACTCAACCGGTGGATGGAAATCAACGCTATCTCAGCATGAATCCCCTGATTCTTGCAGGATGGCCATTGCAGGATAAAATGAACATGTACGTCGAAGCCTATGCCCAAAGCCGCACCGCACCTAATCAGGGTTGGGGCGTGAATGCCGATGCCGGCCTGGTTTTTCTGGTGGCAAAAAACATGACGGTCGATGTGGTTTACAACCAGCGCCTCCACGGCGCTTTAAACAGCCTGGAGCGTTCCTTTGGCGGTGGTCTGGTCATTGGCTTTTTCTAGTTGGCCCGGGCGTTTTCCAGGGGACCATGAATTAATTCATCGCCATCCTCTTTTTTTAATGAAATAAAAACAGCCACGGAGCACAAGGTTAATATCCCCAAGGCGATAAACGATTCATGAAAAGTTTTAAGGCTTAATAGGGTTTCGTTGTTACTGGCTGCAAAAATTCGCACCAAAACGGCAGCCACCGCCACCCCGAAACTTTGTGCGAGTTGCTGGGTCGTGCTCATGATGCTGGTGGCTGCACTGATGTCATCGGGGGCGAGATTGGCATACGCTAAGGAATTCATGCCCGTGTATTGCAATGAGATTAAAAAGCCGTAGGCGAAAGTCAGGGCGGTAATAAAGTAGAGGGACGTCTGTGCATTGACCAGGGCAAAGGAAAACAGTCCCAGCGCCACCAGGACGGTGTTGAGTATCAACAGTTTCTTGTAGCCAAAGAGTCTCAGAATAGCAAGCGACAACGGCTTAACCAGTAAAACCCCTAAGGCTATCGGCGCCAGAAGCAACCCTGAAAGCTCCGGTGAAAATCCAAGGCTAAGTTGAAAAAGCAGGGGAAGCAGAAAGGGAATGCCGCCAAAACCCAGGCGCGCCAGAAGATTCCCGGTGATGGAAACCCGAAAGGTGCGGAGGCGAAGCAGACTTACCTTAACCACGGGATGCGCTTTATTGCGCGAATGCCAACTATAAAATAACAGCAGTAACACTGCCATGGCGAGGGTCAACATCGAGTGCGAGTTTCTGGTATGGGATTCACTTAACGTGGACAGGCCAAAGGTCAGCGTGGCCAGTCCACTGCCGAACAGGATAAACCCGATCTTATCCAGGTTCGGTACCGGCCTTGGCGGCATTGACGGCAGCAATCTCCGGGCAAGCACTAAAGCCAGTACACCAATGGGTGCATTCACCCAGAATATCCAGCGCCAGGAAAAATGGCTGGTGATGAAGCCGCCAACAACCGGCCCAAGCATCATGCCTATCGCCGCCACCATCACCACAATGCTCATTTTGGCAACCAGTTCGTGGCGCTCACAGGTGCGGATAATAATTAGACGGCCGACGGGCATGGTCAATGAACCACCCAGGCCCTGCACAATGCGGGCTGCAATCAGTTCCGGCAGGCTTTGGGTAAAGCCACACCAGATGGAGCTTAACGTAAACACGGCAATGGCACACATGAAGACTTTTTTAACCCCGAATTTATCCGCAATCCAGCCGCTGATGGGGATGAAAATAGCCAGGCTGAGCAGGTAGCTTATCAATGCCAGTTTTAAATCGATGGGATAGACCTTAAGGCTTTTGGCCATCACTGGAATGGCGGTGTTAATGACCGTGGTGTCCACGGATTCCATGAACATGGCAAAGGACACCAGCACGAGGATAAGATTCTTTCGCATTATAACCAACCTAGCGGGCAATGACTGCCGCCGTCATTCGTGAAATGCAGGTCTGTTTGCCCTGCTCGTTGTAAATGGCAATCTGCCAAACCTGCGTCGTACGGCCCAGATGCACTGGCGAGGCGACAGCCGTGACCAGCCCTTCTTTCACGGAGCGAAGGTGGTTGGCGTTAATTTCCAGCCCCACGCAATAAAAGCGCTTGATATCAATCACGGCATTGGCTGCAGTACTGGCCACGGTTTCTGCCAGCACCACATTGGCGCCGCCATGGAGAATGCCGATGGGTTGCCGCGTACGATCATCAACGGGCATGGTGGCGGTCAGGTAATCATCGCCAATGTCGGTAAACTGAATGCCAAGTAGCTCAGACAGGGTGTTGTTTCCGCGGCGATTCAAATCGTCAACACCAAACTCGTTGTACCAGATGGCCATTTTCATCTCCACTTCTTTGTAAAATAAGCATAAACTCTAATACTACGCAAACCAGTAAGAAATTCCTATGACTAATCCATCGTGTATGCGCTGTTTTGTTGCAGGCAAAGTGCAGGGAGTATGGTATCGGGCCTCTGCCAAAGAGGAGGCATTCAGACTGGGTATTACCGGTTGGGCACGTAATCTGAAGGATGGGCGTGTAGAAATTTTTGCCTGTGGAGACGTGGATAAACTGGATCTGTTTTATGCCTGGATAAAAAAAGGCCCACGTTTAGCCCGTGTGGAAGAGCATAGCCGTGAAGATCTTCCCTGGCAGGATTATCAAGGATTTGACTCGTTTTAAGGTGATTGCTCATGAAACAATTTACACGTACTTTTCTGTTGGCTTTAGTCTGGTTTTCCCTGTTGGTGGTTCCGTATGCCATTACTTTCTACGTTTGTTACAGCGGTCTTTGTGGTGGGCCGGGCGTTGCGTCACATTATGTCTCCATCGTCGGCTATTACATTTGGCTTTACCCCTTGATTGTTTTCGCCAGCCTGTTTTATGCCCGTAGGCTGAATAAAGCATCACGTCCCGACCAATCGATTATGGTGCTGTTGATTCCTTTTCTCTGTTTACTGCCGCTTCTGTACGTGATTTATCATACGGGCAGCCAATTTGCCAACTACAACAGGTTGCAGGCCAATATGTATAATATTCAACCTGATGATTTTGTCTGTGCCCCGGAACAATTTGTCAGGCATCCCAAAAGCAATCCGTATCTCGATGACATTTTTTATTTTTTTGAGGGCAAGCGCAGTAATTACGGGGTGTCATGGAGTATTTATTCCTATCCAACACGAGACGCACTGGCGGCGGCATTAAAAGAAAAAGGGATTGATTTGGCACAGTGCAAAAATCCCAAAGGGCAGGGGGTATAAGACCCCCTGAGACTCTACACGCTTGTTGGCGATCGTGGAAAAATCACTCGAAATCCCGGCTCAAGAATTTGCCCGAGGGGATTTTGTGAGATCTCACTGTCAAACACACGTTGACGCAGCCGAAGTAATTGCTGAAAGCTGGCAGCAGCGCCCGATTCGGTGCGCAGCAGCTGCCGCACCGATTGGCGATATTGACGAATAACGGTCTGCCATTCACTGCTGTTGCTCATGGTGAGAAAGCGAGCGAGTTGCCTGCCTGCGCTCAGGTGTTCCGACCGAGTTAAAGTCTCAATAAATTCAACCTGCCAACCCGGCTTATTCTCTAATGGCAGACGGGTTAAAAGTTCACAGCGTGTTTTGGAAAACACAGGATGCTGATAGTCAATCATCAGGACTGCCTGAACGAAGTGCTTATCAATGATTTTATCCCGAAGCAGCTGGCGAATCGCCTGCTGGTCATTATAGCCCTTAACCGGGGTGAGCCAGGGATGATCAGCATCCTGCAAGGACGTTTCGGGAAAGTGCATATCCCATTGATTCAATAAAGAGGCATACACGGGGGTGGCTAATGATGACTTCACCTGACCCAGCAATGGATTGAGCCAGAATGCCGAAGGGATAGAGACCCGGGAATTTTTAAAACTGGATTCCAGATTAATTTCAGTGGTGCAGAAGAGGGGGCGAAGCTGTTCCTGTAAACTTAAGCGATTGATAAACGATCGCATTTTAGCGGATTGACGCAGTTTCTCCATTCCTTTTTTGACATCGTTTGCCAACAAATGGGCCTCGCTGATCTGAGACAGCAGCAAGGCGGTTTCCTCATCAAGCCGATTGGGTGCGAACTCCAAAGGCCGTGCGCTTGTCCACCAATCATTGTGAGGCGCTTTCATTTCCTTAAGAATAGGGCCCCCTGAATTGTGGCAGGCCGAGCAGCGCATACGCTGGCCGAAATGGGCTTCATCCGGGGGATTCTGACGATATAAAAAGCGGTTGTCGCGATAAGCATCTTTAGAATTTCCACGATAAAACCAGCGGGTTTGACCGCCATCAATCCCCCGTAATTCATAAAAATTATACAGCGCTTTGTCGTTATCCCAGGCAATAACTTCGATCATTAATTTGCCCGCTTCCGCTTGTTGATCAAGATAAATGAGGCCTTCTTTCTGATCGGTGAAATACCCAATAAAGAAATCACCGTGTGCGACTGACTTACCGTTCCGCATCGCACCGAAAATGGAGGTAAAGAAGCTGAAGCTTCCTTGTGACGGATTGTTGCGGCCACGGTTGGCAACCAGACTTATTTGCTGATTTAAGCCATTGTCACGCAACAGGGCAGTGAAAGCGGTAATTGTTTCAGGGCAAGAGGCACTCGATGACACCAGTGAAAATAAAGGATCCTGTTGGATGGGCAGGGTATCCTTCTTGAAGTAAATCGGGCAGTGGGCGTGGCTAAGGGAGACAATACACAGCAAGGGGAGTAAGTATTTCTTCATCTTTTTCAACGCCAGATAATAATAGGCGTAATGTATTGATTATTCGGTGGTTAGTAAAGTGGAGCATTTTTTATTTCAGTCTTAAAAAACGCATCCCAGGCTGTCTTATTTCTACTGGAAGGGCCCAGTTGAGCTATAATTACATGAGAGTAGTCGCTTTGCTGTACGATGATGGTTAAAGAACTGATTGAACAAGGGGCTATTTCTTTTTCTGTAAAAATTCAAGCTATAAATTACGCAGAAAACCATCGCATCCTTGACGACGAGGTGCCGCATGCTGTCCCCCTTTTTTTAACCCGCCTTACTCGGTTTGAACTCCTGACCTGCGAGGAATTGAATGGTTTTTTTGCTGAACTGGCGGCTATTGAAAAACCTGATTCGGCCATGCACGATCTCGTCATTGGGCTGGTTAAAGCCATGGCCGTGAATTATTACCTGTCCATTGAACCCGCCATGATGGCGTTGATTCAACGAATAGAAACGACAATACAGCAGGGCTTGCCTCTACCGGTTATGAACGAGGATGAATGGCAGCGCTACACCCCCCTGTTAAATTATCTGCTGCTAACCCGGGAGCCTCGTCTGCAACTGGTTAACACCACCCCGACCATGGATTTTCCCGGGCAAACGCCTTACGCTAATCAGATCATTCAGTATGATTTGGCTTTTGCTTTCAATGCGTTAGCGTTATGCCATGTTTTTTCAAGTCATGCCTCTTACCCTGATTGGGATTTGACGAAGCCGATTCTGCCGCCAGGCTTTAAAAAAACCACAAAAAGCATGACCAATGCGAACGAGTATTTTCCTTATAAAAAAATGTTCAAAATGCACGAAGGCCGCGTGGGCGATACCTTCTTTTATGCAACCAATGGCAAGAAGATCCTCTGTACTCAGCTCCAAAGCCGACGCCACTTTAAACCCGATGAAGGGAACAATCTGTCGTCTCACTCCTAATCGGACAGCGCATCTTGCAAACGTAAATGATAATCATTATCATTTAATTTTATCCTGATTCTTTGCCTTGATGTTGAAAAAACGTGCCTTGGGTGGCTTGTTTATCTTGTCCAGCTCAGCTGCCGCCTTGCCTCATCCTTTTGAAAATGAGCGATTCTCCTACCAGGGGCATGTGTTTTTTAATGTCAGTGATTCCGCGCTGGCAGGAGAACGTTATTTACTCAATCAACAATTATCCAATGTAAAGTTTGAGTCCGATTGGGCTTTCTGGGAAAAAAGCCAGATCAAAGGCTTGTTGATTTACAACACCCTGCCCACGCCAGTCACCCCTGAATTGTATTTTGAGCAACTTTACCTGGGTTTGCACGAGCCCGCTATGGCTTCGGTTTACGTCGATGCCGGCAGAAAATGGCTGCCTTTCGGCAGTTATAAAAATGACCTGATTTACAAGCCTTTGACTAAGGCCATGGGCCAGACGAATGAAGACACCTTAGTCATGGCTTTTGATAACCGCCTTTATGGCAGTGTGTCCCTGTTTTCTCCTCATTCACGGGTTCGTTCCTCAACGCTTGATTATTATTACAATCTCAATACGGGTTGGCACAATGAGTATTACGATGTGGGGTTCAGTTATCTCTATTCATTCGCTGAGAGCCAATTGTTTCAATACAACAAGGGATTTGGAGGTTACCTGTTTTCCACTATCAATAGCCATGTGCCGGGAGGAGCGGCTTATGTGAATTGGCATTATCGCGGCTATTCAACCTACCTGACCTTCGTTTCGGCTTTGCGGCGCTTTGATAGCAATGAACTTGCCTACCAGAACCAAGGGGCAGCACCCAAGGCCTTGAGCGTGCAAAGCGGGTATGAGTTCCAGGTAAGGACTGTTCCAGTCAAAGTCAGTGTTTTTTATGATCAATCCTTTCAGGCGCTGGCCTTGCAATTGCCCGAAAAACGAGCCGGAGTCGGTCTGGCTTTGTTTCCAACGCCTTACCTCACCCTGCAGTTGCAATATTTTAAAGACTTGAATTACAAACAGTCCGTCATGGCTTCAGGCCTTGATCGGCCGGTCAGAGGCTACCGTGGCAATCGGGATACCTTCGCCTTACAGGCCATTGTGACTTTTTAAATGGATGACGCGTGGTTCCCCCGCCTGCGCGGGGGAGGTGAAGACCGGGATGACAGATAAAGCCGGGCAGATGAAGCGGATGCTTATACGCGGCATTGAGTGGTCATGACGCCCACTTGCGCAAAGGCCGTTTTAAAGGTTTTCAAATCCAGTTTCAAATCGTTAGCGGCATACAAAACACCGCAAGCCCCGTTTTTGAAATCAGTTGTTGGCGTCCAATAACGGGTGTTGGCGACGACCATGGCATGGTAGGCTTTTTTGATGCCGATTTTCTGCGATAACAGATAAAACGCTTTGTTGAACACGCCGCTGGCTGTATGCACAATGAAGCTTTGCTGATCCTGTGGATCCGAGATGCGTGATTTGGCAAAAGCCACCAGTTCAGGGTAACTGATTGCGCAATAGCTGCCGCTGCTGCGGGCAATTGTCTTATCAAGACAATCCGCAGAACTGCCATCCGAAGAGGGATAATCCATAAAACGCAGCGCTTTACCAAAAGAATCCTTCACGACGGTCTCACCAATGCCCCAGGTCACTGCCGTGGGATTTAAATTGGTTTTGCTGAAAAGCAAGGGATTTTTTTCTAACAGGTAAGCGCGGGTCGCCTGACCGCCCATATCCGATAAGGATTCATTGAGCGCTCCGGGTTGATCATGGTATTCAAGGCCGGCGTGTTGCTCGGTAAAGCCATGGGTAACCTCATGCCCTGCGACATCAAGCGAAACCAAGGGATAAAAATCGGTGCCATCGCCAAACGACATGGCCTGACCATCCCAGAAGGCATTGTCATACCCGTCACCGAAATGGACGCGCATCACGAGAGGTATCGCCTTGCCTTTGGTGTTTTGCAACGCATTGACCCCGTACCAGTCTTTGTACATGTCAATGATGGTGTGACCGAAATAATAAGCGTCATCCGTTGGCGAATAGGCGCCGTTCACGGTTTCTTCGATGTTGGCATTGCAGGGATATTGATGGGGAGTCATGATTTTGTCGTCCCAATCCCACTTGGAATTTAAATTAACCAACCGCACTTTCGAATCATCCATGATGCACGTGTCGCCGCGCTGAGTCACTTCCAATGCCGGCAGGCCGTCTTTACCGTACCAGTACTCATGAACTTTTTCATTCCCTCCAGGGCCGCTATCACCGTAGGTTTTGACATCGTTCCATTGACTCAAAACAGTGCCGGATTGGGCGTCAATGACGAAGGTCGGCTGCGCCGGCTTGTTGCTCTCGACAGTTTTAAAGGCAACCAGATAAACCAGACGGGGCGTATTGGGTTCTTCCATACGGATTTGCAATTCACTGCGAACGGGGTGGAGTTCACTGGTATGGGTGGTTTGATAGTCTTTTTTCGCGACAGCAATAGCCTGATTGGCACTGAGTGCGGGTTGCGTGTTTAAGTCTAATTCGTTAATCAACTGGCCGTTCACTTCGCCCTCGGCAGTGGCCGCTAGCGCGGCGGTGGTGGACTTGGCAACCATGACCTGGGCGCCAATCACCGGGATTCCTTTGTAGAGCTGTTGAAAACGGGTAATGGTTTTGTTGTTTTCTCGTGTTTGACTGATCTGTTGCAAGGCATTTTCTTGCGGCGCAATCTTTTTAGCTGCAGCGAGATGGGCTTGAGGCTGGATGAGGGAAAACGAGTTTAAACTGGAAAGCGGGGCCTGATAAAGGTCTACGGCGTTACTCGCCATTAACACAGGGGAGGCAGTGCCAAGCGACAAAACGGCTATTTTTTTTAACATATCTAAATCCAAATCAATAGTTAACGCGGTCATCATGGCATAAGGATGACCATGATGCAATAATGTTTGTCAGTCTACTCTGTGGAATAATGTTTACTGCCGGAAGACAAAAGCTTGTTGGTGTAAGCAATGGCTAACGCGGAGACCAGCAGGGTAAGGTGAATGAGAACCTGCCACATAACCTTGTCGTTGGCCATCCTCGAGGGATCGATGAATGTACGCAATAAATGAATGGATGAAATGCCGATTAACGCCAGGGCCAGTTTAATTTTCATAGCTCCTGCGTCAAGGTGATCCAGCCATTCCGGCTGATCAGGATGGGCATCCAGATCAAGACGCGAGATGAAGGTTTCATAACCGCCCATGACCACCATGATGAGCAGGTTGGCAATCATGACCACGTCAATCAGGCTTAATACGCCGAGCATGATTTGATTGTCATCCACACCATTTAAATGGCTGATCAGATGGTAAAGCTCAGCAATAAAACGGTAGACATACGTGGCTAAAATAACAATGAGGCCAAGATACAGGGGCGCCTGAAGCCAGCGGCTCATAAAAATAAAGCGGCCCACGGCTTTCTTCAATGTGTTCATAAGGACAATACCCATAGTAACTGATAAGGCCGTTATAGTACTGCCTTTAAACGGGGATTGACCAGTTTTTTAGTTAAAAATTAGAGCAGATACCGAATAACTGCTATCTTTTTATAAACAGGCCGTGAAGTGAAGATCATGCACCAGATTACCCTGACCTATGATGAATCCATGGTTCGCAAAGCCATTTTCCGCTTTTGGAAAAGAACGGTTGGCCTGGTCTACCCGATTGCTCTGGTCATAATGACCCTGGTTTTTTTTATTCTGCTTTATCAGGGCAACCGTTCCTGGTGGATCGGGGCGTTGGGGGCGGCGCTCCTTCTCAGTTTTTTAATGATTTTAACGCTCTACCTGGTGCATTTTCGTAATGCCTGGCATAAATTCAGGGAAATGGGCTCGCCCGTGGCGTCATTTATTGCGTCAGAAAACAGCGCAACAATCTCTTCCAGCGCCGGCAGCAGCACCTTTCCCTGGTCAGCCATTAAAGACGTGTGGCGTTATGATGACCTGTGGTTGCTCTTTTTTTCAAAGAGTCAATTCATTACGTTTCCAAGTGCGCAGGTCAGCGAAGACGTACAGCGCTACATCCTTCACCACATTCAACAGGCGGGCGGCCGCATTGATTAAGCGCGGGGCAGGTGCCTGGCAATATCCCGGGTTAGCCGGGTCAGGTTATTGTTCATGCTGATGACCATGGTATTGGGGTTCACCACAGACAGCTTTTCCGTGTAGGCTACCTTGTATTTTTTAAAGGGTTCTTCGCCTTTATAAATGACATATTCCGCCTGTAAAATGCTTTGCCCCTGAGCGGTCACCTTGTATTGGGAAATATCGACCTGCAATTGATAGTTGGGTTTGTATTTAATATCCCAGGGCGCCAGTTCAACAAGGGCGCCAGATAAAAAAGTGGACAGATTGGTTTTAATGACCCGCTTCACATTGCCCCGGACCTCTTCTGCCCATTGAGAATCTTCCTGTAATTCACTGAGATTGGGTGTGTAATAAATACTTAATTGCGGTTTATCGAGGTAGTCCGGTACGCTGACCCGTTCAATCCCCAGCCTGACATGAATGTATTGATTGCTTTGAATCACCGGTGCTGAAACCGGATTCAGTACATAATAGGACGGATCTTTACTGCGCGAACAGGCGGTAAGAATCAGACTTGCACTGAGGAGTAATCCTACGGCGCGCCTCATGATTTACCCCGCAGCAGGGATTCCGGGTGGCGGGAAAGGAAATCGCTTAAGTTGCGGACGGAATAAGCGGCCTTGGCTACTTCCCTCATGCTTTCATTAAAGTAGACAAAGGTACCCGGCATGCGTTCGGAGATGGCAATGGCTAATTTATCAATACTGGCCGCCATGTCTTTAATGGCGACAATGGTGTCTTTGAATTCTTTGGAGCGAATTAAATTGCTGATGTCGCGTAAGGTTTTCCGTGCCGCGCGCAGGGTATCATTGGCTGTCATGTCGTCTTCGTTAGACGTTTCGGTTGGGAACATGGAATAGCCGTGGAAGGTTCGAATCAATGGGGTTGTTCTTTGTTTGTTTTCGGAAGGCACCAACTCGATGCTGGCTGTGCCGGTGAGAATATTGGGTGCGGTAATTGTCGCCACGATGCCGTTATCAATCAGAATTTGAATGGGGTTGTCTTTCTGGACGAAGGATTTTTCGACGAAAAACTCAACATAGACTGGAATGGCCACATTGGATTTTGATTTATTCGCAGTCAACTCGATGCGTTTGACTTCACCGATTTTAACGCCGCGGTAGGTGATGGGGGAGGTCACATTCAAGCCGTTTAAGGAGCCTTTGAAAAACATGGTATAGGTCTCAACTTTACCATGCATGTATTCTTTGTACATAAAAACCAGACTCAGCGCGGCAAGCACGATCGCGCCAAAAATAAATACACCAATTCCTATGTAGATGCGTTCCTGACGTTCCCTGGGCATTCTATTCCTTACCGGTGGCTATGAGAGATATAATTTCAATATGACGCTGACAATAATTAACCAAAACAACCCGCGTGTAATGATGCGTGACACCGCTTTCCTCGTAGGCAATATTCGATTGGCCACATCATAATAATAATAACCTGCGGTGAAACTGGCAATGGTTGCATAGAGGATAGTCTTGCAGAGCGAATTCAGTAAATCAGCCAGAGTAATGACATCGCCTAAACGGATTAAATACTCATTGATATCCGCCTTGAGGTAATAATAGAAGGTTAAGTAAATGCTGGTTAAAAATCCTAACGAGACATAGGTATACAGCAGCAGAGCCGTGACATTGAATCCGGCGACAAGAGGAATGATGTTTTCAAGCAACACTTTTTGCGGATCTTCATGAAGGCTTGGGTGATAAAAATCAATGAGGTTTAAACCGCACTGAGTACACAGAACAAAGCCAATGGTTAGCGGGGCGAAATCATGAATGACGGTATTCTGGGCAATCAGCATGCCTTGATGCTGAAGGTTATACGAGGCGAGCATGTAATGAATACTGACGGCGAGGGAGGTGCCCATCAACATGCTGACAAACAGCAGGGGGATTACCACCCAGGTTCCGGCTCGCAAGGTGGCAATAAAGGATTCGCGCCAGGCGATGGCGTTCCAGTTACACAGCAGGCTATAAAAAAAATGACCAAAAAACACAAAGAAGAAAACGGTGGATTGCAATAAGGCACCTGCTTTTTCGCCCGTGCGTTGAAATAGAATCAATGCCATAGAACCCCTTGATTATCCTTAATCCGCAAACTAACACACCCATAGTACACGTGAGTGCTTGATTATTCAAAGGAACATCCAAACCCTTTCCGGAAGGAGCAGGGACAGACGACGTCATCGGTTGGAGTTAAAACCGGTTTGCCTAGCGATAGGAGCCTATGGTCAACGGGAGCGGCAATTTTTCTGGTTCCTTTTTTTCCTCCTCGGGCTTAAAAAAGGCATTGTCCTTGACCGCGGTCAAGGTGAACAGGAATTTACTTCGGGTGGAGACGCTGTTTACGCCGAGCGCGCCCTTAGACTGTATTTCGTTGGGTGAAACAAGTTCAATGTCCCGGTTATGAATGGCCTCGCAGACGGCGGCTTTTTTTTCCACAATGGTGGTGAGGCATTTTTTTTGGTATTTAGAGTAATCATCGGCCTTTATTGATTGATAATAATGGTAGCCTAAATAGAGACTGATGAAACCCGCGATGCCAATCCCAATGAGAAAACCGGCCGGTCCAATCGTCAATCCCGCGACGGCGGCCGCTTCAAACGCGGTTAAAACTGCATTGACCCCGAGAAAATAAGTACCGAATAAGGTCGTGCAGATTAACGCGGTGGTATTTACCGCGTCGCGGACAAGCAGGGCACGGTTTTTGTTGATGTACTCAGGGATTCGTCGTGTCTTTACAGCCAAGCCGTTTCGTTCAAGCAGAAGATCGGCTGTTTTGTTTTTTAACGCATAGAGACAGCAATATTTTTGATTTTTAAGTTCGTCTCGATGCAACTCTTTGTAATTGGCATAAATAAACAGTCCGCCCATTAAGAGAGAGAGCAAGGCCATAATGCTCGTACTTATCAATAGGGAAAGAACCCCCAGGGTCACGACGCCAATAACGCTCCATAATAAGATCAGAGGGTAGCTTGAGGAATCGGTCAGGGGGAGGGATATGGCCTGCAGCAGTTTATTCTTACGACGCATTTTCGGAGCGATTCTGTGCCCGTAGGCAATCAGGGCATCGACGGTTCCCTCGTCCAGAAACTCGTACAGGTCATTTAACCTGTTCGAATTTAATAGTTGCCGCAACTCACTGTTATTTAATTGATTTAATTCCGACATGGTTATCAATTAACCATCAAGGTCATGTAAGAGGCTTTGCCATTATTCAGTATTTGACTGGTCATTTCAATAGATAAAGAGGGACGGGGAACCGCCTGGCGCGGTTCCCTTCTGATTTATTGGAGTGCTGGGGTTGCACTGAAAGCAGCTTCTTCGTCTGCCTCCTCTTGCTCTGCCTCCTCTTCCTCTGCACTGACATAACTGCGGCCCATGATTTGGCAGGCGCGTTCTTTATCTTTTTCTTTAAGATAAGCTGCAATGGCTTCAACCGGATTTTTATAGACATCGTCTTCCTGGGAGTCATCCGCCGGCAAGGTGTTTATGGATTCCATAGGGCATTCGCTTTCAATTTTCCAATTGTCCACCATGGCCATGTAGAGGCTGTTCAGCAGGACTTCGCCCTGCCTGAGTTGGTCAAGCAAGGCGACCTCATACTGATTTCTGGGAATAGAGAACAAATGGCGCATATACCCTTTCCAGCCAGGAAGCTCGGTCAGTGCTTCTTTGGGGACTGGGTTGGAAAATGCCTGATAGCTGGAACGGATAAGCGCAATGAGCGCCGTGCGGTAAGATTCATAGGAAGCCGGTAATTCGGCATTGATAAATAACCACTCCAGTCGTTGAAGCCGCTTACAAAGTGTTCTGATTCGAGGTAAATGTTCCTCAGGCAGCGTTACTCGCCGTAAGGTATCTTCCGAGAGGGCCTCAATTTCCTGAGGAGGGAGAGTCCAGCGTAATTTCACCGCAGGATCGGCGCCGTCACGAAAATGGACGAGTGTCCCATCCGACTTCACATGGGTTTTCAAAGGCCCTTCACTGTGGAGTGCAAGGGGCTCCATAATACCGCTGTAGCGTGGGACTGCGGGGTGTTTGCCATTTTCCGTCAGCCGGGCAATCTGGCTGGCCGTCAGTACTCCCTCCAGCAGGCGTATTGCCTGAGATTTGCAGGTATGAGACTGGCTTAACGAAGGTCCTGACCAGGTCAGCGAGGGATTGATTTCAAAGGGTTTTAAACGCGGCTCGCGGCCTTCATTGCTGGCGCGGATTTTTTCAGTTTCATAAATTAAGGCGGACCATTTTTCGTAGGCATAGACTCGCTTTTTATCGGCGGCCTTCAATTTAAAAAATTGGGCAGTTTCCTCAATGGTGTCTTCCTGCTCCTGTATCATTTGTTTGCATTTGCCCTGCAACGCCTGGAACTGTTCCATCGTTAATTCAAACGTAACGCCGTGCATGCCGGAACCAAAATCCATAAAGCGGGTTTCTTCCGGACGAAGCATGCCGTGATTGCCGTTCAGATCGACATCAAATCCCACAAGCAGTTTGAGTTTAGCGGTCCAGGTATGGCGTGTGGTTGTGGGGACGCCGTAAAATCCGTAAGTATTGACCACCTCTATGGGCGCCTGATTGCCTTGCATCTCATCCCATTGAGACAAAATAAAGGCGCTATGCCATAAAGGATTGCTGGTTTCTGTATCGAAGGCACAATAAGTCACTAAATATTTCATACATCATCCTTAATTAGTTGTGGAGCCCGATCGTGGACGGAGCTTAATCGATGACTTTAAACCGCAAAAGTTACCCCCATCGATTACAATATCATTGAACCTTATTTTTTGACAATGCTGGTTATTTGATCAGAGTTAGCAGTTAGTTTCCCTGTCAGGGGCAAAAGATAAAGCAGCAGGGGAATTTCAAGGTAGGCATGAAAAAGAGCAGCGATGCCGTAGAATGTTCTGGTGACTGAAAAGGCGTAGAAGAAAAAGGCGCTGAATACTACAAAAATGGCCAGTACCGGTAAATGAATAGGCAAGGTCATGCCCGCATGGTTTGGAAGCACCCGAAGCACAAAGTAATAATGAATCATTTGTAGATAAACGGCTGCCGCAAACCAGGCAATGGTCAGGGTGTTGTAAGACGCATTCAGGATGTAATGGGACAAGAACTGGTGGATTTCCTGATGAGAAAACACAGGCGCATCGACTGTCAGATAAAGGGCTAAGAGAAAAACAACGCAAGGATTGACAATAAAAAGGATCCAGGCTCGCGATGACGCTTTTTGCACTGACAGAAAGCCCCAGGGGGTCAGGTTATGTAAAAAGGCGAGGGTAACTAAAAGCAGGGCCGCATTGAAAATCAGCAGGCTTGTGAACACAGCCAGAACGAGGCTGGTCAGCCAGTTGGTGCTGTAATAAAGGCACAGAAATAACAGAGAGAATAAACAAAGAAGTTCAAAAAGCGTCATCCCGGGAAGAGGGTGTATCAGATGAAAGATTTTCACAATGACCAGGAAAGAGAGTATGCTTACCACGAGAATCATAAAAGATGCCGGTAACTGCGTGGCGATGTGTTTGCGGATATAAACCAGTTCGTAATAGACGTGAGGCGCCCCCAGTAAACTGAGGGATAGCAAGTAGGAGCTAAAAGGAAAAATGGATGCTGACAGCATAAACATGACCACCACACTGCTCGTGACCATACTGTGTGAGTTGGCTGCTTTTTTACTGATTATCAAACGCTTAGTCCCCAAAAAAGAATTCTGGCTATGGATAGCTTTTATTATAGGATTAAACTGCGTCACCAATCCATTGGCCCAGATCGCCTTTCATTATTTGGAGCAGACAACGCATGCACCGAACCTGAGCTGGCTTGTTACCGAGACGGCTGTCATTCTGGTAGAAGCCCTGCTGATTCGCATTGCCATGTTAAAGCCGTTGAAATCGGGCCTCGGTTATTCCCTGATCTTAAACGGCAGTTCAATTATTGTCGGAGAACTATTGTGCTGGTTAAAATTATTGCCTGCCTGTGCCTGATACTGACTTCTGTTACAGTGGCTTACGCTGATCTCATTGAACCCTCCATTAATGTGAACTTCGTGGAAGGGTACTTTGGTGGCTTCGGAAAATTATCGCTGTCGGCGGTTGTTTTCGGCATTGCCGTGATTGTATTGGTTGCCGGCTACATGCGTAGAAAAAGGTAGCCACAACCGGTGATGTCACCTCCCTCATTGCTCCTGATGACTTTTCTCCAAGTGTTGTGATTGGTGGACAAGCGCCCGTTTTTTGCTGGCTTCACCGTTATGCTGTATACGGCGTCTCGTCGGCTCAAAATGTGACAGACTGCCAGGGCGTCCATTGGCTTTCGCAGGTGGCTGCTTCAGCGTTGTCGGTTTGTTGAAATCGAATAAAGGCTTCTCGCCTGGCGGTATCAAAAACCACGGTGTAATAAGTCGCACTGGGATCACGGAGGTAGTGGGGATCGGTGCCGCAGTAATGCACCGTTGCACCGGGAAAGGCCTGTAGGGTATTGAGTTCTTTTTCCATGATGCCCTTGAGTGTCTCTGCGGAGCTGTTCTGTCGCGTCCGGGCCAACGCCGTTAGATGAAGGTAACGCTCAGCTGAAAAACTGGGTGTCTGCTGGCCGTGGTCATGACCCAGGTACAGCGGCCAATTCAATAACCGGAACGTGTTAGCAACCACTAGAAAATCCTTGTTATTGTCCAGTTCCGGTTCAACAGTCTCTGCTTCGCCGGGTTTCCGTGAACGAATTTTAAACACATCCTCAGGGAGTTGATCAAGGGGATAATGCCCCTGGACTTCATTATACGGCGAGGCTTCGAAGGACATCAGATCATTTTCCTTTGGACCGGCAATATTCACCAGATAGCCAAAGTCTGGCGCCGTGTGACGGACCCAGTTCGACAATTGATCAAACTGGCTGGTTTTAAACATTTGAATCAACATCTGACCAAAATAAGAGCGTCTTTGAAACACCTTGTACTCATTGCCAACACTGGCCCCGGCATTAATGGCCATAAAATAACCCTGGTCGTTCATAAACGTGGCGGCGGAAATCAGGCCCGGTTGTCCAATGCTCATGACGCGATGGGGGTAAAGCGCTTTGTTCTGGTGTTCAAAAAGAATAACCTGGGGGTAGCGGGTGGTCATGGCCAGATAGTCCCTGGGGTAATCAAAATTACGCCCCGCCATGACAGCGTCATCCTTTAAACCCAGAAAAGAGCAGGAATCAACAGAGGGACCGTGCTTAAATTCTTTAGCGAAGAGAGTCAGTAAAATGCTCTGATCAAGAAAAATAAAATCATCAATGCTCAGGCCATGGGTTTTGGCAAAATCGCTGTTGGCCTCGCCCTGTAGAAATTCATAAAGTTCAGGCGGGTAACGCAGGCGGGCTTGTTTAAGCCAATGCTTCACCAGGCGTGCGAATTTCTGTTTTTTAACCGGATCATCGGGGTAAAGACTCTGAATGGATAAGGCTTTTTGCGCGATCAGCTTCTCTGCTGTTTTTTCGGCATATTGTTTACCCATGTCATAAAAAGTACCGTGAAGTTCAAGGCGCTGCAAACTCGTTTGGGCATACAGGTTCAGACAGGCGATAAGGCAAAGCCAGATTGTGAAAATCCTTTTCATTGGTTTCATCCAAAAGACAATGGCGGCATTATAACGAAACAGCGCAACGCTCGGGAGAGGTATAATCTACTTCTATAATTAAAGAAAAAGCAACAGGGATAGCCTTGATGAAACGGATTGTGGTTTGCTGCGACGGCACCTGGAATTTACCCGATGCCGTGTTTAATGGACTGCCGTTGAAAACCAACGTCACCAAAGTCGCTGAAGCCGTATTGTATGAATACAAAGGCATTCAGCAGATGATGTTCTATGACACGGGTATAGGCACGCAGGGCAACAGGTTCATCCGGGTTTACGATGGCTTGACCGGCTACCGTTTATCGGAAAACATGCTGAAGGCCTATCGTTTTCTGGTGCAGAATTATGATGACGGCGACGAATTGTTTTTATTCGGTTTCAGCCGCGGTGCATTCACGGTGCGGACCTTAGCCGGCATGATTCGCAATTGCGGCATTTTACGGCGTAATCAGATCGATAAAATGGATCAGGGCTTTAAGCTTTACAGTGCCCGTACCTTGTCGTCTCATCCCCGCCTGGTGGAATCAACCCTGTTTCGCCGTTCCTATGCGGTCAGGGATCGGACGCCGATTAAATTCATCGGGGTCTGGGACACGGTGGGTGCACTGGGCAATCCCTTGTTGCTTAATGGCATTTTAGCGCCGCGCTACCGTTTTCACGATTATAAATTAAGCAGCATGGTGGATCATGCTTACCATGCGGTGGCCATTAATGAACAGCGGCGTCATTTTCAGCCGGCTTTGTGGGAAAAAGATAAAAGCGATACCCGCCAAACCATGGAACAGGTGTGGTTTGTGGGTGTCCATTCCGATGTTGGCGGCGGCTACAGCGCAACCGGTCTATCGGATATTGCGCTTCACTGGATGGCAGACAAGGCAAGGCATGCGGGTCTCGGGCTGTCTGATCTCCCCATTAAGCCTGATTTGATGCAGCCCTGTGCCAACTCGCGTACCGGCCTGTATCGGCTTATCCCGCCCTACTCCCGGCCAATCGACCAGGCGGCGGGGGAAGGCAAGGAAACCTGTGAAATGCTTCATCCGTCCGTTTTGCAGCGTTACAAGTCCGATCCGGACTATCGGCCGGACAATTTACTGCAATACCTGCAAAAAAACCCGCAATTGTTAAATTAATATTGTTTTATCTCCCTTACAAAAATATCATGGAATTCCATGAGTAAAGGAGGACGGGATGATGGACAGGGTAAAGGGATTTGCAGGGCCGCTGCTGGCCGGTCTCAGTTTGTTTTTATTGTTGCCGCTGACCCATGCTAATCCGCTGGATTATTACGTCCAGCGTGACCGCACACCGTCATTGCCTCTGGCTGAGAAAAAAATTCATGAAGGCCGTTTCCAGCAATGGATTGATCACCATCAGCATGATCTGGGTACATTTGCCCAACGTTATTATATAGATGAACGCTTCGCTGCAGGAAAAGACGCCCCTGTTTTTTTCTACATTTGCGGTGAGGGGGCCTGTGAAAAACGCCATTTACAGGGGGCCATACGGCATTTTGCTCAACAGTTTCATGCCCGGCTGGTGGCTTTGGAGCACCGTTATTACGGCGAAAGCCATCCTTTTGCCACGCTGTCCACCGCACACCTCCGGTATTTATCCACCGAAGCTGCGTTGGATGACCTGGCCAATTTCCAGCAACGCCTGAGCAAAGAGCGGCAATGGACAGGCCGCTGGATCGCGTTTGGCGGTTCCTATCCCGGTTCGCTGGCGGCCTATTATCGTTTGAAATACCCCGAGCTGGTAGCCGGCGCCCTGGCGTCCTCAGCACCGGTGATGGCTAAAAGTGATTTCATTGAATACGATGCCCATGTGACGGAGGTTGCCGGTTCTGATTGCGCAGGCAGAATGCGGGAGGCGGTACGTGACATCGAAGCGTCCTTCACAGACCCGACGCGTCTGCAGGAAATCAAGCAGCTTTTTAGCGCCGAAGCGATTCAAGAGAATGTCGATTTTATCTACGTGGTCGCCGATTTGGGTGCCATGGCGGTACAATACGGCATGCGCGATTTTTTCTGTGAACAGTTGGCCTCGCCTGAAAAAACGGTTTTAGAGAACTACGCGGCATTTGCCCAGGCGATTTTTAACCATTATGGCATCACCGCCGTGGAACTCAGCGCCCAGGGCGCGATCAGTGAGAATCCGGCTGACTATAATAAAGCGTTTGGCCTGCGTGCCTGGCTTTATCAATCCTGCACCGAGTACGGTTACTGGCAGAATGCTCATCCCAATCCGGACAAGTCAACACGATCCAGGCTGATTAATGACGAATACCATCAAATGCTCTGTCAACGGTTGTTTGGTCTGACGCAGCCGGCCAACACGGAGCGGATGAACACCGCCTTTTATTTTCCCTTGATCGAAAGCGGCATTGATAACATTCACTTCACCAATGGCGAACAGGATCCCTGGTCCCTGTTGTCTTTAGCTGAACGCAACAACAATACCGGCAATCCCGGGTTGACTTACAGCATGATTCCTGGCGCGTCGCATTGTGACGATTTGGCCGCGCCGAGTGAGGACGATTCAGACGCCCTGATTCAGACACGTGAACGGACAACGTTATTGCTGCAACGCTGGCTGACGGCTTAAGTTTAGACGAACAGGGGTTGCCAGGATGGCGTTATACGCTTTAATCCAGGGACGCTGAGCTTGTGGCTCAGGACACTTATTACATGGAGAGAATAAATGGCAAAGGTACTTTGCGTTTTGTATGATGATCCCGTCACCGGCTACCCTGAGCACTATGCCCGTGAGGGTATTCCCCGCATCAGCCATTACCCTGGCGGCCAGTCCTTACCCAATCCGGAACGAATTGATTTTAGACCAGGGCAATTGCTGGGTAGTGTCTCAGGCGAGTTGGGTTTGCGTACTTTTCTTGAAAGCCAGGGCCATATTTTGATTGTCACGTCGGATAAAGACGGCCCTCATTCCCGTTTTGAACAGGAATTGCCGGAGGCCGACATCGTTATCTCCCAACCGTTCTGGCCAGCTTACCTGACGTCAGAGCGTTTGGCCAAGGCCGGGAAATTAAAGTTAGCAATAACAGCCGGCATTGGGTCTGATCATGTGGATTTGAGTGCGGCCATGGCCCATGGTATCACGGTGGCTGAAGTGACCTACTCCAACAGCATCAGCGTGGCGGAACATGTGGTGATGATGATCCTGGCGTTAGTTCGCCATTATATCCCCTCCTATCAGCAGGTGATAGACGGCGGATGGAATATTGCTGACTGTGTGACACGCTCTTATGATCTCGAAGGCATGGCAGTCGGTTCATTGGGTGCTGGCCGTATTGGTCTCGCCGCCATGCGTCGTTTAAAACCGTTTGATGTGACGCTGCACTATACCGATTATCACCGCTTGCCTGAGGCGGTAGAACAAGAATTGGGCCTTGTTTACCACCCCAATGTGCAATCCATGCTGCCGCACTGTGACGTGGTGACGATCAATGTGCCCCTGCATCCTGAAACAGAACATCTGTTTGACGATGAACTGCTGGCTCAAATGAAAAAAGGGGCGTACCTGATTAACACGGCACGAGGAAAGATTTGTGATCCGGATGCCATTGTTCGCGCCTGCAAATCAGGACAGCTTGCCGGCTATGCGGGGGATGTCTGGTTTCCTCAGCCTGCACCGCAGAACCACCCCTGGCGTTTCATGCCTCATCATGGGATGACGCCCCATATTTCCGGCACGTCCCTGTCTGCTCAGGCAAGGTATGCGGCAGGAACCCGTGAAATTCTGGAGTGCTGGTTGGCGGGACGTCCGATCCGTGACGAGTACCTGGTGGTGAATCAGGGACGTTTGGCCGGGGTCGGCGCTCATTCCTACACCGCGGGTAAAGTGTCTGTGGGCGCGGAATAGAGGGGGGTCTTGTCATCCCTGGCAACGAAGTCAGGGAGCCGTTGCATTAAGTTGTTTCCCGCTTATCGTCAAACCACGGCAGTCAGCTATACTATAGGATTGATTAAAAGGTCTTGCTTTAAGCCGATTGCGGCTTATCGACCCAATGAATTCAGATTGCTTATGGTGTGGGAAAAATTAACCCGTGATTTCTATAACCGCGACACGGTGGAGGTGGCTCAATCCCTGTTGGGCCACTACCTCATTCACCGGGTTGGGGATGAAGAACGTGTCGGCAAAATCGTCGAGGTAGAGGCTTACCTCGGTCAACGGGATTTGGCCGCCCATTCCTCCCGCGGCATCACGCCGCGCACGCGTGTGATGTTTGGTCCTCCCGGGTATGCTTATGTTTACCTCATCTATGGCATGTACCATTGTGTCAATGTGGTGACTGAACCTGAAGGGCAGGGCACGGCGGTGCTGCTGCGAGCGCTTGAACCCATTCACAACATTGCCAGCCGCACCCAGGGGCCTGGCCTGCTTTGCCGCGCCATGGGAATCGACAGGCAGTTGAATGCCCATGACTTGTTGAGCGACAACTTTTTTGTCGCTAAAAATCCTGCAGTTGATCCCTTTTCTATTATCAGGACCCCTCGCATTGGCGTGGATTACGCGAAAGAATGGGCAAAAGAGGAATTGCGTTTCTACATTAAAGACAACCCTTTTGTTTCCCGGCGTAAATAACGCTGACAAACAGCAATTCCTTGGTTATGCTAATCATTTGATGAGGAAACAGGATCGCCATGGAATTAGGTTATTTGCTGGTATTGGGGTATTGCACCTGGACGTTGATTTTATTGTTCAGTATTGGCTTATTACGCGTCAGCCTCACCGTAAGCGGTCAACGCCGTGCCAACGCGTTTTCTCCGTTTGGCGATGAGGTGTCGCCTTTTGCCAATCGCTTATGCCGCGCCCATGCCAACTGTTACGAAAACCTTCCTGTGGTTTTAGGCGTGGTCTTTGTAGCCGCCATGACCCAGCAACTGTCTGTCATTAATCCCTTGGCGCTCACTTTGTTAACCTTGAGGGTACTGCAGTCCATTGTCCATGTCCTGTCGACCCGGGTTCTGGCTGTGCTTGTGCGTTTTGTGTTTTTTGTAGGGCAGGTGCTCATCCTTTTCTACTGGATTATTCGCTTGTTCAGCCAGTCGATAGGCAGTGTTTAAAACGGGTTGCCAAAACATGAAACACCCGCTTTTCTGAGTTGACGGCGTAGTAAATACGGCTAAAATGGGCCTTCTAATAAGGAGATAACCCATGCCGTTAGCCACTCTCGATATTCATCGTCTAGTCAGGGAAAAAACAAAGGTTGCCATTGATCAATGCGGTTATGAGCAATTGCGAAACCTTTGTCTCGAGGTCAGGCCTTTAGAGTCAGTCATTCAGGCGGTAGCCGGTCTGCTTTCTACGGAATGTGAAAAAGATAAAACAGAGAGTAAGGAATTGCTCACGCAGGCTTTCTTCAAACAACAGGAGGAAGAGGACAGCAAAGAAGACCTTCACGATAAACGTGAGGCTGAGAAAGACAGGCAATTGGCTGAATCCCTATCTCAGGCGCTCAACCGCTTAAACAAACAAATCATCCAGGAACAAAGTCATCTTGATACCCTTGCTTTACACCATCAGGGAATAAGCAATCAACTGCTTGACCTGAACAGGCAGATAAGTCAACTGGAAAGCATTCAGCACAGCCATGGTCACCCTACGGGTACTCATCATCACGGGCATGCCGTGACTAGCCATCACCACGAACACACGCCGCTTAGTCATCATCATGGTCATGCCGTTGTGAGCCATCACCCTTCCGAGGACTGGCAGGCATTGACTTCCCGGCGTAGTCATCTTGAAGGGCAATGCCGTAATGCGGAGCTTGACGTGTGCAGCGCGAAAACCACCCTCAGTCAATTAAAAGCAGCCTATGACAAAAACAGTACTGAATTAGACACCATTCCTCGACGTGAAAAGGAGAGACAACAGCGCAGTTTTGACCGGGAAACGCGAACAAAAGCACGCAGCGAAGGCACAATGAATCAATTATCCGAAAAAAAACGCAAGGCACTGGAAAAGGACATCCTGTTCTGCCATAACAAACTGGACCAAAAGAAGGAGGAGTTGTTAAAGACAGCTACTGAAATCAGTTACCGCGACTGCATTGATGTTCTGCTTCACGACACAGACCTGAGCCGGCTCGGTTCGCAGAAAACGCCTTTGTTGCACATTGCCAGCACGATGAATGCCTACCTGCAGGAAAAAAAGAAAGAGACTCAGGAGAAGAGGAATCTTGAGCAGGCGGAGTCGCTTCACAACTCCCTGAAGCAGGCATTGGCGAATGCCAGAAAACGCCTGCAGAGTCTTGTGCAATCCAACCCCCAATTGCTGAAGCAAAACGAGCAATTGGCGGCGGAGAATGAGGACTTACGTGTTCAGATCGCAGGGCGAGATCGTGCGCGTCGCCGTGCGCTGATTGCCTCAACCGTTGCTTTCTTCGCGGCGGCTCTTGGCATAGGCATTCCTTTCGCCCTGCCATTGACAACGCTGCCTGTCGCTGCCGGTTTATTGCCCCTGTTGTTTATACCGGGCGGAGCAGCCGCGCTGGCATTGGTTGGGTTGCTCATTATGGTCCTGGTTTTTACCTTAATGAATAATGCGAGCCAGAGTCAACTTGAAGAAAAGACCAGCAAAATGAGGCAAAACACCCAAACCTGGCAGGATCAAACAGGGGAGGTCAGTGAACTTAACGAGAAAAAAATTCCTCAACTGGAAGAGGAGGTTAACAGAAGTTATTTAAGTGTGAATGAAATCAGAGGCAAAATAAGTTCTCATGCTGAAACAGCGGCTTTTTATCACAATAAAGCGTGCCAGATACAGACCATAACCATGCCGTTTGCGGCCAATCCAGAGAATTTTTTCCCTGGTCACGCGCAGAGTCCATATGCCCCCTCAGCACCGCCGGTGGATACGCAGGAGATGGACTTTAAACACTGATTTTGGCTATCGCCGGTTGTTTGACGGCAGCGGGCGATTAACTCTTGAAGTTGGAGGTAATGACGTGGATTGGGTTCTCATCCAGTTCGCCCCTGTGAATGACTGCATGGCTCTGCCTACTGTCGGCTCCTCTGTTCTGCATTTCAGGATCAGCGCTTGCCTGGGAAGCCGATTTTGTTTTGTCTCCCAGGTACTGAGTGCTGAGCCTGATTTTTCCGTCATAGCTTGTTTTTCTCAAGCCTGACATCTGTTCGTTGGCGTCTCGTTCCTCGGGCGTTTCAACGCGCGATGACATTAAGCCAACGGTCATGAGATCAACCGCGTCAGGGGAAATCAGGTGAATGGCGGCGAGAAATTTCGCCACGTACAATAAAGGATTGAAGCCGCGTGTTTCTGCATCATTGGTGACGGCGGTGCCAGTGGCCATTTCAACGTTATCGTGTTTGGTGCGTGTACTGCCATAGTTTTTAAAAAACGCCAGTTTGTCCTCTGCCGAGTCATTATAGCCCAGCAACACCCCTGTATCGGCAAATTGCCGGCGCAACGCGGCGCGTTGTTCGTCAATTTCACCGGCACGATCGGCGGCGCTCATGCAGCCGCCCATCAAGGCACCGATGCTTTCCGCCAGCAGCCCTTCGTAATTGGCCTTGGAAATTTCTTTCCTGTCGGCTAAATGCTTGATGTAGGAAGGGGCATTGAGCGGAAGGGCGAGAATAGTGAATACTGTGGCAAGCGTCCATAAGACGAATCGCGTGGTCCAATTGATTAGATGGCCAATCACCGGAACGGTGTCGCGAACGTCGCGGGTAAAATTGGAAATCGCGCGGCGCATGGAGCCAAACCAGGTTTCATGCACGGTGCATTTTAATTCGACAGCGGCTTGCAGGCTTAAATTAAGGGTTTCACGATTAAGCTCACCGAGATCGCCGGGAAGAGGGTTGTTCCGCAGGGTCGCGCTGAATTGTCTGACTGCCGCCTTCACTTTCTCGCCGCGGTGTTTATGAGGAGTAATCAGGGAGTGATCGCGTGATTTTAAGAAATCGATAATCGTGCTAAAGTTGGGGTCATTCAATTGCTTGTTGCACTCTTCAAAGAGTTCGACGGCATTATTAATCAATTGCCGGGCATGATTGACATCCTTATTGCGAATGCGGGCACGCGAATGCCACATGTTCACGCAATTGTTGGTTTCCAAAAGACTGACCTTTACCACCTGGTAGTCGTCATACTGGTAGGTAGCAAGCAATTTCCCCCGCTTACCGGATGGGCCCTCGTACACCTCAATGCCGTTGTTTGTCTGCTTGAGTAACGATTTGTTTAGGATCACAACCTGATGGGGTTTTCTTCGCTCACAAAGCACCAGGCTTTTTGACAACATGGTACGAACAGCCTCATTAGCCTCCTGTTTCGCATCGATGACACTGCCGTCAAAACCGCTGACGGCTTTGGTTTGATCAGGGGATAATGTGACTTCATCGCCGATTAATGTCTGGTGAAGAATCGTTAAAGGGATGGGGCGATTGTCAGCACCCTGGAATAAACACCCCCAACTGTCCATAAAGGCGGTGATTTCCTGCGCCAGGCGAGCTTTGCTGAAAAGCTGCAGGTGATTGAAATCGGTCAGTTTCTGGCGCTCGATGGGATTTTTTATTTCGAGAGGGTCGGTAATGGCCATGCGCACATGATGTCCCATGTGCACCAGGCGATTGGTGTCATCGACAATAAAGTCGGTGCAATCAAAGGCATTGGCTGGATTGGGGGTAAAACGCGTCATGGGTGTGGAAGACAGGGAAGCAAGCTGTTCCTTGTTGGCATCCAGGAATTTTTGAAACCAGCTGTCGTTCATGCTGTCTTGGTTCAAACCCAGTTTCTCGGCAAAATCGTGAAGCCACATCCGTTCTTTTGTCTGCCATAAATCCAATCGGCTGTCGCTCTTCTTTAAGCGGAATTCCGAAGGACCAAAAGTCATCGGTTCGGCATAGCGTAGCATGGTATGAGACGAACCGGGCGTTTTTCTTTCTATGCTGCAGTGCGCAATGCAAAGATCCCGTTTCCAGACAAAGTCTCGTACGAGGCCAATCGCTTTTTCAGCATGGCTGCGTTTCTTAACCACATTGTATTCCACAAGCAGCGAAGCCAAGGCGGCATTAAACTGCTTTAATTCTTTCATGGCAGCAGCAATCTGTTTTTGACCGACTAAATTAGCTTCATGATTGGCCATTTGATTTTTGAAGTGGAAAAGTAGCTTCATCAGAGCGGCTATCGCCTTTTGATTGGGATGCTCCGTCAATGATTGCAGGGCGCCCTGGCTTTCCCGAAGCTTAAGCGGAAAAGCATGTTTTAATATTTCAATCACCGCATTGGCCGAATCAATGCCCCGGGCAAAAATATCAGACACATCACTGTTAAAATTCTTTTGGCGGGTGGGATCGAAAACACGGATGGTTTTTTTGCCGAATGCTGAGCCTTCATCAAACTTGATTTTAACGGATTTAGTATTCAGATGCGCTTGACGTACGCCAATGAGGCGGTGCTGAAGCTCAGCCAATGCCTCAAGGTTTTTGTTTAAGTCGTTGGAGGAGGGGGGCGATACGGGATTGACGCTGGGTGCCATCAAACTGATCCAGCGAAGCTGCGCCCATTTTATTTTCTTTTCAAATTGAATATTGGCTATGGCTTGCTGCAACTCCAGAGCCTGCTGTTCAGTTAATGGCATTGTCTGCTGTTCCAAATTCGCTCACACATGTACATAAAATACCACAGTTTGCTTAGCTGATTATTAACAGATTATTAAGAGAAGTAGTTTCTGCGTCTTTTGTCCCATTGTTCTGTATCGAAAAACCGCTATGATAGGATTCTTTCACAAGGAGATTCACCTCATGGAAAGCGTGGTTCGGCGTTTAGCCTTGGTATTGATTTTATTTGTTTTTTTGGCGAGCTGACGGCGCGGGCTTCGTCGCCTCCAATCGCATATACCGACACAGGGAAAGGGCCGGCTCTGGTATTTATCCATGCATTCCCCACAGATAAACGCTTATGGGTCCCACAACAAACCTTAGCCAGTCAGTTTCGTGTTATCAGCCTTGATTTGTGGGGGTTTGGCCAATCCCAATCCGTCAGTGGCGAAGCAGTCAGTATGAGTGACTATGCCGATGAGGTGGCCTTGCTTCTTCAGCACCTGCGGATTAAAAAAGCCATTGTTGCCGGGGAATCCATGGGAGGATATGTGGCCTTGGCTTTTTTGAAAAAATACCCGCTCAAGACAGCCGGTTTAATTTTATCGGACACGCAGTCCGTTGCAGACACCGTATCCATGCAGGAAAAAAGGGAACAGGCCGCTCAGGACATCCTGCAGCATGGAAACAAGGCTTTCATCGAGGGATTTTTGCCTAAGGCATTGTCCGCTCACGCCTCGACGGCGTTGCGAACCTGGCTCCATCATGTCTTGTCGGCACAATCCCCCGCGGCCATGGCCTCAGCGTTAAGAGGCATGGCCATGCGAGAGGATGCCACCTCGCTTTTGGCCGAAACGGACGTACCGGTTTTGTTTATAACCGGTGAGGAGGATGCGTTAATTGCTCCAGAGCAAAGCCGGGCCATGCAGGCCATCACCAAACAGAGCCGGCTTGTGGTTATTGAAGAAGCCGGTCATTTGGCGAATCTTGAAAAGCCAGGGGAGTGGAATCAGGCGGTGATCGATTTTTTTACCCTCGCCACTGGCGAGGAAGGCGATAAAAGATGAATTCTAAAAGGCTTTGGTGTAACCTAAGCCCGAGAAAACAGGAGAAGACAGGATGAGGTAGATGACGGCGTATACGGTGTATATGCTTCGCTGTGAAAATGGCAGTCTATATACGGGCTACACGACTAATCTCGAGCGTCGCTACCAGGCCCATCTGGCAGGAAAATGCAAGTACACCCGCAGTTTTAAACCAGTCGAAATTGCTGCCCATTGGCAAGTCTTTGATAAGTCCGCCGCCTTAAAGCTTGAGCGATTTATCAAGACGCTGTCGCGCCAGGAAAAGGAAGCCTTGTTGACGTTGCCCAGTCTTTGTCCATTCATGACTAATACCCCGGATAAACGGGAGGTTGAGGAAAGCTGATGAATCAAAAAGTGTTTGTAAACCGCATTTTGAATATGAAGAAAATCAAGTACATTGGTCTGGATATGGACCATACCTTGCTCCGCTACAACACCAAAAAACTTGAAACGCTGGTTTACACGCTGGTTGTGGAAAAATTAATCAGCCACAACAATTATCCTGCCGCTATCCGAAGCTTTCAGTTTAATTTCGATGACGCCATTCGAGGTTTGGTGATTGACAGCAAAAATGGCAACCTGCTTAAACTGAGCCGGTATGCGGCCATTCGTCAGAGTTATCATGGCACGCGCCCCATCAGCTACGTTGAGCAGCAGGAGATTTACCGCAGTATCTATGTGGATTTAAGCGATGCCAATTACAAGGCCATTGATACCTCCTTCTCGATTGCTTTCGCTGTGTTGTACAGCCAGCTGGTGGATTACAAAGACGAATACCCCAATCAGTTGCCAAGCTATCACGACATTGCCATGGACGTGCTGAAATACGTCGACATGGCGCATGCCGATGGCAGCCTTAAAAAAGCGATCAGTGAGAACCTCAATGAGTATGTCATCAAGGATAAGGATGTGGTGGAGGGGCTTCAATGGTATATCCGCCATGGTAAAAAGATTTTTGTACTGACCAATTCCGATTATTTTTATACCAAACTGATGCTCGATTATGCCATTAACCCCTTTCTTGACGAGGGGAAAGACTGGACCAGTTTGTTTGAGTTTGTGATTACTCTGGCGAATAAACCGCGGTTTTTTTATGACAATCTGCGCTTTTTACACATTAATGCGGCGGATGGCAGCATGACCAATTTGAACGGGCCAATTGTTCCTGGGATTTATCAAGGCGGCTGTGCCAATAAATTCACTCATGATCTTAACTTGAAGGGTGATGAAATTCTTTACATCGGTGACCATATTTATGGCGACATTGTCCGTTTAAAGAAAGATTGTAACTGGCGCACGGCGTTGGTAGTCGAAGAATTGGGCGATGAAATTGAGGCCCAGGCTAAAGCCTTGCCGACCACGCTGAAAATCGGTGAAGCCATGAATGTTAAAAAAACACTGGAGCAGCAGTATGTGGAACTCTGTACCCAACGCATCGATGAGCACTCCAACGCCTTTGATGAGGACATCAATGAATTACAGAAAAAATTAACCGCCATTGATGCGGAGTTGGCGAAACTTCTGCAGGAGCAGCATCAGTATTACAATCCGAAATGGGATCGGGTTTTCCGAGCCGGTGCTGAGGAAAGTTATTTTGCCTATCAGGTGGATCGTTTTGCCTGCATTTACATGGCGAAGTTGTCTGATTTGTTGGCGCATTCACCCATCACCTATTTTCGCGCCAATCGCAGACCCCTGGCACATGACATTGATTTTATCGCGGCAACTCCCACGGCGGATAAATACCCCCCGCGTTAGGTAAGACTGCCTGCTGTAATCCCTCACGTCGACTCACCGCCCTCTCAGGAGAGGGCGAAGCGACGCCAATGGTGCTGTCGGGAGGGTCGAATCATGCGCTGCAGTCATCCACTTTATTTTTAATCAATCACTGGCTATTAATTCTTCCTTAATCTGTCTTTGTTATTCTAAACGCCTAAAGTGTGTTGCGGGTATTGGTCATGGCAGGTTATAAGGGTTTAGGTAATGGTGCTACTGAAAGTATATTAGAGAACAATTTCTCTCATACACAAGTTGCTGCGGGCAATGACCTGAGTCAATCATTCAAATATTGCATAGAAACAATCGATGATGACAACCAGCTTCTCGTCATTTTGACGCCCATCCATTTGATCCCTAATCAACAGGATATTGGCAGTGTACTCACGGGCCTTAGACAGCGCATTCCCGAGTTCCAAACTGGACAGCCCCGTTTTCATGTTCTCGCCGGTGTCGTCGGCAACGGCGTAACCGAACGCCACATTGTTAGCATGTATGTGCCGCCCAATGGGGATATTCATTTTTTTGATCCTAAGGCAAGCGATCGGGAAAAATTTTTTTCGGATGAACTGATTGATCAGAAGTTCCGCTGGCGTCGGCTGTTTCCTGCTTTATGGAATTCCTTGTCGCCAAGACCGACGTCGTCCTTTACTCTGTCGGATGGGGAGGACATCAACAGGCCGGCAGTCCATTTCGCCTTAGGCACCCAATCGTTTTATGACGGGGTTTCCTGCGGTTATCACCATGCGGCGCAACTGTTGGCATTAAAAGGCCTCATCATGCAAAGCAAGCGTTTGACGGTTGACGCCTTACTGGACAAACTCCGCAATCCCGTTCATGAAAGCAGTGAGGCGCTGGAGAAAACCCCTTATGAATCACAGGCTACGAACCGCTTTTTGGCATTCATGAAGAAAGCCTGGCTTGACACCTACCTGCCGGATAAAATCGAAGAAGAGCGTGACCCCCTGCATTTTGGCCATTATTTTATGGGTTGGCCCTCTCAAAAAGGCACTTTCCGTAAAGTGGTGTACTTCCTCACACTGGGTTTCATATTTAATCCCTTAATCAACGTGATCAAGTTGCCGGAATTATTGGCCAATGGCGTATCGGAGTCGTTCAGTTTTCTTAAAAACAGTCTGATAGCCTGGGCCCCGACCCATCCGGCGACGCAGTTTTTTCGTAGCGGCCTGTTATTAAGCACCATTGGCCTGCAGGGACTGTTCAAAGGCTTGTATTTTGCGATTCGCACGGTGACGTCTCCTGTTACCAGTTTTAAGGCAGCCTGGCGTGTTCATCCCGCCCTGGGTATGTTAAGCGCTGTTGTCTCATTAACCGCTTATGCGTCTCTGTTGTACTTTGCCGCGCCGGTTGTGGTGCCTATGCTCATGGCAGCCAGCCCTGCCGCTGCCCCGGTTTTCAATGCGCTCGCTTACCCTCTGGTGCAGTTCGTTGGCTTGATGGGGGTGTCGCTAACCACAGGCACGGCCGCCGCCGGAACGTTAACACTAGGCGCTGCCATCGTTCAGGCCGGTCAAGGCTTACTGAATACCCTGGTTGATGGGGTGGAAAAGATCCTGACCGAAAAAGATGCAACCCAAAACCCTGTCCAGGATGGGCACCTTCCGAGAGGCAGCAATGTCAACGATGCGTTTAAGAAAAAAGGGAATAAAAAAACAACCCCAAAGGAAACAGAAGACCATTTTGTGATTTTAAATCCTTCGACGCAACCTGACGACGGTAGGAAAGGATCTACTCCTTCCGATAGACAGAAGGTGCTTCAGTCTTCAACCCCCAACGACCTGGATGACGACTCTAGCGATCCGTCCCTGGGCTCCGGCTGGGTCTTTTCTTAACCCGCTTTAGGTAAGCCGATAACGATTTTAACCAGCAGAGTGTTTGCTGATACCGTTTGCTTCGGTTGGCCAAAGGCTTTAATCGCAGCAATTCATACTCGCGGTAATACTGGCTGAGTTTAATCCGTGAGGCTGGCAACTGCCGCCCCAACGCCCGCAATTGATCCTGTAATGTCGCGGGTGGGGCGACATCAATGCCCAGGGCTTTAAGTTGCTTTTTTAATCTTGCGTATTCACGCGCCATGGGATCACGGTACCGGTACTGCTGCCATTGATAAATGAGGCTGCCGATCAATAAAAAAGCGAGCAGAGAAGCGATAGACACCTTAAGCAGGGTTTGACCGTCCCAATGGTTGAGACCAAGCTCTTTTAAGAATGCACGCTGGTTATCGTAATTATAAAAAAGCAGCCACCGCTCCCAGAAAAATTGCAGGGATTCGAGAAACAGCCCAGTCTGTGCAAGCCAGGGGAGCGATCCTTCCTGGGACCACTGCGAGGCGAGCGCGTTCCCCTGTTTGTCACGGATAGCCCGGTCAATCCGCTCAGGGGCAATGTAGAGTGTCGGATCCAGGCGCCGCCATCCTTTCCCTTCCTGCCAGTATTCAATCCAGGCATGGGCATCATTCTGCCGCACGGTCAGGTAGTGGGACATGGGATTCCATTGCCCGCCATGATAACCCACCACTACTCGGGAAGGGATCCCAACCGACCGCAGGATAAAGGCCACCGAACTGGCGTAATATTCACAATACCCCCTGCGCTGTTCAAACCAGAAATAATCCATCTGATTAAAGCGCCTGGGATTGTTAACCGACAGGCTGTACCAGAACGGTTCGCTGTGAATGTACTGCTTCAGTTGATTGATAAAAGCTTCCGTATCACCCTGAACAGCCGTGAATTGCTGCTTCGCAAAGGCGCGCAAGCGCGGGTTGTTGGCAGGTGGTAAATACGTGTTTAATTGCTTGTCTCTGGGAGAAATAGGCAGATAAAAAGGTCTTTTCTCAACGACGGCGTAGGCAAACCGTTGATACACCTCGTGGTCGCCTGGCTGCACCAGCCCCAGTCCCGGGGCATACAGCAGGTTGGGGTTGGCGGCATAAGGGAAGTCCTGATAAAAAAGCCACTTTTTCTGATGCGGCTCAAGAAGGATCTGGTAGTCTGCGGTTTGTCCTTGAGGGATTTTTTCAAGGGGTGGAAAATAGGTGCTGTCGCGTTGGAGGGCAGTCCATCGCCAGCCATCGTAGTGACTGAGCACAATGCCGCGCCAGTAAAGAGTCGGCAAGAAAGTCGGTTTAAACGTCACCCGCATCACGATGGAATCATCGTTAAAAAGATCATTCATTTTGTCAAGGCTCAGTTCCTCATTAAATCCCAATTGTCCCCGTGACAGAGAAGGCACTTGCCAGAGGGGATTGGTTAATCGCGGAAAAAGATAAAACACCACCAACGTAATCGGAATCGCTAACAGCATGTGCCTGACAATCAGTTTGCCGCCTGAAAACCAGGGTGTTTCAGGCGCAAAGAGTTTAAGCATCAACAACAGATTGGCAAACACAGCAAGAAGAAGGTAAATAAAAATCCATAACTCCTGGTAAACGATGAGGTTCGTCAGGATTAAATAGAAGTTACAGAGAATGATGACGCGTAAATCGCGCAGGTTTTGCAGTTCCAGACTCTTTAAGGCCACAAAAAGCAGTAAGAAGCCAATAAAAAATTGCCCTGACCACACGGTACCGTATTGCCAGAATAACAAGGCAAGGCACAGCGCAATCAAACCGAGTCTTATTCCGCTTGACGGCAATGGCACCGGATAATAGCTCACCAGCAGGCGGTAGCCGATTGCGCTTAAGATCATCAGCGACAACAATACCGGCATGTTCATTCCATGCGGTAAATAAGAGAACATCATCACCAGAAGCGCCAGACGCAGCGCGGGTGTGTGCGTGGTTAACTTCATCAGTAAGCTGCCAATTGGCGTAAACACTGCTTTAAATGATTAGCACCCTGAGAGAAGGCGGTGCGAATCCCCCTTAATTCAAGCCCATACACCAACCCCCGCTGCTCGGCCTCAATCAGCCAATAACTGACATGCTGTAATTTCTGTTCAATGTCCATGGCTGGCAGGTCATCGAGTTTAAATAACCAAAAGCGGCCTTCCGGATTGCTCATCGTTTTGAGATACCAACCCTGACCTCGAGCGGCAATTTTCCAGGCGATACGATTAACCTGAACCCAGGGATTACTCACCGGCCTTAAATTTTCCAGATCCTCAATGCCTGCCTGGCTTATTTTATTACTGCCTTCCTCGCTTGAGACGGCTTTCGGCCAGAAACCGGGCGACACGGGCTCGGGGTAAACAGAATAGGTTTTGTCAAAAAAAACATAGCCCCAGGTTCGAAAGAGACCAAAGGGGAAAACACTATAAAATTGGATGGGCGGCAGCGTAAAACAACCGCGCCTTTCGCTCGGCAGATAAAGCGTTAATTCCTTCCCTTCTTCCGGCAGGCAATCGATGGGTTGGGGTGTCTTATGAGGTGGGCCGAAGTGTAAACTGAAGCGCTGTCCATGAACGCTTTTAACAAAGAGCCGCACGGCCACGGGTGAGCCTCTGGGTACATCCATAATCTCTGTGCTGGTAATGGTCAATCCTTTGAGGTTGGCATGGGTGGCCCAGGCACTGATCATGCCGATAATCGCTAAAAAAAACGTAAATAAAAAAATGACACTGATTTGGTAATTGATGGCGCAAAGAAACAAGGTCAACAACACGGCCCCATAGGCCCAGCCAAAACCAGAGGGTAGAATGTAGAGGTTGGCGTTTTCCAATCGTTGCGGCTCGCCTGGGGCATTGCGCCGTTTTGCCCATTGAAACCAATAGTGTTTGATGCGATCGGTCAGGAGCGTGTTCAAAGCGGAACCTCAACGTGATTAAGTAACATCTCGGCTGGAGAATGCTGGATATGGGCTTGTTTAATCACCAGTCGATGATTGACTACCGCGGGCATCACCGCCTGCACATCGTCCGGGCGGACAAAATCGCGCTCCTCGGTTCGGGCATAGGCTTTAGCCGCCCGTACAAGCGCCATGCCCGCTCGCGGGCTTAAACCATGATTAAACCAGCCCTGATGGCGGCTGGCGGCCAGAATGTTCTGGATGTAGTCCAACACGGTGTCGGCGACGTGTACTTGAAGGCTTTGTTGCTGCCAGGTCAGAAGCTGTTCAATGCTACTGACTGGCGGCTGTTCAAAAATTTTACCATTTTCTGGCAGTTTCAGCAGTTGCCGTTCGGCCTCAGGAGGAGGGTAGCCGATGCTTAAGCACATCAGGAAACGATCCAGCTGGGATTCCGGCAGAAAATAGGTCCCGGTCTGATGGGATGGATTTTGGGTGGCAATCACAAAAAAAGGTTCCGGCAGGGGGTGCGTGCCATTTTCTGTGGTTACCTGGCGTTCCTCCATGGCTTCAAGCAGAGCGCTCTGGGTTCGTGGCGTTGCACGATTCACTTCATCGGCAAGGATGAGCTGTGAAAAAATCGGGCCGGCATGGAAGCGAAACTGCTGCGTCGTTGCGTCAAAAATGGACACACCGATTAAATCACTGGGCAACAGGTCGCTGGTAAACTGAATGCGGCGGTATTGCATGCCGGTAAAGTGGGCCAGGGCATGGCTGAATGTGGTTTTGCCCATGCCCGGTATGTCTTCAAGAAGCAAATGCCCATTGGCAAGCAGGCAGCTTATCCCCAACCGAATCACCTCTTCTTTTCCGTAAAGGGCTTGGCTAAGTGCTTGTTCTAATTCTTTAATCATAGAGAAAATCATCCTGATTTCTTTACTACTAGTATAGAAAGACTTACTGGGCTTTACAGCCTTGGGGTGCGTAAAAAGTTTCAAAACAAGGCTGGCCAGTGTCTATACTAATAAGAATAAAAGGGTTTATTACCGGCAACTCGACAGGACGTTATGGAGAAAAGAGCAGCGTTTAATCATCTGGCATGCGTGCGGAAGGTCAGTCTATCGTGTCAAGAAATATTCTGAGAGCGCAGGTCAAGTTGCTTTATGATCAAATCCCCGTGGCCTTGTTCGGAGAATGCCTGGCGGTTACCTCCATTTGTGTTGCTTTATGGACTGTCTTTGACCAACGGGTGTTGATCGGTTGGCTGCTTTACATGTTCATTGCATCGGCCACCTGGCGGGGTTACATTGTCTGGCGTTACCGGCACCATTACGAAGCACGGAGCCAGAAAGCCTGGCTTACTCTGTTTGTGATTGGGGTATTGATTTCAAGCCTTGGCTGGGGATTTGCCGCCGGCGTTTTCATTCCGGTTGACAGTGTGTTTCAACAGAATTTCGTGGTGATCGTGCTGTTGGGTATTACGGCCTCGGCCAGTTCGTATTATTCCCCCATTCGCTCCGTGTACATTGCTTTCCTGTTACCGGCTGTTCTACCTTATGCGTTTTGGCTTTTTGCCCAGGGCGGGGATAATATTCTTCTCGGCTATTGCGTGTTTCTTTATATTTTCGTGATGCTTGGGTCCTCTCACTACTTGAATTCACTGGTGGTGTCCTCGCTGGAATTGCGTTTAACCAACATTGATTTGGGTTTTAATAACCAGCTTCTGGAAAAAAAGGTGGCGGAGCGTACTAATGCACTGGAAAAATCCTTTGATATCCTGCGTGCCAGCCTTGAATCGAGCGAATTTGGTGTGCTGGTGGTCGATAATCATGGCCATATTGAGTATTTTAACCAGACTTTTCTGGACATGTGGGAAATCCCTCAGGACGTCATCACGGGTTACACTTACCAGGATATCAGCCAGCATATTTTATCCAAACTGGAAAACCCGGACTCCTATGCCCGAAAAATGCAGCATTTACATGAGCAGTCAGCGCATGAGTGGATCGATGAGTTGACCTGCAAGGACGGTAAATTTTTTGAGCTCTATGTCAAGCCGCATGGCGCGGACAAGGGCAAGGCCGGGCATATCTGGCAGTATCGTGACATCAGTGAGCGAAAACAGATGGAGCATCAACTGGCCTATCAGGCTAACCATGACCTCCTGACTAGCCTCCCGAACCGCACGCTGCTCTATGATCGCATCGAGCAGGGGATTGTTTACGCGCAACGTTTTCAAAATCATTTAACACTGTTATTCCTTGATGTGGATAATTTTAAAATCATCAATGACTCACTGGGTCATAATGCCGGCGATCAATTGTTGCAGGAGGTTGCTGCCCGTTTAAAGGAGTGTGTGCGTAAAAGCGATACAGTATCCCGCTTTGGCGGCGATGAATTTGTAATCTTGTTCATGAACAGCCGCAGGGAAGACATCACCGTGCTTGCTGATCATATTCTCAATAAAGTGACGCAGCCGATTAAACTCAGTGGCCATGACATCGTTGTCACCACGAGCATTGGCATCAGCACTTACCCTCATCACGGCAAGGATGCCACGACACTGCTGAAAAACGCGGACATGGCCATGTACTTTGCCAAGCGTCAGGGGAGAAATAATTACCAGTTGTACGATGAAGAAATCAATTACCAATCGCAGAAGAAACTCGAAATTCAAAGCCAGATTCGCAATGCAATAAAAAACAAAGAATTTTTCATGCTTTATCAACCGATTATCCATATTGAAACCGGCGAAATCTGTGCCGTGGAGGCCCTGATGCGCTGGCAGCACCCCGATTTCGGCCTCCTGTTACCCAATGATTTTATTATTGCCGCCGAAGAATGCGGATTAATTGTTCCCCTGGGCGAATGGGGGATTAGGACGGCCTGCCTGCAGAATGCCGCCTGGCAAAAAATGGGGCTGCCACCTATCCGCATCGCCGTGAACGTGTCCGGCGTGCAGGTCAAGCGCGAGGGGTTTATCGATACGCTGGAGGATATCCTTAAACAATCCAGAATGGACCCGGGTTATCTCGAAATCGAATTGACTGAGAGCACGCTCATGGACAACACCAAGAAAATCATTTCCCTGTTACTGAAACTGGATTCCATTGGTATTGATTTTGTCATTGATGATTTTGGTACCGGGTATTCCAGCTTGAATTACCTGAAAAAATTCCCGGTAAACAAGCTTAAGATTGACCAATGCTTTGTTCGTGATTGCACCAAGGACAGCAATGATGCGTCCATCGTCGAGGCGATTATTGCCATGGGGCATGGGTTGAAGTTGAAAGTGATTGCCGAAGGGGTCGAAAACAAGGAACAATTGCAACTGCTTAAAGATCTCGGCTGTGATCAGGGGCAAGGCTATTATTTTGCCGAACCCCTGACGGCCGATGATTTTGCCGATCTGCTTCGCCAGAATACCCTGCGCGCGATTGCATCGCGCTAGGGTTTAATAGGGCTTGCGGTAGGGGACATACAGCGGTTCCCAGATGTGAGCGCGAATGCATTTTTCAATGTCAGCCTCGGTTTTATAATCCGCCAGTTCACTTTTAACTGCCTCTTTAGCCACTGCCAGAGCCACCCGGTATGACACTTCCCGCACGTCGTCAAGCGGGGGCAGCAGATTGGCATTTGGGTTTTGCAGGGCTGGCGAGCAGCTGGCTAAGGCTTTGGCGGCGGCCATGAACATTTTGTCCGTGACCCGTCTTGCCTGAACGGCAATCAAACCAAGCCCCATGCCTGGGAAAATATAGACATTGTTGGTCTGATCAATACGGAAATCCTGGCCGCGGCGTTTGATGACGCCAAAAGGACTGCCTGTACCAATCACGGCGCGATCGTCAGTCCATTGGATTAAATCCTGAGGAATCGCTTCACTGCGTGAAATCGGGTTGGAGAGCGGCATAATAATCGGACGCTCCACGTGAGCGGCCATTTCCCGAATCAACTCTTCAGTAAAGAGATTGGGCTGGCCGGAAACCCCCAGCAGAGCATTGGGATGCAAGTTGCGAATCACGTCTTTCAGGCTGATTTCCGCATTGTTTTCGCATTGCCAGCCTGAAATGGCGGCGCGGGGTTTTAACAGTTGCTGTTGGAAGGGAAGGAGGCCGGTCATGCCCTCGAGCAGCAACCCGTTTCGATCAATCATGTAAATCTGCGAACGCGCCTGTGCTTCCGAAATGCCGTCTTCGACCATGGCATGCACAATCAGTTCGGCAATACCGCAACCGGCAGATCCGGCGCCGACAATGACAATGCGTTGTTCACTTAAGCGGATACCGGTCACCTGAACGGCAGCAAACAAGGTGCCTGTGGCGACGGCGGCTGTTCCTTGAATGTCGTCATTGAAGGTGCACAGCTGATCGCGGTAGGTATTGAGCAAACGGGTCGCGTTTTGCAGGGCAAAATCCTCCCATTGCAGAAGAATATGGGGAAAGCGTTTTTTCAAGGCCTGAACAAAACGATCAACAAAGTCATCGTATTCCTGATCACGAACCCGTTCATGCCGCCAGCCCATGTACAGGGGATCCTGCAGCAAATCGCTGTTGTTTGTTCCGGTATCCAGCAACACTGGCAAGGTGGACGCAGGATGAATGCCTGCGCAGGCGCAATACAGGGCCAGCTTGCCAATGGGAATGCCCATTCCGCCTGCGCCCTGATCCCCAAGACCCAGGATGCGTTCGCCATCAGAGACCACGATGGCTTTGACATTATCAAAGCGAGGGTTGGCAAGAATCATGTCGATTTTGTCGCGGTAGGGGTAGGAAATGAACAAGCCGCGCGGGCGACGATAAATATGACTGAATCGTTGACAGGCGGAGCCCACGACCGGCGTGTAGACAATGGGCATGATTTCAGTGATGTGTTCACAAAGTAAACTATAAAACAGTGTTTCGTTCGAGTCCTGAAGATCACGCATGTAGATGTATTTTTCCAATTCACTGCTTTTGCTTTTAAAGGCTTCATAGGAACGGGCGCGCTGCTGGGCGAGGTTACTTTCCTCAGGGGGCAACAGGCCGAATAATTTAAAATCCACCCGTTCCTGGTTGCTGAAACCGGAGCCTTTATTCAGAATGGGGTTGGTTATCAGGGCGAAGTCCGTCGTTTTGACTTCGTAATAGATTTGCCCGTTGTCATCCGTTAATTGTTTATAATCCATCGAGTTCTCCCTGAATAATGGCTTATCTTAAGTCTAGAGTTAAATGTTACTTTTTGTTTAATTTTTCAGTGATTTCTTCCACACTGGCCGGTGATCCAAAATACCCGCCCTGACCGTAGCGGCAGCCGACGCTGATTAATTTCTCAACCGTCGCTTCATCGGGAATGCCACAGGCCATGACACTCAATTCAAGGGCCGCGGCCATCTGAATGATGGTATGAACGATGCGCGTTTTCTTTTCATCCTGGGCCATTTTTATCACAAAGGAGCGATCAATTTTGACTTCGCGTACGGGGAAATTGGTCAGGTAAACAAAGGAGGTGTAGCCAGTGGAAAAATCCTTAATGGCAATTTGAATGCCCATCTGCGTCAGCGGCATCAGGGTGTGCAATGCACGGGCCTGATCACTCAGGCACGCCTTTTCGGTCAAGGCCAATTTCAGGTATTTTCCGTCAAGCTGGTGGGCAGTCAGCAAATCCTTAATCGTAGTCACCAGTTCCGGATCGCCAATGTCCATGATCGACAAATCGACTTCGCCGTAGATCATATGGCCTTCTTTGTGCCAGAGGGATAATTGTTTGATCAATGTTTTTAACGAGAAAAAGGTGACTTTTTTAGCATAGCGGGTATCGTTCATTAATTGGAAGAGCTTTTCTTCATTTAAAATTTCCCAATCGGCCAAATCCAGTTTGACTGAGCCTTCGACGCCCACTATTTTTCCCGTGGCCAGTTCATAGTGAGGCTGGAGTTGGATGACAGCCTGTTCAGCATCCATGATTTGTTCAAATTCATCCAGCATTTCGCGATTGATGGTGGTTCTTTCCTGAATGTCTTTGTGATAAATCGCATAAGGCTTGCCTTCTTTTTTAGCAAAATAAATGCTGTCGGTGGCATGCATCATCAGCGTTTCGGCCTTGGTGCCGTGGGTAGGGTAAAGGGCGGCGCCGATGGTGGTCATGATGTTCATGTTAATGCCTTCAATCATGAAATTGACGGAGGTGTATTGCTGAATCCGATGCAGCAGCTCATCGATGTCTTGATGGGGGCTTAAACGCGGCAGGAGAATGGCAAATTCATCATTCCTTAACCGGGCGATCACATTCATGCCCATGTAGGCTTCGAGCATGAAGGGTTCAATCAGCAGGCTTTTTAATTTTTCGGCAAACTGCTTAAGAAAACTGTTGGAATGAAACGTACCAAAACTGTAGCTAATCTCTTTGAAGTCACTGATGCTTAAGACAAAAACGGCTACTCTGCTTTCCTGGTTTTCCTGTTCAATTTGAGTGATGGCCTGTTTTATCCTTTCCACAAACAGCTTGTAGTTTGGCAGGTTAGTCAGGCTGTCATGGGTGCTTTCGTACTTGAGCTTGATTTCAAGATCGTCTTTTTTGCTGGTTAATTCGCGGGTTTTATCACGAAGGATGGTTTCAGCCTTGTGCACAAGGCCATAGCAGAATGATTGCCCCCAGTAAGCAAACATAAAGGGGGTGAGATCAAGGGCCCAAATGGCTGGATTGGTGGTCTGGGCTAAGACAATGCTCTCGAGGGTGATGCTGCCTGTGATTTGGTACGCAACAATCAGTGTCGCGGTTAAAATACTTCCTATCGAAATCAGCAAGCCAAGCAGCGAATACCGGTTCACATGGCTTTTCAAAACATCCGAGTTAAGAATGGACATGGTGGAGTCACTTTTCTTTTTCTTGATAACCTTATTTCGACAGGATTTAAAAAACCTTTAAAGTCGGATTTGCCTAAGTCTGATGCCTGGGCAAATCCATGGAATTTACAGGTTCATAGAAGGGGTGGTCTCAGAGCGATGCGCTGCGGCATTGAGCATGATGAGGTGATGTTCCAGGGTTTTTGTCCATTTTTTAAGGCTTTGACAGGTTTCAATTTTTTTCACCTTGAAAAAGTCAGGTTCAAGTCCCTGGTCCTGCAATTGCTTTTTTAACGCGTTATCAATGCCGGCCAGTAAACAGCGTTTGACGCTGCTTGCGCAATTATTGACAATGAACGAGTACGTTTGGTCTTTTTCCTCTGCCATAGCCTGCATGATTTTCTTTTCATCAAGGCCAATGGTGACTGAATCTGCTGCAGGTAAATAAAGGGTCATGTCCGGGTGGCGGCCGGTGGTAACCTGCGATTCGGCGGCTAGGAATGCATTTTCGCGCAGGCTGAGGTCAATGTATTGGGCGCGCAGGATTTTCATCTCTTCCTCATCGCGGCCGTTGAGGCGCAGGGTAGCGCCGTCAAGCTGGCCTCTCCACTCCTGCTCTTCCTGCTGACGTTGCACCAATTGCTCATCAAGACTTTGGTTATCGCGGTGGTAATGCTTCTCCAGCTTTTTCTGAGTGCGCAGCAGCCCTTCTTCTTCATGGACAAGCCGTTGCTGTTGCTTGGTCAGTTTATTGATTTCCTTGGTTAATGCCAGAAATTGCGCATTGGATTGGTCATCCCGCTGTTCAAGTCTGGACAGATAACGATGGACGGTTTTTTTCCTGGTTAATTGCGTCTGAGTCTTTTGTTGCGCTTTTCGGTTTTTTTGCAACTCATACTGCAGTTGCTGCATCTTCTGTGTATGACTAAGATCCAGGGCCTGCTTTTGCTGAAGCAGCTTTTTTTGTTGCTCACGGTTTTCTTCCAGTTTGAACTGGCTGAGTGGGAGCATGGCATGCAGGTCGGCGAATTCGATCAGCTCCCGCTTTAATTTCTGTAGTTGCAGGCTGATCGCGTTGTCCTTTCGGTAGTGTAATGTAGGATGTTTGATAGTGACGGGTTGAGGCGCGGTCTCTTCAAGCAGCATATCCTCAGCATGGGTTTTAAATTCCGGTTTAACCCCTTTAACCCGGGGTTTGCTGTCGGTGAGTTTGAAAAACAGGTGTGCGGCTTCTTTTAATAATTTGGGGCGATCTTCAGGCCAGAAGCTTAAGGTAAAGCTATTGCAGCGCACCCATTGGGGTTTATGGGACGCGTGGCTCTCTTTTTTTTCATCCACCGGCACGGCAATGGTTTTTAAGGTGGCTTTGCCTTTAAGGGGCTCCAGAGCCGTTTGAGAATAAGCAAAATGCATTGAGTTCTCAGTGATTTCAAGCTGAATGTTGACATGCCCGATGTGTTCATTGTTATCCTGGGAAGCCAGTAAAGGCCCAAAATACCTGTGGGTGATACGCTTGTTGAATAATTGGGTGGTCGAAAGCCAGATGTTGACGGTAATCATAAATACAACTCGTTACACAAACTACTTTATCGTAGCAGTTTTAGATTATGAAATATTAATTCTGCTTGTCAGGCCGGTTCTTTCATCCACCGCGGGCTCGCAGAGGATTGATAATGCATGAACCTGTCCAGTAAATCCAGAGGCGACTGACCAACAAGAATCCCTTGACGGCAGCGGCTGTTAAAAAACCCTTCAGTGACCGCGTGATCCATGAACTGAATAAGCAAATCATAATAACCGGCGGTATTCAATAAGCCACAGGGTTTTTGATGGTGGCCGAGCTGTGCTGAAACGACCATTTCAAAAAACTCATCCAGTGAACCGGCGCCGCCGGGCAGCATCAGAAAACCCTCGGCCAGACTGGCGATTACTTGTTTCCTTTCGGCCATGGAATGGACGATGTGAAGTTCGGTTAAGCGCTCATGGGCAATGTCGACTTCCACCAGGGATTGAGGAATGACTCCGATGACTTTTCCTCCCTGGCTCAGAAGGCGGTTGGCCAGAATACCCATCAGGCCAACGGTTGCACCCCCATAAATTAAGGTGATGTTTTTATCCGACAGAGCATCCGCCAGCGCCTTCGCCTGTTCGGCATACACTGCGGAGTGACCCGGGCTTGCGCCGCAAAAAACAGCCAGCGTCTTCATTGTGCAAAAGTTCCTGTTAACAGGGGTGGAGCTGGAAGGATACACTGTTTGTCAGAAAGTCAACAGCAGGGCCAGGCAAAGCAAAATAAAACATTTGATTTTATGGGAAAAAATCATTATCGTATCCCTTCGTTTTAGCTTGCAGGCCAGGTCCTCACGTGTTGAAAACGCCGGATTTTTTTGATTTTTCTCAATTGTCCAGGGATGAAGCGGCTTGCCGGCTTCAGGAGTTCAACCTGCGACTTAGCGTCGATGAAGCCCTAACCATCCAGAATGAATTATTAAAACGTCCTCCGACCTACGCTGAATGCGTTCTCTGGTCCATTCAGGGCTCTGAACATTGTTCCTATAAAAGCAGCAGAAAACACCTTAAACAGTTCATTACCGACGCGCCGCATGTGATTCTTGGACCCAAGGAAGATGCGGGTATCGTGGCTGTAGCCGCCGACCATGAAGGACGGCGTTATGGCATTGTCATGAGTCATGAGTCACACAATCACCCATCGCAACTGGTGCCTTATGAAGGCGCGGCGACCGGAGTGGGCGGCAATGTTCGCGATGTGTGCTGTATGGGAGCCGAAGTGATTGCGGTCGCTGATAGTCTGCGATTTGGCCAGCGTCATCTGCCTAAAACCCGTTGGCTGGAACAAGGGGTCGTTCGCGGCATCGCAGGCTATGCCAACCCCTTGGGTATCCCCAATCTGGCAGGCGATGTCGACTACGATGAAGGGTATAATGAAAATTGTCTGGTAACCGTCGTGACGCTGGGCGTTGTCCGCGAAGATCAGGTGATTCATTCCTGTGCACCGCCCAATGCGGATGACTATCATTTTGTTCTGGTCGGCAAACCAACGGACAACAGCGGTTTCGGCGGCGCAGCCTTTGCCTCATCCAATCTGGACAGCGAACGGGAAGAAGAAAACAAGGGCGCAGTTCAGGAACCGAATGCCTTCCTGCAGCGTCACCTGCTGAAAGCCAATGAGGCGTTTTTTACCAGGTTGCGTGAGCGCAACCTGATTGATCGGGTAGGGTTTAAGGATTTAGGCGCCGGCGGCATTGCCTGTGCCAGCGTGGAACTGGCCGAAGCCGGCGGTTATGGCGCTGAAATTGATTTGGAAACGGTGCCCACCAGCATGACCAATCTCTCGCCCGCGGTTATCCTGTGTTCCGAAACCCAGGAACGCTTCATGTGGGTCGTGCCCCAAAGCCTTCTCTCCGATTTGCTGAGTCATTACAACGAACGCTTTGCCCTGCCGGAAATCTGTGATGGCGCCAGGGCCACGGTCATCGGCCGTTTACGTCAGGATGATCGCTACGTGGTGCGTTATCAGGGCAAAAACCTGGTTGATGCGCGCGCAAAAGACATTACTCAGGGGATTTTATACGATAGACCCTACGTCAGCCGTCCCGTTCATTTCTCCGAGGCGCACCGGCCTGCCAGCGGGCATTTAACCGAGGATCTGCTCCGTTTGCTCGCTCATGAAACCATTGCTTCAAGAGCCCCCATTTACGAAATGTACGATAAACAGGTGCAGGGGCGCACTATTCTGGAGCGTGGCTGCGCTGATGCGGGGGTAATGGCCCCTTTTAACGAAGACAAATACCCGGAAGAAATTCAAAAAACCGGCATTGCCCTGGCGGTAGGACAAAATCCCAGGTTCAATAAAATCAGCGCCTATTGGGGCGCAGTCAATGCCGTCACTGAGGCGGTGCGTAAGGTGGTTGCGACGGGTGCCTGGCCCTGTGCGCTCACCGATTGCCTGTGTTTCGGCAATCCTGAAAAACCGGAGCAGATGGGAGACTTTGTGCAGGCCGTCAAAGGCATTGCGGATGCGGCGGGAGCGGTGAAAATGCTTGATACGGGAGCGGGTTTGCCCATTATCTCAGGCAATGTATCGCTTTATAACGACTCTTCTGCCGGCGCTATTCCCCCAAGCCCCATGATCAGTTGTTTAGGCCGTATGCCCGATTACACCCAGGCATTGACCTTCGATTTAAAACAACAAGGCTCGGTACTGTACCTCATCGGCGAGCGGCGCCAACAGGGCGGCGGCAGCGTCTATGATGCTCTTCATTCCTGCGCCGCCACGGATATTCCTCAGCCGAATCTTGCTGTTTTGCAGGCCGAATTACAGGCTGTTTATGACGCGATTCAGCGTCAGCTAGTTCTTGCCACCCATGCCATCACGCGCGGCGGTCTTGCGGTGGCTGTCGCCGAAATGGCGTTTAAAAACAACGTGGGCGTCGATATTACCCCGCCTGCGGCTACCGCATTAGTCCCCTGGTTATTCGCGGAAGAGGGCGGCTTTATCCTGGAAGTACCGCCGCAGCACGCCCGTTCAATTGAACAATTATTTAAAGAAAGCGCTGTTCCCTGTGTCGCTATCGGCGAGACAACGGCTTCCGCTACCCTGACAGTGCATTCAGCCATTCATTTACCCCTGGCCCTGGCTCGCGAGGCCTGGGAAAACGGTTTACGTGAAGGAGATTGTTGTGACAAGCATTGATTACAAGGCGGCCGGGGTGGATGTCGAAGCCGGTAACCGGGCTGTGCGAAGCATTAAAGCGGCCGTGGAGAGCACCTTCTCACCGCGCGTATTAACCGGAATTGGTCATTTTGCGTCGATGTTTGATTTAAAACCCTTACTGGAGGAGTATGAGCATCCAGTCATGGTGCAAAGCATTGACGGTGTCGGCACGAAAATGATGGTGGCGAAACGGATGCAAAAGTTCGATACCATCGGCATGGATTTAGTCAGCGCCACCACCAATGACATCATTGTCCTTGGCGCCAAACCCCTGACTCTGCTGGATTACATTGCCAATGATAAACTCGATCCAGCCATTGTTGAACAAATCGTGAGCGGCATGGTCGTTGCCTGCCGGGAAAATCAGATTTCACTGGTCGGCGGTGAAACCGCTGAAATGCCGGGGACCTACCTGCCTGGGGAGTTTGACTTGGTCGGTGTGATTACCGGCGTAGTCGACAAACACAAGGCAATTACTGGAAAAACCATCTGTGAAGGCGACAGTGTGGTGACTTTTCCTTCCAGTGGACTGCATACCAATGGTTACTCGCTGGCACGCAAACTGTTTTTTGGGGTCTTAGGTCTTGATGTCGACAGTTATCATCACGATTTGGGGCGCACCATTGGCGAGGAATTGTTAACGCCTCACCTCAATTACACGCAACCCGTCCATCGTATTTTAGCGCAAGGCCTCACTATCAAAGGCATGGCCCACATCACCGGCGGCGGTTTATTGGAAAATATTCCGCGTATCCTGCCGCCGGATTGTGGGGTGGAAATTGAAAAAAAACGCATTCCGCATTTGCCTGTTTTTGATGTCATGAAGCAGTTGAGCCGTTTGGATGATGAGCAAATGTTCCGCACCTTTAACATGGGGGCTGGCCTGGTTTTAATTCTTTCGCCCCAGGATGTGAGCGCGGTCAGGGACGTCCTGCAGAAATCCTACTCCCTGCCTGTCTATGAAATTGGCAAGGTCGTTCGCGGCCCGCAACAGGTGACCTTACTATGATACGGATTGGATTGCTGCTCTTTCCCGGTTCCAATTGCGAGCGTGAGACCGCGATGGCGGTAAAACGGGCAGGCATGCACCCGGTTGACGTGTTATGGAATGAACCGCCCGAGACCCTGCGGGCATTGGACGGCTTTATTCTGGTGGGGGGATTTTCTTACGAAGACCGTTCCCGTGCCGGTATTATCGCGGCGCTGCAGCCCATTATGCAGGAAATCAAACAGCAAAGCCGCCTCGGTAAACCCATCCTGGGTATCTGTAACGGGGCGCAGATCCTCGTTGAGGCTGGGCTGGTGCCCGGCTTGGCTGATGCCGAGGGGCAAATGGCATTGACTGAAAACCGGCGTATCCGCCAGGGCCGCATTCTCGGAACCGGTTTCTACAACGCGTGGATCACCCTTTGTCTGAGCGAGGGTCATCAAGCCAATGCCTTTACCCGACATCTGAATGCCAGCGACAGGCTTCACCTTCCCGTTGCGCATGCCCAGGGGCGTTTTGTCATGCCGGATGGCTTATTGCAGCAACTCATTGCCCGCGGGCTGAATCTGTTCCAATATTGCGATGCCGAAGGCCGGACTGTGGATCAGTTCCCGGTAAACCCTAATGGCTCAGTCAACAACCTCGCCGCAGTCGGCAATGCCGCCGGTAACGTGCTGGCGATGATGCCGCACCCGGAGCGCACGGTGAATGGCGATAAACTGTTTACCTCCATGCGTGAGTCCATTGAAACAGGCATTCGCTCTGCCGGCGCAACCGATTGCCCTGCCCGCACTGTCTCAGGACCTGATGCGACTTACCGTCAGGCCACTCAGGCTCACCAATGCCTGGTGAAGTTAACCATCACGGACAATCAGGCCATGACCGTGCAGAAAACCCTGCAGGCGATGGGTTTTCCCGTGCGCGTTCATCGTTATGTGCATTGGGAGTTGGTTGGTCCTGACTCCGGGATGATGCAGGCAATTAAACAGGCAGGCGTGTTGTTTTGCGATCGCAAAGAACAGGAAATGTCGCCTGACGCACTCCATCAGGCCAGAGCGCTGTCCTATTTAGTTCGAGCTAAAGACGATGTCCACGGTCAAGACATGCGGCAAACCTTAATTGGCCAGTACGGTTTTGAGGCAGTGAAAACGGTTCATCACGGCATTGTCTGGCAGTTTGAGAGTGATGAAGCCGATGTCACCACGCTGATTGATAGAATTCTTTCCACCAACATGATAGGGAATCCATACGCTCATGAATGCTATCGCTACGACGCCACGCTATCAGGATGAAATTCGCGCCCAGTGGCCGTTTCTTCTCGATAAGACTCATTTGCCCGTTAATCACCGCACCCAGGGAAAAGTCCGGGATGCCTATGATTTGGGTGAACATATTCTGCTCATTACCACCGATCGCCTGACCGCATTTGACCGGCCTCTGGCGTTGATTCCCTGCAAGGGGCAGGTGTTGAACCTTACCAGTGCCTGGTGGTTTGAGCAAACAGCCAGTCTGGTTCCCAATCATGTGATTGCCGTGCCGGATCCCAATGCGGTGGTTGCAAAAAAATGCCAGGTTTTTCCCATTGAATTTGTGGTGCGAGGCTACATTACCGGGACAACGGACACGTCCTTATGGACCCAGTATCAAAAAGGGGTTCGTCAGTATTGCGGCATGACCTTCCCTGAAGGCCTGAAGAAAAACCAGGCCCTGGAGCGGCCGGTACTGACCCCGACCACCAAGGAAAAAATTCATGATCGTCCCATTTCACCGGACGAGATCATTGCAGAGCGCTGGATGACGGAAGAGCACTGGGTAAAAGCCAGTGCGCTGGCGCTGACCTTGTATCAACGCGGTGTGGAATTGGCGGCCCAGCATGGATTGATTCTGGTCGACACCAAATACGAGTTTGGCGTTGACAATGCAGGCAATGTCCTGGTTGTCGATGAAATCCATACCCCCGATTCCAGCCGTTACTGGCTGGCCTCGTCTTATCAGGAGCGCCTGGCGGCAGGCCTTGAGCCGGAGAACATCGATAAGGAATTTTTAAGGTTGTGGTTTGCCAAACACTGCGATCCCTACCACGACAAAGACCTGCCGCAGGCGCCACAGGCGTTGGTTGAACAGTTATCCCAACGGTATATTCAATTGTATGAAATGATCACCGGAAAACCGTTTGCCTTTCCAACCCATCACGAACCGGTCGAGCAGCGCATTTTAAGAAATATTGCCCCTTACTTACGATAGGCGGACTCTCATGTGCGGAATAGTAGGGATTTACAGCGTGGAACCCGTGGCCTCCGAGCTGTTAGACAGTCTGGTGCATTTGCAGCATCGCGGTCAGGATGCGGCCGGTATCCTGACCAGTGACCAGCGTTTTTATGTCAAGCAGGGCCTGGGGTTGGTGAGAGAAATCTTCACACCCGAGAACGTTCAGTCCCTGCACGGCACAATAGGCATTGCCCACTCCCGCTACCCCACCGCAGGAGGATACAGCGAAGCCGATATTCAACCCCTGTGGATTGGCAGCCCGCGCGGCATTGCCTTGGCCCATAATGGCAACCTGTCCAATTACCAGGAGTTAGCCGATGAAATCCGGCTGAATCAATACCGTCACCTCAATTCCTCACTCGACTCGGAAGTGCTGTTATTGATGCTGGCTGATCAATTGGCCAAGGGGGCTTATGGTTATGAAAACGATGAAGCCTTTTTCGAATTACTGTGCGAGGCGGTGGCTTACCTGTTTGATCGGGTGCAGGGCGCCTACTCCATTGTCAGCGTCATTATCGGCAAGGGGCTGGTTGCTTTTCGCGATCCCCACGGCATCAGGCCCTTAGTCATGGGGAGCCGCGACAATCAGTCCGGCCATCAGGACATCATGTTTGCTTCCGAGACCACGCCTTTTTATGCGCTGGGGTTTAAGGATGAAGGCGATATCGATGCCGGTGAGGTGGCTTTTGTCAGTTTAAGCGGTAAGGTCTACCGTCGGGTTATTCGCCGCAAAGACTTTCGACCCTGTGTCTTTGAATACGTCTACTTTGCCCGTCCGGACGCGACGCTTAATCATGTCAGTGTGTATCGGGCGCGTTTACGCATGGGACAGAATTTAAGCCGGCAATGGCAAAAAAAATACCCGGATATTATTCCCGATGTCGTGATTCCGGTGCCATTTACCGCCAACACGTCCGCCATGGCGTTTGCGCATGAACTGGGTGTGCGTTATTCCGAAGGGCTTTATAAAAATCCGTTTATTGGCCGTACCTTTATTATGCCTAATCAAAAGGCAAGAAAGCAGAGCATAGGTTACAAATTAACACCGCAGCGCACTGAAATTGAAAACAAATCGGTGTTGATTGTTGATGACAGCCTTGTGCGCGGTACCACCTCGCGCGAAATTGTCAAAATGGTCAGGGCGCTTGGGGCAAAGACCATTTATTTTGTTTCCACATCGCCCGCCTTGAAAAATCCCTGCTTCAGCGGCATTGATATTCCTTCGCGCGGTGAATTGATCGCGGCCAACATGAGTGAAACGGAGATAGCCCGCTTTATTGGCGTCGATATCCTCATGTACCAGACTCAGGAGGATTTAATCGAGGCGGTGACTCGCCGTGGCCAGCATCGCATCAAAAAGCCCTGCATGGCCTGCATGGATGGTGATTACTTTTGCCCATCCATCACGCCGGCCAAAATGCAGCAATTGGAGCAGCAACGGCAAAAACTACGTCTTGAACTAAAAGAAGAGGAATTGACCAGGTGAATATTCTCGTTATTGGCTCCGCGGCTCGGGAACAGGCGTTAGTTCATGCCTTGCACCGCTCACCGCAAACCCCACTGCTCTTCTGTTATGGGCCATCATTCAATCCGGGCATTAGTCGTTTGACACGCCATTATGCCTGCGGGGACATCACCCAAAGTGAAGCGGTGGTGACTCAGGCACTGGCCTGGGGCATTGAATTGGCCATTATTGGCCCGGAAGCGCCGCTTGAAAACGGGGTGGCTGATGCGTTGTGGCAGGCGGGTATTGCAGTCATTGGCCCCCGCAAAGCGGCTGCTCGAATTGAGACCAGTAAGCAGTTTGCCCGCAATTTAATGAAAAAACACGCCATCCCCGGCCTGCCGGCCTACAGTCAGTTTGATTCCATGCAGGGTATCGAAGACTATTTAAAGAGTCTGGGTGAGGGGCGGTATGTTATTAAAGCCGATGGCCTGATGGGAGGCAAAGGGGTTAAGGTGGCAGGAGAACACCTGCACTCGCTGGCTGAAGCCCTGGGTTATTGCCAAAGCCTCCTGGCTGAAGGTCAACCCTTGATTATCGAAGAAAAGTTAATTGGTGAAGAGTTCTCGTTCATGGCCTTTGCGGACGGAAAAACCCTGGTGCCGATGCCGCTGGTCCAGGACCATAAACGGGCGTTTGAAGGGGATAAAGGGCCCAATACCGGCGGTATGGGCAGTTATTCAGCCGCGGATCATGGCCTGCCTTTCCTGTCAACGGCTGACATTGCGGCGGCCTGGGCTATCAATCAATCGGTTTATCATGCCTTGCAGCTTGAATTGCAGCAGCCCTACATCGGCTTTTGGTATGGCAGTTTTATGGCTACGGCACGGGGGGTGTCTGTCATTGAGTTTAATGCGCGGCTGGGTGATCCGGAATCCCTGAATGTCCTTGCCCTGCTTGAAAGCGACCTGGTGGATCATTGCATCGCCATGGTGCAGGGCGAGCTGAATGCCGCCGACGTGCGTTTCGCCGCGTATGCGACCGTGTGCAAATACACCGTTCCTCAGGGTTATCCGGATACCCCCCTTCAACAGTTTCCAATTGATTGCAGCCTGATTCAGGATCCGTCTCATTTTTATCTGGGCGCGGTCCATCAGCAGGGTGAGCAATTGGTGGCAACGGGGTCAAGAACCGCGGCCTATGTCGGAATTGGCGCGACATTGGCTGAGGCGGAAAAAAAAGCCGAAGAGGAGATTGCACGTGTCGCGGGGCCCCTGTATCACCGCCGCGACATCGGCACTCCCGAGCGGATTGAAGCCCGCAGGGCTCACATGCACCGGTTGCGCCAGTCATGATCCGGCTTGGCATTCTGGGCTCCACCAGGGGAACCAATCTATTGGCATTGCAGGAAGCGATAGCCGGCAAAAAATTGGCCGCCCGGATTGAATTGGTCGTCAGCAATAAAGCCGAGGCTTTAATTCTTGAAAAAGCCAGGCATTCGACTATCCCTGCCTTTTTTGTTGATCCCACCGGCTTAACCCGGCCGGATTATGATCAGCAATTGAATCAGGTGTTTCGCCGTTTTGACGTGGAATTGATTGTTCTTATTGGCTATATGCGCATTTTATCTGCCCCCTTTGTTCAAACCTGGCGGCAGCAGATCATCAATGTCCACCCCTCCTTATTGCCTGCTTATTCAGGATTAATGGATTTGGATGTTCACCGCGCGGTGTTAGGGGCGGGAGAAACACAAAGCGGTTGTACCGTGCATTACGTCACCGAGGACGTGGATGCCGGTCCGATTTTAATTCAGAAAACCTGCCCGGTTTATGCTGAGGACACGCCGGACAGGTTGCGAAGCCGCGTGCAGCAATTGGAAGGGCAAGCCTTAGTGGCGGCTATTGGACGCATTGCAGCCAATGCATCGCAGGAAACAGTTATTAACTAATCAGGAAGCGAACATGTCAAAAATTCTGGTGTCACTGCTTATGGGCTCAAAATCCGATTGGATTATCATGGAAGAGGCCAGTTTAATACTGAAAAAATTTCAGATCCCGCATGAAGCCCGTGCCTTATCGGCGCATCGCACACCCGAGGCGCTGAGTGAGTACATGCAATCCGCCGAAGCGCGAGGGGTCGAGGTGTTTATCGCCGCCGCGGGCGGGGCTGCGCATTTACCGGGCGTGGTGGCTTCTAAAACCCTGCTGCCGGTATTGGGGGTACCCATGCCGTCATCAACGTTTAGTAACGGCCTGGATGCTTTATTGTCCATAGTGCAAATGCCGGCAGGTATTCCTGTGGGTACATTGGCCGTAGGTAAGCCTGGAGCTGCTAATGCGGCAATCCTGGCTGCCATGATCCTGGCTAATAAATACCCACAATACCGTCAGGCCGTCAGCGAACACCGTCAGGCGCAGGCCAGGAACGTATTGGAATGCGCTGAACTGGCAGACTGCCCGGCCTGATAAAAAAAGCCAGCCGCTGTCTGGGCTGGCTGTTATTCATCCATACGGGTTAAGGGCGGTAAACCCGGACGAGCCGGTCGTGTCGGTTCCGGCCTTGTGAGGACGGGGGGCTTACGGCGATCCTGTTGCCCGCCGCTGACCTGTGTTAAATGCTCTTTACTTAACTGGCCCTTTCTGGTTTTGTGTTTGCTCATCATTGACCTCTCATTCACTGGAACCTTGACGGTGCCTGATTCTTGCTTCATCCACATGCCGGGGTCGTGACCGATCCCGTCTCTCATGTGAACCGCCCGAGACTTGACTTAATTCATCGGGATTGATGGATTTATCGGGCTTGCCTGTGGGTTTTTGCGGTTGACGTTTCATTTCACTCCCTCACTGGAAAGACTGTTTAAGTATAGAAGATTGTATTGAAATTGATCAATTAATGAGTTGACGCGTGGCCATTTGCCGAAAAAGACCGTCTTCGTCCATGAGTTGGGAATAAGAACCGCATTGAACCACCTCGCCCTGATCCATCACCAGGATAAAGTCTGCTTTCTCGATGGTGGTCAGGCGATGAGCAATCACCACGCGGGTGATGTTGAGTGTTGCAAGGCTTTGGATAACGATGGCCTGGGTAACATTATCCAGCGCGCTGGTGGCTTCGTCGAAAAACAGCAATCGCGGTTTTTTAGCCAGCGCACGGGCAATCAATACCCGTTGCCGCTGCCCGCCGGACAGTGTGCCACCGCGTTCGGAGATGACCGTGTGCATGCCCATGGGCATTTTTTCAATGTCGGCAGCAAGGCCGGCCATGTCGGCCGCGTCCCAGGCTTCATCCAGACTGAGGAGGGCTGACCCCGCAATGTTTTCAAACAAGGTGCCTGAAAGGAGCGTACTGTTTTGCAGGACGACGCCGCATTGTTCGCGTACGCGTTGCACGTTGAGCTGTTTGATGTCATGGTCATCAAAAAAAAGATTGCCCTGATCGGGTGTTTCAAATCCAAGGAGAAGACGAAGCAGGGTCGATTTGCCTGAGCCGGAGGGGCCGGTAATCGCCACGTATTGCCCGGGGTGAATAGTGAACGACACGTTTTTAATCACCGGTTGTTCTTTGGCATAGGAGAAGCGCAGATGGTCGACCTCAATCTTTCCCTTCAGTACCCCAGGATCGCGTTTGCCAGCATGGGTTTCAGGAAGGGCCTCAAGGATAGGGGCTGCCCGTTTCAGTAAAGGAATGCTGTTAATCAGCGTACCGGCGATGTCGGTGAGGCCAAGCATGCCGGCGGTGAATTGTCCCAGGGTGGCATTAAACGCGAGAAAAAGTCCGAGACTCAAGGTGTCGGTACGGTGCAGAAACTGGGTGAACACCACGACGGACAGGAGGGTTAAAAAGAAGCTGTTGAGACTGGCTAACAACGCACCGGCCTGGTTAGTTCGGTAGGCGGCCTGTTTGATTTGACTGTTTTTAATCGCCCACTGGGAAAAGGCGGTTTTTTCCCGACCCGAGCTTTGAATTTTGCCAATGCCGCCAAGTAACTGCACCACCATGCCTGACAAGTCGCCCTGCAGGGTTTCCTGCTCTTTATAATGCTTTAACTGCCTTAAACTGATGATCAGGGTATAGGCACAAATGGCGAGAATAATGAGCGTCGCTGTCACGGCAAGGCTTAGGTCGTAATAGAACAACAAAATCAGGCTGAACAATGAAAAAATGCCGCTGAGCAGGGAGTTGACCACCACACCGGCTAACAACGTGCGGATGTGGCTGATTGCCATGGCCCGCTGCGTCAGATCGCCGGTGGTGAATTGTTTGAAAAAAGTCACCGGCAGGCGGATTAGACGATCCCAGATGGCCACTTCGAGGTTTAAGTTTAACCGACTGCTTAATCGCAGGACGGTAATGGTGCGTACCAATTCAAATAGACCAGCGGAAAAGGCGGCAATTAAGAGTGCCAGAATAATTTGCTGCAATTGGTTGATGTCGCCCGCGGGGACGACCTGCTCGAACAGAATCCCGGTAAACCAGGGGGTGACCAGGCTGAGCAGTGCTGCCAGAGAGCCCACACTCAGCAGGCGAATCAGATCGCGTTGCCCGCCTCGGAAGGCAAAAGGAATTAAGTCTCTTATTTTCAACGGCTTTTGCGGCAGGGGGCAATACATTTGCCAAGCCTCCCCGGCAAAAAAAGCCGCTTCCTTGGGGGTGAGTTTTTTACTGATTCCCTGCACCGGATCAATCAACAACAGGCCCCGGGTCAGGGTAGGCAAGGCCAGGTAATAGGCGTTGTCCTCAGGCTTTTGCAACAGCAGCGGATGGGTGGCGCCGCGCCACCAGGTGCCGTTTAATTGCACGGGGCGGATGGCCATGCCGGTTTTCAGGTTGATTTCCTGAATCGCGTCGACGTGAACATGCTCGGGAAGCGCCAGTTGATAGAAGGCGGCTGTGCGTTGTACGCAATACGTCAGCGTATCTTGCCGTCCGGTTTGGGCCACAGGCTGTTTGCTTCCAAGCGTGGAAATCATCGACAGATACGCCCGTTTCAAGCGGTTGTTTTCTATTTTTTTCCTTTCACGGGCACGTTCTTCTTCCTGCTGCCTTAACCAGTCACTGGCTTGAACCAAGTCAGGAAGAATCGATTTAACGAATGCTTTGCCAGCGGCCGCCTGTTGCGATGTGCCGGTGTGGTTATCATTGAGCTGACTGACCTGGCCATCGAAAGGGGTGTTCTTAAGGTAATTGACAAAATGTTGCTGCCAGGATTTAAGAGACGCCCGTTGCTCCTCTTTATTCAGCCAGGCGTCCGTCACAGCCTGCAATTCAGCCTCTGTACCGCAGGAAGCAAGGAGCTGCCAGCCGGCTTCAGGTGCATGCCCTTTAAGCCCAAGAAGCACATCGCCCGGTTGACAATGGCCGATAAGATACCGTCGATAAGGGCCTTCGCCTGGGACAAGGAACAGATGCACATGGCCTTTAAGTACCCGGTAGTGCCTGTCGCTTTGCAGGAGATCCAGTTCATTGGGGGGAGCATGGTCTGTCATCATCAAGCCTCGCTCGCCAATAGACGGCAATAAGCGCCTTTGAGCGCCAGTAATTGGTCATGGGTGCCTCGTTCAACCACCTGGCCCTGCTCAAGAACAATGATTTCATCGGCATCGCGTATGGTGCTTAACCGGTGCGAAATAATCAGCAGGGTGCATCCCAGACGACGTAAAGCGGTATCAATGGCTTTTTCCATTTGCGCATCCAGAGCAGAAGTGGCTTCATCGAGAATTAAAATGCTAGGTTTCTGCAGCATGGCGCGGGCGATTTCCAGGCGTTGGCGCTGGCCGCCGCTGAAATTGGAGCCGCCTTCATTGATGACGCTTTCATAGCCCATCTCCCGTTCGCCGGCAATCATGTCATGCATAAAGACGGCTTTGCAGGCATTAAGGATGGCTTCATCGTCAATGGTGGGATCCCACAAGGTTAAGTTCTCTTTTAAGGTCGCATGAAACAGGCTGATGTCCTGATCGACACTGGCGATGGAACGAACGCGAACGGCATTCGAGATTTGGCGCAATTCCCTGCCATCAATCAGGATGCGTCCTGTCCAGGGCTCATAAAAACCCAACAGTAATTTACCAATGGTGGATTTGCCGCTGCCTGAACTGCCAACCAGCGCCAGGCGGCGGCCGGGTTGAATTTCCAGAGAAAAATCACGCAATAGTGGCTCGGCAAGCGGGCTATAGCCGAAGGTGACGTTTTCAAAGACCACATGGCCAGTTAATTTGGCTTCGGGGATGCTGTCCTGTTCAGGCACAGGCTCGTAACGTTGGGCCACGGGATGGGATGTGATGTCTTCCAGATGAAATAAATCGGCTGCAATATCCTGAATGGTGCCGGCGAGCATCACCAGCATTTTGACTGGCTGGATAAAGCTGCGGTATAAAATCTGAAAGGCGACGACAGTCCCGATGCTCAACTGCCCTTCAATGGCTAACCAGGCCCCAAAGCAGAGAATGCCGGCATTGGTGAGCAAATCCAGCGCCATGGGGAGTGCGGCAAAGCAATCGCGCGTCCAGCTCAGTTGTTGTTCGGCAGTTAAATAATTGGCATGCATGCCGGCGAATTTCTTAAAAAAATCCTGTTCAGCGCCAGAAGCCTTGTACGTTTCTATCATCTGCAGACCACTGATGGCGGTACTCATCAGTTTATTCTGCGCCTTGGTTTGCCGCTGGCTTTCACTGCTTCGCTTCTGTGCAATCAGCAGCAGGGCGATGACATTGATCGCGGTGGCGAGTAACACCAACAGGGTCAGCGGCACACTGAGCAAAAAGAGGATAATCAGGTAAATCAACGCCAGAAGAAGGCTCACCATGTTGGTGCCGAATTGCTGCGAGACCAATGATGCCACCGAATCGCTGGATTGCAGGCGATTAAGAATGTCGCCAAGGTAGCGTTGATTAAAGAAAGACATGGGCAGGCGAAGTAAATGCCAGAAAAACGACGCGCCATTCACAAGCGCCATTTTCACTTCAAGTCGGCTTAACATGGTTCGCTGGTACCAGGTGAGCAGGGCGCTGAAAAGACCGGCAATCAGTAAACCCAGCAAAACGGGCCTTTGCCAGTGATTCAGTTGCTGAATGAGGACGTCATCAATAAAAATTTTGTTTAGCCCGGCGATGGCAATGCCCGGTATGGCAAGACTTAAGGTTGCAAGAATAATAAAACCGACGGCTTCTTTGGAGTGACGCAGGCGGGTCATCAGATTCGTGAAAATTTTAGGTTTATGCCCTGCCTTGACGAATTGGGGGCCTGGGGTCAGTTCAAGCAGCACGCCCGTAAATCCCTCATCAAACTCTTCAAGGCTTACTTTTCGCCTCCCATGGGCGGGATCATTGATGTAAACATGATGTCTGCCGGCGCCCTCAAGCACCACGAAGTGATTGAATTCCCAATGAATAATGGCAGGCAGGCGGCAGTCGTGAATGTCGTCCGGTTCAAGGCTGTAGGCTTCAACCGCCATGCCATGCAGGGCCGCCGCACGGTAAATGTTGTCAGCACGGCTGCCATCCCGGGATACTCCGCAATCCATGCGTAAGACATCCAGCGGAATCCAGCGATCGTAGTAAGCCAGAACAATGGCTAAGGCGACGGCTCCGCATTCCACGGCTTCCATCTGTAGAATGGTGGGGGTCTTTGGTATCGTTTTAAACCAGTTTCCCATGTCCATACCCGTTAATCTATCCCCAGAAATGTTTTAATGGATGGAATGACCAGTGTAATCGGCGGCTGGGATTTGGTAATGATGTCAGCCGTGCACAGGGTCCCATTGGTAATGAGCATGTTGGGGCCCTGGGATGTTGTCCATTGATAATGGCTTGGTGTATCGGCTTTCATCAGACGAACACGCACGTACAATTGCGGCCCGCTTTGACTGAAATCCTCCACCAGTTTCTCGTTGGCCAAGACCGCCATCATGCTGCTTTGACTGCTGGGAAAGCTAGCCACGTCCTCAACCACGCCGACAATGCTGCCGTACTCCTGCTTTTTAACGGTGCTCGGTACCACCTGGGCGGACATGCCCCGCAAGACGACTTTACCCATGCCGGCCGGCACGTAAATGACCGCATCCACGGTTTCGGCATAGGGTTCGATGTCCATGATTTTGCTGCCCGGCTGCACAATTTCACCGGGTTTACCAATGATATTGATAACCTCCCCATCAACAGGGCTTACAATGATGCTGTGGACTTTTAATTTTTTCATCAAAAAAGCAACATCCTGCTCTGCCTGCCGCAGTCGATTCTTCAATTCAATCAGCCGTTGTTGGTTGGCCTCCACGCGGCGTTTAAATTCAATGATGTTGTCAGCGATTTTTTTGCTGATCTCGTCGCGCAACTGCAGCTCCTTGAAATAATTGCTTTTCAGTTCGGCGAGTTCCTGGCGTGAAATCACTTTATCCACCAGTTTTTCCCGCTCCTCCAGGGCTGTTTTTAGAAACTGCAGATGAAGGTTGGCATTTTCCAAATCCTTCGCCCAGTTTTTCCGCAGCGTTTCATTGTTCTGTTGTTCCAGTTTAAAGTCTTTGTCAATGAAACGCTGCAAATCGCTGACCTGTTTTCGCAGTGACAGGACCGTTTGCTGCCTGTTTTCGATATCCAGCAGCAGGAGCGGCAATTTCAGGGTTGCCAATCGCTGCCCCGTTTTGACCACATCGCCCACCTGGACCTCCACGGTCAATAAACGTCCGGAATCTTCAGCAATGGCATCGTAAATTTTCTGACCGCCGCTGATGAGGATGCCATTGCCGGAAACCCGCGTATCAATGCTGCCAAACACCGACCATGCGGCAATCGTCCCCAGCAGCAAAACCAGCGTGGTGAGAATAAGCCAGTTTAAGGGAGGGACAATACGAAAGAGCGTATCCAGTTTTTCCGGATTGTTTAATCGGTTTAAACTTTTTTCACGAAACAGTTTATCCATTGCTGTCCTGAATCATGGCCCTCTGTTTCAGTATATCCCGGATAGACAATGATTTCGAATCGAGCACGCCGGACTTTGGCTGATGCGTTAGTTTTTACTGGGCGCGGTGGCTGGGTAGGGATTGGTGCCGGGTTTGAAGTCGATGAGGTTGGCGCCTCCGGATATGTCGCGTAAATTGTGGTGAAGAATTTTTTTATTTTCTTTGCGGATGTGCTTGCCGGGTTTGTGTGATTTTCGAGACATACTGAACTCCTGCTAATACCAGTTCATCCCAAATTATAGCCCAGAATTGCCGGCTGTCCTTTACAGCCGCGGATTGCCGCGATAGACTTGAATAATGAATCAAAATTCAAGAGAGAGCGTTTATGTCACACGGTGGCGCACGGGTTGGGGCAGGGCGGCCGCGGGGGCAGGGGAAGTTTGGCGAGGCGACCAAGTCGGTGCGTATTCCGGTGTCTCGGGTTGGCGAGGTCATGCACTATCTGAACAAGGGTGAGGCAGCCATCCGTATTCCGCTGTATGCCAGTTCGGTCAAAGCCGGTTTTCCTTCACCTGCCGATGATTTCATCGAGCAATACCTCGATTTGAATGAGCACCTGATTAAGCATCCTGCGGCTACTTTTTTTGTCAGGGCATCGGGTGAATCCATGATCAATGCCGGCATTCATTCCGGCGACATGCTGGTGGTCGACCGCAGCATCGAGGCGGTGCATGGCCACGTGGTGATTGCGGCAGTCAATGGCGAACTGACGGTCAAGCGCTTATCACGCGTGCAGGGCAAAACCCGCCTGCTGGCAGAAAACCCCGAATTCGCCGCCATCGATTTAACCCACGATCAGGATGTTGTGATTTGGGGGGTTGTCACCCATGTCATTCATGCGGTGCTCTGATGTATGCGCTGGTGGACTGTAATAATTTTTACGCTTCCTGCGAGCGGGTCTTTAAACCGCATCTCATTGACAAGCCGGTAGTCATTCTGTCGAATAATGACGGCTGTGTGATTGCCCGATCCAACGAAGCTAAAGCCTTGGGTATTCCCATGGGGGTGCCGTTTTTTAAAATTCAGGGCTTGTGCCGGCAACAGGGAGTCCATGTGTTTTCATCCAATTTCAGCCTCTATGGCGACATGTCGCGGCGGGTGATGTCGATTATCGAGGAAAGCTGGCAGGACGTGGCGGTTTATTCCATTGATGAAGCGTTTCTGGATTTAAAAACCTTGCCTCTAGAAGACCAGGAGCCTTTCTGCCGAAGCGTGCAGAAAAAAATTCTGCAATACACCGGCATCCCGGTGTCCATTGGCCTTGCTCCAACCAAAACGCTGGCTAAATTGGCCAATTATGTCGCTAAACGCCGCCTGAATGTCCCGGTTTTTAACTGGGTTGGTCAAAACCACTGGCTTTCGCAGATTGAAATCGGTGAAGTCTGGGGGATCGGCAGAAAATGGCATAAAGCCCTGATGCAGCAGGGCATTCATTGGGCCAGTGATTTGGCTGCCTTGCCCCTGCAGTCACTCAAAGCCCGCTTTAATGTGGTGTTGCAGCGTACAGCCCTTGAGTTGCGCGGCATTCCCTGCATTGGTTTTGAAGAAAGCGAAGAACGAAAAAGCATTTTATCCTCGCGGTCATTTGGCTGCCTGCAAAGTGAACAGGACATTTTAGCGCAGGCGCTAAGCGCCCATTGTGCCCGTGCCTATGAAAAATTACGCCAGCAGCATTCTGTCGCCGGCTATCTCGGTATTTTTATCCGCACCAACCCTTTCCGGGCGGATCTGCCGCAGTATGCACCGTCCCTGGGAGTGTGTTTGCCTCAGCCTACGGATGACTTGCGGGAATTAACGCGATGGGCCAAGTGGTGTCTGAACCGAATTTACCGTTCGGGTTTCCAATACAATAAAGTCGGCGTCTATTTGGGCGATTTACAACGCCAGACTGTGCAGCAACTGGATCTTTTTGATTCGTCGTCCCCCCATCAACAGCAGCAGACCAGACGGTTCCTGGCGGTTTATGATGCGATCAATCAAAAATACGGCGGTCAGATGATTCGTCTTGGCGCGGAGGGACATGCCAGGCCCTGGGCCATGCGTTCTGCCATGCGCTCTCCCTGCTATACCACGCGATGGTCCGATTTGCCTCTTGTCAAATAGCGGTTGACGCCGCTAAGGCAACGCGTAAAAATCATAGTTCACTTCAAATGCAGAGAAAAGACATGCTGAAATCCATGGTTGCAATGCTGTTAGTCACAATGGTCCAGAGCGCCTATGCAGCGGCTGAGCCCGTTAAACTGGAAGGCCGCTATGAATGCGGTGGTAAGGAAATCGATACCCATGCCGATTTTAAATGCAACATGTCCATTGAAAAAACCGGGGAAACTTACCGCATCAAATCGCTGTGTGATGATGGCTCCTCTTACCTGGGCACGGGCATTTATTTCCCAGAAAAACGGCAGCTGACCCTCGTTTTTATCAACCCTAAAAACGCAGCGGAAACCGGGGTCGTGGCAGCGGAAGTCAAACAGGATGGCTCCATGGCGTCTACCTGGACTTACCTGAATAAAACCAGCATTGAACATGGCTATTGCTTACGCGCCAAAACCTATGCGAAGCAATAAACGCTTAAGGGTTATTTGGTATTGACAGTAACGATTGCTCTATTGCATCAAATCCGTCACACTGGGAAAAATCATTAATTAATTAAGTTAGGGATGATCATGATTAGCCGGAAAGCTGTTTTTTCATCGCTGTTGGTTTTCACCATGGCGCCGATGGTTCCCCTTCATGCAAACGTTGAAGCCAGCCCGCCAAAAACTAACCAGTACTGGTTTCCGAAGGCGCTGGATCTCAGTCCGCTTCGCCAGCATGATGCCCTGGAAAATCCAATGGGCCCTGATTTTGATTATGCCAAAGCGTTTAATACTCTGGACCTCAATGCTGTTAAAAGCGATCTCACCGCGTTGATGACTCAATCTCAGGATTGGTGGCCTGCTGATTTTGGCCATTATGGTCCTCTGTTCATTCGAATGGCCTGGCATAGTGCAGGAACTTATCGTATTTTTGACGGTCGTGGGGGCGGAGACGGTGGAATGCAGCGTTTTGCCCCATTAAACAGCTGGCCGGATAACGTTAACCTCGATAAGGCGCGACGTCTGCTTTGGCCGATTAAGAAAAAATATGGGAATAACATTTCATGGTCTGATTTAATGATTCTGGCAGGCAATGTCGCATTGGAATCAATGGGATTTAAAACGCTGGGCTTTGCCGGGGGGCGTGTCGATGCCTGGGAGCCGGAATTGGTGAATTGGGGCTCTGAAAGTGAATGGCTGGCCAGTCATCGGGAGACAAAAGACAAGGTATTGGATAAACCTTTCGCCGCAACTCAAATGGGACTCATCTACGTTAATCCTGAGGGTCCGCAGGGGAATCCCGATCCTCTGGCCGCTGCCAGAGATATTCGTGAAACCTTTGCCCGCATGGCCATGAACGATGAAGAAACGGTGGCTTTGATTGCCGGTGGACACAGTTTTGGTAAAGCCCATGGCGCGGCTTCCGGAAAATATTTAGGCCCTTCCCCCGAAAATGCAGCCATTGAAGAACAAGGCTTTGGTTGGAAAAACAGTTATGGTACAGGAAAAGGAAAAGACACGATAACCAGTGGTCTTGAGGGTGCCTGGACGGTTTCCCCGGTACAGTTTACCCACAATTACCTAGACAACCTGTTTCGCTTCAACTGGGTACAAACCAGGAGTCCAGCGGGAGCCATTCAATGGATGCCTGAAGATAAAAGTGCCTCATCCTTGGTACCCGATGCTTCGGATGCAGCCAAAAGACATCCGCCGATGATGTTTACAACGGATTTGGCGCTTAAATTTGATCCTGCCTATAGCAAAATTGCCAAACGTTTTAGGGATAATCCCAAAGAGTTCGAAATGGCGTTTGCCAAAGCCTGGTTTAAATTAACCCACCGGGATATGGGGCCGCGTTCCCGCTATTTAGGGTCGATGGTGCCTAAAGAAGTGATGATATGGCAGGATCCAATCCCGGCTGTTGATTATCCTCTGGTCGATGCGAAAGACATTGAGACGCTGAAAACGAAAATTATCAATTCGCAATTAACCGGGCCTCAGCTGGTCAGAACAGCCTGGGCATCTGCTTCAGTATTCCGCAAAACAGACAGGCGTGGAGGTGCTAATGGCGCCCGGATTCGCCTCGAGCCGCAAAAAAACTGGCCTGTGAATAATCCCCTGGAGTTGGCTGGTGTGTTGAGTACGCTTGAAAAAATAAGGGATGAATTTAATCAGGGGCAAGCCAATGGCAAAAAAATCTCACTGGCTGATCTGATCGTATTGGGAGGAGGCGTAGCCATTGAACAGGCGGCAAAAAAAGGGGGGGTTGATATCGTCGTCCCTTTTACTCCCGGTCGTAACGACGCGCTACAGGAGCAGACCGATGTCGACTCGTTCGCGGTCTTAAGACCCACAGCTGATGGCTTTCGAAACTACTTTGAAAAAGATAATGTGAAATCCCCTCCGGAAATGTTAGTTGAAAAGGCGAGCCTTCTTGATCTCACCGTTCCTGAAATGACTGTACTGATCGGCGGGATGCGTGTGCTGGGCGCCAATGCGGCTAATGGCAATGACGGTGTGTTCACGACGAAACCAGGCACCTTGAGCAATGATTATTTTGTCAACCTCTTGGACATGTCGACTGAATGGAAAAAATCCTCATCAGTGGAAGGCGAGTACGAGGGGTACGATAGGTCTACAGGGAAATTAAAATGGAAAGCCACTTCTGTTGACCTCATCTTTGGTTCCAATTCCGAATTGAGGGCAGTGGCCGAAGTCTATGGCAGTAATGATGCTCAGGAACAATTTATTCAGGATTTCGTTAAAGCCTGGGTGAAGGTGATGAATCTCGATCGATTCGATCGCGTGAATGAGGGTGTCAGCGGCAAACAAACATCCTAGTCATCAATGCCTGGAAATGGCTGCGGGGAGCGTCCCAGCAATCATTTCCAGGCAGACGGAAAAGCAGCAGGGAACGGACCCCATCCTCTATTTTTATGGTATGATGGGCACATAACAAATCATGGGGCGTAAAGACCATGGGTGTAGAACTTCTATCGCGAATTCAATTTGGATTTAGCATTGGGTTTCATATTCTGTTTCCGACATTGAACCTCGGGTTGGCGGTATTCCTGATTATCATGGAAGGCCTGTGGCTTAAGACAGGAAAGAGCGACTACCTTAAAATTTGTAAATTATGGACCAAAATTTTTGCGCTCACCTTTGGTATGGGCGTTGTCTCCGGGATAGTGCTTGCTTATCAGATAGGCACCAATTTTGGCCCGTTTATCAGTGAGTTCGGCAATGTTCTCGGTGCACTGTTTGCCTACGAGACGCTGACTGCCTTTTTCCTTGAAGCGGGATTTTTAGGCATCATGCTGTTTGGCTGGCAACGGGTTCCTCCCTGGTTGCATTTTACCGCCACCATCCTGGTCGCTCTGGGAACAACCGTCTCGGCTTTTTGGATTTTATCGGCCAACTCCTGGATGCAGATGCCCAGCGGCTATGAGCTCATGGATGGCAAATACATCGTTGCCAGCTGGTGGGCTGTCGTGTTTAATCCATCCTTTATTCCTCGCTTCATTCACATGATGCTGGCTTCTTATGTGACGACCTCGTTTGTGATTATTGCGGTATCCGGTTATTACCTCTTAAAGGATAAAGCCGTTGCGGTTGCGAAAACATGCCTTTCGTTCGCATTGTGGTCAGCTTTAATCCTCGTCCCCCTGCAAATTGCCGTGGGTGATTTGGTTGGATTAAAGATCCACGAGCATCAACCCATTAAAACCGCCGCGATGGAGGGGCTTTGGGAGACTCAAAAGGGCGCCCCGCTGGTGGTCTTTGCCCTGCCGTCGCAGGAAAAGCAACAAAATGACTATGCCATCACCATTCCCAAGTTGGCGAGCTTCATCAATACGCATGATTGGGATGGGCAAATGACCGGTCTCGACACCGTCCCTCGACAGGATCAACCACGGGTTGCCGCTGTGTTTTTTTCCTTCCGCATCATGGTGGGCATCGGCTTGCTCATGCTGTTTACGGCGTTGGTTGGCCTCACTCTGCGGATCAGGAAAACGCTTTACACCAGTCGATGGTTCCATTATCTGAGTTTAGGCTTAGCCCCTTTGGGTTTTGTAGCCAGTGTCGCGGGTTGGTTAACGGCTGAATTAGGCCGTCAGCCCTGGGTGGTTTATGGGCTCTTGCGTACCTCCGATGCCGTATCGGCTATTGGGTTGGAAGAAGTGATCATTTCGTTTGTATTATTAGTCCTGGCTTATGGCATTGTTTTCGGTTTTTATCTGTATTATCTCCTGAAATTAATAAGCCGAGGCCCCGAGGAGGCTGAACAGGATAAAACGGAACACCATGCCTTCCAGTACATGACTGATTTATCCCGGGAGGATAACTAATGCTGCCATTAATCTTTGCCTTCCTGCTTGCTTTTATTGTGATCATGTACGTTATTCTGGACGGATTTGATTTAGGAGTCGGCATTTTATTTCCCTTTACTGCCAATGAAAGCGAGCGGGATCAAATGATGAATTCCATTGCTCCTGTCTGGGACGGCAATGAAACCTGGCTGGTTTTTGGCGGGGCAATTCTTTATGGCGGTTTCCCGCAGGTATATGGCCTGTTGCTTCCCATTTTATACATGCCACTGATGTTGATGCTGATCGCCCTCATTTTTCGAGGGGTCAGTTTTGAGTTTCGTTTTAAAGCGGAACAGTCAAAACCGTTATGGAACTGGTTGTTTTCGATCAGTTCTTTGGCTGCGGCCTTTTTTCAAGGGGTGGTGCTCGGGTGCTTCGTCCAGGGCTTTCCTATCAATGAAGCGCAAATGACCATTAATGATGCGGATTGGCTGACCCCCTTCAGTTTGTTGACGGGAATTGCTTTGGTCAGCGGCTACGGGCTTTTGGGCGCTACGTGGATGATTATCAAAAGCAGCGGTTCCCTGCAAAAAAACATGACCCATTATGCCAAGGGGCTGTTGATCATCGTCAGCCTGTTTTTATTGTTTGTCAGCATCTGGACGCCGCTTCACAACACTGAAATTTTTAATCGCTGGTACAGCTTCCCCAATGTCCTTTTATTAAGCCCCTTACCCTTAATAACCCTTGTTGCCATCGTCCTGGTCTGGAAAAATTTAGCCGCAGGCCATGAAAGAAACCCATTCCTGTATAGCATTGTTATCTTTTTCTGCGCTTACGCAGGCATTGCTTTAAGCGTCTACCCTTACTTAATTCCCCATCAGGTCACGCTCTGGGAAGCCGCCGCACCCGATTCCACCCTGAGTTTTATTCTGGTTGGGGTCTGTATCATGCTGCCAGTGCTCCTGGCCTACACGTTGTATGCCTATTATCTATTCCGAGGCAAATCTCAGGACAACTACCATTGAGGCGCGGATTGTATTCGGGCATGGTAAATCCAAAGAAAAAGCGGTAAAGCCATGGCCCAAAAACAACCCAGGATGATGTAAAACCAGGAGTGTAGAGGCAAGGCTGCGCCGATTTTTACTCCGAGCCAATAAGCAATGGGTACACCGATTAGGGCGAGGAAACCGAACGTTTTATAATAGGTGAATAGCGTTTCATAGGTCACAATCAGGTAAAAGGCAAAGCTTAACCAAAGGGCGATAATCCAGGGCGCGGCCACGTAAGGGGCCCATGGATTGGCTTTGTAGACGATGAGGCCTGCCCATAGCCACACGCTATCGACAACAGCGCCCAACACACCAAAACACAGCGTGAAGAGCAACGGACGGGCGAGATCAGCGCCATTCATTTTCTCCCAGAGCGCTTGAATCAACAGCAACAATAGAGTGAGAAGGGGACCCGTCCAGGGGGCTTCCCTATGAGCAAAATAAACACAGGCCACCCAGCTCAGGTAATAAAGCGCCCCATGTAAAATGATTCCAATGGCTTTTTTTGTCACGATGAATGGTGCGACCTGGCTATTGTATTAAGGTTCAATCTCACACATTATCATTAGATTGAAGTTGGCCTCAATCCTGTTTAAGTGTAAGGAAAAAAAAATGGCTCATTATTTGGTGATTGCAGCAAGCAGTGCGATTGGTCAGGCGGTAACCCAGGCTTTGCTGGCACAGGGAGATACTGTTTTTACTACCGCCCGTGATGAAAGCAAAATAAAACCCGACGCCATTCTTGATGCGTCTGATTTTAATGCCGTGGAAGCCGTGTTCAGGCGCGCCGGTGACATTCAGGGGGTGGTGAATTGCAGCGGTTCATTGCTGCTTAAAGCAGCTCATATGACCACTCAGGAGCAATACCAGTCCGTGATGAATGCGTCGTTGACCACGGCCTTTGCGACCGTGCGGGCGGCCGGCTTGACCATGAAACAGGGCGGCTCGGTGGTGCTGATTTCCTCTGCTGCCGCCACCGTCGGCTTGGCAAACCATGAAGCCATTGCGGCGGCGAAATCTGCATTGATTGGTCTGGCACGCTCGGCCGCAGCCACGTATGCCAATGCCAATCTTCGCTTCAATGTCGTGGCTCCCGGCCTGGTTGCCTCGCCTCTAACGGCAGGTTTATTAAACAATGAGCTCGCATTGAATGCTTCAAAAGCCATGCACCCACTGGGAAGAGTAGGGCATCCGGATGACATTGCCCGAGCCATTCTTTTTTTAATGGATCCACAGAATAACTGGATAACAGGCCAGGTTCTCGGTGTCGACGGCGGATTAAGTGCCGTGCGTGCGAAAATGAAAATGTAAGCCGGATTTCTGCATGTCAACACTATGTTTTATTTTAGGGGATCAATTAACGCATTCACTGCACGCCCTGCAAGGCCTTGATAAGCAGAACGATGTTGTTTTTCTCTGTGAAGTGATGGAGGAAGCCACTTACGTCAGGCATCATCCCCAAAAAATCGCGTTCCTGTTTTCAGCCATGCGTCATTTTGCTGAAGAATTAAAGACCGATGGCTACAGAGTGCGTTATGTCCAATTGGATGATCCGGCGAATACGGGAACCTTTGACAACGAGTTAAAACGCGCTGTCATTGAGGAAAAGGCGACCCGCCTCGTTTTAACCCGCCCAGGCGAATGGCGTGTCTGGCAAAAATTTTCCGCGTGGAAAAAAGAACTGCCTCTGCCAGTCAAGGTGTTCAAGGATAACCGCTTTCTATGCTCCATTCAGGACTTTAAATCCTGGGCTCAGGGAAGAAAACAATTACGGATGGAGTATTTTTATCGCGACATGCGAAAACGGTATCAACTCTTAATGGGGACCGGTAATCAGCCGGAAGGAGGGCAATGGAACTATGATACTGACAATCGCAAGCGCTTAAAACAGCCGCCTGACCTCCCTCAACGGTTAATCCATGAAAACGATGACACCACCCGTTCTGTTTTGAATTTGGTCAAAAATCGCTTTCAAGATCATTTTGGTACGCTAAACGCTTTTAACATGGCGGTCACCCGGGCACAGGCTTTAGAGGAAGCGTATTATTTCATTGACCACTACCTGCCTGCTTTTGGTCCGTATCAGGACGCCATGATGACAGGCGAGGCAACGCTTTATCATTCCAAATTATCGGCCTATCTCAATGCAGGGCTGTTATTGCCTCTTGAACTTTGCCAGTGGGTTGAGAAGGCGTACCTGGATAGAAAAGTGGCTTTAAATACGGCAGAAGGCTTTATCCGGCAGGTATTGGGCTGGCGGGAATTTGTTCGTGGGGTTTATTGGTTACACATGCCGGATTACGCGGGCCTCAATTACCTTGAGGCTAAACGGCCGTTGCCGTCATTCTACTGGGGAGGACCAACCCGCATGCATTGCCTCAGTGAAGTGGTCTCTCACACGCGTGAATACGCCTATTCGCATCATATCCAGCGGCTGATGGTAACCGGCAATTTTGCCTTGCTGGCTGGGCTTAAGCCCGAGGACGTCTGTGCCTGGTATCTGGCCGTTTATGCCGATGCGTATGAATGGGTGGAGTTGCCTAATACGCTGGGCATGGCTCTGTTTGCTGATGGCGGTATAATGGCCAGTAAACCGTATGCAGCCAGCGGCAAATACATCCAGCGAATGAGCAATTTTTGTCAATCCTGCGCGTACGATCCCAATGACACGGTAGGGCAGACCGCGTGTCCGTTCAATTCGCTTTACTGGAACTTCCTCCATACTCATCGTCAAAAATTACAAAAAAACCCACGCCTTCATTATGCTTACATGAATTGGGAAAAATTGCCGAACGAGAAACAGACAGCTATTCTTTCCCAGGCTGAACAGTACCTGAGGCAACTGGCCGACGATGCCTTGTAAGAACAGAAGAAGGCCCTCTGTGCGGCAGAGGGCCTTTTCACAGCAGCAGCCTGCTGGTGTGTTACGGTTGCTCATAGGCAGCGAGGGCTGCTTCAATGGCGGGGCGCTTGCTTAAGGAATGATACCAGTTGGCGAGATGGGGAAACTGTTTGGCATCGAGGGGTGTTTTGTAAAAAACTTCATAACAATAAATCCAGGGCCAGATGGCCATGTCAGCAATGGTGTAGTCGTGACCGGCGATGAAATCCTGTTGCATGAGCTGCTTATCCATGACCGCCAGAAGGCGCAACACTTCATCGCTGTAGCGTTTTTTTGCATAAGGAACCTGCTCAGGAGCATAAACGGTAAAATGGCCATATTGACCGAACATGGGGCCTATGCTGCCCACCTGAAAATAACACCATTGCAGCACATTAAATTTGGGCTTTAAGGCTGCGGGTAGAAATTGGCCATGCTTTTCCGCCAGGTATTCAAGAATGGCGACGCTTTCAAACAAATGAAAATCATTGTCGCTGTCATGCAGGGCGGGAATCTTGTTGTTGGGGGAAATCGCTAAAAAATCGGGCTTGAATTGCTCCCCTTCGCGAATATTCACCCATTTTATTTCATAAGGAACGTGCAATTCCTCCAGTAGAATGGTGGGTTTAAAGCCATTGGGCGTAGCGAATGAATAAAGCGTGTACATGATTGTCCTTGTCATTCCATGGAACTTTAAACTATAGCGGACGGATGACCGTGTTGGGAATAGTTTCGTTCTCCTGCCAGACGAGGGGAAAGAGGGGATGGTCAAGCGGTGAGCCGGCGGCCAGCTCGTCATTGAGGCCTGGAAAATCCGGTGAGGTGGACCAGCGTCGCGGGGCATACACCATGTCATCGCCAAGAAAACGAAGCGAAAAAACCCGCCTTCGTGTGTCGGCTACGCCGGCGGCCGCATGCAGGGTCAGCATATGGAAACACACGACATCGCCAGGCTCAACCGCCCAACCCAGAATGGGGTAATGCTCGCGCGCTGCGTCAATATCAGGTAATTCTTCGAGCGACCCTTCCGGGAACCATTTGGCCTGATTATCCATGAACGTTCGCGGCATGAGCCAGGGCCCGCGATGAGAGCCGGCGACAAACTCCAGAGTCGAGGCACGGCTGACCGGATCCACTGGAATCCAGAAGCTGATATTCTGATAACCACTGACATTGTAGTAGGGTTGATCCTGATGCCAGGGCGTCGGTTGACGGGTGCGAGGCTCCTTGACCAGCAGGTGATCATGATAAAGCCTGACCTGACGGCTATTCATCAATTGAGCGGCGACTTCACCGAGAGGAGAGTCAAAAATAACCTGCTGGTAAAAAGCATTTTGCTGCCAGGTGCAGAAATCTTCAACAAAAAAGCCGGGATCGTCCGGACGGCTGGCTACTTTAGCGCGCGGGCTTAAGGCGGCTAAATTGAGCTCAATGCCCTGCCGCAACCGGTCAACCTGCTGTGCATTGAGCAATTGCCGCAGGCAAACCGCCCCGTGCTGTGCAAAATCAGCCGCCGCCTGCAGAAGCATGCAATGCCCGTTAAACGGAGTGAGGCTGGATCCAGCCCTGGCTGAACGCCACGATAAGGAAAATAAAAAGCGCAAGCGACAGGCCAATACGCCAGCTTAGCGCTTTGACGGTGCGCGTGGTTTTTCCCTCATCCCGGATTAAGAAAAAAAGGCCGCTACCCAGAGAAATCAGGATGATGAGCATGGCAAGGATGATAACAACTTTAGTCATGGAACAATCCTTAAAAAACTTTCAATTAAAATACCACAATTTGAACATCGGGGGGTATACTCTCACTTTGATTAACTGCGCGACAAGATGAACCCGCTTCTATCTAATTATGACTCATTTATTCACTGGTAATTATCGATTTGCACCGAAATGGGGCATGACCCTGCTGGCGGTGATTGTGACCGCATCGCTTGCGGGCCTTGGGTATTGGCAAATTGCCCGGGCCCACGAAAAAGAGAAAACGCTTGAAATGGAAGCCGAACGCGCCAAAAAACCGGCCGTGGACTGGCAGCCTGACAGCCCGCTTCCCGCTCAGTACCAGCGTATTCGCGTCCAGGGCAGGTTTCTTCCCCGGGTGTTTTTACTGGATAATCAATTTTATGACCACGCGTTTGGTTACCATGTTTTCAATCCCTTACTGCTTGAAAATGGCCAGATTGTATTGGTTGACAGAGGATGGGTTAAAGGCAGCCTTAACCGTAACCAGTTACCCGAAGTGATAACGCCGCGACAGCGTTCAGTCATTGCCGGCCGTGTTTATTATCCATCGACTAAACAATGGGTATTGGGTGACGCTATTGAGCAGAAAAAAGACAAATATTACGTTATCGAAAAAATTGATGCAAAGTTAGTCAGCCAAGTTTTGCATAAATCAGTCTATCCGTTTATCATTCGCCTCAATAAAAATGCTGCGAACGGGTACGTTCGTGAATGGCCGGTCGTGACCCTGTCTCCGCAACGTCATTATGGCTATGCGGTACAATGGTTTGCCATGGCCCTCGCGGTATTGGTAATTTATATCGTACTGAATCTTAAGAAAACCCATGAAAAAAACTAAAAATCAGAAACTGGCTTTAATTCTACTCGCGCTGATGTTTGCAGCGCCCGCGCCCATTGCTTACCTGTTTTTTAAACACCCCCAGTGGTTGGGCGCCCAGACCAACAAAGGGGAACTGCTGAAACCTGCCGTGTCGCTCAATGCCATCAATAACAAGGAAAAGTGGCACCTGCTGCTCTGGCACCCGGGCCGCTGTGACTCAGGGTGCAGTCAGCAGATCGAGCGGCTTGCACGTGTGCGCCTTGCTTTGGGACGACGGCTTTATGAAGTCGAGCAATGGCTGGTTATCAATGACAGCGATCCGGCGTTGCCCGCGGCGTTGCTGAATGCCCTGCACGAGCAGGATATTCATGTCCTGCGTCTTAATCAGGCCCAACGTCAGGTGATTGAGCGCTTGACTGGTGAAGACCGGGTATTCATCGCGGATCCTAATAATTACCTGATTCTGTCTTATGGATTAACAGCCAAATCAGAAGACATATTCCACGACTTAAAACAGTTACTGACCACCGTTGAAAAAAAGAGTAGTTAGCATGCAGACAAAAACCACCCGTTATGCCGCCGTCCTGGCGGTTGCCTTAGCCTTGTTTGTGGTCATGCTCGGGGCTTACACGCGTTTGACGGATGCGGGACTGGGTTGTCCCGACTGGCCGGGATGCTACGGGCATCTGGTCCTGCCGAGCGCTAAACCCGCATTGACCGCCGCCCAGCAATCGTATCCCGATAGTCCCATTGAGTCGCGAAAGGCCTGGACAGAGATGGGGCATCGCTACGCGGCGGGGACCCTGGCTTTAGTCATTGTTTTTTTAGGATGCCGCGCGATGGTATCCCGTTTTAAAAAGAACGCAACACCCTGGGTGTTGCCAGCGCTCTTAATCGGGTTGGTTTGTTTTCAAGCCGCACTCGGTATGTGGACGGTGACGATGAAACTCTTGCCGGTGGTGGTGATGGCCCACCTCCTTGGCGGGATCATTATTTTTTCCTGCTTAAGCTGCCTTTGCCTCCAATCCTTTAACACCGCTTCACCCGCTCTGCCTCAATGGCGCTTTGCTGTGGGTCTCGGGTTGATTATCGTAGTGATTCAAATTGCCCTGGGGGGGTGGGTCAGCTCCAATTATGCCGGTATTGCCTGCATCGGATTCCCGCAATGCAATGGCCAATGGTTGCCTGCTCTGCATTTTACGCAGGGATTTAATCTCTTTTCACCGGTTGGGGCGAATTATCAGGGCGGTGTACTTGATAACGAGGTGCGGGTGACCATTCAAACCCTGCATCGCCTCTGGGCATTGGTAACTGCGGCTTATGTGATTGGCCTGAGTGTAATGATGCTGGCCAGGGTTCCTTACAAAACGCTGCGGCTACTGGCCATTGCCGCGCTGGTGCTGGTCGCCGCCCAGTTCACTTTGGGCGTACTGAATGTCCTTTATCTCCTGCCGCTTGGCGTGGCTGTGTTACACAATGGGGTTGCTGCTTTGTTAATGGCAACAGTCTTCATGATGTTTTATCTGACGATGAGGAAACAACGCGATGCAGGCTAAGCATGAACTGGCAACACCGGTAGACTGGCGCGATTACCTTGAACTGTGCAAGCCGCGTGTCGTCGCCTTGATGCTGCTGACGGTCGTGGTTGGTATGTACCTGGCCGCACCCGGGTGGATTCCGCTTTCGACGGTGCTGGTGTCTCTGGCAGGTATCGGGCTTTGTGCCGGCAGTGCGGCAGCCATTAATCACCTGGTGGATAAACGCATTGACGCCATTATGGCACGGACTAAAAAAAGACCGGTTGCCCACGGCCGTGTGTCGGTTGCTCAAGCCATTTATTTTGCTGCCGTGCTAGGCGTAAGTGGGCTTGTTTTATTGTGGTTATGGGTCAACACGCTGACGGCGGTGTTAACCTTTATTACCCTCATCGGTTATGCGGGCATTTACACCGGTTATTTAAAGCGGGCGACACCGCAGAACATTGTCATCGGCGGTTTAGCCGGTGCAGCGCCGCCGTTACTGGGATGGACGGCGGTGACTAACCAGCTTGATCCTCAGGCCTTGTTGCTGGTGTTGATTATTTTCACCTGGACCCCTCCGCATTTCTGGGCTCTGGCGATTTACCGCTTTGAAGAATATCAACACGCGGAAATTCCCATGTTACCGGTAACGCATGGCATTGCGTTTACCAAATTAAATGTGCTGTTGTATACCATTTTATTGCTGGTTGTCAGTATTCTGCCTTTTGCAGTGGGTATGAGCGGACTTTTATATCTGGCAGCGGCGCTGGCGCTGGGGGGGCGTTTTCTTCAGTGGTCGCTTCGTCTGTATCGAACCGATCAAGGCGTGATTGCCATGCGCACCTTCCGTTTTTCAATTGTGTATTTAATGCTTTTGTTTTGTTTTTTGTTGATTGACCATTATCTCTAGGGGGAAACATGACGGCTCAGAAAAATCGAATTAATCTGACAGTGATTTTATTACTGGCTTTGGTTGCACTGGTAACCGGCTTTTTTGTTTCACAGCATTTGCATAAAGGAAAAAAAATAGACGTCTCTCAATTTCATGGGACTCTGCTTGAAACGCCGCGCGGCGTGAATGAATTCTCCTTAACCGGCATCGATAATCAACCCTTTAATAATCAAAGCCTCAAAGGTCAGTGGACTCTGGTTTTCTTTGGTTTTACGAGCTGTGGCTATCTTTGCCCGACCACCATGGCGGAACTGGCAAAAATGTACCGGTCTCTGGAGGAAAAAGGGGTTAATCCCTTGCCGCGAGTGGTCATGATTTCAATTGATCCCGAGCGCGATGATCTGCCAAAGCTGGCGGGATACGTGAAATCCTTCGATCCGCATTTCTACGGCGCGCGGGGCGAGAGCAAAGCGATTAAAAAAATGACACGGGAAATGGGCATTGCCTATGCCAAAGTGGCCATGCCGACGAGCCAGGATGCGCAAAATTACGATGTACAGCACAGCGGCACTGTCATGCTGTTCAATCCTGAGGGGGAATTGAGCGCTTTCTTTACGACACCGCATCAGGCATTGACACTCGCTAAGGACTACCAGTTGTTGGTCGGTTAATGGCTTGTACAGGATTGGAATGGATGTGCCCGGGATAGGCCAAGCATAAAGGTAAGTTTTGAGCTAGGCTCTGCTTATAGAATAAAAAAATCAAATTCGGGAACAGCGCGTTATGAAAATTGCAATATTGGCCACTAACCCCCAATTGTATTCCCATCAGCGGCTAAAAGCCGCCGGTGAGGAGGCGGGTCATGAGGTGAGTATTATTAATCCACTCTATTGCTATATGAATGTGGCTGCGTCCTGTCCCAAAGTTCATTATCGCGGCGGCGAGCCGTTGCCGCGCTATGATGCTGTCATTCCGCGCATTGGCGCCTCCATCACGTATTATGGGACAGCGGTGTTACGTCACATGGAAACCATGGGCATGTACACAGTCAATGAATCGATTGCCATTTCCCGCTCGCGGGACAAATTTCGATCCCTGCAGTTGTTGGCGCGCAAGGGGATCCCCATGCCGCTCACCAGTTTTGCCCAATCCCCCGACGACACCGAAGATTTGATTCGCATGGTAGGCGGTGCGCCGCTGGTGATTAAATTACTGGAAGGCACGCAGGGTAAAGGCGTGATTCTCGCCGACAGCCATCAATCCGCGGTCAGCATCATCAATGCATTTAAAGAAATGTCGGCCAATATCCTGGTTCAGGAATTCATTGAAGAGTCGCGGGGCACCGATATCCGCTGTTTTGTGATTGGCGATAAAGTGGTAGCGGCCATCAAGCGCCAGGCCAAGGAAGGCGAGTTTCGTGCCAACGTGCATCAGGGCGGTAAAGCCCTTAAAGTCAAATTGTCGCCCCAGGAACGCGCCATCGCCGTGGCTGCAGCGAAAACCATGGGTTTGAAGGTGGCGGGTGTGGATTTGATTCGTTCAAACCATGGCCCCTTAGTGCTTGAAATCAATTCATCGCCTGGGTTGGAAGGCATTGAAAAGGCCACGCATGTCAATATTGCTGCCAAAGTGATTCAGTACATTGAGAAAAATGCCAAGCCGATAAGCGCCAATCATCGCTTTCACGGGTAATGGCTGCTCTTCTCAGGAATAGCGGGGTCAAGGTTTTGAATACCCCTCTTCTGCTTAGGAGACGAGCCGCGAAAAAAATAACTCTGTGCCGGACAAAAAACGCTTAAAGAGATGAGATATTATAAATAACTCGCTGATTTTAAATGTATTTCATATAATCATTTCGTCTAAAAAAGGATGTAAATATGAAATATATCAGCGAGTTGAGTGGAATTTTAAGCCAGAGATTGAATTGGCACAAGTCACGCATTGACTGTTTTGCCCAAATGTTATTAGCCTTGTTTATGGTGAGAAGTGTTAATTTAAGTGAAATTGCGGTTGCAATGGATGGTGATAGAGCGAGCATTGATTCCCGCTACAAAAGAGTATACCGTTTTTTTTCAAAGTTTGAGGTAGATTTTACCTGGATTGCTCGCTGGATATACTCTCTGTTTTTTAATAAAGCTCACAAGGTTTATTTAGCCATAGACAGGACAAATTGGTATTGGGGTAAAGCCAAAATCAATGTGTTTATGTTGTCTATTTGTTATGAAGGAATAGCCATACCCATATTTTGGCGACTGCTAAAAAAAGCAGGAGGCACGACGGGTAAAGAGCAGATAGAATTATTATCTCGATTTATTAATACGTTTGGTAAAGAATCAATACAAGGCATACTCGGTGATCGAGAATTTCCTAACAAAGCACTCATAGCTTGGCTTGTAGCAGAGAATATTCCCTTTTATTTACGGATTAAGGGGAACGTAGACGTGTGTATTGGCAAAAAGAAATTTAAAGCTTCGGCACAGTTATTCAGCCACTTAGCCCCTTGTCAGCACCAAGTATTTGGTATGAAAGTCCATGTTTTTGGGCACTCACTTTATTTGGCCGGAAGCAAAAATTCTCGGGAAGACTTGATGATTGTTATCACAAATCAACCACCCAAAAATGCAATTGCTTGCTATTTGCGCCGTTGGGAAATAGAAACGCTTTTTGCCTCTTTAAAAACAAAGGGATGGCGATTTGAAGATACACGAGTCATTGAGCCTAAGCGCATCGAAAAGCTCTTGGTTTTACTCGCCTTGGGCTTTGTTTGGGCACATCGAATTGGCGAGTGGAAAGCATCTATCAAGCCTATTCCTCTTAAAAAATTACGCAACCAAAAAAGACCAAAAAATAGCTTTTTTCGATTGGGCTTAGATCATCTCAGAGATTTGCTCACCAATCACAGAATCAATATAAAATTGTTTGCTAAATTATCAAATTGGATTCTGTTTGCCTTAGATGAGACTGTTTTTTAAAAAATTGTCCGGCACAGAGAAAAAATAAGCCCAGCTTTCTTTTCTTAATTTTCTCTTAAGCAATGTTATTTAAAATGAAACACATGTTGTTTTGAGACGATTGAAACAACCCAATCTCCTGATGTAATCAAGTGAATTGTTGCAAGGCATGGCTTTGCAACAAAGCTTGATATAAGCGCATGAAAACCTGAGGATTACCATCAAGCCATTAACTGGCTTTCGTTTTTTTTTGTTTCTGCTCGCTTTTTCCAATGAGCCAGTCGGGATTGACTTCCAGTTCTTCAGCCAATAGTTTCAGAAGCGTGTCATCGGGAACGGTAATGCCATTGAGCATGGCCTCGGCTTTAAATTTTGGAATTTTAATCAGCTTGGAAAACACTTCAATGCGTTCATCGCTGCGCAGAGGGACGCCTATGGCATCAAGCTCCCGATTAAGACGTTCAGCAAATTGTTTGTTAGTCATGGTTTTCCGTCAAAAGTTTCCATTAACTACTTCTATAGCATAAAAAAATTGGATTTTGCAATCTTCTTGGCGGTAAGCTATAAGCTTAAGTAAGAATACCCTCAATTCACAGCAAGCGAATTGAAAAAGAAGGGAGAATGTCGTGGGATCATTGATTACTCTGGGGTTATTGGCAATCTTTGCCATCGCATTTGTTCTAGCTGGTGTAAAAGTGGTCCCGCAGTCCGAGGAATGGACTGTTGAGCGTTTCGGACGTTACACCCAAACGCTCCTGCCAGGCTTGGGTTTAATCATTCCTTTCATTGACAGGGTCACTTATAAAGTGAACATGAGAGAACGGGTGCTGGATATCCCGCCTCAGGAAGTCATTTCGTCTGACAACGCCATGGTGACCATCGATGCCGTGTGTTTCTTCCAGGTGGTTGATCCCGCCAAATCGGCCTACCAGGTTGATAATCTTGAACATGCCATTCGTAACCTGACCATGACCAATATCCGTACAGTGCTCGGTTCGCTTGAATTGGACGGCATGTTGAGTCAGCGTGATGAAATTAATAATCGTCTGATGCATGTGGTTGATGCCGCCACCAATCCCTGGGGCGTGAAAGTGACCCGCATTGAAATCAGAGACATCCGTCCGCCGCAAAACCTGATTGATGCCATGGCTAACCAGATGAAAGCAGAAAGGGAAAAGCGGGCTGCGATTTTAGCCGCAGAGGGGGACAGGCAGGCTGAAATTCTGCGTGCGGAAGGAGATAAGCAAGGTCAGATTTTAAGAGCGGAGGCCGATAAACAGGCGGCATTTCTTGCGGCAGAGGCCAGAGAAAGAACAGCCCAGGCGGATGCCAATGCCACGAAGATGGTTTCTGTGGCCATTGCTGAAGGGGATATTAATGCGATCAATTACTTTATCGCTGAAAAATACGTCGATGCCTTAAAAACAATCGGTAATGCGCAAAACAGTAAAATGGTTTTCCTGCCGGTGGAAGCCACCGGCGTCATTGGTGCCTTGGGCGGTATGACTGAAATGCTTAAGAATATCAATCCGAGGAATGCGAACAAAGTTCAATTGTAAGGTCTCTTCATGGCATGGTTATTATATTGGCATTGGTTGGCATTGGCCCTGTTGCTTATCATTGCTGAAACCTTGGGCGCCGCGGGTTTTCTCATTGCATTAGGCATGGCAGCGGCCATCACCGGTGTTCTCACCTGGCTGCTGCTGATAAGCTGGCAGTGGCAATTGGTCTGGTTTTCCATCTTCAGCATTTTCTTAGCGTATGCCTGGTGGCGTTTTCTTAAACACCGGACGGCTGTCACACCGCCTTCCCTGATTAATCGTCCCTTTGAATCGATGGTGGGACGAACAGTGACCTTGGTGGAAGCCATTGAAAATGGCCGCGGTAAAATCCGCATCAACGATGCGCACTGGTTTGTAACTGGGCCGGAGTTGCCTGCCGGAACCCGCGTTAAAGTGGTCGGCATCGAAGACGGAACCCTGCTAATAGTCGAGCCGCTTACACCGTAAGCGGTTCTTCCTGCCGTAATTGACTAATGTCGACTAAGCTTTCCACCCACTGCGGCATGTCATTTAAACAGGGAATGACCGTAAGTTTCTCACCCCCCAGTTTCATCCATTGCAATTGAGCGCGCAGGCCGATTTCTTCCAGCGTTTCCAGGCAATCGGCGACAAAGGACGGGCAGGCAACGGCAAGCCGCTTGATTCCCTGTGAAGCCAGTTCCGCCAGTACGTCATCCGTGTAAGGTTTAATCCAGGGCGTTTTACCTAATCTGGATTGAAAAGCAACCTGGTAGTAACCGGCAGGCAAACCCAGGCGCGCCGCGAGCAACTGGCCGGTCGCGAAGCATTGGGCCCGATAGCAGGCCTGATTAGCGGCTGCAAGCGGAGGGCAGCTGTGAGCACAAACCGTTTCACAGCCACTGGCTTTCAGATGACGTTCGGGCAGCCCATGAAAACTTAACAGTAAATAATCATGCTCATCCAGGTAAGGTTTAATCCGCTGGGCCTGGGCTGCAAGAAAACGGGGATGATTGTAAAAATCCCGAATAATGGTTAACGAGGGTTGAACCGGTTTTTTTGCCAGTAAGGTCAGTACCTTCTCAATGGATGAACCGGTTGCCGCTGACGAATATTGAGGGTACAAGGGCAATAGGGTGATATGGCTACAATGCTTAAGCTGCTCAAGGGCCTGCTCAATGGAGGGATTGCCATAACGCATGCCCAGGGCGACCTGACATCGATTACCTAAAACGGATTGCAATTTCGCGGCTAAATTTCGGCTGTGGGTGAGTAAGGGCGAACCGTCTTCTTTCCAGATGGCTTGATAGGCATGAGCCGATCGGCGCGGCCTGAATGGAAGAATAAGCCCATAGAGAAGGGGATAGCGAATGAGTGCCGGTAAGTCAATCACACGTCGATCGGCTAAAAATTCCCGCAAATAGCGACGCACGGAACGCGTGTCAGGTGCATCGGGCGTGCCGAGATTAATTAACAGGAGACCTTGCTTCATCATGTTCAAATCCAGCATTAAAAAAGGCAATGATACATGATGTTCGGTAACACAGCAGCAAAAAGCTACTGTGTTACTGCATGGAACGGCTTAAGCTGAAGTGGTTTCAGACAATGCCACCACATTGGAAGCATGCAAGCCTCGATCGCCTTTTTCTACATCGTAACTTACTTGTTGCCCTGGAATCAGTGTTTTATAGCCTGTACCATGAATGGCAGAGAAGTGAACGAAAATGTCTTCACCACCCCCTTCCGGCATAATAAAACCCCATCCCTTGGCATTGTTAAACCATTTGACTTCGCCTGTAGCCATGACTCCTCCTTTTGCTAAAGCTTATCAATCGTCGACTGGATATCCTCCAGCTGAGCAATTGCATTCGTCCCTAAATGACAATTGTAAACACCATAAAAAGCATGGGCTGTGTCCCTTTTTCAAGAGATACAATCCACCATAACGCAAAAGTAGCACCGGGAACAATAGTTTTTTAAAAAAAAATCATTTTTTTGTTGACATTGTTAAACATTGGAAACACAAGGGTTCCGGGTGAGTACCTGCCCATTTAAACCCGTCTGCAGGTTGTCTGTATGGGAACCGACGTCATGCGTTCAACATGAGGCTTATCTTGCTGAAAACCAATTCCCCATAAGGACACGACAGTGTCAAACCCCTGAGTATACCGCGCGTCGGCAGCAAGCGGGGGCTTGCTGCGGGCTAAAATTAAATAGTCGTCACTGAACCAGGAAAAAACAGCCAGATCGCGCCGCTGACCTGGCGACAGCGGGAAAGGCAATTGCTGGGCTGAAAATAAAACGGCAGGTGAGGCGGGTATTAATGTGTTGTTCCCCCAGAGCGGAATGATGGCGGTGGCGATAAAAAGGCAGGGCGGCTCTTTAGCGATAATCCGCCAACGGGTGGAGCTTGCCAGTTCAGGCATGGCGCGCAGTCGGGTTAAATTAAGATGGTGCGCTTTCGCATATTCCTGCACAAAATGAATTGCCCGCTGATGCTGTACGCTGTTAAAAACCAAAAACAGGGCGGCTGCAGCAAGGCCGAATCGGGCAGCCTGCGGCTGCTGATGAATGACTGACCAGGCAGTGCCTAAAATAAGGGGCACTGTAAACCAGGGATCAATGATGGACACAATATCCCAGCTGATGCGCCGCAGGCTAAAGGGCCACAGAAGCACGGTGCCATAACTGGTGAAGGCATCCAATAAGCCATGCGTTGCATAAGCCACCAGCGATACGGCTATAACCAGACGCCAATGGTTACGGTAATAGGAAAACAGCATCAGCAGAAGCATGCTTATTAAAGCACCTGCCGGAATGAAAGCCAGTGAATGGGTAAAATGGCGATGCCAGAGCTCAATGCGCAAGGGATCGCTTCGTGAGCCGAATAAAACATCGAGATCGGCTGTCATGCCGGCCAAAGCCCCGACTTGCCACGGGATATGCCGGCTGTACCTGCCAAAAAACGTTTGGGCACAGGCCGCGCCCAAGGCGCCCTGAGTGATGGGATCCATGGTTGATTATTGCAATGAGTTATTCCTTATCATACACCCGGTTAAATGTTTCGAAACAGGATGGCTTTCCTTCAGAGGTAATTTTGTTACACTGCGCTTTTACTCTGGTTCTCGATACCATGTCTTTTAGTGTTGACCCACGACTTGAACAGTCGTCACTCTTTCTTTGCGATGCGCCGTTATCGCGAGTGTACCTTAAAAACGAGGCAACGTTTCCCTGGCTAATCCTTGTGCCTCGCCTGCCCGGACTCAGTGAGCTACATCAACTGAGGTGTGAGGACAGTCAGCAATTGATGTGGGAGATTGGTAAAACCTCCGAACTGATCAGCCGGTATTTTAAAGCAGACAAGATCAATGTCGGTGCCTTGGGCAACATTGTTCAACAATTGCACATCCATGTCATTGCCCGTTACAAAGACGATCCCTTGTGGCCGCACAGTGTGTGGCAACCTGCTGCGGGTGAGCAGTCAATCCCTTATGACGAAGTGAAGGCAGAGGCGTTAATCACGGCTTTGCGTGAGGAGTTTGCCTGCTTGATAAAGTAAATGAAATCACGCAAAAAAAAACGCCGGGTCTTGTCCAATGCAAATTCAATGCGTTCATTTATTTAGTATATACTTAACTTAAGACCACACCATTGGAGGGCGGCCATGGCAATAGACACCTCACTGGCCAATCACATTCTGGTTGCGATGCCCTCTCTGACCGACCCTAATTTTCAACGCACCGTCGTTTACGTTTGTGAGCATCATGTGCAAGGCACGGTGGGTTTAATCATTAATCGCCCGATGCAGTACCCGCTAAGCCTTGTCTTTGAGCAAATGCAAATCGAACCGGCGAGAAAAGAAAGAAGCATGCAACCCTTGCTTTATGGCGGCCCTGTGCAACCGGAACGCGGTTTTGTCATTCATCGCCCGATTGGCGGATGGCGCTCCAGTTTATCCCTGCGTGATGACGTCACAGTGACCACATCAAGCGACATCATTCGCGCTATTGCTGCTGAAACGGGTCCTAAAGATGCCTTGATTACGTTAGGTTACACCGGTTGGGGAGAAAACCAACTTGAACAGGAAGTCATGAATAATGTCTGGTTGGTCTGTCCCTACAAATCCGAACTGCTTTATGATGTTCCCTTTTCTGAACGTTGGGAATACGCAGGCCTGCTCATTGGTGTTAAAATGAGCCAATTGTCTTCTGATGCAGGGCATGCTTAATCCGCTGCTCTTTTTCCTCATGGAGTGTTTGCATGCCAGACGGTGTTTATCTGGGCTTTGATTTTGGTTATAAACGCATTGGTGTGGCGGTAGGGCAAACCGTCACGTTGAGCGCCAGACCGTTGCCGACTCTGGTTGCCAGACAGGGCATTCCTGATTGGCAGCTCGTGACCAAGCTGATTGAGCAATGGCAACCGCAAGCCCTGATTGTTGGACTGCCGACCTGCATTGACGGCACTGAACAATACACCACGCCCCTTGCCCGCCATTTTGCTAAACAATTAAAAAAGCGTTTTTCCCTTCCCGTGCATCTGGTGGATGAACGGCTCACCACCGTGGAGGCCCGTTCGCAGTTGTTTGCCGAAGGGGGATATCGTAAACTTAAAAATTCTCAGGTCGACAGCACCGCTGCCTGTATTATTCTTGAGCAGTGGTTGCAGTACCCACATTAACGAGTTCAGCATGAATCATTTTCTAGATATAAATCAGCTTTCAACAGCGGATGTCGAGGCCTTGTTGCAACGTGCCTTTCAATTTAAAAAACACGGGCAATATCCCGATTATTCTTCGCATGCGCTGGCTAATCTTTTTTATGAAAACAGTACCCGTACGCGCATCAGCTTTGAACTGGCAGCCAAGCGCCTGGGTGTGACCGTCGTTAATCTGGATTTGGAGAGTTCCTCGGTCAGTAAGGGGGAGTCCATTGAGGACACGATTAAAACCCTGGCCGCCATGGACATTAATCTTTTCGTCATCCGGCACACGCAGGAGGGTCTACCGGAAACGTTGGCGCAGCAATTACAGGACAGTCCTGTTCACATCATCAATGCGGGCGATGGCAAACACGCCCACCCGACGCAGGCCATGCTCGATTGGATGACCATTGCTGAAAGAAAGAAAGACCTCAAGCAATTAAAAATTGCGGTGGTAGGCAATCTGCGCCATTCACGCGTGGCTAATTCATTGCAGGCCCTCTGCAAACTCATGGGCGTTGGCGAATTAATGCTGGTTGCTCCTGAGATATGGCAACCGGAGGAAGTTCATTACGGACGTCTCACCGAGAGCTTGCGTGAAGGAATCAGCGAGGCGGATGTGGTGATGTGCCTGCGTGTACAACGCGAGCGTCTTGGTAAAAAAGAGCACATGGATCTTTCGACTTACCATCACTTCTTTACCTTGACTCAAGAGCGTTTGGCTCTGGCAAAACCGGATGCCATTGTCATGCATCCCGGACCGATTAATCGCGGTGTGGAAATTGAAAGCGACGTCGCTGACGGGCCGCAATCCGTGATTCTTGAGCAGGTACATAACGGGGTATTTATGCGCATGGCCATCATCGAATCGCTGATTCAAAAACAGATCGGATTAAAAGCCGCGAATTAACGAAGCAGTTAAAAACACGCCAATGATGAAAACAATGATTGCGAGCAGGGCATCAAAAAAGAAGGTGGGGATATAATTCCCCGTTGTGATTTGCTTTTTCAGTTTATGATAACGGATAAAAGCGACAGGGCACATCAAGGCCCCGAGCGCGACAAGCAGAATGCCGACCATCGCAGAGTAACTTTGTAGGCTGGGGGACACGTTGTTCATCAGCGGCAGATGGGCTTTATGAAAAAAACTGGCTGCCTGCCGCAGAAACAGGGAAAATTTTTCCACAACAAAACCAAAGGCCATGATGCCGATACTGGTTCTTATCCAGGCCAGAAACGTCCGTTCATTGGCAAGATGATCGCGGACAGTGGCGGTTTCAATGTTGGCTTTACTCTTCATCATGGAGTCCTGTCAAGGTCCAGGCTTTTTCTGGAGCCTGGTATCTATTGATTGCATGGTTTTCCATTCTAGGAATTTACTGCGGCATCTGCAAACATTGCTTAAACGACAGGGCCTGTTGCAGGGCGGGCCGCTTAACCTGTTCTTCATTGTGCATGTCGGCAATGGTACGGGCTACCTTCAAAAAGCGATGGTAAGCGCGGGCAGACAGTTGCAGTTTATCCAGTACCAGCGACAGGAACGCCTTTTCTTCCTTGCCAAGATAACAGACCTGTTCACAAGCTTTGCTGTCAAGCCGGGCATTGAGCCTGCCCTGCCTCTTGATTTGCAGGGCGCGTGACTCCTGCACCTGAAGACGAATGCGTTGACTTTCGCCTTCCTGGGTTGGACTGGCCTTGAGTAATTCCTGTTGTGACAACGCCTGCACGTTCACCTGCATGTCGATGCGGTCGAGAAGCGGAGCGGATAATTTGCCGAGGTAGCGTTTAATTCGATCCGGTGTACACAGGCAATTGGCCTTGGGATTGCCCCATTGGCCGCAGGGACAGGGATTCATGGCGGCAATGAACTGAAATTCGGCTGGAAAGTCAGTCTGCATGGTGGCGCGTGAAATGGAAATAAGCCCTGATTCAAGGGGTTGGCGCAAGGTCTCCAACACCTGTTTGTGAAATTCGGGCAACTCATCAAGAAAAAGGATGCCGTGGTGTGCCAACGAAATTTCTCCGGGCTTGGGTGGGCTGCCTCCGCCCACCAGCGCGACGGGCGAGGCCGTGTGATGAGGGGAGCGAAAAGGAGGGATGCGCCAGTGTTCATAGGGTGGTACTTTGCCGCGAAGCGAATGGATCGCCGCGCATTCTAAAGCCTGCGTTTCGTTCAATTCAGGAAGCAAGGTAGTGAAGCGTTTCGCCAGCATGGTTTTACCGCTGCCCGGCGGCCCGCTTAATAAAAGGCTATGGCCGCCGCAGGCTGCGATGACCATGGCCTGTTTGGCGTGGTACTGCCCTTTGACATCGGACCAATCCAACCCCGGATCAACGACTGAAGGGGGAGGCAGTGCCGGCATCGCATCAAGCGGTGTCTGGTGAAGAAGATAATCGCACACTTGCCGCAGGCTGCCCGCACTGAACACCTGATCGTAAGCGGTGAGCGCGGCTTCACGTGCATTCGCTTCAGCAATGATCAAGCGCCGCTGCTCGCGACGGGCAGCGACCACACTGGGAATAATGGGCGTGTGGCCGCGTAATTCACCGCTTAACGCCAACTCACTGATAAATTCATGGGAGAGCAATCCCTCCGAGGGAATTTGCCCGGATGCAGCCAATATGCCCAAGGCAATGGGTAAATCAAAGCCGCTACCGGTTTTGGGTAAATCAGCCGGCGCAAGGTTGACCGTGATTTTACGGCAGGGGAATTCAAATTGACTGTTAATGATGGCGCTGCGCACGCGATCCTTGCTTTCTTTCACGGCCGTTTCAGCAAGACCGACAATGGTAAATTGCGGCAGCCCATTGGATAAATGCACTTCGACATGTACCGCCCTGGCATGAATGCCCTGTGCGCTACGGGTATAGGTTAACGCGAGATTCATTGATTTCCTTATTGATTGGACTTAAATGTCGGCGGGTGTACAGAGTCCTTCCAATGCCCTGTACATCGAGCCGGTTAGTGCGTTTGGCTTTTAGCCATCAGGGCCTCCACCTGCTCGTTTAATGCGTCAAGTTTTTCACGGGTTCTGGCCAGTACTTTGGTTTGAATATCAAATTCTTCACGCGTAACCAGATCCATACGGGCAAAAGCGGCCTGTAAAACATCTTTGAATTTTTGTTGAATCTCTTTTTCAAAATTCTGTAGACTGACAGGCAAGGTAGAAAAAAGTTTTTGGGCTAAATCATCGAATTGTTTTGGATCAAACATGCTAATCTCCCGGCGAGGATTGTTCTTGGGTGCCAGTCTAACAAAAATTAGACCTTGCAGTCATGTATTTATTAATGAGTTAAGTAGGGGACGTTGCCATGAAAATGCTAACCGCGATTATTAAACCGTTCAAACTGGATGATGTGCATGAAGCCTTGATGGAAATTGGAGTGCCGGGCATCACCATCTCCGAAACGCGGGGTTTTGGGCGTCAGAAAGGACATACCGAACTGTATCGCGGAGCGGAGTATGTGGTGGATTTCCTGCCAAAAATTAAAATCGAACTGGCCCTGCCAGATAACATGGTCGAACCGGCTATTGACGCCATCTGCAAAGCCGCTTACACCGGCAAAATTGGCGATGGTAAAATCTTTGTTTACAACCTTGAGCAGGTCGTGCGTGTACGTACCGGCGAGGTGGGTGAAGACGCAATCGGTTAATCCCGAAGCGTCCTGTTTATAAAATCCCATTCATCCTGGCTGACAGGCAGGACCGATAAACGGTTCCCTTTTCGCAGCAGCGGCATGTTTGAAAGTTCGGGGTATTGCTTTAAGGCATCCAGCGCGATGAGGTGATTAAATTTTTCTTTAAAGCGGATATCCACCATAAACCAGCGGGGATTCTCCGGTGTGCTTTTGTCATCGGGGTGCTCGCTTAAGGGATCAAACGCGGTGTGATCGGGATAAGCTGGGCTGCTCACTTCGGCAATGCCGGCAATGCCGGGTGGATTGCAGTTGGAGTGGTAGAAAAAGACCTGATCGCCAACCTGCATCTGATCGCGCATGAAATTACGCGCCTGGTAATTGCGTACACCATCCCAGTGTGTGGTTTGGTTGGGGGCGTTTTGCAAGTCATCAATACTGAAACAGGACGGTTCCGATTTCATCAGCCAGTAGTTAGGCATTAGACACTCCAGTAAACGTGTTTGGGGGTAATGGTGGCGTGCAGACGAATATCCCATTCCTGAGGGAAAAGGTACGCTTGCCGCTGAAATTCATAGGCTACGCCAAGCAACAGAGGCGAGGTGGTGTCGGCTAAGGTCCTGTCATAATACCCGGCTCCCATGCCAATTCGCGCGCCCAACAGGTCAAAGGCGACAAGCGGCAGGAAAAGGATATCCAGTTCATGGGGTGAAATGGCTTCACTGCGTGCGACATCCGGCTCCTTAATTCCAAATCGATTGGTTACAAACGAAGTGGCTGGCGTCGCAGGTAAAAAAGTCAGGGTTTTATCGTCATTTAAACTGGGAAAGTAGCAATATTTTCCCTGCATGGGCGCGGAACGCCAGATGGCACTTAAATCAATCTCTCCCTGCGCGGCCTGATAAAGGGCAATGCGCCGGGCCTTACGGTATTGTTGAAGTGTTTTAATGCGCTCACATACCTTGATGGATGCGTGTTGCTGATAATCAAGCGAGAGCCTGCCGCGCAAACCGCGTAAAGCTTGCCTCAATGCATTTTTTAACGGATCAGCCATAACCAGTGCTTTTTTGTTTCATTTTTTTATTATTGCCCAGATAAGGCAATGACTCAACATTTGTCATGAAAAGCGGTGAGGGCTTGAACGTGAAAAATTTTTGCAAATACTCTAGGAAAATTTAAAAAAATAAGTTATACAGCTGGAAAATTTTGTTGGGTTCTTTATTCAAAATTTTTAGCTGAGGTTAACTATGACTGAATTATTTGAAGGCGAAGAAGAAGACATCATCGAAGAGGAATCCTTTGTCAATGACGGGGACGACATTGACATTGATGTGGAGGCGTTAGCGGCTGTTGATGGCACGCTGGATGCCCGTCGTCGTCTGGAAAATATGCTGGAAGAAAAACGTCTGCGTGAAGAGCTTGACGATTTTCTTGATTACTGAGCATGCCGCCCCTTTCGCCTGATCCTGCGGCATTAAGTCCGTTTACAAGGGAGGACAGGATTTATCTCGGTGAAGGGCTTTTTGAAACCCTGCGGGTGCAGGATGGAAAGCCCTGTTATCCTGACTTGCATTGGCAGCGTTTACACGATTCCGCCGCCCGTCTCCGCATTGCCTTTGAACTGCCTTATGCCCACTGGCTGCAACGCCTTCAGCAATGCCTGCATGAAGCCAAAGAGCCTGTGAATGGCCTGAAGGCTTTATTAAGCGGCGGACGGTCAGCCAGAGGGCTTTTAACGACAGGCACCGACCCTCAATTAGTACTGACAGCCTTCTGTTATTCACCGATTACCGCACCGCTTACGCTGGTATCCTCCAGTTGGCGGCGAGACCGTCACAATCCCGTGTATGGCCTGAAATCGATTAATTACCTCGAGGCTATCATGGCCCGTCGCCAGGCGGCAGAGCGTGGAGCCGATGATGTGCTTTTTTATAATACGGAAGGCGAGGCGACTGAAACGACGGTTGCCAACCTGTTTATGATTAGCGGCAATCGCCTGTATACCTCGCCATTGTCCTGCGGTTTGCTGGCGGGGATTATCCGGCAGCGGCTAGTAACCAAGGCGGGTGATTGGGGGGTGGTCTGTCAGGAATTGCCATTAACACAGCACCAGTTGTATAACGCCGATGCGCTTTTTGTGTGTAATGCGCTTCAGGGTGTTCAAGCCGTTCAACGGCTCGATAACACCGCTTACGACTGCCACCATCCGCTGCTTCTTTTTTTAAGCGAAAAGCTTAAGGACGATGCGCGGGCTTAGTCTTGGTTTTCCCTTGTGTTTAGCAAGGTCATTAAGGCTTTGGGGCTAAGCTGGAAAGCTTGTCCATTGTCACATCCCAACTGTTCGCTGAGTCAGGAGCCAAGTTTAAAATACGATCAATTTCATCCTTTAGGTAACTGCCAAACGAATGGTTATGGAACCGTAAATGCGCGGTGTTTCGCAGGAGAGTTAGTATCTCACCGGTGCTGGTTTTTTTCGAAATGCTTGTGGACAGTTCGCGGGCATTGACCTGTCCCTGCTGTCCATGACGAAAGAAACTGAACAGACCCCTTCTAAGATTCCGATCGTTCACGCCCTGTGTATGATAGCTCAGGTAACACGCTGACGCCTGGTTGACCGCTTTTTGGATTTTTTGATGCAAAGGTGTTTCGTCGTAAGCCTTTAAAGGGGAGGGTGATTGAGAGGGGGGAAGAGGGTTTAATTCAGGTTTCGAAATCAACCCCTCGTCTACTTCCTGTTTAGTGGAATTGGCTGATCCTTTGAATAAATCCTGATTCAGTGCCATGATTTTGTTAAGCGGCGATAAGCCATTGCATTCGATGAGACTCCCTACCTTATCGGATTCAGCCGCGTTGTATAAATTGCCCTTCTGGTCGATGCGATAAAGAATATTAGAAATGTGTTTCTTCTCTTTATCAAAATAAGTCAGGACAAACGAGAAGTAACCGGGCATGTGTCTGGATGCGGGCCGCAATACAAAAGGCGAGGTGGACTTGTCCTTCTCGAACAGGTCTTTAACCGCCTTATCGGCTTTCGTACGATCGGTTAAATCCTTGCGGAAATAAGGCGAACACTGAATTTCAAGGATCGCTTTGGACAGAAGTTTTGCCGTTTCCGTTGCCTGGATGCCTGTCATACCCTGGGCAGTGAAATACACTGGCCCCTTATTTTTTGATTCAAACAGACCTTCCTTGTTGCAGTCGAAAACACGCACCGTGTCGGGTTTGGCTGTTCGAAAGCGTAATCTGCCTTGGGGTATGTAATGATCATCGGGATTGAAAGCGGAAGCGCCTTCTGTTGTCAGGATTTCATGTGGCTCAGGTTTGCCGTCAAAGCGCAGCATCTCGACCGTGGAGGCGATGATGCGGGTGTTAATGCCCTTCTCCTGAAAAAGCAGGGCCAGTTTGGCTGCCACACTGTCGACACCCCCGCCACCCGATTCACAGGCCCAGAGGACAATGGTTAAAGAATCGTTTTCCTGCAATTGCGAGTTTGCAAGAATGAGATCCCTGAAATTTTCCAGAGACCATTTTTGTTTCGCGTTCGTGTGAGGGTTTATATAGAGCCCACTTAACCCATCAGAACCCAAACTGCCATGTCCGGTGATATAGACTGTACTGCCATTACCAATCCGTTCAAACACGGGTTTTTCATGCGCGCGAGCCTGACTGTCTTTATGCATTTTAATTACGGGTAATCCCGTAATGGTATGCAGTGCCAGGGCTGTGCCGCCTTCTTGAGGGAAGGCCTCTTTTCGTTGCGGGGTCTGGCTGCTTATAATCAGGCTTTGCTGGGGATAAAAAGTAATGCGTTTGGTGTCCAGGTGGTAGCTCTTTTCGCCGAGGCTTTTTAGAAAAGAAATGTGTTCATTTTTTTTGACCGATGGTGCACAGGGATAGGAAATGAGCAGGGGCTTGTTACTGCCGTCGATGGCGTAGTGGTTAACGCCGATACGTGCAGGTTCGCCTGCATGGCTTGTTTTGATTAATCGTACCTTTTTTCCACGGGCGCCTGCAAAGCAGCCGGCGACGAAATCAGGGTGACTTCCTGAGGTGATTATCGCCTGCCCGTCACCTTCATCACCCAGGCCAAGCACCGTCTCATTTAAACGGAGTTTTTTCGCATATTCAATCCCCTTTTCGTAGTGAGTTTTTCCCACTGAGCTTTCGGAAGGTTCGTGTGCATTGTTGGTATCAAAACATATCGCTTCAAAATCAAAAAAAGAGAACATAATAATCAGCCTATGGGTGCATGGGTAAAGTGTATCGAAATAGTCTTAAAATTAAATTAATTGATAGAATTTTTTGGAAAAAATTTGCCGAAGACGTTAGATTAATTCGTTTGCTAAGGCTTCTGAGTCCGCGTCAGGTCGCGGTTAAATGATTCGTGACCACGGCAGGCATCGAAACGCAACAGGAAATTTTGTGCTATGCTTTCTTAACACAACTTTAATTTTTCAATAAAATTTGTGCTACATTATTTTTATTAATAACAAAACAAGGAAGAAAAAAATGAATGGAAACAATCAAGATTTTACCCAAAGAAATAATTCAAGAGACCACGAAGAAACGCCAATACAAAGAGCTGCAAAAGATCTCCTGGATGACGGAAAAAAATTAGCTAATGAAGTCTATGAACAAGGGATGAATAAAGTCAACGAAGCGGGCACCAATGTGAAACAATACACCGATGACTTGCTGGTTAGAGTGAAAGATAATCCCTTGGCTTCCATCCTGATTGCAGGGGGTATCGGTTTTTTACTGTCTTCATTATTGAAAAAATAAATGAAACTGCTAACCGAGTTGGAAGGCTTTATTACCGGCAAAATTAGCCTAGTGAAAACGCTGGTTTCGCTGATCAGGCTTGAAGCCCGATTAGCGGGACAGAGCGTTTACCCTCTCCTGGTAAATGCCTGCCTGTTGCTGACGTTGCTGATTACAACCTGGGCAACAGTCGCGGTATTAATCGGGTATGGGCTTTTATTGGTGTCTGGAAGTCTGATTGTCACGCTGCTGCTGATTCTTTTTATTCATCTTGCCTTATTGGCTTTGTCAGCTGGACGATTGAAAACCAACCTGCACCGTATGAGTTTTGCCAGGACCAGGCATTACCTGAATGCGCCCAAGGATAAACCCCATGCACGGATCCCGCAAAAAACTGATTGAACAGATTGCCCATCAAGAGGCTGTCCTTTATCGCTGCTATGACAAGGTACTTGCACATAAACAGTACCTGAGTTCTGTGATTGAGCGTCAGGAGAGCCTGCTCGTTTTGCTGGTTATCCCGTTAGTCTGGGGATGGCGGCAAGGTCGGGTACATCAGGGGTTTCGTCAATTGTTGCGTCTGACCATGTCAACGCTTCTGGTGCGTTCTGCCGCCTTATTCAGAAGAAAACTGCTGCAGACTGCCAGACGAAGCCTGGTTTACACTCCGACTGATGTTGGCAAACCGTAACAAACCAGTTAATCTGAATGCTTGTCAATTCGCTAATTAAAAAGGATTCGATGATGCGACTGATTAACAACATTGGTTTTATTCTTCTCGCTGTTTATTTAATTATCGTGGCCATCATTGCGATTGTGCCCGGTGTGATGATTCCGTCATTTATTGTGGGCGTGATTGCGCTGGCCGCGGCGATTTTTATATTAATCGGCCGGTAGGGTTAACACCGACGTAAACCGCACGATGTTCTGGTGGTTATTCACCTGGCATTGACAACGGGCTGCCGGGTTGTACTTTGCCCGCGTGTTGTGAACGCCACGTGAGTTTAATCACCAGACCCGCTCCCAGGCAGGCGATCAGAGAAAACAATGGCCAGACATAGCTGTAAATGGAGTGAGCATTGATCAGCGCATCCATTCCCGCATGACCGCAATAGGTATAAATGACTTCACCCGGTGCAAGGAATATCAGGGTCGTCAGTAAATAATGGCTCAACCGGATTCGAGTCATCCCCAGGCCATAATTGACCAGATTAAAAGGCACAAGAGGAACCAGCCGCAGCACAGCAACAAACTGCCAGCCCCTTTTTTCAACCCCTTGAATCAGCCTGTTGTGACGAATTCCCTTTTTATGAGTAAACCAGTCATTCGCTAAATAACGGCTGATGCAGAAAGCACAACCGGCGCCCAAGGTTGCGCCTGCGAGATTTAATAAGGTCCCCATCACCGGACCAAACAGGGCGCCGCCAGCTAAAGTAAGCACCATGGTGGGTAAAAAAAGAAGGGTAGCCAGGCAATAGATCAGAAGAAAAAATAAAGGCCCAAGCCATCCGAGGCTCTTAATCTGGTTCAGCAGAAAGGGAGCGTGCTGTTGGAAACTGCAGGCGCAAGCAACAAATACCACCAGGATAAAAACGATGAATACGCTTCTCATTAACCAGCATGGCGAGGCAACATGCTGCACACTTTATTACAGTCGAGCCATTTGAGCAAGGGTGTTATATTCTATTCTTGGATTCATCCGGCACGAAGTCAGAAGGGGAACGGGGAATTTTAGCCGAGGGTGCAAACAGCTGTGGTGAGTGAGTACTCTGCGGCTTTTGGGCAGGCTTTAAATCACGGGAGCAGTCATGGATTCGTTTCGTGAGCTGTTGGTGCCATTCCTTGTATTGGTTGGCTGTCAAATAAACCTGAAGCTCCGTAAGAACAACATGGGCCTCCCTTAAGGCATGCAAGTCGTGTGGTTTGATGTTCTCCATCGCCACGACAAACGCATTGACTGCGGTCTGTGAATCAATGTATTCCTGGTGAAATTGGTCATTGTATCCAGCCAAGGAAGCATTTGATTTATAGGACATCACTTTTTCCATAGTCCATGCCTCATCCCCTATTTCAAAAGCACCGAGCGTGCTTTTTTCCCATCGGCACAATTCGTTCTTCCTCAGCTTGATTTGCTTCCTCAGGGCCGTCTCAAGGCTATCCGTCAGGTAATTTTTAAATTGCGTGATGAACTGGTTTGCCTTGTCGAAGTTGTCAGGGCGGCTGTTTGGGTGGTTGATTAACTGGATAAGATGATTGAAAAGAACAGCAGACGCCTCATTTTCTTCTTTACCCCGCTGGGTGTTCGAAACATCCAGGAGTGTTATCAATTGCCCCCTGATCTGCTTTTCAAGCTCAGCGGGGGAAGAAGGGAAATCGGTTAGTTCATGGGACGGCAGGTCCTCCGTACCGTAAATAGCCACCTCACCTAACACGTACTTTAAATCCGCCACGATGTCGGGACAAAACGGGGTAACCCGTTTCACTATCCAACTGATAACAAAAGGGCTGGGGTTTTTGATTTGGACATACATTTGTCTAATGTGGCGTGCATTGAGCAAGGCCATTTCCGGGCTGATAATCGCGCCGAGGATGATCTCAACAGCATAACGTTCGGCATGCTGGAAATCATAATCGCCATGTGGGAATATGGGGATAGTAGGAGAAAACGGATCAAGGCCTCGAAGAAGTGTCTTATGTATGGCAGGAATAATAGCGGGTTTCCCTAGTACTTTAGCGATTAACCGAAAGGTTTCCGCACCTTCGTGTCCTTCGTGCCAGATTAATTCCTTTTGTTCATCGGGATTTTGGTAATAAATCGCGAGTAACAGTTCAGCTGCCTGCCTGGCCAGGTGCTTTAAAAAGGGATGCTGTTCCGGCTTGATGTAGTCGAGAATGTCCTCAAGCATTTGAATGTAGGAAGCCCCATCGCCCTTGGTTATCGAAAAGCGGCTTTTCAGTTCGCGGTTCTGTTTGGTGTTGGTGTCGAGCAGTGGTTCAATTTGTGCCTGCAGGTGGCGTTTTTTGTCGCTATAGACCGTGAGTGGTAAGTTAATGGGTGACTTGCCGGGTTCTTTAGACCACACTTTAAATAACTCGCCAAAAAAATCAATCGGGCGGTTTCCTTTGTCTAAAAGTAAATGCGCAGTTGAGTTGTTACTGGTCATCAGGTTGGGACGGGGTGGAATAGCGCTTAATAAAATCAACAGGATTTGAATGGCATACACCGGTGTGATGCTGTTTTTCGCAAACAAATTCACGACGGTTTTTGCCCAGAGATGCTGCTCGATGAATTCATGTGAATTCGGCATCTCTTTCGGATCGTTCTGATAGAGGCTGTAGAAATATCTCAGGGTGTTTAAGGGTTGAAGCTGATAGAGTTTTTCCAGCAGACGATAGTAAACCAAGGGATCCACGCTTGCTTTAATTAGATCCATGCGTTCAAAGAGAGAGACTAATTCTTTCTCACCGATGGTTTCGGATAGGGCGTCCAATTGCTGATTAAGATCCTTCAAGGCTTCGCGGGGATTATGCAGCAGAGCCTGTTCAAACTCCAATTCAGTCATGAAGACTTCGTCCTTGGTCTCTTTTTTTAACGAAACGTCCTGGGATGGATGAACGGTGTGCATCACTGCCTCTTCCTCTTCCTCTTCGAATTGACGAGTGGTTGCCTGTTCTGTCGGTGATCCTTCAGAAAGATCAAGTTGAGGCATCGCAGAGGTCGTGGTCTGAAGCATCGCGTCCGTGTTGCTGGGCAGGGGCTGTTCCATGTTGATTTGTTCTGTCTTTACGCCCGCTGGAGGCATAACAAGATCAGTCTCATTCAGAATGTCGAATTTATCGAGCGAGGGCGTTTCAAGTAATGCTTGTCTTAATTTGGAGCCTTTAAAAAAAAGCCAGTCAGTTGGTAAAAAATAAGTCAAAAAACCCAATGCCCATTGAAAGTGGGGTTCCCAGGTGAATCCCTGCTGGTGATTGTCGCTTAATAACTCTTGGCGTTTGTGTAAAAAGGTAGCGTAGTTTTTCTCAACCTTGTCCTTGTCATTGTCATTGATCGTGGTCAGTTTAAGTAACTGATCCCTTGTCTCTATTCGACGGGTAGGAACGTTGGCAATTTTTGTATTCCATTGCTTCAGAAGCTCTTTTTTTTGGATAAGGTTCATTGTGCGTCAGAAATGTTCAATTCGATTTAATTATAATAACTCAAATCGCGTTCGGTCATTGTAAAGTTATTGTAAGGCTTTGCATCATTTGCTTAAGTGGCGGCGGACGGCCGGCAGCTCGTCAGGGTCATTGCAATTTTTTTTTAAAAAACAGTTGGAAAATTAATAAAACCTTAATATTGTAGAGTTAGTCTATGTGTAAGAATTACCGCAGGAGCTATGCATGATCAATAGCACGCAAAAGATGTTAAGCCGTATGAGCCGTACTGAAGTGAATCAAAAAGCAGTATCGCCTGAATCGGATTCTTCTGCTAAAGCCCAGGCAGAAATACAATCGCCTAGCCTGGCTGATTTCATGAATTGCCTCACCAAGAAGGATAATTACGATCTCACGCCTTTTTCCTGATTGCCGTCTCTCTTGAATTATCAATCCTGAGCGATATACTTGATATATCCCGGATAATAATGAGGTTCTTATGGCAGGCGGTTTTTCCCCTACTTCTCATTGGCGTGATTCAGCGAGAAGCGCCCGCTTTTTTATCGTCGATGCCCGAGCTGCCTTTCCCATTTTTCTTTTTCTTATGCATATTCGCGTTTGGACAGCCGTTTTGGTGTTGATATCCGCCGTTTTTTTTGGTGTGATTGAGCATTATGGCTTTACTGTCCCCGTTTTTTTACGCTGGCTCAGGAGTTTTGCGGCTGGCCGGGTTAAATCCTCCCAACCCTGGTGGCGATAAATGGAAACTGATATCCGTAAAAGCATGGCTTTAATTGCCGCCGGCATGAATGCCAAATTCTATTTAAATGATCGTTTTGTCAGCTTCGAAGAGGTTTTTTCTGACACGGGTTTGTTGCCTGCCATTGCTCGTCGGGCCGATCAGCTTTGTTCGTTGTGTTTAGGTTATGGGTTGGGGGCGACATTTGACGAAGCGGAAAATGCCCTGCTTGGCATCCGCGTCACATTTGACGAAGTGACACCCAATGCTCTAAGGTTACTGTGTATGACGGATGTCGTGAATGAACTCATTCAGGGCGGACCAAGCCGGGATTACACGCCTTTGGACGAGTTAATGTATGACTAAAACGCAGTCGTTATAAAAAATAGTAAAAAAAGCAGCGTTGTTAAGATTCCCTTAAGGGCAAATCTGTTAATCTGTAAGCATCAAGTTTTAGGAGTGACAACATGGCAAACGAAAATAATAGTCGCGCTTCCACTTTAGGGCTGTTTTCTACTCCTAAGCCGCAGGCATCAACCCATAAAATGCTAAGCCCTGCTGAAATAGCCGGGTACTGTCATGAGGGTTTAAATGATGCAGAAAAAATGAAAGGTCCGATAGAAAAGATTATCGCCATGCGCCCCAATACCAGTAATGTCGAGGCGTTAAGGCGCGTTGACATGATGAGCGGAGCCTTCCTTACGGCGGCCAACAACCTGAAAACGCTTGAAAGCCAGGAGCATCTGGTACACAAGGAAGAAGAAACCCATTCTTCAGGCTTAGGCTACAATCGCTGATACCGATCTTTATACAGCATTCACTCACTAATCCCCGTGAATGCTGTTATACTTTCCAATACTCTTCCAAATAAGAAAAAGCACTTTGCTAGCCTTGCCGTATGAGAGACGATGACGTTCAGGAACAAATAGATATTCTTATAAAGACCCTCAATGAAGCGATTGATAATGGTCCATGGGAGGATTCTAATTTTTTACGGGTCGTCGGCAAAAATTTACGGGAAATCCGTGATAATTTCATTCGGCAGGTGGGATTAAGTCCCGAAGAGAAATTAAAATCTGCCGTCAATGCCCTGCAGCGCAACCTGCACAATGACCAACAATTGGTTTTCGTCAGTCTCTACTCCAGTGAAGGCCAGAATTTGCAGTCCTGGGAACGAATTATCGCCAATCTGCAGCGCCAGATTATTTCACGCCCTATTTATGCTGACGAAGCAGACATCGTTAATCTCATCAAGTCGAAAGAGAAAAAAATCAACGAAGCCTATCTGGCGATTTTTATTAACCAAAGTGATTTGCTGCTTCTGCCATCTGATAAAACCCCTCTGGATAAACTGGGACGGCCGTTGATTACACTCAAAGACAAAGCCATTAATCTCGACAACATCGTCCGTTTTGTTCATTTTTCTGGCGTCTACACTTACCTGAAAGGGCGGCTTATTAAAAATCCTGCAACAGAATCAGACAGATAGTCGCACCCGGCTTAAAGTATGTATATACTTGGACTAGGTAATTTTTATTTCTGACTTCAATGGCTCAGCAAGCACAGCAACAAGGCGGCAGCGGCGATAATTCAATGGCTCCGGTCTGGATTATGATCCTGCTTTTTGTTACTGCCTACATTATTTGGGCAACGGGGCATCAATACATTGTTGCTTTTGTGTTTAAATTAAACATCTGGCAGGCGAAGCTGGTTTCCTTTTTTATTACCGACAAGACCCTGCAGGATAACATTTATCTAATGCAGACACTGGATCCGGCATCCGTTGACTGGAATCGCTTTCTTGAGCTGACCGGCAGCGTCGGTGATTACATCCGTTACCCCGTGGTGGTGATTCTGGTGCTTCTCGCTATTTTTCTTTATCAATCCAACATCACCTTAAAATTTCGCCGTGCGCATGATATGAAATCCTTGCGGGCGCAGGAGCAGCATAACTGGCCGGCCATCATGCCGGTGGTGAAGGAAGATTTGGTTTCGCAGGATGTGAATAAAGGGCCCTGGGCGATGGCACTGACACCCATGGAGTTTGCCCGCAAATACCAGTTGTTAAAAAAAGACGACGCCATATTGGATAACCCGGTACCGGGTCAGGAAATGACGGCCGGTATCCGACGCGGCGACGCCAAACGGGTGTTTACCCTGCAGTTGGGCCCCTATTTTGACGGCTTTGATCGTTGCCCCCAGCATGCCATGGCCTTGGCGGCTGTCTTCATGGCCCGCATGAATCGGGACAGGGGGGCGGGTGCTGCCATTCTTGAGGGCATCGATAAAGGCAGTTCCGAAGGGAAGATTGACTTTTCCATTGCCAAACCCGTGATTAAAAAATACCTGAATTCCGAACTGGTGCAGGAAGTGTTGGCCAAGCATGCCTATCTGCTGACGGTTATGGCCTCCTTATTGCAGGAAGCCCGGGAAGACGGGGTGGTGCCAAGCTCGGAATTTTTATGGCTGAAGCCCATTGATCGGCGATTATGGTATATGCTTAATTGTGTAGGCCGACAAACTCCTTTTTCCGAAGTCGCAGGCCCGTTTGCCCATTGGCGCGCGGAACAGGCGATGGGAAGACGCTCACTGGTCCCGATGATAGATGAAGCCATCAAAGCGCTTGAAGTGGCCATCAAAGAGGTCAAACTGTCGCCGAAAGAATTGCAGGAATTAAAGCCATGATGCGCGGTATTGATACAAGACATGAAATAGATCCTTCGCAGCTGCTCCGGGATACACGAACCATGGGGCAGCGGATAGCGGATTTTTTTGCTGATCCCAGCAATATCTCCATCGTGCTGATTTCCCTGGCCGCTGTCGGTTACTACCTTTCTCAGGCCGCAAGCCTCATTCTGATTTTAGGCGGCATCAGTTTCCTCTACAGCTATACCCGCAAACAGATGCTGCCTTTCCGCTTGCCCCGAATCGCGCGGGTGAAAGATTACAATGATTTAAAACCCGGCATCAAAACGCCCAATATTGCTCGCGGCATTGCGTTTTTTGGTAACGACCGCAAAACCAACGAAGAATTGTGGTTTGCCAATGAAGACCTGCGTACCCATGCCCTGATTTTCGGATCCACCGGTAGCGGTAAAACCGAAGCACTGGTTTCCTTAGCCTTTAATGCCCTGGTGCAGGCCAGCGGTTTTATTTATGTCGATGGTAAAGGGGATAACTCACTCTATGCCAAAGTATTTTCCATGGTTCGCAGTATGGGACGCGAAGACGATTTGTTATTAATCAATTTCATGACCGGCGCGCGTGACATCGTGGGCCCGCAGGAAAAACGTCTTTCCAATACTCTTAATCCGTTTTGCCAGGGGTCATCCAGCATGCTGACCCAATTGGTCGTCAGCCTCATGGGATCCTCGGGGCAATCGTCCGATGGGGATATGTGGAAAGGCCGCGCCATCAGTTTCGTGGAAGCCCTGATGAAGCTGCTGGTGTACATGCGGGATGAGGGCGCTATTCTGCTCGATGCCAATACTATCCGTAACTACTTTGATTTAACCCGTCTTGAAGCCATTGTCATCGACAAGGTTTTCCCCCGCGATGAACAGGAAAGCGTTAATATTGAATCCGTGCCCAAGCTGGTTACCGATCCGCTGCGGAACTACCTGTTCAACCTCCCGGGTTACAACAAGGAGAAAAAGGGCAAACAGGTTTCACAGGTTCTGGAGCAGCACGGTTTTATTACCATGCAGTTAGTGCGGGTGTTTTCATCACTGGCCGATACTTACGGCCATATTATCCGGACAAACCTCGCGGAAGTGGATTTCAAGGATGTGGTTTTAAACCGCCGTATTCTGGTGGTGCTGTTGCCGGCGCTTGAAAAATCGCCGGATGAATTGGCCAACCTGGGTAAAGTGATCGTCTCTTCTCTTAAAGCCATGATGGCCGCTGGTTTGGGGGAGGAAGTGGAGGGGGATTACCGGGATGTTATCGAACGTAAACCGACCAATTCCCCAACCCCCTACATGTGCATCCTCGATGAGTACGGTTATTATGCGGTGCAGGGGTTTGCTGTGGTGCCAGCCCAGGCGCGTTCCTTAGGGTTCTCAGCCATTTTCGCCGGACAGGATTTGCCCGCCTTCCAGAAAGCCTCGAAAGAAGAGGCGGCTTCCATCGGTGCAAACACCAACATCAAGATCTGCATGAAGCTTGAAGATCCGACAGAGACCTGGGACTTCTTTACGAAGACGGCGGGTGAAGCTTATGTCACCAAGGTGGATTCCTTCCAGACGAAGGATACCAGTTTCTCCAACAGTTACATGGATACCAAAAGTTCCTCCTATGAGAAACGCGCCCGTATTGATTTGCTGGATCTAAAGGAGCAAACCGAGGGTGAGGCCCATATCTTTTTCAAATCCAAAATTGTACGGGCCCGGATGTTTTATGCCAATCCTAAACCGGTCAAACAATTAAAACTGAATCAATTCCTGAAGGTGGAGCCGCCGCCGGATGATTACCTGGCTAAACTGCAAAAACAATTGTCCAGTTTCCAGCGAGTGCTGGACAGTGGTGATTTGAGCATTAAAAAAGAAGTGGAAAATGAAGAGATTTCACTGATTACCAAGGCCTTGCGTGAATCCAACGTCGTGGAACCGATTGAACGCGGCGTCAGTGCCCTGCTGGCATTCCACGGCTACAATGAACCGGAACCGGTGGAAGAACTCATCGAAGAGGAAGAGGATGGGGTTCTTACCATTTTCAGCAAATTGCGTCGCAGCGCGAATGCCTTACCGCTCCTGGTCAAGGATGCCGAAGAATTTTCTCAGCCCTTGTTGCCCATCAATGAAACGCGGAATTACCTGTCCATTATTGAACGGGTGAGCGGGGCGAAAGATAAATATTCAGGCACTGTGGCCAATGAATTAATTAAAGACTTCCAGATGGCAACAAGTTATCCGCCGGCCGAACGCGATGAGGTTTCAGCTCAGATTCTTGCGGAAATGACCCTTTCGCTTGCCGATAAAATCGTCAACGAACGCGAAAAGGCAAACACTACGGAATCCGCAGAATAAGTGTAGCGCGCTTTGAAGCGCCACATTGCCATTAAACAGCACCCATGTCGATTTAAATTTGACCACAAATCCGGTCCCAGCCCTGTTTTTTCAGGAAGTGCTTGTAACGCAATGATTTGTATGTTTTTATTTGATAAGACTCAATCAATCCATACAAGAAAGAGGGCTATAGTGAGATTTTGGCGTGTGACCTCAAAAGCCTTTTTAACCGGGCAGGCCGTATTGTTTGGTGTGCTGCTGTTATCGAGCTGCCAGCGCGGCAACTACCAGCCCCTGGAGGAAGACGCCTACCGTCTCCCTAAAAAAGTAGCGGGAACATCCGATTATGCTGTCATCACCATGCAGAAGAATTTCAATAAACGCGGCGTTAAAGTCATTACTATCGGCTCCGATTATTTAGTCAGCATCCCTTCAGCCGCGCTCTTTGCTGATCAATCGCCCCGCATCCGCTGGGAATCCTATGCCTTGTTGAATCAAGTGGTGTTGTTTTTAAAACAATTCAGAAAAGTCGGGGTGAATGTAACCAGCTACAGCAGCCAATACGTTTCTTCACGACGTGAACAGGCGCTGACACTGGCGAGGGCCAGAGTGGTGGCGAATTACCTCTGGTCTCAGGGTATCGACAGCCGTTTTATATTCACTGAAGGGGCGGGGAGCGACAAACCGGTGGTCTCATTTTATCAGGGAGGAGACAAATCACCCAACTCCAGAATTGAAATTACATTCAGAGATGCAATTGTATAGAGGATAAGATGCCACAAGATGCGTTAATGGCCGTTCATGTTCGCAATGAATATTACCGTAAAGGCCACCGAAAGGTCATGGGTATTCTTTTGGTTTCGTTGGCGATTAATCTTCTGTTGGCCTTTCTGTTAATCTGGATTGTCAACAACCCGCCGGCCCCACGCTATTTCCCAACCAGTTTAAATGGGCGAGTCATGCCTCTTTTTCCTTTAAATCAACCTAATCAGTCCGACGATGCGATGCTCGCCTGGGCAGGGCAGGCGGCTGTGGCGGCTTTCAGTTACAATTTTGTCAATTACCGCGAGGAATTACAGGCTTCTTCCGGATTTTTTACCGCCGATGGCTGGCGTTTGTTTTTACAGGCATTGGAAGAATCAAATAACCTGGATGCCGTGCAGGCTAAAAAACTCATTGTTTCAGCCGCCGCAATAAGCCCGCCGACGATTTTGCGTAAAGGTCTAGTAAATGATCGGTTTACCTGGCGTGTGCAGATTCCTATTCTGGTAACCTACCAGAGCGTGACTGAATACACACAACAAGCCAATATGGTGAGCATGTTGGTTACACGTGTATCCACATTGAACTCTCCGCGAGGTATTGGTATATCCCAATTCGTGGTTAGTCCTTTAAGCAGTTAAAGAAAATAGGTAGGAATATCGGATTTCGCTTTACAGCAAGCAGGGGTGGATGATAAATCTATAGTTGCATTCCTTCGGGAAAATGAGCCATCATGTTGCTGAAAAATAAGTAAATCAAGAAGTCATGGTTTAATGGGGAAAAAATGAGTCGAGAGACTTGGCTGTCAATAAAAAATTCCAAATCATTCTACGTCTCAAGTTACAGGCGTGCCTGTACTATGGTTATTGGTTCCCTGGTAATCAATCTGGCTTTGATTAGTGGGATTTACTACGCCTATTTTACTCAGCCCGAGCGAGAATACTATGCCTCAAACGGGGTAACACCGCCTGTCATCCTGTCACCGCGGGATACCCCTAATGATTCATCAGTCGCATTATTGCCGCCGGATCCTGTTAACGCGCCGCCCGTTAAAGTGATACCGGAATAAGACGAGGAAGATATGGCTCAACAAGAGTTAAAAGAAGTCCGCTTTCAGGAGAAGTTTGCGCGAGATGGTCAGCAGAAATTGATGTTCGCGCTGCTGGTCTCTGTGGCTATTATTTTTATCATTGGCTCCATGCTTGCCTATATTGTTACGCACCCGCCTGAGCCTAAATATTTTGCAACCAGTATTAATGGCCGGATCACCCCGTTGACTGCCTTAGATGAGCCGAACCAATCGGATTCCGCGGTTTTACAATGGGCAAACCAGGCAGCCATTGCGGCATTTACTTACAACTTCGTCAATTACCGGGATGAACTGGAATCGACCTCGGGCTTTTTTACAACCGATGGTTGGCAGCAGTTTCTTCAAGCCCTGCAGGATTCCAACATTCTTGATCAGGTGAAGGCAAAAAAATTGATCGTTTCCGCCGTTGCGACACGAGCGCCGATTATTTTGCAAAAAGGGGTTTTAAGCGGCCGCTTCTCGTGGCGCGTGCAAATGCCGATTTTGGTTACCTATCAGAGTGCGAGCGAATTTTTTCAGCAAAACAATGTGGTCACTATGCTCATTACGCGGATTTCAACGCTTGATTCGCCTCGTGGAATTGGTATTGCACAATTTGTTGTAGGACAAGCCAGCGGTGGAGTCACTTGATGGAAAAAACAAAAGTTTTACTTCAGTGGGTCAGTCTATCCGGTCTTTTGGCAGTCAATGCCCTGACCGTTACCCCTTATGCTGCCGATCAGACTGATTCGGCTCAACAGGCTTTGCAACAATTGCGATTACTGCAACAACGCTTGTCTCAGACTGATCAAGGCAATCAGGCCGGCCTGCCGGAAGGGGCACAGGCTGTTCAGGGCGGGCAGGCGGGCAATCGGCCGCCGATGACCACCACGGCCACTGCTGCGGCCAATCAGGGCCAGACGCCACCGCAAAACAACCCACAGGATCCGACCATCACCGCTAACGACAAAGAGTTAATCGATGCCAAGGCGTTTGAAGGGGTTACCCGGCAACTCTTTCCTCTAACTCCTGAGCAGATTCTGCGTTTGAAGCAGATTTACGAAGCCTCGGAATTTGCGGAAGCCTCCCCGGCGGGAACCCCGCCCAAGCCGACGGCCACTTCCCAATTCGTGAATTTATCACCCGGTTCCACCCCGCCCGTGATTCGTCTGTCGCAGGGCTTTGTGTCATCCCTGGTCTTTTTAGATTCCACGGGGGCTCCCTGGCCGATCAGCGCTTACGATCTGGGCGATCCAACAGCGTTTAATATTCAATGGGACAAAACCAGCAACACCTTGATGATTCAGGCACAAAAACTCTATAACTATGGTAATTTGGCTGTCCGCTTAAAAGGACTTAATACTCCAGTCATGCTGACATTAATACCAGGGCAGAAAGCCGTGGATTATCGTGTGGATTTACGCGTTCAGGGCTATGGTCCCAATGCCAATACTACGCCGATTGAGGAAGGCATACCGCCAAGCGCCAATGATGTCCTGCTACATGTGCTGGATGGCGTTCCTCCACAAGGCAGTCAGCGGTTAACCGTCAGCGGCGGCGATGCCAGAGCCTGGCTGTTAGGCGATAAAATGTTTGTGCGTACCAATTTGACTATTTTATCCCCCGGGTGGATCAGCAGCATGACCAGCGCCGATGGCATGCATGCCTACGAGATGCAGAAGTCGCCTGTATTATTAGTGTCCTGGCATGGGAAAGTCATGCAACTCAAGGTAGAAGGGTTATAGCAATGGCAGGAAAAAAAGAAAATCTGAAAGCGCTGTTCACCAACACCCGATCCAGGGTCATTATTATATTCACTTCCCTGCTTTTGGTGATTGCCGTCGTGATTGGCTTGGTCAAATTCAGCTCGTCAACGGATGTCGGGCCGTTGGGCACCTCCACAGTGACCAGTGCACCAGGAAACATTCAATCGATTCCGGGCGCTCTTGATCCTACAGCGCAATACGCCAAGCTGCAGCAGATACAGAACGTCACCCAGGCCGAAACCGCGCTTAAAAGCGGCGGAAGTGCGATTCCTACCATCATCCGCACTCAGGAGTTAGGGGCGGGGGTGCAAGCTGTCGGTGCTCCGCAGGGTGAAGGCAGTGTCGGATTTTCTACCTTAGCCCGTGAGGAAGAGGGTGGACCGCAACAAAGCCTGTGGTTGCAGGATCTGAAAAACAGCAATTGCAGCAAAGCCACTGTTCAGCAAGTGGTTAGTCAGGGCGCGGCCATGACTGACCTGAAGCGAGCCTGTACCTGTGCTCAACTAAAAGACAATGGCTATCAGATTGGTGACCTTGAACCCGTTTGTTCCTGTAAAGAATTGCGGGCAGCTGGATACAATGCCCGGCAATTAAAAGACGCCGGTTACAGTGCGGCCCGTTTGCGTGCCTGTGGGTTTGATGCCTGCGAATTGCGTAACGCCGGGTTTACTGCTCAGGAAATGAAAGATGCCGGTTTCAGTGACGGCGAATTGAAAGGCGCCGGCTTTTCGGATGACGACATTGCCCGGGCCAGCGGTTTGCCGGAAGGAATAACCGAAGCGGACGTTCGCAATGCCGGATGTCAGGTCGCCGCTTTGCAGAAACTCAGGGCAGCCGGTGTCAGTGCCTCCGCCATTCGCCGCATCAGCGGTTGCAGCGCCGCGCAACTGAAGGCCGCCGGTTACACCGCGGCCGAATTACGCAATGCCGGCTTCAGTGCTGCGGAGTTAAAAAACGCAGGTTTTACGGCGGCCGAATTAAAAGCGGCTGGTTTCAGCGCGCGGGATTTGCTTAATGCCGGCTTTACTCCCGATGACTTGGCGAAAGCGGGCTTTACCCCGGCTCAAATCATGGCGGCTGAGTCGGAGTTGCCTCCCGGCATTACGCCGGATGACGTCAAGAAGGCGGGCTGCGATGTAGAAGCCCTGCGCAAGGAACGGCTGGCGGGTGTCAGCGCCAAATTAATCAGGCAATACGCAGGATGCAGTGCAAAAGCACTGAAGGAAGCGGGTTTCACCGACAATGATTTGGCCAATGCCGGTTTTACCCCGGCTCAAATCAGCGCGGCAAATCCATTGGATGACAATGCCATTCGTGCGGCCGGTTGTGATCCGGATAAGTTAAAAGCATTATTCAATCAGGGTGTCTCCGCCAAACGCATCAAGGAATTAAACGGCTGCAGTGCAGCGGCATTAAAGGCAGCCGGTTATGATGCCAAATCCCTGCTGGATGCCGGCTTTACTCCTCAGGAACTGCTGGCTGCCGGATTTACACCGCAGGAGATTAAACAGGCGGCTGCCACCTCCGATGCGGCCATCCGTGCCGCAGGCTGTGACCCCGCTAAACTGCGTCAACTGTTTGAAGCCGGCGTTTCTGCCAAGCGCATTCGTGAATTAAACGGCTGCAGCGCCGCCGCCCTCAAGGCAGCCGGCTTCGATGCCAAAGCGCTGTCAGACGCCGGTTTTACTCCTCAGGAATTGCTGGCTGCCGGATTTACTCCCCAGCAGTTGGCCGCAGCCGGCATCGACCCATCCGCGATCATTGCCGCAGGGCGCACCGCCGATTGCAGTGTTGCTTCCCTGCAGGCGGCACGGGCAGCCGGAGTTTCTGCCGCTACCATTAAGCAAACACTGGGATGCAGTGCTGCGGCGATGAAAGCCGCAGGTTATACGGCAGCGGAACTTCGCGCAGCCGGTTATACGGCAGCGGAACTAAAAAACGCTGGTTTTACAGCGGCTGAGCTGAAAGCCGCCGGTTTCTCTGCGAAAGAATTGCGCGCAGCCGGTTTTACCGCGCAGCAATTAAAAGACGCCGGTTTCAGCGCCAGTCAATTGCGCGACGCTGGATTCAGTGCGGCGGAATTAAAAAATGCAGGCTTTACAGCCGCTCAGTTGAAGGCCGCTGGATACAGTGCCAAGGAGCTTAAAGACGCCGGTTTCACCCCTGAAGAGTTAATGAAAGCAGGCTTTTCTGCCAAGGAGTTGAAAGAAGCCGGCTTTACCGCGGCGCAATTACGACGCGCCGGTTTCAGCAATGATCAATTGAAAGAAGCGGGCTTTACTGCAGCTGAGTTGGGAGCAGGCACGGATACCGGGGCGCAAGTTCCGGGGCTGGATGGAATAACACAGCCAGGACTGCCGTCCACCATGATCGGCCTGCCTGCAGGGCAGGGCCGTCCCCAAACGGCTGCCTCGGTGGAGGCCGCCAATGCGCAACAGCTGCAGGCCATTCTCAAGAAGCAGAACGAGCAGTTAGCCGATCAACGCTACCAGCAGCAGATTCAGCAACGCACCTCGGAAATGTTGTCTGTGGCAAACCAGTCGTTGCAGACCTGGCAAAAAATCGGGGTGCAGGTTTATACCGGCGGCGAAGAAGAAGACAAAAAAGACGCGGCACAGGCTGGTTTGGCTGGTTTTGGCCCGAATCAGGCGGGGGCTTCCGCCATTCCTCAGGCCACTACCGCAACAGGTCCCGCGCCAAAAGCATTAATCAAGACCGGCGATATTCTCTTTGCGGTGCTCGATACCTCGATTAACAGCGATGAGCCCGGGCCTATTCTTGCAACCATCGTATCCGGGCGTTTTAAAGGGGCGAAGCTTATTGGCAGTTTTAACCTGCCCAGCAATTCGGACAAGATGGTCATTAGTTTTAATACCATGTCCGTTCCTGGCGCAGCAAAAACCACCTCCATCAGTGCGTTTGCCATTGACCCCAACACCGCGCGAACGGCTTTATCAAGCCGCACCAATCACCATTACCTGATGCGTTACGGTTCGCTGTTCGCTTCCTCTTTCCTTGAAGGCTTCGGAAATGCCTTCCAGTCAGCCAATACGACAGTAACCATTGGCGGTACCGGAGGCGGTGATAACATTACCATTCAGAATGGCGTAGGGCGTTCGGCGCTGGAGAATGCGGTCATTGGTCTGGCTACCCTGGGTAAGCAATGGGGACAGGTCGCACAGCAGCAATTTAACCGCCCAACTACGGTTGAGGTATTTTCTGGAACAGGGGTGGGTATATTATTTACTCAGGATTTAACCTCCCTTTAACGTGAAGAGAAGGTAAGAAATGGTTGACAATAATCAAAACAACGATGAATATCAGTTTGCTGATTTGGATGTGGTCAATCCGGATGGCGGTGACGATGATTTAGAAGCCATGCGTGCGGAAGGCGAGCAGCGGGCTCCTAAAAAAGATGTCCGAAAAAATGCATTGATTGTGATAGCTTTGATTGTGGTCGCCATGATTATTTACAAATTCATGGGAGCCATGTTCTCCAAAAAACCGGAGCCTGTGACGCCGCCACAAACGGTGACTGCTCCGGTGACGCCAACGCCTGTCACACCGGTGGTTACTCAACCCACGCCGTCTACTTTGACCCCTGTTCCTACCCAGCCCCAACCGACGACGCTGGTGTCTGATGAGGTCAACCAGAAACTGTCCGCGCTTGAGTTGGCCCAGCAGGGGATGCGTTCGGAAATCACGACCATCAATAATCAGTTAAATGGCCTTTCAGGCAATGTGAACGATTTAACTAATAAAATTGCGGCCTTAAGTCAATCTGTCAGTTTACTGGCGGCCAAAGTTGAGCAACAATCTCAGCAAATTGCGGTATTAACGGTTCGGGCCAAACCGAAACCTGTTCCGCACATAGTGCGAAAAGTAACCCCTCGTCCAGTCTATTATATTCAGGCTGTGATACCCGGCCGGGCGTGGTTAATTGCCACAAATGGGTCTACACTTACGGTAAGAGAGGGTTCTGTTATAGCAGGGTATGGAACTGTAAAGCTGATTGATGCGACCCAGGGACGAGTTGTTATGAGTACTGGTCAGATCATTCGATTTAGCCAGCAAGACAGTTGAGACGAATATGGCTAACCAATCAATTACGAACTGGATTACAAGTCAGGCCGATATTCTAAACAATATCGCCTCCAACCTGGCTCCTGTTCAGAGACTATTAACCGGCGCGGCCTATCTGATAGGCTTGTCCTTTGCCTTTAAGGCCATATATAGTTTAAAGGTGTATGGTGAAGCCAGAACGATGATGTCTTCCAATACCAGTGTCAAGGAGCCTGTGGTTTATTTTATTGTCGCGGCGGTATTTATTTATTTCCCGACTGCGATGGACGTGATGCTCATGACCACGTTTGGAAATACCAACATTTTGGCCTATGCCAATGCCAGCGCCAATCAAAGTACCAATGCTCTTTTTGGCAGCGGCAGTCCTGTCGCCTGGGCCTTGAGGATCATCATTCAGACCATCGGCCTGGCAGCCTTTATACGAGGCTGGGTGCTTATTGCCCGCTCGGCTTCGCAGGGACAACCGCCTGGCGGTACGGGCAAAGGATTAATGCACGTGTTTGGCGGGATTCTTGCAATTAATATTGTGGGAACGGTTAATGTCATTAATGCAACAATTTATGGTTCATAATTTTAAGTGTGTTTAAACAGGAGAGATGAAAGTGAATACCCCAGCGAAAAGAAACAGTTACATTAATTACGCTGTGATGGCGACCGTGTTTTTGTGCCTAGGCATAGCAGGGGACGCCATGGCAGCGTCGAGCCAGTCCATTGGCGGCATGGCTTCGACCATTTATGGTTCATTCGGGCAATTGGCGAAATTAATCACTGCCGGTTCTTACCTGGCGGGTTTGGGCTTTTCCGTGGGCGCCATTATGAAGTTCAAACAACATAAAGATAACCCAACCCAAATCCCAATCGGTACACCGATTGCTCTGGTGTTTATTGCCGCGGCGCTTCTCTTCCTGCCCACTATCCTGGGTGTGGCTGGGGTGACCATGTTCGGTGGTTCTGGTGGTACAACGGCCGGTCCTACTGGTACTGTTTTCACCAGCAGTGGCGGCTAGTCTTAATCAACAATAACATCGCGGTTAAATCAGGAAGCCCAGTGCTTCCTGATTTATAATGAAAGCAAACAGGCAAGATTGATGGTTATGAATCAGGAACAAAGCAAGCTTAAATTAGTAGCGAGTGCTGGAGCCTGGCGCTTGTATTCCGCCAGAAAGGCGGATGAACGTTTTCGTGCTTTTGAACTGAAGGTTTTTCAGCGCGATCGCTATACCTGTCAATTTTGTGGGTTTCAGGCAAGGCTATTCCAGGAAGTGGTTAATCTGGATAATGATTACACCAACAACCGCTTATCCAACCTGGTTACCGCCTGTTGTTTTTGTGCTCAATGCTTCTTTATTGAATCCGTGGGTGTGGGTGGTTATGGCGGCGGTACGCTGATTTATCTGCCGGAATTGTCGCAGACGGAACTGAACAGTTTATGTCATGTGCTTTTCTGTGCGATTACCAATGATACCGGTTACAAAAGCAGTGCCCAGAATATCTATCGCAGTTTTAAATTCCGATCCCAGATTGTTGAAGAGAAATTTGGGGAAGGGACCAGTGATCCGGCCATCTTCGGCCAGCTGATCATTGACTCCGGCGCTACCGCGCCAGAGACATTGGATAAACTGTTTAATAATATTCGACTCCTGCCTTCAAGGGCTAAGTTTCGCAAGCAAATTGAACGCTGGGCGGCGAGTGCACTTGAAGAGATTACGGAGTCAAGCTGATGTTCATAGTCAATAGTAACGATGACTGGTAAAGAATAGGGAATAACCATGGGGAATTGGGCTGAATCATTTTTTGAAGGTATAGATACCTTTTTTGCCTGGTTGAGTACCTCGCTAAAACAAACCACTGAATCGTATTGCGAACTCGAAACCGCGGACAGCCCCACGGTATTGGTTAACCATGACGGGTCGCTGATTTCCTTAATTAAAGTGGAAGGGGTGACAGCGCTTGCAGGTGCCGAAGAATTCGAACAGCTGGTGGAGGGCTTATCGAATGCATTTCAGGGCGCCATGAGCCGGCCTGGCCATGCTTTTCAGGTGTATTTCAGTCATGACAAGCAGAACATCCGCAAAGTGATTGAAGACATTTATGCGCCAGCGGAAGCGACGGCCAAACGGCTGGAATTAACACTTGACGATTTATTCATCGAGCGTGTGGATTACCTTTCGCAATATTGTGCGGAAGAGCGGCTTTACTTTGTGCTATTTACCAGGCCTTTTAACCTCGCGCAGGATCAATTGAAAGCGGCCAATAAAGCCAAACTGAAAATGCTGAGGGACATGAAGGCCCCTTCCTTTAAAAATACCCAGACAGTGTATGCCGCTATTCCTGAGTTAAGGGATACTCATGATGCGTATGTGCGTTCGGTCTTAAATGATCTGGATGCCTTGAACATTTATGCCCGTCTGGTTGAAGTGCATGATGCCGTGCAGGCTATCCGCATGACCGCTGATCCCGATTTTACAGCCGATGACTGGCGGGCTACCTTACCGGGCGATAAGATTCTTCCTCGCGAGATTAATCGCTTTGAAGGCGATGTGTCCGATTTGCTTTGGCCTTCACTGGCTAAACAGGTCATACCCCGCGACGCGGAAAGCCTTGATCTGCGCACGGTAAAAGTGGGTACGAAAATCTATTCTTCGGTGTTTATTGATCTTTTTCCCAAAGATGTGCGTCCTTTCCTGACCCTGTTTGCACGCATATTACCGTCACATATACCCTGGCGTATTTCGTTCCTCGTTGAAAGCGAGGGCTTAAATACCATCAAATTAAAAGGCATGCTGTCAGCCATTCTATCCTTTACATCCGCACAAAATCGCCTCATCAGCGACTCCGTGAATCTATTAAAATACCTGCAATTGAATACCGATGACGCCATTGTGCGTTTGCGTGTGGTTGCCACCACCTGGGCGCCGGAAGGCAATATTCCGTTATTACGCCGGCGCAGTTCGGAATTGGTAAAGGCGATACAGGGCTGGGGATCCACCGATGTCTCGGAAATCTGCGGTGATCCCTTTGCCGGCTTTGTATCCAGCATGTTGGCGGTGACGACACGGAGTGCGGCGGTACCTTCCGTTGCGCCCTTGTCGGATGTGATTACCATGCTCCCCATCACACGCCCGGCGTCTCCCTGGGAGACCGGTGCGTTATTGTTCCGCACTCCCGATGGTAAACCCTGGCCGTTTCAACCCGGTTCGACCCAGCAGACAACCTGGATCGATCTGGTGTACGCACGCCCGGGTTCTGGTAAATCCGTGTTATCCAACGCGTTAAACTTAGCCCTTTGCCTGCAGGGAGGCTTAACGCGCCTGCCCCGCATCGCCATCATTGATATCGGCCCGTCAAGCAGCGGGTTAATTTCCCTGCTTAAAGAGGCATTGCCCGCTGCCAAGCGCCACCTTGTGGCCTATTACCGTTTGCGCATGACACCGGAATACTCCATTAACCCCTTTGACACCCAATTAGGCTGCCGTTACCCCACTGCGACAGAGCGCTCCTTTTTAGTGAACTTCCTCACCTTGTTAACCACACCACTCGGAGCAAATAAACCCTATGATGGGATGCCGGATCTGGCCGGTATGGTGGTTGACGAGTTGTATAAAAGCCTGGCTGATGAATTCAACCCAACCCCGTATGCGCCTGGAGTTGAAGAATTTATCGACAGTATTTTAGAGGAAATTGGCTTTGTGAGGGATTCGAAGTCCACCTGGTGGGAAGTGACCGACGCCTTGTATTCCGCCGGGTTTGTCCATGAAGCCATGCTCGCACAACGTTATGCCATGCCGCTGCTGGCAGATGCGGCGTCGATCTGCCGAACGCCATCCATTGAGGACTTGTATGAGAAGGTCGTCGCTCCCACAGGCGAGTCGCTCATCAGCGCGTTTTCTCGTATGATATCCGGCGCGGTACGCGAATACTCCATTTTATCCCGGGTCACCAGTTTTGATATCGGCGATGCCCGTGTTGTATCGCTTGACCTCGATGAAGTGGCTAAAAGCGGGGGTGATGCAGCCGATCGGCAAACGTCCGTGATGTACATGCTGGCACGCTATGTTCTTGCCCGTCATTACTATTTAACGGAAGAAAGCATGAACAACGTGCCGGATCAGTACCGGGAATACCATAAGACGCGGGTGCTTGAAATCCGTGAAGATCCCAAACGCATTGTCTATGACGAATTCCACCGCACATCCAAGTCTGCTGCGGTGCGCGACCAGGTTATCATTGACATGCGGGAAGGTCGAAAGTGGAAAGTGCAGATTGCCCTGCTCTCTCAATCCGTTGACGACTTCGATTCCGTAATGATTGAATTCAGTACCGCCATTTACATTATGGATGCCGGTCCCTCCCAGGCCGTGGAAAAAACCACTCAGATTTTCGGCCTGTCAGAGACGGCAAAGACCGCCTTGCGCACCCGCGTCCATGGGCCGCGTCAGGGCGGGGCGACGTTTCTTGTGCAATACGCCACCAAGAACGGGGTGAACATCCAATTGTTGACGCTGACTCTGGGGCCGGTTGAATTGTGGGCCTTCAGTACCACGGCGGAAGATGCCTCGGTTCGTAATCAGCTTTACCGCCATCTCGGTCCTGCGGAAGCACGCCGATTGCTGGCTGCCTTGTTCCCTAATGGTTCTGTGGCTAAAATTATCGAGGAACGATTGGCTGCCATGAAGGCCGAAGTCGGTTTGATCGAAGAGGATGCCAAGAACAGTGTCATTGAACAGTTGGTCAGTGATATTCTCAACGCGTACACCAAAGATCCTAACGTAAAAATGCTGCCCAAAAATTAATCCAGAATTTGGGCAGTGCAACGACAGACTAATGGGATTAAAGAATGGATTTTAGCCAATTGCGTTTAGATACGCCCAGAATGAAATTAGTCCCCATTAGCGAAGAGCACACAGGCGCTGTCTGCGAGCATTTTACTGCTGAGATTACCCGTTACATGTGGCCTTCCGCGCCCAAAACCCGCCAGGAAATTGCCGACCATGTGCTGTTAAAGCAATTGGCCATGCGCAAAGGCGAGGAAATAGCCTTGATTCTCATCCGTAAAGACAACAGGGAATTCTTAGGCTATGCCAGTCTTCACGAGGTTCAATCCCGCTCCCGGGAACTCGGCATCTGGCTTAAGAAAAGCGCGCAGGGTCATTATTATGGCTATGAGGCACTGTCAGCTCTGATCGAGTGGGCGGAGGCGACGCTTCACTATGATTACCTGAAATACCCGGTGGATAAAAGCAATTACCCCAGCCGAAAGCTCATTGAAAAATTGGGGGGTACGCCTCAGGATGAGTATGTGAAGTGCAGCGAGTCCGGGCGTGTTCTGCATGAATTAGAGTATCGAATTTCCCACGCACCGCTTGAAAGCGGTTTGTAATGAGTTAGATGTAATAATCCTCTCATGGAGGCCTGCACGGGCAGGGTACGCTAGAAGTTCAGGAATCATCAATGGCCTTCTTCCGTGTTGTGCAGTACCCACAAACGCCGTCATGCTATCAGAACATCAGCCTGTCAATGCCTGGTTGCCGAACATGGACACGTCAGGCTATCTCTTCATTTAAATTAAACCCCGTTAAAATGCCCGGACTAAACGGATTGATCTGATTTTCAGTTTTGAGCTGGTATCGTCCTGAATTGCCGTTGATTTCAAACAGGATCTGAAGGCTCGCGCTGTCGTTGCTGTCGACCAGCACATTGACTTTCTGGAGAATTTTAAAGAAGGCCCAGGGGCCTTTCTCTTCCAGTTCAAAATGGTTGCCTTCAATGGAGTAAATGGCCAGTTTGGCATCGGATTGAGGCCAGCTGAAAAGGGTGTAGGAGTCGCTCGTCTGGCTGTCGGTGAGTTTGGTTTCACCGATGGATAACTGTAAATTCGCCACCACTGGATCCAGATTGATTTTTTGCAGGGTGAAGTCGATTTTGCTGGTTTTGGCGTGCTCAGGGAAAAACATATTACTGATGACATTGGCCCGTATCAATTCATTAATCAAATCGGTGGAAATCGGCATGACGTAGCCGTTTAATTCTTTTGATTGCCATTGTGGTTTGGAGGTATCCAGGAAGGGTTTTAAATAATGATTCACGAAGGAATTCAAGGTGCCTTCCGGTGCAAAAAAGCGATCAAACTCCATAAGCGATACTTCATTGTCCGGGTTATTGGCATCCAGTGGGTAACGGTTGGCGATGGCCGATTGATAATCCGTAAAAACCAGCCGCTGCCATTGGTGATTCAAATAGGTACGGCTTTCCGTGATAAAAATAAACCAGGTGTCATCGGCAATTTGTTTCGCCCAAGTGGATACAGGCTCCGGGAGCTGACGGGCGCGATTGTACAGTGCGCTTAATGGATCGGATAAGGATTCGCCGCTGAAGCGTGAGCGCGTCAGTTCAAAAACGGTGCGTCCCTGATCATTGACCAGCGCCAGCGTAGTAATGAATTTCTCCAGTTCGCTGATGTTTAAACTCAAATCATGCGTGGCGGAATTGCTCATTAAGTTAAGAGAAGTAAACTGGCTTGCCACCTGTTGATTGAAAACAGAGGCGCTTTGATCCGGCGACGGGCTGGTCTGCTCCTGAATCAGCTCAACGAGACGCTCAATGGCATTGGTTTTCGTCAGCGTTTGAGTCAGCAGACGTGCCTGCTGATAGCCCTGGTAATGCTGAGGGTGTGTGCGGCGAATGAAATTCTGCCACCAGGTTGCGTATTCAAAACAATAAGCCTGTTCGAGTTGCGAGGGCAGGTTTTGCAAATCCTGTCGAGCCAAAATCCAATTTTCGTCCTGGAGTTGTGCGCTGATCGCTGGCAGTTTTGCCATAACCTCGTTAAAGCCTTTTTTGGTGTAATAAACCGGCAATTCCCTGTTGGTCAGATCAAACCCGGGTATGTCGATGATTTTTTTGTCTTTAGGGAAATTGTCCTTTGCCAAAGAATAATACAGGTAAGCCGCAGGCAGGGCGTTGAGGTAATTGCGAACATCACTGACCAGTTGACGGTTAATGGCGATGGGCTGCAGCGGCTGCTTCAATGCTTTTTTAAGAAGCAGAAGCTCTTTGTCATTCATTGGCGCGGCATGGCTTGCTTCATGAGTGCTTCTGAACCAGTCAATCACCGCCGTTTCTGAAAAATGCTCCGGCTCAGCCAGCATCAGGTAAATTTTTAAAGCCTGATAGCGGGCCAATTGGCTTTGTGACGGATTGGCAATGATTGCTTCGAGGCTGGCTATCATGTCCGGTAAGAAATTGTGGTGCAGTCTGCTCTGGGCATTGGAATGCAGTTGGCTTTTCAGTTGTTCAATGATGGTCAGCGACAACAGATTAACAGGAATGGAGTCTATTTTAGTCTCCGCCAGCGACAGATGATACAGTGCCGATGTTTTGCCATTGGGCTGACCTATGAGCGTTTCATACGCCAGTAACTCCTTGCTGGCCTCATCAAGCAGTCTTGAGGTCGTCCAATGTTGATAAGACACGCCGCAGAGCGCCAGGCCGACAACCCCTGCCGCAATGCCTGCAATCAGTTTATGCCGCCCGCTCATGCCCGGCACATGGCTTTTTGTGTGTTCCTGCAGGGCTTTGATGGCTCCTTCGATAAAATAGGGGCGGTAGTTGCTGGACTGTTGAAACCGGTCCTGCACGGTTAACGCATATTCATGCTGAATCTTACGGTTTAAACGATCAATGGTTAAACCGCCCTGTTGCGCACTGGTAAAATACAAACCCTGCAGACGAAAGAGCTGATGGTTCAACTGTTGAATCAAGGCCTGCACAGGCACCCGCAGGCAGGCTAATTGCAGGGGAAATTCACGGATTAATGTCCGCTTGGCGCTGGAACGGGCGGGGTGCAGTTTATTGATAATTTGCTGACCCAGGACTTCGATCATCTGGTCAAACTGGGATTGATACTTTTCAATGAATTTGTTGCGGGTCCCCGTGTTTTCCAATGAAAAACCCAGGGGTTTGGCGAGTTCGCTGGGGTGCTCAGACTGAAAAAATTCACAAAAACCGGCCAGCGTATCCAGTTGCGTGAACAGAAGGGCCATGTCCGTGCAATACCCCAGGGCGCTGCCGAAACGTTCAAGTAATTGCATGTGTGATTTGCAATGCTCGACAAGCTGTGCCGGTTCAATCAGCAACAATTCACTGCTGTTGATGCAAAGGATGAGGCCATTGATTTTGACATTGCTGTGGCAGCGGTTCAATTGCTTGAGCGTATTGGTTAACAAGCTTTCACTGCTGTGAAGCCAGGTTTCGCCCAACTCAAGAATAACCCCCTGATTATTGTAAAACAGATTGGCACCCTGCTCGTTCTCGATGGGGCAATGGATAAGATTGGCCTGCTTTAAAAGCGCCGTTTTACCCTGGCCGGTTTTACCAATCAATAACAGGAAAGACAACGGCGTTTGTTGCGGTTTTAATTGTACGAAAATTCGTTTTAATGCTTCGCAAAGCAGGTGTAGCGATTTATCCATTAGTCATCCAGTTTGGCTATGAGATGATGTCCTGTCTGGACGGTTTTGGCTTTATTTTCCAGCAGGAGGTAACTCACAAGGTAACCGGCAATAAGCAATCCCAACGAGAGAAAACACACCCTCAGTAGCGGTTTGCGGCTCGCGGGGCTAAAATCGGCCTTTTTCTGTTCTTTAAACAGGTGATGCGATTGATTTACCCGGTGCTGTTGAATTAATTGATAGAGTTCTTCGATCAGGTTATCCAGCACGCTGCGACCATTGGCCTGCCCATGCTGTATGCCTTCAAAGCCGGCAATCAGGCAGTAATAGGCCAACTCAATCAAGTCCAGGTATTGGTGGGGCCGTTCCTTGATGAAATGAACAACATCAAAAAAGCGCTGTTCAGGACCCGTGCCATCCTGAGATGCCGGGGTGAACGCCGCAAAGATGGCGGGTTCTTTATGCAGGCGCAGGTAGCTCTTTCCCAGCAATTCATCAATGGTGGCGCAAAGCAAATAACGGGCTATGGCTATGAATTCATCGCTATAGGATTTGCCGAGCACCCGGCTATGAAAGGCCAGTAACTCATGTTCAATATTGCCGCGGATGGTTTGTACCGGCGGCAAAGAAGGACTGACACCCAATCGTTCCAGAAGAGATAAAACAGGTCCTGCTGCGGCAACGAGCGGATTGGTTGTAAAAGGAGCAACAAATAATTTGGAGCGAAAATAGCCTTGAGGCATTTGCTGAGTGCCCGGTAATGACAGTTGACTCACAAGAGAGGCCGAATAATGCTCGGCTGCCATGGCTTCACTCCCAATTAATTGTGCAGTTGTCCTCTGGGGAGGCTGATTGTTATTCTTGTTTGGCCAGTTACACCAACACAATCCTAAGGATAATACGTTATCTCCAATGCCTTGTCGATATGGCGAAGCGGACAATGATGAAAGACAGGTTGGTCTTATTCGAAGGGTTCCAATGCTTCAGAAAAATAGCGATTAACCCATGCTTCGCCGAGGTGGTCGTAGCAGTCGGTGAGAAAATCCGCCAGTTCGTCCGGCGTTAATTGATGTTCTTCGCCCGGAGGCTCTACCTCATGATGAAAATACGCGTTAAAGAACGCCTGACAGAAATCCGTGTAGTCGCGGGTATGAAGGATAAAGGTATGCCACATGGCATCCAGAGGCAGCAGCGGACCAAAAAAATAAGTGTGCCGATTCGTTTTTTGCCGGTAAGCGTTTAGCCATAGCCAAGCCAGTAAATCGCTAAAAAGCTGCTGGCTGGCTTTAAGATTAAACTCCGGATGGTGGTGCGCAAAATGGCGCACCACGGTTGGATTTTGATAATGCAAAACAGCCTGCAGTGCCGGGACGTCCATCAGCGGCAGCAGGTTCCCTGCCAGTTTTTATTGGTAATGAAGCGCACGATGCGGCAGATTTTTTCTTGTTTGCTCATGAGGTCCTCTTATTTTTATTAATTGCACAGACAGTCATTTAAGCATCCAATTGATCAGTAATCAACCCAAGACAAGGCACCATTCAATAGATATTATCTATTAATATCATAGTAATATTCAATTTTACTTATTGCTACCATGCGGCTAAATTTACAGTGAAACCGAATAATTGAGGAGAATAAAATGATCACAGTCGGTAATCCATTTCCAACGTTTGAATTAAAGGCAACGGTAGGGAACGATGTGCATGATGCGTTCACTGTCATCAACAATAACACGTACAAAGAAAAATGGCTGGTGGTTTTTTTCTGGCCTAAAGATTTTACCTTTGTATGCCCGACTGAAATTGCTGAATTCGGCAAACTGGCCGGTGAATTTGCCGATAGAGATGCGCAAATTTTAGGCGGAAGTACCGACAGCGAATTCGTGCATCTGGCCTGGCGTAACAATCACGCGGATTTAAAAAACCTGCCATTTCCCATGCTCGCTGACATTAAACGGGAACTGAGTCAGGCCTTAGGCATCCTGGATGAGCAGGAAGGGGTAGCGCAACGGGCCACCTTTATCGTTGATCCGCAAGGCATTACCCGCTTTGTCATGGTCACGGATTTGAATGTGGGCCGTAATCCACAGGAAGTGCTCCGCGTACTCGATGCCCTGCAAACGGATGAATTGTGCCCGTGCAATTGGAAAAAAGGGGAAGAAACCATCCATGTCTGATGGGCAGAAGACAAGTCATCATAACGGAGAGAACCATGTTGCAATCCATTAAAGATCTGTTGCCGGAATTTGCCAAAGATGCCCGTATCAATGTGGGCAAGGTCCTTGATCTTGAGCAGACAGACGGTTTGAGTAAAGAGCAAATCATAGGCTCAGCGTTGGCGGTTGCCTATCACCTTGATAATCAGCCGCTGGTGGCTGGCATTAAAGCCTTGCAGGGTGATCTTAGCATGGAGGACGCTGCAAAAAATGCCGCGAGCATCATGGCGATGAACAACATTTATTACCGTTTTGTTCATCTCAGCGAACTACCGGAACTGGGAAAAATCCCTGCGGGGCTTCGCATGCAGGGCATGATGAATCCCGGGACCGATAAAGTGACATTTGAGGTCTTGAGTCTCGCTGTGTCGGTGTTAAATGGTTGCGGTGCCTGCATCAGTGCCCATGGTCGGCAATTGCTGGAACATGGTTTAACGCCTGCGGCCATTGCCCGCGTCGGACGAATCAGCGCCGTGATTCATGCCGTGCACGTCAGCAGCAAATTATAAAAAAGCAACGCGCGTTGGCGCGTTGCCACCCATTATCGCCAGCCAAATCCGGCTTTAAGCCGGTCTACGCAATGCTTCGCCTGTTCAAGATCATTGTCCTGCAAGGCCATCTCCAGATCGTCAATGGCAAAACGCACAGCCTGTAAGTTGACGCGTACCATGCCGCGCAGAAGAAAACCAATGCAGGCAAAGACCAGCATGCTGAGGTAGGGGTGAGTACAGACAAAATGCGGCAAGGCAGTCATGGGTGTTCCTTCAGTGGCGATTCTCATTCCATCATAGGGGCAAATACGGCCTGACGCCAGATGACTTAAGGGGAGTAAAACACCGCGTGCTAAAACGCCGCGGATTGACTGGGCGAGGCGGTTTGACTGGCGTCTGCCTCGGTTACAATCCAATCCAGGGTTTCGGGAGGAGTAATGGATTCAGCCTGCATCTCATCGTCATTGAAGTGCTCGGATGCCGCTTCATTTACGGAGCCGCTTCCAAGAACCGCGAATGCGGGATCAATCAGCGGAGGCGGTGGATAGGCCTTGACCAGGTAGTTGGTTTCCGGAGAGGAATGCTTGAACGCTTTATTTTTAAAACGGCGATTAAAATAATCCGCATGACAATGGTAGTAGTCAAGGTATTGGAAATCATGGGCCTGATTTAATTTTTTTCGCAACGTCACGACCCGGGGATCAACGGGTTTAATGCCGGGTAGGAAACTGAACCAATTTTGCAGGCGAATGCGCCAGGAGCCTGGCACTTGCTGGTGGAGATCACGGTGAAGAGAAGGGGTCATGGTCATGAATGGGTTTAAAACACTCATTCAATAATACCATAATATGCGCATCATGTGCGCCATTTATTCAGCTTAAAGCAGCCCTTTCTGTCTTAATGCCGGGCAGGGCGCCTGAGGCTATAGTTCTGCCCGACTGGTTGTTGATGGCACGACAGTGGCATATTCTTTGTAATCGTGGACATCATTACCATCTTCTCTAAGGCCGCATCCGGTGTCATTCATTCTCCGTGTTTTGTCGCGTGCATCAGCAAAAGCGTCCTGAACCAGTCTGGCGGTAACACTCTCGCCGGAGGTCTTGTGCCAGGCATCCACGCTTTTAGGATCGACAAAGGAGGCGACATTTCTTTCCGCATCCTGGGCATAACGACGTAATACGTCAATATTGCCGACGCGATACGCTTCAATGGCCTGGCTTAAAATGAGGATTTTATAATCCCGCTTGGCGTCCTGATGATACAACCGCATCTTGCATTGACGCTGCATCCTGATTTCCGCGAGATGCATTTCCATGCGTCCTAGAATGCCAGTGTCCGGGGTGAATTTGCTTAAGGCTTTGCTGTTGGAAAACGCTTGTTTTTCAGCCAGGTGGTCTTCTTTCGCAAGCTTGCTCATCACTTCAAGCGGTTTTCCCGGCCGAAGCAATCCCTCTTTGGGCAGGAACGTCATGCTGCTTGACGGCAGGCAATCATTGGCCCTGACCCAACAGCCCAAATCGGAAGATAATTTTCGTTGTGCATTCTCGCGGGCAACCTGCCGCCATGCTGTAATCTTCTGTTGTTCGACACCCGTGTAAAAAATCAGTTCCCCAAAAGACGCGGACATTATCATGGCTTTTGACAAATTCCCGGGCTAAGTGAATGGGATTGTCGGGCGTGGTGGCAGCGTCTGCCCTGTCGTATTGTCGTGCGTGGGCAAAAAAAGCATCCGTTTTTCCGTCTTTGTCCTGGCCGATAATAGCCAGCCCCATGCACCCAATAAGGCTTTCCGTCCACACCATTTCAACCGGGTTGTGTTCGATGTCTTTCAAAACGATGCCGGGTCCGGGACCGGGTTCACTGCCGTTTAATCCCACGGTACCGGGTACGGCTGTCTCAAACCATTCGTCCTTGCCCGTATGGTCAGAGTCGCCGAAATCGATGTCTTCACCCCAATGACTTCCGCATTGAGCCAGTTGTAAGCGACGATCGCTAGGTCCTGATTCTGTGCTTATCATGCACGCGTCTCCCTGTTGTCATTATTTGCAAGTATAGTTCATGGTGTTTCACTTTTATCTGGCAAAAAAAGATCATCAGGGTTAAAATTTGCCCTTTTCAACGAATGAGGAAGAATCATAATGAGAAAAAATGCCGTCCTGCTTGTCCTCCTGGTAATGAGCGTTTTCGCCCAGTCGGTGGGTGCCGCGGCGCTTGAAGACCGGTACGCCCATGATCAGCAACTGGTTCTTGATGAGGTGAATAAATACCGGCAGTCGAAAGGGTTAAAGCCGCTGGTAATGAATAAATTCATGTCGCATGAGGCGGCTATCCACAGTCAGGACATGGCGTCTAAACGCATGGCGTTTGGCCATATCGATTTTAACAAACGCATTAAGCGCATTTATGACGCCATTCAGCTGTGTCGTTCGGGTTCAGAAAACGTTGCGTATTTTAAAGTCGGGCCCCGGGAAGTTGTGCGTCGCTGGCTCACCAGCCCCGGCCATCGCCGCAACATTGAAGGCAATTTCAATATGACTGGCGTCGGTATTGCGCATGATAAACGCGGATACATTTATTACACGCAGATTTTTGTTCGCACCGATAATCCAGCGTATACCCAAATCGCCCAAAAGTAACACGATGCGGGGCTGATGCTGACCAAGCCATCGGCCCGTGTTTAATTAAGGGTACCGCAAGCGATGCGGGCTCCGCCGCCGCCCAGGGGTGGGTTATCGCTGTAATTGTCGCTTCCGGCATGAATCATCACCGCCAGACCTTTCAAATCACTGGTTTTTAATCGAGGGGCCAGCAGAGGGGTATTGGCTTGCCCTTCGCTGTCGACGGCTAAAACGGGCAAATCGCCTAAATGCCCGTTGCCATAAGGGCCGGCATGCGCGTTGGTGTTGGCCGGATCATAGTGTCCTCCTGCTTTCATGCCCTTATCCCCGCAATCCGCCTGTTGATGCAGGTGAAAGCCGTGCATTTTCCCTGCAGGAAGTGCATGAAGCGCTGGTTTGATCAGTAAACCGTACTCACTGTCTTCAAAAACGACCTCACCTATTTTTTCGCCGGTTTCGGTGGCGTAAACCTCGCTGGTTAATGCCGCAGCATGCGCTGAGGACAGAAAAAAGAGACTGACAGCAAGCAATGAGTTGGTTTTCATGATTTTCCTTAGGCTGTAGTGAGTTGATAAGTCTAGCATTTTCTGTCAAATCGAGGCTAGTCCTCTTTATTCCAGGACACCATGCCGATGACCCCGCCCAGAGCGACCAAGCTAAAAGCAATGAGCAGCTCCCGGGTAGGACTTGCCATCCCAAGGAGGATTAATACCAGCATGGAGAGCACGGGATTACCATAAGACAGCAGGCTTAACAGTTTAAAATCGCCTTTTTTTATGCCGAAATCCCAGAAAAAATAAGCCAGACCCTGAGTGGTTAACCCCATCAACAGCAGAACGGCCCATTCCCTGCCCTGGGGGAGTACGGTGGTTTCGTAAGTCACATGAAGCACACCGGACGACACAGCAGCCAATCCACAACAAAGACCAATCATGTCCACCGGTGCCTCATTGAAGAAGCGTGCTGTCACGCTGTAAAGCGCCCAGACCAGTGCACCCGTAAACGCCAGAAGATAGCCTTGCAGGTATTGGCGATCAAAGCCTGTTTCTCCCTGGCACAGAAGAATGTAGACACCGGCAAAACCAAAGCAGGCGGCAAGGAGGTGCTTGCTGCTGCGTTGTTCGTTGGGTAAAAAGCCGGTGAGTACCAGGATGAGAATCGGCCAGAGGTAATTGATCAGATCCGCATGGGAAGCCGGGGCGTATTTGAATGACGCCACGTACAGGATTTGATTGCCGTAAATACCGATAAAACCCAGCAGGTACAGCGGCCAGGGTTGTTTGAGCGCGGCCCATTGCCTGCGCAGGGTGAGTTGCATGGCTGAAAACAGGAAGCTCACCAGAAAAGTCAGGCTTAAGGTTTCAAACAGGGGCAGGGATTTGACCGTGGCAGTGAATGGCGCAGCCAATACCCAGAAAATCAAGGCGCAATAGCCAATGCAGGTCGGGTATTTTTTAATGCTCATCGTGGGCCGGGCAGGTGGATTAAAAAGCATGGTAGCAAGTTAAGCTAAAAAGGCAACTGGAATTCCCCGCTGCGTTTAAAGTAATGCTGTCGTTATGCTTTTGAAAACCTTATACTCTTTTTTTTAAGTTGCCGCGATGGATTACCGTTCATGGAATTGAGAATTGACAATACCCCGTTTAAAGCCATCTTTCAGCCGCTGGATTTAGGATTTACCCACCTTAAAAACCGCATTCTGATGGGCTCCATGCACACAGGACTTGAAGAAGACAAGGAAGGACTTGACCGTCTCGCTGCCTTTTACCGTGAACGGGCCTTGGGCGGAGCAGGGTTGATTGTAACCGGCGGATTTGCCCCCAACCGTTCCGGCCGTTTAGCGCCCTTTGCCGCCAAACTCACCAACAGCAAAGAACAGCAGCGTCATGAAGTCATTACCCATGCTGTGCACGATGCGGGCGGGAAAATTGCCCTGCAGATTCTCCATGCCGGGCGTTACGGCTATCACCCTTTCATTGTGGCGCCAAGCGGCATTAAATCGCCAATCAGTCCATTCAAACCCTGGGTTATGACCAAGCGCCGTATTGCCAAAACCATCCAGCACTTTGCCCGCTGTGCAAAGCTTGCCCAAGGCGCGGGCTATGACGGCGTCGAAATCATGGGCAGCGAAGGCTATCTGCTCAATCAGTTCATCGTTGCTCACACCAACCACCGTTTGGATGAGTGGGGCGGCAGTTACGCCAATCGCATTCGCTTTCCGGTCGAGATTGTGCGTGAAGTGCGGCAGGCTGTCGGTGAGAAATTCATTATCATTTACCGTTTATCCATGCTGGATTTGATAAGCCAGGGCAGCAGCTGGGAAGAAATTGTTCTGTTGGCCAAAGCCATTGAAGACGCAGGAGCCACATTAATCAATACCGGCATTGGCTGGCATGAAGCCCGTATTCCCACCATTGCGACCATGGTGCCTCCCGCGGCGTTTACGGCAGTGACTAAACAACTGAAACCGGAATTGCGAATTCCTGTCATTACCTCTAACCGCATCAACACGCCGGAATTGGCCAACCGGGTACTGGCGGAGGGCCATGCGGACATGGTGTCCATGGCCAGGCCTTTTTTAGCGGATGCGCATTTTGTGGAAAAAGCCAAACGCGGTGAAAGTGCCGCGATTAACGTCTGCATTGCCTGTAATCAAGCGTGCCTCGACCGGGTCTTTGTCAATAAAACGGCGTCCTGTCTGGTGAATCCCAGAGCCTGCAATGAGACCGAGCTTGTTTATCAGACAGTCCATCATCCCAAACGCATCGCGGTGGTTGGCGCTGGACCCGCAGGCCTGGCTTTTTCGGCAGTAGCCGCTGAACGCGGGCATGACGTCACCCTGTTTGAAAAAAGCGATGTGCTCGGCGGCCAGTTTAATCTGGCCAGGCGCATCCCTGGCAAGGAGGAGTTTCAGCACACTATCAATTATTTTGCCCATCAATTGCCTAAACTCGGGGTGGATATCCGCTTCAATACGGAGGCGACGCCGGCCTTGCTGCAGGGGTTTGACGAGGTGGTGCTGGCCTCTGGCATCACGCCAAGGATTCCGCAAATTGACGGCATCCATCATGAAAAAGTCATGACCTACATTGATGTGATCATGGAGCGGCGTGTGCCCGGCCAACGGGTGGCCATTATCGGTGCCGGCGGCATTGGCTTTGATGTGGCGGAATGGCTGACGCACGAGCACCATGGCCATGAAGCGAAACATTTTTACAAGGAATGGGGAATTGATTTGACTGTCAGCCATCGCGGCGGGCTTGACGACGCGGAGGTGAGTCCAAGTCCGCGCGAGGTGTATTTACTGCAGCGCAAAAAAGAAAAGCACGGCAAAAACCTGGGTAAAACCACAGGCTGGGTCCACCGGTTAAGCCTTAAACACAAGCAGGTCAAGATGCTGGCGGGGGTGACTTACGAGCGCATTGACGATGAAGGCCTGCATATCCGCATTGGCGAGGAAAAAACAGTCCTGCCGGTTGACTCCGTAGTCATTTGTGCCGGACAGAATGAATTGCGGGATTTGTACGACCCCTTACGCGAAAGCGGTCAATCCGTGCATTTAATCGGCGGAGCCTTCAAAGCACTGGAACTGGATGCGCGCCATGCCATTGATCAGGCCTGTCGTCTGGCGGCCCTGCTATGAAGCACATTGCGGTCATTATTAACCCGATTGCGGGCAATGGTGCCGGGAAGAAAATCTGGCAGGCTCTGGAGCCGGGGCTCAACGCCCTGTCTGAAAAAATCACGCATCGCATGTCGAACTTAAGCGATGACATCAGCGGGTTAACCCGTGATCTGTTAAGCGAGCGGCCTGATTACCTCGTTATCATCGGGGGCGACGGCACCCTAAGCCAGGCCATCAACGGCATTATCGCAGCGGATCAATTGCCTTATCCTGACCTCAAGACAGCTTACTTCAATTGCGGGTGCGGCGGTGATTTTGGCAGGCAGTTTCCTTCCCAGCACATCACGGAGTTTCTCGATCGCCTCGTCCATAATCAGACCATTAACACCAATGTGGGAAAAATCACGTTCAACGATAAAATCCGCTATTTCATCAACATCGCCAGTTGCGGGGTATCGGCCGAAGTGGTTGTCAGTGCGTCGAAAACCCCGTGGCTGAAACGAGTCGGGGGCGGAATTTATTATTTTATCCATGGCTTTAAAACGTTGTTGTCCTTAAAACCGGTGGATGTCCGCATTGAATACGATAATCATCCCGCCGAAGAGGCTAAAATGTCGATGATTGCCCTCTGCAATGGCCAGTTTTTTGGGGGACGGATGCACGTAGCGCCCATGGCAAGGCTGGATGATGACTTGCTGGATGTGGTGATGTTCCTTGATGCGACGCCTTTACGCGCGTTGTTGAAATTTCGAAAAATTTATTCCGGCCGGCATCTGCAGGAGTCGAAAGTGCATTATCGGCAGGCGAAAACCGTGTTAATCGAGACACTGGGAAGACCGGTGCCGGTGGAGGCGGATGGGGAGGTACTGGGTTACCTACCGGCTCGCTTTGAATTAATTCCCATGCAATTGCAGTTGATTATTTAAAAAGTTGTATCATAATTAAGAGGGTCAATTTAGATTAAAAAATTGTCAGTTAGATTAGTTTTTAAATTTTTTGTAAATGTATCTTCCTGTTTTTTTAGTAATATTCCACGCCAAGAATTGCACACACTAACAAATTTAGTGCATCGTTGCGCTGATTTTGCTATTATAGTGAGCAATTTTTACATTAGTTAACCCATTTTTTCAGTTACGATTTATATTTTGGAACCATTTATGACACAAGAATTAGCAAGCTTCGCTGCCCTCGACCTATCGGATGTTTTACTGAAAGCCCTAGAGGACATGAAGTTTCAAGCGCCATCTCCTGTTCAAGCACAGACGATACCGTATCTGCTTGAAGGAAGGGATGTGATTGCGCAGGCACAGACGGGTACGGGGAAGACGGCGGCTTTTGCTTTGCCTATTCTTAAGCGTTTATCGTTAAAATCCAGGGCAACTCAGGCGCTTATCCTGGCGCCAACACGCGAACTGGCCATTCAGGTGGCTGAACAGTTTGAAGCGTTGAGCGTTCACCAGAAGGGCACGACCGTGTCTGTTCTTTGCGGGGGGCAGGAGTACAGCCGTCAGCTGAAGCAATTGCGTGACGGTGCGCACATTGTGGTTGGAACGCCGGGACGTATCCTCGATCACATCGATCGCGGCACCCTGCAGCTTCATCAACTGAAAACCTTCGTGCTCGATGAAGCCGACGAGATGTTGCGTATGGGCTTTATTGAAGACGTGGAAACCATTCTTGCCAAGCTCCCTGACGAGAAACAGATTGCGCTGTTTTCAGCGACGATGCCGTATCGTATTCGTCAAATTGCCAACAGCTACCTCAATGATCCGGTCTCGGTTGAAATTAAAGCCGCCACGGCCACGGTCAAAGCCATTGAGCAGCGTTTCCTTTTCGCCTCCCCGGCCCAAAAACCGGATGCCTTGCTTCGGGTTTTAGCGGTTGAAGATTATCAGGGTGTTATTGTGTTTGTGCGCACCAAGAGCAGCACCGAAGAAGTGGCCGCCTTGCTGCAGCAGCAGGGATACCGTGCCATGGCGATTCACGGCGATATAACCCAGGCTTTGCGTGAGCGCATCATTGCCCAGTTCCGTCAGGGCGCCATTGACATTCTGGTGGCGACGGACGTGGCGGCACGTGGTCTGGACGTTGACAGGGTAACGCATGTTATCAATTACGATGTCCCCCATGACTGCGAAACCTACGTACACCGCATCGGCCGTACCGGACGTGCCGGTCGAAGCGGCGTCACGGTGTTATTCATTACGCCGAGGGAATCGCGCATCCTCAATACCATTGAGCGTCATACGCGTCAGCGCATTGAGAAAGTCGTGGTGCCCAATGACTACATGATTCAACAGGCCAGGCAGGAACGGTTTATGGCCAATATCAAATCGCGTTTTGGACATGAACACGCCCCGGGTTATTACCGCATCATCGAAGAGTTCCTCAAAGCCAATCCTGAGGCTTCCGCGATGGATGTTGCAGCGTCCTTGGCCTTGATGCTTAATCAGGATAAAGCCTGGCAGCAGGAGTTGCCGAAACCGTCTCGACCGGTCAAAGAAACCCGGCAGCGGGATGGCGAGTTTAAAAGCGAGTTTAAATCCGCCCGTGCTTACGAACAGCGCCAGGGTTCGGAGCGTAAAGGCTTTGGCAAGAAAAACATCCGCGACGATTACCCGCAGGAACTGTTCCGCATCGATGTGGGCCGTATCCATGGTGTAAAACCCGGTAATATTGTCGGTGCGATTGCCAATGAAGCCGGCTTGCAGAGCAAGTTCATTTCCGGTTTGAAAATCCATGATGATCATTCCACCGTGCGTTTACCCCAGAACATGCCCAAAGAAGTGTTCCAGGACTTGAATAAAGCCTGGGTTTGCGGCCGTCAACTGAAGTTAACGTCCCTGGGCACGGTGTGATTTTAAAGCCGATTAGGGCGCTTTTAATGGTCCTAATCGGCTTTTACCCCTTACTGTCTGGGGCCGTTGGAGGGCAATAAAGCCACGACAGCCACTGCAGCCAGAGCCGTTGCGGCAAGACCGCCGTAGAATACGTAAGGGTTATTGGCCAGCGATGGCTCTTTCATTGATTCGATTCGCTGCGTAATCACGTCCCTGACCTTATCCAGCGGTTGGTTGCAATCAAGGCCCTTAATCAAACCAGGCACCAGTTCCTTCAGGATGTGTTCATTCAGCATCTGCACCTGCTCAACCATCTGAACATGATTCACGAAGTGTTCGGAAGCACGCGCCAGGGCTTCAAACACCGTGGCGGAAAAATCAACCGCTGTCTCCTTATCCCAGTTTTTCAGGCCAAAGCTGGCTTGACAATTGTAGCGGCGCTCATCCTTTTCTTGCTGCGTATAACCTGCACGCGCTTTTTTCATCTCCTGAACATCGCTGAGAATCGCAAGCAGGGCCATAAGAAACTGACGTGTAAAATTTTTTTTAAAATCCATAACAGACATCCTTAAAATGGAGGAAGCCTATTTTAAACAGGGATTGGTCGGGGGAGCTAGCGAATAACATACCCGAAACGCAGTTCAGGAGTTTTTTATTGCACGAAAATCCAATATCATCCGACTGAGCAACAATACCCCTTGTGGCCTACACATTAAGGAAGACGATGATTGTAATCTTTGTCCATGGCTGGAGTGTGACCCATACCAACACGTATGGCGAACTGCCTCAATGGCTTGAGAGTCAGTGCAGGGAGGGCGCATTGGCTATTCAAGTGGGGAATATCTATCTTGGGCGCTACATCAGTTTCAACGACACCGTGACCCTCGATGACATAGCCCGCGCCTTTGAGCATGCTGTGCGCGAGGAGATGGCCGACAAGCTGCGTCAGGGGGAACGTTTTGCCTGCATCACCCATTCCACCGGCGGGCCAGTTGTGCGTCTATGGATGGATTTATATTATAAAAACAATCTTGCAGCATGCCCCTTAAGCCATCTGATTATGCTTGCTCCGGCTAACCACGGTTCGGCGCTGGCGCAATTGGGTAAATCCCGGTTAGCTCGGATTAAGTGTTTTTTTGAAGGCATTGAACCCGGACAACCTGTGCTGGACTGGCTTGAACTTGGAAGCGAGAGGAGTTGGCAACTCAATGAAAGCTGGTTGCATTATGATTGCACAGCGCATGGCATTTATTGCTTTGTTCTCACCGGTCAGACCATTGATCGCCAACTGTATGATGCGCTGAATTCGTATACCGGTGAAGCAGGATCGGATGGTGTTGTCCGTGTCGCGGCGGCGAATATGAATTACAGTCTGCTGCAGTTGCATCAGGAGGGGAATAACGGCGAAAACCTCGTTGTAACCCAAATGACACGATCACGGCCCATGGCCATGGGCATTCTGCCCGGGTGCGCCCATTCTGGAAAAAAGAGGGGCATCATCCGCAGCGTGACGATGGCCAATGCCGCTACTCACCCGACGGCGGTATGGGTTTTGCGATGCCTCAAGGTTAAAACCCGTGACGGTTATACTGCGCTGGCGAATGCGCTTACCAGGCTGACGGAAGAAACCCAGAGAAACGAACAGATCGAACAGGTCAGGACGCTTCTCCATAAGCGCGAATACGTCACCAATCGCTATTCCATGATTTTATTTAAACTGATTGATGACCGGGGCAATCCCCTTGATGATTATGATCTCTACCTGACAGCCGGACCGCAATACAGCGAAGGGGCCCTGCCCAAAGGGTTTTTTGTTGATCGCCAGCGAAATCTGCGCAACCCGGGAAAACTCACTTATTTTCTCAACTACGACATCATGGAAACCGGCATTAATACCCCCAAAATGCAGGGTAATCTGGGATTTCGCATCCGGGCCTACCCCGAGGCAAGTGATCGGGCTCTGGCGTATTACCGCCTGCTTGATTTCCATTCGTCGCTCGCGGACATTAACAAAATCCTTCATCCGAATGAAACCGTCATGGTTGAAATCAAACTTCAACGACGGGTTGATAGCAGCGTGTCGCGTATCAGCAACAACCTGATTCCAGCAAAAATCAGTGCGAAGCCGACAGGCCACCACGTCAAGTAACCAAGGCAGTCAATCCGGGGTTAAGGCACTCAACGGCGCGTCCTGTGCGGCCAACGCCGTTTGCGGAAAAGGACTGAAACAGGTGGCGAAAAAGCCGATCATTTTTCCAGGCAGCGAATCCTGAGCAGTCAGTCGCTTGAGGGTGGTGGCGGGCTGATTGGTGCCGGTTAAAATCAGGTTGACATAACTCAGGCAGTCCGTTTCTCCTGGTTTCATGCGCGTGGCGATGAAGCGTTTGGTGCAGGCATGAGTCGTCTGAAGGTGTTCATGCAAGGCCATCATGCGTACCAATTGCCTGCCGTCTACCTGTCGATTTTCGCGTTGCACGGGGGCTTGTTTAAGATCAGAACCGCCGAGTGAAAATTCAAGGGCCAGGTGCTTATCGCCAATGGCCAACTTGATCAATGCATGATGACCGACATAACCCCTTAAGGCATCACTGATGAACCGGGCCTCGAAGGTCACGATTTCATAAGTCTGTGGGCTTTCCAGAAACCGGTCCAAGGCATCCTGATTCATGTTGAAATACTCGATGAGCAAGCGATTTTTAACCTTATCCAGGTAATGGTTTAAGGGTTGGTATTGGCTGCTGGCTAAATGGTTCAGTGAACGCCCAAGGCCATCGAGTGTGTATTTAATCTGCCTGAACGTTTCTTCTTTAAACAGCTTTTTAGGGGCGCGAAAGCCTATCATCGCACCGACAAAAAAACCGGTAATAAAACCGATCAGGGCATGGTTGAATGGATTTTCAAGCCGTGCTCCAGCACGCAGCAGGCCTGAAAAACCACCTATCAAACCGCCCAATATCCCCAGTATCAATGCGGCCAGGGCGCCGCCCACATTCAAAATACCCTGGATGAGTTGAGTCTGGGCACTGTTTGTGCCGGCAATCTGAACCAGGTCCTGATAACGTTGCTGCACTGCTTTTAAAGACGCATCCACCAGGGAGGGATCATTCACGCTCAGGAAGGCATGGCACTGATCCGTGAGTGCCATGGCGGCTTTAAGCACGTTGCTGGCATAGGGCGTTGGTTTTTGTTTAAGGGTTGTGGCTAAAAGCAGAAGAAAATACTTGATTTCATGACTGGGCAGGCAATCGATTTTATTTTTGAAAAGCAGGAGCTGGGTTTGATAAGCCTCGTTGTGCATGGCGTTCAACGTGAAGATCAAATCATTATAATGTGGATAGAGGAATTAAATTGCAAGGGATTGTTGACAGGCGATGCGAATCGCCGCGTCAGTGTCAATTATTGGGGCTGAATGTAAATTAAATTGATCATTTTGTCCGCCCTATACTATAATCCTCGAGTTTTTTTAAAAAAATAAGGCTTTAAATGAATGTGTTAATCCTGTTGTTTACTCTGCTTTTTTCCGGTTTTGTGTCCGCCGCACCCGTAAAAAATATTGTTGTGTTTGGTGACAGTTTATCGGACAACGGCAATCTGTTTGAGTACATGGAGCGTAAACTGCCGGAATCGCCGCCTTATTATGAAGGCCGTTTCACCAATGGACCGGTGTGGGTGGAAAAACTAGCTGCGCTTTCTTTCCCAAAAGACGGCAATGGCCGTTTGCTCGATTATGCCTTTGGCGGGGCTGGGGTGTCTAATGACAGTGAAGACGATGGCATTTTGTTTACCCTGAAACGGGAAATCGACAGCTACCTGCTCGCGCACCAGGATAAAGCGGATGAGAACAGCCTGTTCATCGTCTGGATTGGGGCGAATAATTACCTGGGTATCCCTGACGATGCCGACAAGACGGTGACAGAAGTTAATGCGGGCATCAAGCGTGGCCTTGAGCGTCTGGCCCAAGCCGGAGCCAAGCATGTGCTCGTGCTGAACCTGCCTGATCTGGGTAAAATTCCTGTGGCCCGTTTGTTTGATGCCACCGAGGTGTTATCGGCCATTTCCCTTGATCACAACGACCGCTTGATGCAAACCGTGGAAGCGCTTAAAAAAGAGTACAAGGACGTTCAGTGGCTGCAATACGATGTCTATCAGATGATGGGAGAGGTGCTGGCTGATCCAGGCCAATATGGTTTCAGTAATACGCTTGAAACCTGTTATGACGTGATCGTAGACAAGCCGTCTCAACAGTCCATGCTAAAAATCGCGCAACGTCTGAAGTTTCAGGGTCAGGTGGATTGCTCAAGCTACCTGTTTTTTGATCCCGTGCATCCTTCCGCACCGGCGCATGACATGATGGCCTTGCGAGTCCATGACCTGCTGAATGCAGCGGGTATTCAATTTGCGGATTAATACTCTCTGCCGCGGCGCGTAAGGCTGCCGCGGCTGCTTCCATTGCCTGTGTCCCGCGCTGAAGCTGCCTAACATTTCGGCAGGAATTTTGCATTAATTCCCTTACAACTTCTCGTTCTGCGCCGACTATGCGTGTCCTTTGGGGATGTCTCTTATTGGGCTTTTTATTGCTTGCCAGGGCAGAAGTATCGACTTTGGAAATCAATGTCAACCAAAAAAAGGTGGCCTTGCCGTATTGGGCTCCTGACATGAAATCCAAAGGCGGTGTGGTGATTCTCTTTGGTGATCCGCCCTTGTACGGCATTCAGTTTGGTAAATCCTTAGCCGAACAGTTGGCTAAACGGGGCTGGTCGGCGGTGGTGGTTACGGCTGATTCAGGGACAGGTAAAGACAGCTGGATTGATCAGGTGCCGGAAGCCCTGGCCGCTTTGCGCCAGAAAAACAACAACCGCATGATGGTGGTGCATTACGGCAACAAACTGCGTGTGACTCTGGATTATTTTTCCAAACCCCAGTCAAAGAAAGTGAATGGTTTAATCCTGATCTCGGCTTACGATAAGCCGGAACAAAAAGACGTCCTTGACCTGCTTAAAAAAGTGAATTTCCCCATGATGGATGTCGTCGGGCAATTTGATTATGGTTTTGTGCTTAAGCAGGCAAAAGAACGGCGCAATCAGGTGGGTTGGGAAGAAAAAAACTATCAGAACTTAAGCATGCCGGGGGCGCGCCATCAATACTGGTACTCCACACCCCTGTTAGTGGCCTACCTCAATGGCTGGATGTTGAAACAGGAAGCGGAAGAGCCGGTGAAGCCGCCAATCTCGCTGCGTTAATCTACCACCCTTTGCTTTCGCAGATTAATTCATAGGCCTTGGTGATTTTCTGTGTTTTGTCATTGGCCATTTTAATCATTTCTTCCGGCAATCCTTTGGCAATCAGTTTATCCGGGTGATTGCGGCTGATCAGGCGGCGATAGGCCCGTTTAATATCCTGTTTGCTCGCCTGCGGTGATACCTCAAGCAGGGCGTAGGCTAAGGTCAGGTTATTTTGGGGTGAATAACCGCTCTGCTGCCGGCCGGAATAATGGCGATTATAGGATTGTCGGTTTTGCGACGAATAACCGTTGGATCCGCTGGCGCCTGATTGGGTGGAACCGGCATTGGCACCCGAATAAGAATAGGAACGCGTCGCCTGAGGGCCAAAATCCTCGTAAAAGCGGTATTGCTTGTGCAGGGGGGCAAAGCCAAGACGGCTGAAAACCATGTCCAGTGCTTTGATTTTTGGCGGTGACAGGCCATCGGTCATGGCCGCCCGGTACTGGATATCCATGAACAGTTTAAGCAGTTCCGGATTATCCCGGCAAGTCAGTTGCAGCCTGTTCAGGGTACGGCCCAGGTCAAAATCAGGTTGTTTTCCTTCACGGAAAAAACGCTTGGCCAGGGTTTTTTGTTCGTAACCTAGACGCATTTCATCCATTAAGGTGCGGGCCATGGCGATTTCACGCTCGGAAACCCGGCCGTCTGATTTGGCGATGTGTCCCATTACCAGAAACGTGGTTTCAAAAAAAACCTTTTGCACGGCCTGACGCTTTTCTTCGTGGTATCGCCAGTGAGGACGGGAAAAATGCTCGACTAATCCGCGATCAAACACGTTGCCAATTAAAATACCTAAAAAGGCACCGACAGGCCCTGCAATCTGGTAGCCAAAGAAGGCTCCGAGGATTTTCCCCCACCAGGTGTGGGTGGTAAAAAATTGGCGAAAATTCATTAAAATCAGCGTTCCGTTATCTCGTTAAATCAGGTTGAGAGGCCGGCGAGAGGCGTTTGGCCCCAGTTGCCATTCCCAACCAATATTACTATTTTAGCGTTTTTTAGCGGGGGAGGGAATTTTTTGGACATTTCCATTGCCGTCTTTTTACTTCAGGCAGTATCCTTGCACCGGTAAGAATTATATACTTGCTCTTTTTAAGGTTAGTGTATGCGGGTTATTTATTCAACAATCTGGTATCTATTAGTTCCTTTCCTGCTTCTGCGGTACTGGTGGAAGGGCAGGACCTTACCCGCTTATCGTCAGCGTCTGGCCGAACGATTCTGCTTAGACAGGATGCCGTCGCTCCCCGTGGACATCTGGTTGCATACTGTGTCACTGGGCGAAGTGATTGCTGCGACGCCGCTGGTCGACGAATTACTGCGATTGCAGAAGCGGATTCTAATCACCACCATGACGCCCACAGGGGCTGAACGGGTAGCCCGGCAGTTTGGTGATCAGGTCACGCATCGCTATGTCCCTCATGAACTGCCATTGACCCTGCGTCGTTTTTTTAAAACGTTCAAACCGCGTATGGGTATTATTTTTGAAACCGAAATCTGGCCCAACATGATCCATTATGCAACGGAAGCGGGTGTCCCCCTGGTTCTGTTCAATGCCCGTTTATCTGAACGCTCAATGCGCTCCTATAAAAAGGCGGCGTCCTTTTTCAAGCCTTACTTAAACCAGTTTCAAGGCATTTATGCCCAGGGGCAGGAAGACGCTCAACGCTTTATTGAGTTAGGCGCTGAACCGGGTCGAGTGAGCGTTTTGGGCAACATTAAATTTGATTTGGAAACAAAGCATGTCAATGCCGATATCTTCTGGCAATTGAAAACCCGTTGGGGCAGCGAGCGAACAGTGGTGGTTATTGCCAGTACACACGAAAACGAAGAAGAGTTGATCCTGTCTCACTTAAAACAATTGCAGCAGGCCATTCCTCAGGTCGTGTTAGTTGTTGTGCCGCGCCATCCTGAGCGTTTTCCAAAAGTCATTCAGTTAGCCAGACAAATGGGTTTTAATACTGGCCAACGCAGTGATTTGGGTAGTATCCAGCCTGACAACGAGGTGGTAGTGATTGATTCCACCGGCGAATTATTAGCCTGTTATCAGATTGCTGATTACGCGTTTGTCGGTGGCAGTTTCGTGCCGGTTGGCGGCCACAATGTGCTTGAACCCATCGCCATGGACGTGCCGGTATTCAGCGGCCCCCAGACGCATAATTTTAAAATGATCATGGCAGCGCTTGTTGCCGAAAAGGCGGTGAAAGTCGTTGATAACGCCCATGAGTTGATGGACGGTCTGGCCCGCCTTCATGCGAATCCCGGTGAAAGAGCCGAATTAATCAAAAATGCCAGCAATGTGCTGAACGCCAACCGCGGCGCTGTGGCGCGTTACGTTGCTGTTGTAAAGGAATGCCTGGGTGAGTAACCCAACCGGTTAACAGCGGAATGAGCCATCGACTCCTGGAATATAAACCCTCTCTGTGTGCCAGTGCACTCAAAGAGGGTATGTCTATCGTTGATTCTCAATCGATTGAAAGAGATTAACTCCTGAGGACAGGAATTAATCTTAAAGAGAGCAGGGGATTAACCGCCCTGGTTTTGGCGTTCTTTAATTTCAGAGAGCGTTTTACAATCAATGCAAAGCGTTGCTGTAGGGCGTGCTTCAAGGCGACGCAGGCCAATTTCGATACCGCAGGCTTCGCAATAGCCAAAATCATCGTCGCGCAGGCGTTCCAGCGCATCTTCAATTTTTTTAATCAGCTTTCTTTCGCGATCGCGGGTGCGCAGTTCGACACTAAACTCTTCTTCCTGGGTGGCGCGATCAGACGGGTCGGGGAAATTAGCCGCTTCATCTTTCATGTGGGTTACTGTGCGATCCACTTCTTCCATAAGGGACTGACGCCAGGCTAACAATATGGTCTCCATGTGTGCCTTTTGTTTGTCATTCATGTATTCCTCACCCTCAGTTTCCTGATAAGGTGTAATACCCATGCTTGTCACGGCGTTGGTTTTCACGTTATGTCTACTCTCGTTAGTTGTATCCACTCTATGCGCTGGCATCGTTGCCTCCCACTGTCTACATCCTGTCATCTAACTCATTCATGCAAGCGAATGAAGGGCGTTAGGTATATCAAAAATTACACGCAGCTTCAACCATTATTACGTTTTCCACCGCTTACACGGTCATTCCCTTGCCAGTCTTGCCAACAATGTATCGCTTTATACCCATAATCTTTAAGCATAGACTCTACCGCTGATTTTTGATCGTACCCGTGTTCAACTAATAATAGACCGTTTGGACAAAGCCTCGCAAGACTCTTACTGATAATGTGGTGTAAAGCCTGCAAACCGGTTTCACCGCTGATTAAGGCAGTTTGCGGTTCGAAGCGGACATCGCCTTCGTGCAAATGGGGATCGGCACTGGCAATGTAGGGTGGGTTGGAAACAATGGCATGGAATAAGGCGGGTTCGTGAATGTCGGCAAACCAGTCGGAATGGATGAACTGAATGTTATCCAGGCCTAAACTGGCCGCGTTTTCACGCGCTGTTTTAAGTGCGTCTTCGCTGAAATCACTGGCAACAATCTGCCATGAGGGTTTTTCTTTGGCCAGCGCGAGGGCGATGGCGCCACTGCCTGTTCCCAGATCAAGAACTCTGGCCTCCGGCACATCGTGCAATTGCGACAGGGTGATTTCCACCAGCAACTCCGTCTCCGGCCGAGGGATAAGCGTGTCTTTCGTCACTCGAATCGGTAAGGACCAGAATTCCTTGATGCCAGTAAGGTAAGCAATGGGATGGCCCTGCCGGCGTTGCTCCACCAGTGCTTTGAATCGATTCCATTGCAGGGGCGTTAAGGCGACTTCCGGGTGTGAATACAGAAAGCTGCGGGAGCGGATAAGGACATGGGCTAAAAGCACCTCGGCATCAACACGGCAATCCGGATTACCCGGCTGAAGTATCGCCATGGCCTCGGTCAGGGCTTGCTTAATGTCCGTCATGACGCCCAATTTCCGCGAGCAGTTCGGCGTGGTATTCACGCTGCAACGCATCGATAACCGGAGTCAGATCGCCGGCAATAATGTCGGTTAACTGGTAAAGAGTGAGGTTAATTCGATGATCCGTCAGACGTCCCTGCGGGAAATTGTAAGTCCGGATGCGCTCCGATCGATCGCCGGTGCCAACCAGGGATTTGCGGGTCTCTGCCTGTTGCTGACGCTGCTTGCTTTGTTCTGCGTCCAGTAAGCGCGTTTTTAACAGGGCCATGGCTTTGGAACGATTTTTGTGCTGCGAACGTTCATCCTGGCATTCGACAACCACGCCCGTGGGAATATGGGTGATACGGATGGCGGAATCCGTTTTGTTCACGTGCTGACCACCCGCCCCGGAGGAACGATAGGTGTCAATGCGCAGATCATCCGGGCTGATATTAATGTCATCAATTTCATCCACTTCCGGCATGATGGCGACTGTGCAGGCGGAGGTATGGACGCGGCCCTGTGATTCGGTTTCAGGTACCCGTTGCACGCGATGGGCGCCGGATTCAAATTTCAGCTGCGAATAAACGGCGTTACCGCTGATGCGGGCAATGATTTCTTTATAACCACCGTGTTCGCCGTGACTGGCACTGATGACTTCGACTTGCCATCCCACGGTTTCAGCATAACGGCTGTACATGCGAAACAAATCCCCTGCGAAAATCGCCGCTTCGTCGCCGCCGGTACCGGCACGCACTTCCAGATAGACGTTGCGTTCATCATCGGGATCTTTGGGGATAAGGTGCCATTGCAAAGCCTCATCCAGTTGCTCAACACGAAGCAACGCCTCGTCGATTTCTTCTTTCGCCATGGCGGCCATTTCGGCATCGTTGCCGTCAATCAATTCCTGAAGTGAGGCGACATTGTTGCGGGCAGTCACGTAGTCATTGTAACAGGTGGCAACCGGTTCGAGTTGGGCATACTCTTTAGACAGGTTTTTAAATTGGTTCTGATCGGCAATAATCGATGCCTCGGATAACAGGCGGCCCACTTCTTCAAAGCGTTCCAGCATCTGTTCGAGTTTCAGTTCAAGAGATTTCTTCATAGGGTATAGGCGCTTTGGAAGGATTAAATAAATAGTGCACCAGATCCAGCAATTCCTCGCGGTTATCCCAAGCCGCCTGCCTTAATCCGACAGTCGGGAAATGGGTTAATTTATTCACCAGACGGGTACTGAATTCCTGCAACACTTCGGTTTGGTTTATGCCCAAAGAGAGCTTTTTCATGGCCCGTTGCAATTCTTCAGCCGCCAGGTTTTCCATGGTATCCCGGTAATGGCAGATGACGTCTTTTGCGCGCAGGGTGCGATGCCAGCGAATGTAATTGTCAAGCTCACAATCAATTAATTGCTCAGCCTGAAGCGCGGCGCTGCGGCGTTCGTCCATTCCTTTGGTAATGATGGATTGCAAATCGTCGATGTTATAAAGGGCGACATTCGCCAATTCGCTGACATCGGGTTCAATGTCGCGGGGCACAGCCAGATCAAGGAAGAACATCGGGTTGCCCTGTCGTTTTTCAAGGGCATGAGCCACGAGACTGCGGTTAATAAAAGGGAGCGGGCAGGCGGTGGCTGAAATCACGACATCGGCCTCGGCCAGATGCTCGGGGATATCGCCAATGGTAAGCGCTTTGCCCTGATAGGCGGTGGCCAGTTGCATGGCGTTTTCGCGGGTACGGCTTGCGACTAAAAAATCAGAGACCCCTTCCTCGTGCAGGTATTTCACCACCAGGTTGGCCGTCTCCCCTGAGCCAATTAAAAAAACGCGCAGGGACTGGATGTCGCTGAAAAACTGATTAACCAGTTGCACGGCCGCATAAGCGACAGAGACGGGATTCGTGCCAATGCCGCTTTGGCTGCGGATGCGTTTGCTGGCGCTGAACACGTACTCAAAGACATGGCGTAAATTACTTTTGACCGCGCCTAAACGGCAGGCCTGCTGGTAGGCTTGTTTCATTTGCCCAAGAATCTGTGGTTCTCCGAGCATCATCGAATCGAGGCCGCTGGCCACTCGGAGGGTATGGCGTATGCCGTGATGCCCGTGATGAAGATAAATATAGGGTGACAGGACTTCTGGCGAGAGCTGATGCTCATGAGCAAGCCAGGGAATGAGACTTTCCGGATCGTTGGTGTCGCAATAAATGTCCATGCGGTTGCAGGTGGACAGGATGGCTGCTTCATTAACTGCAGGAAGGCCCACCAGCTTGTGAAGCAGTGTATCCTGTGTCGCTGGTGTCAGCGCGACTTTTTCGCGCACAGTCAGCGGGGCAGTTTTATGATTAAGTCCGCAGGCAACAAAGACCATCGAAGTTTTACTATTAACCCGGCAATGTTGAGATTGTAAACCATAACTTTTTTAAAATGTAGAGTAAAGCGAGGATGAATCGCCGAAAACTCAAGTCCTTTGCTGATTTGCCGTTAACAAGGTAAACCTTAAGGCGTTTCCTGTTAAGGAGAGTTAGATGGATATCATCTTCCAGGGCAACCACAACAGTGAAGAGGCGGCGGAAAATTTATTGAGTGTCCTGCGCCTGTTCAAGGAACGGTATAAGATCAGCCATTTTCGTGAGATGCATTTAACGGTGACTCTGGTGGATGATCACGGCGATGATGTCGAGCTTGTGGATAGCCAGACCTCGCAGGTTTACCGCGTTTTTGAAGTCTACCGCAAAGGCCAGGAACTTCAGACTGGACGAAAGCCCCGTCCCATGCTGCAATTAGTGGTTGATAACACACGCTAGCAGGATGACATGCTTACCGGCTTACTGGCATTTCTACTCACATTACTCTTGGTTGTCGGTCTTCATGAAGCCGGGCATGCCCTGGCGGCTTTACTGTTTAACGTCAAAATTCAACGCATTGCCATTGGCTTTGGCAAGCCCCTGCTTTTGCGGCGGGATAAGCGGGGCATCGAATGGGTGTTCGCGTTGTGGCCTCTGGGCGGTTACGTGCGTTTGCTGAATTCCCGTATTCAACCGGTCCAGGAAGACGAATACCCCTTTTGTTTTGATAAAAAACCGGTCTGGCAACGCCTGGTCATTTTATTGGCCGGTGCGTTGGCGAATCTTTTAGTGGCCTGGGTGGCCTTCACGCTGATGCTGATGGTGGGGTATAAACAGTATGACGCTGTCATTGACAAAGTGACCCCGCAAAGCCTCGCGGCCTCCGCCGGCTTTAAAGCCGGCGATCGCCTACTGACCATCAATGGCCAGGCGGCACAGTCGCTGCAGGACGCCGGCATGCGCTTAATCGCGTCCCTGGGGCACGCCGACATTCCAGTCACTGTCGAAAACCAGCACCAGCAACGGTCACTGCAGTTGGATTTAAGCCGCTGGCGGTTTCCAGCGGTTAAGGGGTCGCTGTTTTCCCTGTTGGGTTTTGAAATGGTCTCGCCGGCTCAGAGTCAACGCCTTGTGCCGGGCACGTCTTTGTTGAATGCCGCCACGCAAGCGGTAAGCCGAATAATTGATTTGTCGGGTTTTTTTATGGTGATGCTCAAGCAGTTATTCACAGGGCTTATTCCCTTTACCCTGCTGTTGGGGCCTGTGGGTTTTTTAAATGCCTCCCTGCACTCTTTTCTGCAGGGATTTTCCGTCTTTCTTTATTTCATTGCCTCCCTCAGTCTGACGGTGGGTTTCGTAAACTTGTTGCCTGTACCTGGACTGGATGGCGGCTCCATGGTTTATGCGGTGCTTGAAAAACTGCGCGGCAAGCCGGTTTCCATCGCCATGGAAGTGCTGCTGCATCGCCTTGCCCTGATTTTCTTCATGCTGGTGTTTGTTCAGCTGATTCTCAATGATCTTAAACGCTACGCCCATTGATTAGGCCCGGGCGCAACAAAGCACATCCACGCGCTGTACCCCGTGTTGTTTTAAGCCGCGCGCGAGTTCACTGGCCGTGCTGCCCGTGGTGAGTAAATCATCCACCAGCGTGACATGGGCATAGGGCATGGGTTTAACCGTGAAGGATTGCTTCAGGTTGTTGCGGCGTTGCCGGCCGCTGAGTCCTGCCTGCGTTGGCGTATTGATTCGCTTGTGGCAATGGGTCAGGGCGCAGGGAATCATTAACTCGCTCGCCAGCCTTTTGGCTAATTCCGCGGTCTGATTAAACCCGCGTTGCCGCAAACGCTGGGCATGAAGGGGGACTGGAATCAGGCAATCCGAACGGTAATGTTCAGGCAGGGCTGCTTTCATTAATTTAACTAAAAAGGATCGAAGATGCAGGGCCTGGCGGTATTTATAATCATGCAGCAGGCAGCGTAACAGGCTGTTAAAGCGATAAGCAGTGAACACGGCATCAAAGTCGGGTCTTTTTTTTACGCAATGGCCGCACACGGGGAAGGCGGGATCAATCAGGGGATGCCGGCAGTAGCGGCAGGCGGGCCCAAGCGGGACTAACAATTGTTCGCAAAACGAACACACAGCAAACGGGCCGGGATGGTTTTGGCCGCAAACCACACAAACAGAAGGCAATCGCCATTGCTGTGTTATACTCTTCATTTTCTGATACACGCGTGTTGGATTTCCATTAGTAAAGCTTTGCCATAATGAATCTTAAAAACGAAATTAGCAACTCATTTAATACCCACGCCGGCGAGTATGACCGTGCTGCCAAGATACAACATGAAATAGGCAACCGCCTGTTTGAGCGCCTCGACTACCTGAAAATAAACCCGCGTTACGTGCTCGATTTGGGCTGTGGTACCGGTATTTTTTCCCGCCTGCTTAAAAAACGCTATGCCGATGCCCACATCATCGGTATTGATTTGGCTGAGAAGATGCTCAACGAGGCCCGAAAGAAGCAGGGATGGCGACGTAAATGGGCGCTGGTTAATGCCGACATGACCGCGCTGCCTTTTCCCGACGGTTTATTTGATTTGGTTTTTGCCAATCAGGCCATTCATTGGGTTTCGCCGCTTAAGGATGTCATGCGCGAAATTAACCGGGTTATGAGTCCAGATGCGAGCCTGCTGTTTTCAACCTTAGGCCCGGATACCTTTAAAGAACTGAAGCAAGCCTGGGCTGGTGTGGATTCCCATGCCCACACCAACACCTTTGCCGACATGCACGATGTGGGTGATTGTCTGCTGGCTGAGCATTTCTTAAATCCCGTGGTGGATATGGAATGGGTAACGGTGCATTATTCTTCCCTTAAGGCCCTGGTTGACAGCCTGAAGGCGCAGGGGGTGCGCAATATCAATCAGGCCCGCAATAAGGGGTTAACCGGCAAGGGGGCGAGGCAGGCGTTTGAGGCGGCTTATCAGCAACTGTGCACCGACCAAGGCAAATACCCGCTGACTTATGAAGTGGTTTATGGCCATGCGTTCAAGGGACAGGCACAGCCAACCGGACAGAGCGGGGAGGTTTTTATTCCCATAACCAGCATTCAGCGCAAGGTTCGATAAAGCGTATAAAACGAATGAACTGGCACTCGATCGCACCGGTACAGAGGGGTGCGCATTGAGGCATTTGATGGTAGTGTTTCATACCAGCTTAATCAGAGGGATCTTAAGATGGGAAGTGACTTTATTGTTTATGCCATTCCAGTGTTTTTTTTACTGATGGGTATGGAATACGTCGTTTCGAAAATTCGCCGGCAATCACTGTATGAAATCAAGGATTATGTCAGTAATTTAAGCAGCGGTTCGCTGGAGCAGCTGTGCACCGCGCCTTTGCAGGTTCTGCTTCTGTGGGGATACCACAGTCTTTATCAGAACGCCGCCTTCATGACCATCAATCCACGTTCCGTCATGGCCTGGATTGTTTTGTGGCTTGCAGTGGACTTTCTTTATTACTGGTATCATCGGGCCACTCATCGGATGACTCTGTTATGGATGGGGCATTCGGTTCATCATCAGAGTGAACATTATAATTTATCAGTGGCCTTACGCCAGGGCGTGGTGCAGACCCTGTTTTCACCCTTTATCTATCTGCCGTTGGCCCTCATTGGTTTTCCAACCTGGATGTTTGTCACGGTATCGAGTTTGATTACACTCTATCAATTCTGGATCCATACCCAGGCCATTGGCCGTTTAGGCTGGTTTGAAAAATGGTTCAACACCCCTTCGCACCACCGCGTCCATCACGGCCGCAATCCCCAATACATTGATAAAAACTACGGCGGCAGTCTCATTCTCTGGGACAAGCTGTTTAACACCTTTGAGCCGGAGCGTGAGCCCCCGGATTATGGGGTCACGGAACCGCTGCAAACCTGGAATTCATTTTATGCCAATATTAAAGTAGCGATGGACATGATGTATTACGGGCAGTTTTTAAAAACAATCAGCCAACGCCTGGCCTTGTTTATCCAACCGCCTGAAAAAATAATCAGCCTGTTGGGAAACCGGCGTTTTAATCAGGTGAAACGTGAATCGCGGCGCTATCAGGGGCCGGTTCCTGTGCCTTATCTGCTGGTCAATGCCCTGGTTTTGGTGATGGGGTTCACGGCTTTTCTGGCGGGCAGCGGTGCGGCCGGGGCAAGGGTCATTCTGCTTCATTTCTTTTCCCTGATGACCATTTACCTCCTGGCGCGGGTGTGTAACGGTGCGCGGACTATTCACTGGCCGGAGCTGGCGCGTGCCCTTGTCTTTGGCGCTCTTTTACTCGCGATAAAAATACCTGCCCTGATTGCTTGCCTTGGCAGCCTGGTGTTTTTTGGTGTCAATAAGCGGCTTTTTGCCAATCAGGGGTTGTATTTCGAGCCTCGACCCAAGCCTTTGCAGGCTGACAGTCGTTTAACTGTTGATTAAATTGGCTTGCAGCTATAATTTATACAACCCGATTAAAAAAATAGAATGCTTTAGGAGCGATTATGGAATTTGTCAGCCGTTACGTATCTCATCAACCGGATTTTAAGGGCATGGTGAGCTACTCCGATGAAGAGCATCGCGTCTGGCAGTTACTCTACAAACGACAGATGACGATTCTTCCGGGCAGGGCCTGCGATGAATTCCTGCGAGGGTTGGAAAGCCTGGGCTTGACTGGCGATCGCATTCCGCAACTCCCGGACGTCAGCGAACGTCTGCGCGGGTTGACCGGTTGGGAAGTAGCTCCTGTGGCTGCGCTGATCTCGGCACGTGAATTTTTTGAATTACTGGCCCAACGGCGTTTCCCTGCCGCGACGTTTATTCGGGTGGAAGACGAGTTGGACTACGTGCAGGAACCGGATATTTTTCATGAAATTTTTGGGCACTGTCCGATGTTAACCGATCCGGTGTATGCGGAATTTGTACATAACTATGCCTGTAAAGTATTGGAATTTCCTGAGGATGAATGGCCTTTGCTGCAACGCCTGTTCTGGTTTACCGTGGAATTTGGTTTAATCAAAACGCCACAGGGGTTACGGGCTTATGGCGGCGGTATTTTATCCTCCATCAGTGAAACCCCCTACAGCATTGAAAGCGATATTCCCATGCGGGTGTTGTTTGATCCGGTGGTGGCTTTTCGCACCCCTTATCGCATTGACATGCTGCAGAAGGTTTATTTTGTTATTGATGCTTATCAACAACTCTACGATTTTGTAAATCAGAATATTGGCAGCCTGATTCGCCGTGCCCGGGAACTGGGCGAGTACCCGCCTTTTTTCCCCGTGGATACCAACAATCCCAGTATTCATATCCTTGCCTGTTAATCAGGCAGTAGAGATTGATTTGCGCATACAGCATGCAGGCGGTGGTGCAATTGTAATGCGCGTTCAGTCTTGTTAATATCGGTGAACGTTTTGTGTTCATTGATGGCTTATCAAGGAGCAATCGATTGATCAAAGTACTAATTGTTGATGACCATGCCTTGGTTAGAATGGGTATTCGACGATTATTAGACGACTTACCTGACATGGAAGTGGTCGCTGAAGCAGAGAATGGAGAGCAGGCTCTCACCCTGGTGAAGACCTGTAAACCGGATGTCGTGTTATTGGACATGAAAATGCCTGGCATTGACGGCTGGGAGGTGACACGCCGTCTTAAAAAATCCAATCCGCAAATTAAAATCATCGCTGTGACTGCCATGTGTGCCGAGCCTCTGCCTACCCGCATTCTGCAACTGGGAGCCATGGGCTATCTGACCAAAGAATCCGGTGCTCAGGAAATGGCGGCAGCCATCCGCAAGGTGGCGAAAGGGGAAAAGTATTTAAGTGCCGAAATTGCCCAGAAAATGGCAATTAACAGCCTCGAAGCCGTTGAAGAGTCGCCGTTTGACCGTTTGTCTGAACGCGAAATGCAGGTGATGTTCATGATTACCAGCGGCATGACGGTACAGGATATTGCTGATCGTCTGTTTTTAAGCAGCAAGACCATTAACGGCTACCGCTACCGCATGTTCGATAAACTGGGCATTAAAAACGATGTGGAATTAACCTTCCTGGCCATGAAACACCGAATCATTGAAAAACCCACGGATGCCTTGAACGATGACTGAGGCCGGGGCTGACGCCCGCGGGTTGTACCATCTATAGTTAAATTATGAACGAGTTTTTACCTTCCCCCGAGTTAACGGCTTTGCTTGCCAACTTGACCAGTGAGCCTGGCGTTTACCGCATGATGGATGTCGAAGACACCATTTTGTATGTCGGTAAGGCCTCCAATCTGAAAAAAAGGGTAAGCAGCTATTTCAGCAAACAGACTACCGGCGCTAAAACCCGATCGCTGGTGAGCCAGATTGCCCGTATTGAAGTCAGTGTTACCCGCAGCGAGACGGAAGCCCTGTTGCTCGAAAGCAATCTGATTAAAAGCCTGCGCCCTAAATACAATGTCCTGTTGCGCGACGACAAATCCTACCCTTACATCCATGTGGTCCGCAGCAATGGCTACCCGCGCATGGAGCTCTATCGCAGCAAGAAAAAACCCCAAAAAGGCGATTTTTTTGGGCCTTATCCCAGCGCAACCGCTGTGCGGGAAACCTTAAACAGCATTCAGAAAGTGTTTAAAATCCGCAATTGCCGCGACAGTTATTTCAGCACCCGCTCCCGTCCCTGCCTGCAATATCAAATCAAACGTTGCACCGCCCCCTGCACCGGTTATATTTCCGAAGCGGAATACCAACAGGCTGTCGATGACGCCCTGCGGTTTCTGCAGGGCAAGTCCCAGGCTATTCTTGAGGAAATGGGGGCGCGGATGGAGGACGCCGTCAAGCGTCTGGCTTTTGAAGAAGCGGCCCTGTTAAGGGATCAGATTAAAAGCCTGCGCCTGGTGCAGGAGCAGCAGGGGGTCGTGCAGTTGCGCGGCGATGCGGATGTGATTGTCATGGACGCCAAACCCGGGTTTGCCTGCATTCAGTGCGTGACTGTTCGTGACGGGCACGTGCTGGCCAGCCAAAGTTTTTTTCCCTCGGTACCGCAACGGGTTCTGGTGGTGGAGGAGGAGCCGCGTGATTTGCGGCAGCAGGTTCTCGAAGCCTTTGTGTCCTTTTATTACGTTGATGCGCCAGAGCGCATCCCGGGGTTGCTGATTCTTGCAGAGCCGCTGCCGGAACTTGAGGCGATTCGCCTGATGCTCTCTGAGTTGCGCGGCAAGGAGTGTCAGATTCAGATTAACCCGCGTGGCATCAAGGCACGATGGCTGGATTTTGCCGTCAATAACCTGCGGTTGGCGGTCAGTGAGTATGACGCGTCACGCCTGACCATGAAAAACCGCTACGAGGCGCTGGCCGCCTTTTTACGCTGTCCTGCCCCCATTGCGCGCATGGAATGCTTTGATATCAGCCATACGCAGGGCGAAGCCACCATCGCCTCCTGTGTGGTGTTTGACACGGAAGGACCCCGCAAAAAAGATTACCGCCGTTTCAATATCACAGGCATTACGGCGGGCGATGATTACGCGGCCATGCAGCAGGTGCTGACCCGCCGTTTTAAGCGGCTTAGGGAGGAGCAGCATTTTCCCGATATTTTAATCATTGATGGCGGCAAGGGGCAGGTGAATGTCGCCCAGAAAGTCCTCACTGATCTTGGCGTGGAAGGGGTATTTCTCCTGGGTATTGCCAAAGGACCGGATCGCAAGGCGGGCCTCGAGCGCCTTATTCTGGTGGCTCGTAATGAAGAAATCATGTTACCGGAGGATTCGCCCGCCCTTCATCTGCTGCAGCATATTCGCGATGAGGCACATCGCTTTGCAATAACCGCTCACCGTAAAAAACGACAGACTGCCCGACTGGAGTCGCCGCTGGAAACCATTGAAGGGGTGGGACCGAAACGGCGTCAGGCTTTATTGCGCCGCTTTGGCGGCTTACGCGAACTGGCCAAAGCCCCTCTGGCTGAAATTGCCAAAGTGACCGGAATCAATGATCAATTAGCCCTGCGCATATTTAGGCATTTTCGTGACGATTAATGAGGCTTGCCAAAGACGGCAAAAACTTGCCGGGGGACAGGCCACGCTTAAGCTTGATAGTTGTTATTGTAATCATTAATGAAAATTTTCAATGTTTCAATGGGAAGGGGACGGCAGTAATAAAAGCCCTGCGCATAACGGCAACCCAATTGTTTCAGTAGTTGATTCTGCTCCGCGTTTTCAACGCCTTTTTGAATCACGGTCAGCTCCAGCTTGTGGGCAAAGTCAATTAACCCGCTGATGAATGCACTTCGTTTGGGTTCAAGCGCCAGGGAATGCAGCAGGCTGTGATCAATCTTGACGTAATCAAACGGCGTTTCCAGCAGTCGGGACACGTTGGAGTGTTCCGTACCAAAGTTATCCAGGCTTAAACAGATTCCCTCTGCCCGCAGGGCTTCAAGGTTCGCATCGAGATGGCGGTATTGCAGGCTTGAAATCTGTTCAGCAATGTCAAGAATCACCGAGCGGGCCGGGATATTGGCTTTCAGCAGGCTGTCGCGGAGATTTTCAATGAAATACTGATCATTAAGTTGCGACAAGGCAATATTCAACGCAATTTTAGCATCGGAAAGCGGGGCGATGATGGCCGTGAAATCCTTTAAAGCCTGCTGGATGGTCCAATAACCTAAGGATTGAATGCAGCCGGTTTGTTCAGCCAGGGGAATAAATTCGCTGGGGGAAATTAAGCCTTTTTTCGGATGGCGCCAGCGAATAAAGGCCTCGTAACTGACAATTTCATTGGTGTTTAAATCAAACAAAGGCTGATAATCAATGTAAAACTCGTTTTTGGCAATGGATTGGCGAAGGTCGCGTTTCAGCAAAATGAGTCGGCTGTTGATTTCATTGTACGTTGCGTTGGAAAAAACAGTGTATTGATTTTTGCCGTTTTTCTTGGCCCGGTACATTGCCGTATCGGCATTGCGCAACAACTCACTGGCTGTCTGGCCCCCGGTCGGGTAATAGCAGATGCCGATACTGCATCCGGTTTCAAGGTGGTATTCGCCGATTTCAAAGGGCGTCGACAGGGCTTGATTGATTTTACTCGCTATTTTTTCGATGTCAGTTTGTTCGGTTAGTTTCAGCAGCACCACAAACTCATCGCCGCCGAGACGGGCGATGAAATCCGTCTTGCGGATGCAACCGGACATTCGTTTGGCCAGGTTTCTCAGCAACTGATCGCCGACATGATGTCCCAGCGTGTCGTTGATGGTTTTAAAATTATCCACATCGACTAACAGTAACGCCAGTTCCTCTTTGTTTTTTCTGGCTTTTTCCATCCATTGATCCAGGGTGGTTTCAAAAAATTGGCGGTTTCCAACGTTGGTCAGCGGATCATAACTGGCCAGATCCCGCATTTTCTGCTGGGCCATTTTCAATTCAGTGATGTCTGTTGCGTAAACATTAATCTGATCAAAATCCTGAATCCAGACCACGGTAAACAGATACATTTTGTCTTTGACTTCCATTTCGATACGCACCACCTCACGCTTCTGCTTGGCTTTTAGGCAGGCGTCCTGAAGTTTTAACGGTAATTTCGCTGATCCTTTATACCAGTAGTCCAGTATTTCCCGTCCGGAACTGTTGCTGTAAAGAATGTTGCCATCGTATTGAATGCGGAATACCGGGTTGGGATCCTGTTGGGGAATACTCGCTAAAAACTGCAGTTTACGTTGAGAGAGGAGACGTTCTATTTCAAGGCAGATTCGCTCGCTTAACAGCCGAAACAGGGTTTTGCTGTGGTGATTAAGGATAATTCGTTTTTCCGATAACAACACCAGCAAGCCAACAACGGCCCCTTCGGAATTGAGCAGCGGGCCGCCAATGTAGGAGTTGATGCTCATTTCCTGCAATAAAATGTCCTTGGGAAACCGCTCCTGCACGTCGCCGTCAAAATGATGGATGCTTTTGGATTCTTTCACTTCCTTGCAGGGGGTATCCTGCAGGGCATAGGACACATTTTTGCGTTTGAGGCCGCGATAATAGTAACTGACACTGTGAGCAATGTCGTCGCTGTCGATCAAATCGACGCAGGCATGATCGGCACTGAAGGCATCCGAAGCCAGTTTGGTCACATCATCAATCACGTCGTTGATGCCGCCGTGGTTGGAAATTTCAGCCAGGGAGCGTAAAACCCACTCGAGCATTTTCGACTCGGTGATGTCCACCAGCTTGATCAGCACATTGGGTTCCTTGTCAACCATCAGGGTGCTGACCATGACATTAAACGCAAGTTTAGGACGATGATTGTCGGTTTCCTCAACCCAGGTAAACTGCTGCGGCACCCCTTTTTGCGTTTCATGGCAATGATGAGCCAATTCAGTAAACAGTTGTTTAGGTCCTAACTGCCTCATGCCAATCGCTTTCTGTAAGGTTTGTCCCAATACCCGGCCTGGATCTTCAAGTAAAAAATGATGAGCGGCCATTTCGTTAAGAAAGAGGATTTTGTTTTTTTTATCAAGCACAAAGATACTGTCGCTCATTAATTGAATGGCGTGCGATAAATCGTGACGGGACGCAAAATTGCTTAAACCGACTTCAGAAGCAATTGCCTCCTCAATGATGAGACTCGTATTACCCATGGATGTTAGACAGAGGACCACTTATACTAAGTATAGAGGAATTTTAAAAAACCTATCCTTAGTCTAAACTTTTTAAACAGAGGGTCGAAGTAATGACAAAAGCACACTGAAATTTAAGCACGCTTTTTGCATCTTAAACGTTATAAACAGTCGGGGAATAACGTCATGAAAAAAATAACGATGGCTCTGGTAGCGTTTTTATCGGCGATATCCTCTCACGCGGCACCCTATTATGGGACCGGATTATGTGCGTATCCTCAATACCAATGCATTAAAGTGACCTCCGGGCAAAGCTGGGAAAAACTCTTCCCGGATGAACAGCAGCGCGATATCGTTCAACGCATAAACCGCACCTACAACCACCTCTGGGCTGGCAAGGAGATTGCCGTACCCCGCAATCTGGCCAACAAAACCCTGCTGGATTTTGCGCCGTTCCCCTTGAAAATCAAGGCGGAAGGCAATAAACAAATCATCGTGGATCAGGACAAACTCGCCTGGGCTGCCTACGACGCCGATGGTCGTCTGGTAAAATGGGGTCCCATTTCGTCAGGCCGCGACAAATGCTCAGACAGCAACAACTCCTGCCGCACCTTAACCGGGATCTTCTATTTCTTCAGCAAGGAAAACGAAAAATGCCGCTCCGGGGTCTTCCCTATCGGCCGAGGTGGGGCAAAAATGCCTTACTGCATGTATTTTCACAAAGGATTTGCCATGCACGGTTCCGATGACATACCCGGCTACAGAGCAAGTCACGGCTGTGTCCGCATGTTCACTCGCGATGCCTTGTGGATGAATCGAGAGTTTGTAGACGTATCCAATGATAAAACCGGGTTTCTGGGGACTAAAGTAACAGTCAGACCTATTTTGGATAGCACAAGCGGGAAAGCACAATGAAAACAATAACCAAATACGCGACAATGATAGTGTGTCTGGGATTATCTGCCCCAGGTCTGTCCATGACTGCCGAGGAAAAGGCGGATAAAGACAACCGGAACCCCCCAGGCTGCCTCGATACCGGCTACCAGTTTGAATTGAAGGCGCTGCATCTCTTGCCGGAAGCAGCCGGTGCCAAGCAATCCCTGTATTTTTTCTTTAACACCCTGTCACAGAAAATTAACCTTTACCAGATGCGCGATGATGAGAGCTCAAGGAGCCTTTATTTAAATCATGCCATCAATAGCCGGCAGTGGGCGGCGCTTTCGAGCACTGAAAAGGAAGTGAAATTCATTTGTACAGTGGATGATCCCAAGCTTCGCTATGGCCGTGTCGTGGATTGCAGCCAAAGCCTTAGGATTTGCGAATACACCACCGTGAAATATGGCTTGAATAACAAAGGGAACTTTTGGCTGGTAAAAAGTAATTCAAGGAATGCGGCTGTCAGAGAAGTTGTCAGGTATGGCATCATTCCTGCAATGACAATGTAAAAAAACAGCGCCAATTGCAACGAATAAAAAAAGAGGGGAACTGCCATGAAATCACTGGTGCCATGGTTTTGTCTGGTTGCTGCAACGGGAAGTCAAGCCCTGTGGGCTGAGGAAGGCTTGCTCAACTACCGTCAGGGGAATTACTTCGTTGCCGGCAAAAATTTAACGCCCCAGATCGGTAAAGACCCGGTTGCCGATTATTACATGGCTCGCATGCGGCTCTATGGTTTTGGTGAATTAAAAAATGACAATCTTGCGCTGCGTTATTTCCTGCAGTCGGCTGAAAAAGGCTTTCTTCCAGCCCAGCAGCTCATGGCCCATTATTATCTGATTAAAGAAAAAAATCCGGAAAAAGCCCTTTACTGGTTTAAAAAAGCCGCCGCCGGCGGCGACACTCAGGCACAACTTTACAGCTCGGCTGCTTACCTTTTTGGTTACGGCACCCCAAAGAATACCGATGCAGCGCGTCGTTACGCCATTGACGCAGCCAAAAAAGGCAATCCGCTTGCACAGTATGCTCTGGGACTTGAATTCTCAAGCAGTCGTGATCACCGCAATAAAAAACTAGGCGCTATCTGGCTCAACAAGGCGGCAGAAAACGGCAATGTGAATGCCTTAGTCAAACTGGCTGACCTGTATGCCAATGGCATGGGGGTTGCCAAAGACGTCAACAAGGCACAGGAACTGTTACAAAGGGCTGCGGCTCAAAATGATTTAAATGCCATGCTGGCATTGGGTAATCTCGCTAAAAAAGCGAACAACCCTGACTTGGCGAAGACCTGGTATGAAAAAGCCGCAGCCGAAGGCAATGCGGATGCGCAGTTTGCGCTGGCGCAATTATACCTCGATGAAAAAGGCGGATTGTATGATGCCAAAGTGGGATTTATGTGGATGCTCCGGGCCGCGCAAAACGACAAGGCGGATGCCCAGGCTGGTCTTTCTGCCTTGTATAAAGAAGGGAAAGCGGTGGGAGCTGACAGCCAGTTGGCCGAGCAATGGCAGGCGCAGGCTGCCGCCACACGATTGAAAGAGCAACAGACGCCAGCACACCTGTTGGTGGCCAGATGGTTAAGTAATGGCAAAGCAGACACTTTTGCGGCCAGCAATTACAATCTGGGCGGCATTTACAACGCCTGGCAAAACCCCATGGCATTAAAGGAAAATAACTACAATCAATACCCGCGAATGGACGAGGTGACACGCCAATCCCTCTACAAACCAAAATTCAAACTGGCCAATCCTCAGGACATTGCCATCAGTGAATATTTCGATGTGTTGGCGCCGATGTTAAGCGGCAATGAAGCCAATGACTGGTCATTCAAGCGCTACCCCATTAACCGCCAGATTCAGGCGTTGAAAGACAGTGAAGCCTTTGCCCTTAAACACCCAAAACAATTCAGCGTGACCAAGGGGGTCGTGCCTTACCCTGTTTCCGAAGAAATACCCACGTTTGATTACGTGGGGCATTTGACTCACGGCTGGGAGCACCAGGCCAACTATCAGTCCGTGTTAACGCAATTGTATGATCAGGCCATTCTGGGTGAGTCCGATGCCCAATATGAAATAGGCCAGCTCTATCAGTACGGCATTGCCGTGGCTAAAAATCCCCAACAGGCCGTTGTCTATTTCGAACTGGCGGCGTCCCAGCAGGACGTGAGGGCGGAGTACAATCTTGGTATACTTTATCTTGAAGGGCAAACCAACCCGGTTGATTATCAGAAAGGAATCGACTGGATGACCGATGCCGCCTTCAAAGGCAACCCTTATGCCCAATACGCACTGGCCAATATTTATGAAAAAGGGTTTAAGGATCCCCAGGGCAACCTGGTGGTGCAACCGGATCACCAACAGGCCATGGCCATGTATTATCTGGCGTCATCCAATCAGTTCGGCGAGGCGCAATACCGGCTGGCGGATTACCTGGTGAAGGAAAACAATGCCGGATTAAGTGTGGCGGCCAGGCAAAACCGTAATCAGTTAATCAAACGCTTATTGCAGGGCGCTGCCAAACAGGGTGTCGCTGAAGCGGTATTGCCGCTCGCCTTCTACCATGCCATGGATGCTGATCCGGCCAAACAAAAACAGGCTTTTGAAACGGCGAGACGCGAGGCGGATGCCGGCAATCCGGAAGCGGCGTTGTTGCTGGCTATCCTCTATGAGCGCGGCATTTCCGTGCCTAAGAACCCCATCGAATCACGCTACTGGTATCAAAAAGCGTCGTTAAATCCGGTAACGGCTTTCATTCTGGGTACCTATTACGTGGAAGGGCAGGGTTTCAACAAGGACATTGAGAAAGGGCGGGCCTTGCTGCAGCAGGCAGCCAACGCCGGTTTTTCCTATGCCAACTTGAACCTGGCCATCCTTAAGAAACAGGCCGGTGAATCCTTTCTTCCGGAACTGGATAAGGCGAGACAGCAGAATAACAGCCTAGCCGGGTTGCTCCTGGCGGATTATTTCCTTGAGAAAGCCGATAATCCGGACAACATGAAGCAGGCGCGCGATATTTATCAACATTTTGCCGATAAAGGGGATAAAGACGCGCAGCTGAAACTGGCTTATCTTTATGACCGCGGCCTGGGTGGAGAAGCCAATGCCCAATTGGCAGAACAGCTTTATACGGCATCGGCCGAGCAGGGGCAACCGGTGGCCCAATACCTGTTGGGGCAGTTTTATCAAATGGGACGCGGCGGTTTAAAACCGGATTATGCCAAAGCCAAACAATGGTATGCCGCAGCGAAAAAATCCTTTGCACCGGCAGCAGTGGCTTTAGGATTCGTCTACGACACCGTGGATGATGATTACCTGAATGCAGCCGACAATTATCAACACGCCGCCAACCGCGACAATATCCGTGGGATGTTCAATCTTGGTCTGGTCTATGAGTACGGTAAAGGCCAACCGGTCAATTACGACAAAGCAGAGATTCTTTATCTGCATGCTGCTGAAAAAGGGTACAGTCCAGCCATGAATCAGCTGGCGGGAATCTATTTCCGCGGCGATAAGGGCAAACGCGATGAACAGAAAGCCCTGTATTGGTATAAAAAAGCCGCTGAACTGGGCGACAGGGATGCCAATTACCAGCTGGGATTGTTGTCTGAGACCGGGGTTGCGACCAAACTGGATTTTGGCGATGCAGTCCGGTTTTATCAGCAGTCGTCTGATCTCGGCAACGCCAAGGCCAAAATGGCGCTGGCCCGCATGTACCAGTATGGGTTAGGGGTCGAGAAAGACATCAATCATGCCGGTGATCTCTACAAAGAATTAGCGGCCAATAACAATGCCTATGCCCAATACCGGCTGGCCATGCTGTACCTGGACGGGGCTCTGGGTGAAAAAATGCCGGAAAGAGGGAAACAACTGCTTAAAGAAGCCAGCAATAATGGCAGCCAGCAGGCCCAAAAAATGCTGCAATGGCTTGACGCGCAGCAGGCGACCCGCGTCAGTTTCATTGAGCCTGTTATTTTAAACCACGCGCCGGTTCTGGCAGGGCAAACCGCTGATTTGATGTACCTCGATGCCTTAAGCGAGTGGAACCGCGGGGATGAAACCTTATCGCGTATGATTCTTAATCGTTTAATGAGTCAATTTCCGCACTACATTCCTGCCAAACGGGCCTATGAACAATTGAATCAGCAAAACGAGATCAGTATTTTTGGTTGAAATATGTCCAAGCGATAGGTAAACTGCGCGCACTTTAACAAAAGGACGCGCAGTATTATTATGGTTTTATCACTATTGCAAATAAAGGAACAAATACAAACTGCTCAACAGGCTTTCAGAAAAGCCGCTTCTGATTGGTTGATGCAGCAACCGATACCCCTTGAAGAAAAAACAAAATGGCGGGATTGTTTTAAATGCCGCACGCGAGAATCCTTACTGAATGCCACGCGCCACAATGGCCTGCCGCTGGTGGCAAACGATTCCGAAGCCCATCAGGTTTATGGCGAGGAGGAGACCATCGAGGCCCGACCACCGGTAGTGAGACGTCAGTATGGGGTGAACGGGGATGCGTTCTATGAGCAATATTGCCGCCTGATTAATCTGTACGAACTGTTGCTTCGTGCGGAAGAAATTCTCACAACCGTTCCGCAATTAATCGATTTAGAGGATTTAAGTTACTTTGCCCTGCTGGCTGGCAACATGGATCTGGAGCTTAATAAAGCGCCTGAGAATGTGGATATTATTGCCGATTACCACCAACGCCTCTCCAAAGCACGGGCTGATTTTGCGGTGGCTGACCATGAGGCGGCTATTGCCCTGTATTTATATGAAAAGCATCATCAGGATTGTCAGAGGGATTTTATTGATATTCTGATCCTGCTGCAAAATGAACTGCAAACCCTGTATCACCGTTATCCCAATACCAGCGTTTTTAAGTACGTGATGTACGATCACTGGCAAACGGTGGTGATTGCGACAGGAAAAGCCCTGTTTGGCCGTTCCAGCTGCCGTCATCCGTCCATCGACAGCCTTAAAATCTTAGACGATGGGCTTAATGAACTGATTGAATCGGCACAAGAGGGAAGGGCGGATGACTGCCATCAACTGCAATCCGAAGTCGCCCACTACAAAGAAAAGATAAAAGGAGCCTTGTCGTCGGCTGAACTGAAACTGGGTGGCATGACTAGCCGTATGAGACTTCAGGATCAATTGGCCCATTGGCGAACGCCGACCGACCCTGCGCTTGGCATTTCGTTTTATGCCAACCCCATGTTTGGTTTTTGGCGTGCAATGCGCGGCAATGGGTGGATTGATCGGCGAATGCTCACCTCGGAAGCTCCCCGTGTGGATGCCAGTTCGAATCAGGAGGATTCAGAGAACACCCAGATTGTGCCGTCCTGACACAGGGCTTGAGCATTGCACCTAAAAAATTCAATGTTCACTTTTCGGCGGCGTCATTGTCATTATTCACTACACTGTTATTGACGAGTAGAGGAGTGAATTGAGGCCGCCATGTTGACCGAAACCATCAAAAAACATTATTACCAGGCGCTGTTGGATCATAATCCGCACTATGAGGGCGTCTTTTATGTGGGCGTGACCACCACAGGCATTTTTTGCCGTCCCACCTGCCCTGCAAGAAAACCCAAATACGAGCATTGTGAGTTTTTTCTGACCGCCCAGCAGGCTTTGCTGGCTTCTTACCGCCCCTGCAAACGCTGCCGTCCCCTGTCGCACCCCAATCAGGTCTCCGAGGTGGTGCAACACTTAGTGGCTGCGGTCGAGGCGAATCCTGAAAAGCGTTGGCAGAATGGCGATTTCCAAGCCCTGTCGACTGATGCGGTCAAAGCAAGGCGGCAGTTTAAAAAGCGCTTTGGCATGACGTTTGTGGAGTATGCACGCGCACGCCGCATGGGGCTTGCGGTTAAAAAAATCAGGGAAGGCGAGTCCGTTATCGAAGCACAACTCGCCACAGGCTATGAATCCGGCAGCGGGTTTCGCGATGCGTTCGCACGAATCATGGGGGCGGCGCCATCCAAAAAAGGCCATTTCGTCCTGTTGAAAACCGCACTGCTGGATACCCCCTTAGGCCCGATGATGGCGGTTGCCAGTGATACCCAGCTTTATCTGCTGGAATTTATCGAACGCCGAGGTCTTGAACGGGAAATTGAACGCCTGCGTCAGAAAGCGAGCGCAGCGATTGTACCCGGCAGTGCACCGCCGATCGACCAGATTGATCGGGAGTTGCAGGCTTACTTTGCCGGGACATTGACCGAATTCACCACGCCGTTGTGCCTCATGGGCTCCCCCTTTCAACAGCAGGTCTGGGACGTCTTGCGCCAGATACCCTCCGGCCAGACCCGTTCCTACACCCAGGTGGCTCAAGCCTTGAGCAAACCCTTCGCCTGCCGTGCGGTCGCTAATGCCAATGGCGCGAATCAACTCGCCATCGTTATTCCCTGCCACCGCGTCATTAACAGCAATGGCGAACTCGGCGGTTATGGCGGAGGCATTGCCAAGAAAAAATGGCTGCTTGAACATGAACGGCGGGGAATCAACGTTATCCTGTGAGCAGCATGAAGGCAAAGGCTGCTTATAACGAATCGGCCCGCAAACCCTGAAAAGGGGATCAGAGCGCTTTAAGCCGGGCAATGTGTTAAAACAGAGTAAATTTAATCCGTAATGCAATTCGAATTGACAGTGTATGGGTATACTTTTGATTTTATGACCGAGGTTATCATGTCTGACACACTGGATAAGTTAAAAAAGATTATTAGTGAGCAAGAGGCCGCGTTAATACTAAAAGCTCAGCAGCAGAAACTGAATTTAAAGGAACAATTAGCCTTTGAAAAGCTTCAAACCCGATTGATGGATGAAGAAGGTATGCAGGAACTTCCTGCGGTAGAAACGTTGCAAAAGATGTATAAACCAGGGCTTGCTTCGTTTGAGATTCAATCGGAAAGCGACCGGTCATTTGCTGCGATAGCTGCAAACTTTGAGCGCAAGTACGGCAAGGAAAACATTAAAAATAATAATTTGTGCTTTGAGGATCATTCACGGGCGAATGTTTTCTTTCATTCTCAGGCTAATCTTGGGTATGCCTTTCTCTTTAAGGAAGCCCATTCTGACAACTATGCCTTTTCGGACGGCGACAATCATTACAAGATGGGCACGAAGGCAGAAATCATGGATTACTGCCGGACTCATTCGATTAAACCATCGCCATTTGACAAGACGCTGGATGTTCAGGATGAGCACGCCCCTGCAAGCCGGCGTATCGGCTAGAGTATACGCGCTGATCCAGGAGCAGCTTACCCCAGTTAATCCACAACGGCCTAAGCTGCTGCCTCTGGCTGAGAGATTCGCCATCCCCTGAGTAGCGGAACCTGGTCAGGAGTAATCAACTATAATTAATAGTAGGGTGATTACAGGGGAGATGAGGATGAACAATGCACAGTTGAGTCCAGTCGCTCTGGGTTTGGCGCTTGGCATCTTTTGGGGAATTTCCATTCTAATTATGGGATTAATTGCCACTTATTATGCCTATGGCAGACCTTTTGTTGCGTCAATGGGGCTTCTTTATCCCGGTTTTGAACCCACCGTAATCGGCAGCCTGATTGGGGCTGTGATTGGATTCATTGATCTCTTTATCGGCGGTGTCATTATTGCATGGCTTTACAATGCCTTCGCAGGGGTCTGCTGCCGCCAATCCGACAGGGTGGAGTAACCTGCGGCTTAAGCCGCATGAGGTAGCGTTATGAATACATGGATTAAACACATGTCCTGGCAGGCACTGGTTCTGCTGGGAGGGCTGATGGTCAGTACAGCCAGTTCCGCCTGGCAAAATCAGGGGTATAACCGGGGAAATTTTGGTTATTACAATAATAACAACCAATACAATCCCTATTATCGCGGTAATATCTACCGTGGCCCTAATTATCATTACTACAAAAAATACCACCAGAAACAGTACAACAATCACTGGCGCTATAAACAAGGAAATTATTATAACAATTACTGGTACAACCCAGGCATTATCCGCACCTGTAAAACCTACCAGGTCTGTACGAACTATGGCGGGTGTACGTTGCAACAGTATTGTTATTGATTGATGGTCCTCCTGCGCAAAGCATGTTAAATGGATGTCAATCCGTTACTTGAGGGTGGGGGTGAGAAGAGCAGCATACGGGTTATGCAAGGATTTGCTTTGATGGTTTTTTAGACTCATTGCTAAATCACCGATTGATAAATGGTGAGCGGTGTCAATTTTAGTTTCATCGGGTAATTTATTAAACCCATCGAATTTGGATTGCATACGTTCATCTTCATTCTATTCACTGGGGATAATTTAGAAGCATTCGAATTGCATAAATTGAAAGTAAAGAGGCATGTGGGTTTTATATTGATCAAAAGCGCTCGAGACTATTCTCTAGATGCGAGGTTGGGGAGAGGGCAGCTCTCAAACCTTGGATAGAAATAATACCATTCAGAGACGTTTTTTTAAGGCCACAAGATGAAATTTTTGACTTTAGGGTTTAGGGTCCGAACCGGAGAAGCCGGTTCGGATGTTTACGGACTTAGAGCGACGGAAACACCGGGATTAAGCAGCCAGGGCTTTGACGCGTGCGCTGAGGCGGCTTTTAATTCGGGATGCTTTGTTTTTATGGATCAAGCCTTTGCTGGCGGCCTTATCAATGATAGGCTGGGCTTTCGCGTAAGCAGCACGTGCAGCTTCTTTATCACCCGCTTCCACAGCTTTCAGAACATTTTTGATGAAAGTACGGTACATGGAACGCGCGCTGGCGTTATGCTTGCGTAACTTTTCGTTTTGGCGAGCACGTTTGATCGCTGATTTAATATTTGCCACTTACAAATCTCCACTCATTTTTAGATGTCACAAAAGAAGCTAATCATGCACAATGCCTTAGAATTTGTCAATATATTCTGGCAGACTAGCAAACAAAAACCATGGTTTTTCAGCCTGTTAGCAAAACAAAAAAACCGAGGCAATGACCTAACAGCTCGTACAGACGGTTGGATACAGGGGAAAATGAGAAAATCTTGCGTAAAAGAAAGCAATTCCCCCTCATCGGGTATATCATAGTCGCAGGTCAAAAACCCATTTTACACTATGTCAGCGACAGAAACCATGATTCCCAAACGACAAAGTTTATTGCGCTCCACATCGCTTGTTTCCTTAATGACGCTGATGTCGCGTCTGATGGGATTTGCCCGCGACATGCTGCTTGCCTATTTTTTTGGAGCACAGGCGGGAATGGATGCGTTTTACGTGGCTTTTCGTATTCCCAATTTCATGCGCCGCCTCTTTGCCGAAGGCGCTTTCGCTCAGGCGTTTGTGCCGGTACTGGCAGAATACCAGCAGACCCGGCCTGTCCATGATGTGCGGCTGTTTATTGCCCGCATCACCGGGCATCTGAGCCTCGTGCTCTCGTTAATCACCGCCATTGGCGTCATCGCGGCCCCCGTCATTATTTTCATTTTCGCACCGGGATTTGGCGAAGGCAGTACCAGGACGCTGCTTGCCACCGAAATGCTGCGTCTGACCTTTCCCTATTTAATGCTGATTTCATTGACAGCCATGGCCGGTGCGGTATTGAACACCTACGGTTATTTTGGCGTGCCGGCGTTTACACCGGTGCTGCTGAATGTGTTCATGATTCTGGCGGCTGTTTATTTAACCCCGTACACCGATCCGCCTGTTGTCGCCCTGGCCTGGGGTGTTTTATTGGCCGGTGTTGCGCAATTCCTGTTTCAAATTCCGTTTCTTTACCAACGCCAGTTGTTGGTTAAACCGCGCCTGTTCTTTGGTGATGAAGGCGTCAGGCGGGTTTTGAAGCTAATGGTTCCTGCCTTGTTCGGGGTGTCCATTGCCCAGCTTAATTTAATGATTGATTCCATCTTTGCCTCCTTTCTTCAGGTCGGCAGTGTGTCCTGGTTGTACTACACGGACAGGCTCACTGATTTTCCTTTGGGGGTCTTTGGCGTTGCCATCGCGACAGTCATCTTGCCGCATTTGTCGCGAAAACATGCTGAACAGAGCCTTGAAAAATACTCGCGTGCCCTGGATTGGGGCCTGCGCAGCATTTTGCTGATTGGGTTGCCGTCGGGCATCGGGCTCGCGCTGTTTTCCATGCCAATGATTGCCTGCTGCTTTGCGTATGGCAAATTTTCAGCAGTTGACGTGCTGCAGACACAAAAAAGTTTGATTGCTCTGGGTTCCGGCGTGCCTGCCTTTATGATGATTAAAGTCTTAGCGTCCGGGTTTTATGCCCGACAGAATATCAAGACACCGGTTAAAGTTGGCGCCATCGCTATGGTGGTGAACAGCCTGTTGTGTGCGGTGCTGATTTGGCCTCTGGCCCATGCCGGCTTAGCCCTGGCCTCGACCTTGGCAGGGTATTTAAATTGCGGTTTATTGTTGATCCTGTTAAGACGCCGGCGATTCTTTACTCCCTTGAAGGGGTGGCCTAAGTTTATAGCTCAGCTGCTTTTTGCCAATGGTGTCATTGCTGTTTATCTATGGTTTATGGCGGGTGACGTCAGTCAGTGGCTGGCAAAACCGCCCTTATTGAGGCTAGGTACCTTATTCACCCATGTTTTTGGGGTATTATTCATTTACGTGGTGTGTCTGTATCTTGCGGGAGTAAGGCCGGCACAATTTCGTGGTTCAATGAAGGAGTGATTATGCACGCTGACGCGTTTTATCAGACTCAGAGCGAAGGGGCTGTTCCCCTGGTGCTCATTAATTCACCCCAATGGCATGACGGCAAAATCGAATTGAGCGAGGGCGAGCGCTGTCAATTGCAGTCTCAGGGATTTAAAGCCAAGCTGGGGCAGTTATGCCTGATTTACGCGCCCTCCGGTCAGCTTACCAAAGCATTTTTAGGGCAAGGGGAGGCCGGTGATGCCCAGGCCATGGCTTATGCAGCAACCCTGCTGCCGGAAGGTCATTATGAAACGGCCAGTCCGCTGTCGATTTTTGCGCAGGTGAATTGGGCTTTGGCGCAATACCGATTTGATCGATACAAAAAGCAGGATCGGCCGCCGCGTCGCCTGGTCGTACGCAATGAAGCCATAAAGACGCTTAAAACCGACGTGGAAGCGGTTTTTTTAGTGCGTGATTTGATCAATACCCCAAGCAATGACTTAGGCCCTGCGCAATTGGCTGAAGTGGCGGCCGAATTGGCCAGGCAGTACCAGGCCGATTTCTGCCAGTGGGTGGGGGATGAATTGCTCGCGGCCAATTTTCCTGCCATTCATGTGGTCGGTCGTGCCTCTGAATTTGAACCACGCTTAATCCAGTTAACCTGGGGTAAAGCCGAGCATCCAAAAATTGCTCTGGTAGGCAAAGGCGTCTGCTTTGACAGCGGCGGTCTTGATATTAAACCGGCCCTTAACATGCGTCTAATGAAAAAAGACATGGGGGGCGCCGCCAATGTCTTAGGGCTTGCACAATGGATTATGGCCAATCAATTGCCTGTGCGTCTGCAGGTGTTTATCCCTGCTGTTGAAAATGCGGTGGGTTCACGCGCATTTCGTCCAGGTGATGTGCTGACCATGCGCAACGGCCTGACGGTGGAGGTGGATAACACCGACGCGGAAGGCCGGCTGATCCTCGCCGATGCCATGGTTAAAGCCTGCGAGGAAGAGCCGGAATTACTGATTGATTTTTCGACTTTAACGGGAGCTGCCCGGGTAGCGGTGGGAACAGAAATAGCCGCTCTGTTTACGGGGAATGATGAACTGGCCATGACGTTAAGTCGTCTGGGTGAGGACATTCACGACCCCGTCTGGCGTCTTCCCTTGTTTTCAGGCTATGACAACATGCTGGATTCCTCGGTGGCCGACATCGTCAATGCCAGTCCATCGCCCTATGCTGGAGCGATTACGGCGGCGTTATTTTTAAAGCGCTTTATCCATTCCCCGACACAATGGATTCACTTTGACATCATGGCCTGGAATTTAGCGAGCAAACCCGGAAAGCCGGAAGGCGGTGAAGCCATGGGGATGCGCACGATCGCTCGCTACCTGAAGGAAAAATACGGCTAAAGCACACCCCGGGCCGCAGTGAAAACCGCGGCCGGGGTGATGCGGGTCTAGTTCATCAGAAAGGAAATGCTCAGTTTTTCGGGTTGAGTTGTCGGCTCTGTGGTATGAACAGTTACCTGTTCGTCTCCACTCTTTGATTTATGCCGTTTAGGGTGTGTTTCGGTGATCTCGACAACAGAGTCACTCGTCTCAGGCGTTATGGCGTTGACCACTTTTTTTGCTTTTTCAACGGTTTCGTTCGTCTTGGATTTTAGTATCTCCAACACCTTCATTATCTGGGTGCTCGCTCCCGGTTTTGTCAAGTCTGCGTTAGACAATAGGGTGGCAGTCTGGTGGAATTGGGTGCCTAACTCCATCATTTCTGCCTGTAGTGTCTGATTTTTAATCTCAGCGGCAGAGTAGCCTTTCCCTACAAAAAAAGCCGGGGCAGTTTTTTGTGATGGCGATGGTCGAGCACTGGCCGGTTGTTGAGACGCTTTCGTCTGGCGAGGCGCAGGCTCCGGCCCAATGAATTTTCGCTTGGGGTTTTCAGGCGTTGTTGCTTCGGAGGCAGGTAACGTCTTGCTGAGCGATTGTTTTTCATTAAGCGCTGAATTTTTAAACGACTCCGTGATGAAATTCAACGAAACAGTAGCGGACTGTAGCATCTCGTTGAGACGCTTTATTTCAGCAGGGTCTTTAGCCTTTTTCAGTTGAGATTGAATGGTCATGATCCTGCTGTTTGCCCATCGCTCACTCGCGGCGTACGCCTCAAGGAATAACGCTTTAATGTCGTTGGCCGCTGCACTGTTGGTGTAAAAGAACCATCGAATCGGGGTGGAACCAGAGAAGTCAATGACGTCAAAAAAAGTATTTCCTTGAACATCAAAGGGTAGGGGATCGGATGTCTTGCTTTGAAAAATGGCCAGATAAGGGCATTTTTTGTCTTTAAAATCGGCAAGCACTTTTGTGGCCACCTGAGGGGTAAGGCGAGCTAACGGGATAACATAAAGATTTTTTGGATCATACGAGCTAATGATCTTCGCTGTCGGTTCATCCTTTTCAAACAGAATGTTCTTCTGCTCAAGGACCTTTTTTTCAAGTTCAAGCATGTCTTTGTGTAATGTCATGCTGTTAGGGTTCGCCAGCGGGGTCAAAGGCTTGATCTTGTCTTTAAGCAGGCTATCAATGTCCATTTTTTCGATTATGGCAATATGGCCTCTCACGCTGGGATGGAGGTTATTGGCGATGAATTTTTTTTCAGGGAACATGGCGGCCAAATAAAGAAGATGGTTCCCGAGTCCTCCTACTATATCGATGACATAGTCTGTGTTTTCTGAGGTAATGAGGTGGTGGAGTATGCCATGAAGCCGGTCCCAACTCTTCGGAGTCTTGCTGGTCGAGGTGACTGCTGGCTGCTCGCTTTTCCCGTCTTGATTCGGTTGATTGGTTTTCATTGTTTTCCTACTGAGTTGTGAAAGGCGGGTATTTTAGAAAAAGCAGCCGTAAAATAAACAAGTCTGCCGTATAATTAAACAATTGCAACCAATCCCTACGCAATATTTACAATCGCCGTGGGAGGAATAAATCAAGCCATGTCAATGGCATGGGTTTGCAGTTCGCAGCCCCTGGAACGGTACTCGCGATAGTGGAGGCGGCTTATGTCTTTAGCGGATTCCTCTTCGGTTACAATTTCAATGACCCGTCTGAAGCGGCCGTAAAAAGAGGGAACAGAATCGGCCAGATTAAGTAGAATTTCGCGAAAACCGCGCGGTTCCTGGCCATGGCCGATTTGTACCGGCGGCGGGGGTTCCGGGCCTTCTCCCTGCAAATGATGGGGGATAAAGCTGTCTTCTTTAAATGTCCAGAGCAATTCATCGAGTTTTTCGGCATCCTGTTCATCCTGGCAATAAACAAACACCTGATGACCGCGCAGGTACGCTTTTTCCAGCAAGCGGCAGGCAAAAAGCCATTTCGCCTGAAGCTCGCTGGTGTTTAACAGGTAAAAATCAACGCGTGGAACTGACATGGCGCAAAAACTCAACAAGTAAGGGGACGGGACGGCCGGTGGCCTGACGCTTCTTCCCGGATACCCAGGCGGTACCCGCGATATCCAGATGCGCCCAGCGGTATTTTTGAGTAAAACGCGACAGAAAGCAAGCCGCGGTAATGGCGCCGGCGCTGCGGTCAAACGCACCGTTAATCATGTCCGCCAGCGGACTCTCCAGCGCTTCCTGGTAGGCGTCATCAAGCGGCATACGCCAGGTTTTTTCATTGCTTCGGTCAGCGGCTGCCAGTAGATCGGCGGCCAGGGCGTCGTCTTTGGTCATAAAGCCCGTGGTAATAAAGCCCAGGGCAATAATGATGGCGCCAGTTAAGGTGGCAATGTCTAACACCAGGGCAGGATTAAGCCGTTCCGCGTAACTTAAGGCATCGGCCAGAACCAGCCGCCCTTCGGCGTCCGTATTCAGAATTTCGACCGTTTGCCCGGAGAGGGTGGTCACGATATCACCCGGCTTAACCGAAGTGCCGCTGGGCATGTTTTCAGCGCTGGCAATGAGGCCTGTGACATTCACAGGCAGTTTGAGCAGGGCGCAGGCTTTCAGGGTGCCTAATACGCTGGCAGCGCCTGACATGTCGTATTTCATCTCCATCATGGCATCGCCCGGTTTAATGGTTAAACCGCCGGAGTCAAACGTAATGCCCTTACCGACTAAGACAATCGGTTGGGCATTGCCGCCGCCCTGGTATTGCAATTCAATAAAACGCGGTTCCTGACTGCTCCCCTGCGCGACCGCCAGTAACGCGCCCATGCCGATTTGGCGGATTTCATCGGGGCCCATGACCAAAGCCTTGATATTGGCATGTTCGTTGGCCAGCGCCAGAGCCTGTTCGCCCAGGTAGGCCGGGGTACAGCGATTGGCGGGTAAGTCGGCTAAGGTGCGCGTCAGTTGCACGCCTTTGGCAATGGCTTCACTGTGTTTAAGGGTTTGATGACTGACGCCAGGGAGACTGAAATTAACGGACTCCAGAATGAGTGGTTTTTTCTCTTTGGTTTTAAATTCATTCAATTGATAGCACTGGGCATCGACTTGCAGCAGCATGTGCTGAAGCTGCCAATCGGGGGTTTTATCGGCCACGGGCGGCAGACAAAGGGTTGCTGAGGCGACGCGCTGCTTCAACAGGGCGGCCATGATGTCGCCCAGGCGTTTTTGCAGGGCATCCCCATTAAATTCCGCTTTTTTTCCGCAATTCAAAACCAGTAAACAGTGATGATTGATGTCCGTCTGCCAGGCGGAATCGCCTTTGTCCTTTAATCGGGTGAAAAGTCGCGAAATCAAGCCATGGAGTTGGCCATCCAGCACCTGAGCAAAGGCATCCCACTCGCCGTCGCTGAAGAGGCCAAGCACCAGGCATTCGGTGTCGTTCAGCGAGGGGGTGTCAATTAATCCATAATTCATTGTGCTTCCTTGTGAAAGACAAAGAGTGCTAGTGTACCTAGGCTTGGCTTGTAATGCCATCTCCCTGATGCGAATTTCCACAAAGGAAAACCTGACGATCAACGCAGATCATGGTAAGCTAGAGTGATCATAAACAGCGAGATCCGTGTGAATACCCGTAACCCAAGCCTTTTGCCGAGAGCCAGACTGTGTTGATTTTTCGTTACCTGGCTAAAGAAGTGTTCGTGACTTTAGCTTCCCTGACCACTATCCTGATGCTTATCTTTATGAGCAACCAGTTTGTGCGCTATTTAAATCGTGCGGCCAATGGACAAATCCCAGGCATGATTATCATGAAACTGATGATGCTCGAATTGCCCAACCTCATGGGCCTTCTGCTGCCCCTCGGTTTTTTCGTCGCCTTGCTGATTGCCTATGGCAGGATGTATGCCGAAAGCGAAATGACGGTTCTGCAGGCCTGCGGGTATGGGCCTGACCGCTTATTAAAGCACAGCCTTTACATGGCCCTGGCGGTGGCTTTGCTGGTAGCGTTTATCATGATCTGGGTCAGTCCTGTCATTGCCAAGGAGCGCTCCTCCCTGCTGCGCGCCACCGGCGTAAAGACCCTGATACAGACGATTCTGCCGGGTCGCTTTCGCGCCATTTCCAATGGGCGGCAGGTGTTTTACGTGGAGTCCATGAACCGGGAACACACCGAGGCGAAAAATATTTTTCTGGCAAGGCAGGTGATTAAAGACAATCAAACGCGCTGGGATATCTTATGGGCGGAGCACGCGTTCGCAGAGACGGATCCTGAGACGCTTGAAGATTACATTGTTCTTGCCAAAGGCACTGAATATGAAGGCGCACCCGGTCAGGCCAATTATCAGGTGGCTGAGTTTAACCAGTACAAAGCCCGCCTGCCCCACCCAACCATTGAAATCAAAGACGACCTGCGTACCGCCAAAACGGCCGATTTACTGCCGTTTATTAACAGCGATAACCGCAGAGCCGCGGAATTGCAATGGCGGCTCTCGGTACCCCTGATGGTTCTCACCCTGACACTGGTGGCTGTGCCCTTAAGCCGGGTTAACCCCCGGTCAGGAAAATACGCCAAACTGCTGCCGGCCATTTTACTCTATATTGTGTATGCCAATTTCATGTTTGTTGCCCGTGATTGGGTGGCGGCAGGCAAGGTCCCGCAATGGGTCGGCATGTGGTGGCTGCATGGCGTGGTTCTCCTCATCGGCCTGTTGCTGATGGCCTATAACCGGGTGAAGCCGGCATGATCTTAATCGAACGCTACATTGCCAGAACGGTTCTTGCCTCCATCGGCTTAGTCACCTTGATGCTCGCGGGGCTGCAGGTATTCATTCTTTTTGTCAACCAGCTGGATGATCTTGGCCGCGCCGATTTCGGTCTTGTCAATGCAGCCATTTTTGTGTTTCTGCAGATGCCCTATCAGGTGTATCTCTTTTTTCCCATGGCCAGTCTCATGGGTTGTTTGATTGGCCTTGGCATGATGGCCAATCATCGTGAACTCATCGTCATGCGGGCGGCGGGGATGTCCATCGGCCAAATCACACTGGCGGTCTTGAAGGTGGCCTTTGTCATCATTGTTCTTGTGACCCTGATTGGCGAAACCGTGGTGCCTAAACTCGCCTATTTTGCTAATGATTTGCGGACTCAGGCTTTAAGCGGTGGTCAGGCTTTGCGTACGGCGCAGGGAGTCTGGCTTCGTAATCAGAATGACTTTATCACCATTGGCAGCATCGAAAAGAATACGCTGCACAGTGTTTTTCAGTTTCGCTTTGACGAACAGCATCATTTGCGCTTTGCCCGGCGCATGGAGCGCATTGAATACCAGGATGGGCAGTGGAAGGCGTATGGGATTGCCCAAACCGACATTTTCCGAACAAAGACCGTGGCCAGCACCGCCAAAACCATGGTTTGGGATGTCTCGGTTAAGCCCAAGCTCTTGAATTTAACCAGCAGCGAACCGGATGAGATGACCTTGCATGAGCTGCGTCAGTATCTGCGCGAACAAAAACAAAGTCATCAAACGGCCAGCAATTATCAACTGGCTTATTGGCAGCGCCTGATCCAACCGTTGACGACGGTGGTGATGATGGTTCTTGCCATTCCGTTTATCTTCGGTCCACTGCGTTCGTCCACCATGGGATCCAAATTGCTGCTGGGCATTACGGTGGGTTTTGGCTTCCATATCCTTAACCGTTTTTTTGGCCCGGTCAGTCAGGTGTTTCAGTGGCCGCCGGTGCTGGCGGCCATCGGACCGACCATCCTCTTTGCGCTGCTTGGACTATTCATGATGGCTAAGGCGAAATGATGGCCGGCATTCGACATGTGCTTGAAGCGCTGCTCAATCCCCTGTGTCTCTTTTTTATCGTCTATACCCTGTTGCTGATAAGGCTTTGGCGGCAGGGGGACCGGTTCAGCAGGATGGGTTTTACACTGCTTTACCTGATGCTTCTTTCAGTCAGTTTAGGCTGGTTGCCAAAAACGCTGACCGCCTGCCTTGAACGGCAATACCCGGTTGTGAAGCAAGCAGATCCCCGCGTGCGCTGGGTGGTGGTTTTGAGTGGCGGTCAGGCCGAGGAAGCAGGCCAACCGGAGCATCTGCTGCTTTACAATGCCAGTATCAAGCGCCTGCTGGAAGGGCTGCGCCTTTATCGCCAATTGCCAGACGCGACCCTGTTGCTTTCCGGCGGGGGCTTTGGTGGTGAGAGGGCAGAGTCTGAGCGCATGGCGCAACTGGCTGACTGGTTTACCAAGCCTTTGAAGCCCGTGGTGCTTGAGAGGATTTCGTTAAATACCGCACAACAGGCGAAGGCAATCAAGCGCTGGGTTCATGACCAGCCGTTTTATCTGGTGACTTCCGCCATCCACATGCCGAGAGCCATGGCCTTATGCCGACGCCAGGGCTTAAATCCAATCGCCGCCCCGGCGGACAGAACCCTTTACTGGCAGGATGAACGCTGGGAAAAACGGTACCTACCCAATCCCCAGAACATGGTTTATCTGACTATTGCCCTGCATGAATTGCTGGGCATGGCCTGGGCCTCCCTGCGAGGGGACATGGTCTGATTAGTCTTTCAGGTATTTTTCGATGATGGATTTTTTCAGTTCAATTTCACAATCATCCCTGGTCAACGGGCGCGAGTAATAATACCCCTGGATGCCGTCGATACCCAGTACCTTGAGGGTGTCCAACTGTTCCTCGACTTCAACGCCTTCGGCAATGACACTGATGTTCAGTTTATGGGCGATGGTGATGATGGCGCTGATAATGGTCTGATCCAGGTAGTCATGCTGGCAATTGTCAATGAAAGCTTTGTCGATTTTAATTTTATTCACCGGCAAATGTTTTAAGTAGGACAGACTGGAATAGCCGGTGCCGAAATCATCAATCACCAGATTAATGCCGCCTTTCTTTAGCGCATCGATTTCCTTGTACAGCCGTTCATTGTATTCAATAAAAAAGGTTTCGGTGATTTCCAGTTCGATGCTGGAGGGGGGCAGCTGGATTTCATCGAGAATGGCATTAATGACATTGCTTAATGAATGACGCAGGAATTGCACGGTCGAGACATTGATGGCAATGGGACCGGGTAGAATTTTCTTGTCTTTCCAGATCTTGGCCTGTTGACAGACGGATTTGATAATCCATTCGCTGACTGGAATAATCAATGGGCTTTTTTCGAGCGTATGGATGAAATCCCCGGCCGCCAGCACCCCTTTTTCCGGGTGATTCCAGCGCAACAGGGATTCAAGACCAATGATTTCACCCGTGACCCCGTCATAGAAGGGCTGATAGACCATGAAAAATTCCTGTTTGTCATACGCGCGCTGCAATTCCTTGCCCAGGCCGTGAATCTGCTGGTATTCCTCATAAAGGGCGGTGGAATAATAGTGGTATTGATTCCTGCCTTTTTCCTTGGCCTGGTAAAGCGCGGTATCGGCCTGTTTAAGCAGGGTTTCGATGTCATTGCCGTCTTTAGGGTAAATACTGATGCCCATGCTGGAGGTAATCTGAATCAAATGATCATCGATGGGGATGGGTTTAGACATTTCCTTAAACAACCGTTCGACGATGGCCGTGACCTGATCGACACATTGGCTAAAATCAGGGTGAATTCATCGCCGCCGAGCCTTGCGGCAATGTCGCCTTCCCGAAGGCTGGCCGTCAAAGTGTTGGCTACATGAATGAGAAGCTTGTCGCCATTGTCATGCCCCAGCGTATCATTAATGACCTTAAAATAGTCAATGTCTAAAAAGACCAGGGCAATTTTACCCTGCGAACGCGAGGCCTGTTTGGTCATGTGCTGGAACATTTCATACAGCATGTTGCGGTTGGCAAGTCCCGTTAACGGGTCGTGGGTCGCCTGATAATACAATTTGGCATTTTCAAGCGAGGTCATGGCCTGGGATGCCAGCAGGTTCAAACTGTCCAGATGATTGGGGGTGAAGGTATGGCTGCTGCTGTTGTTTTCAAGGTAAAGCATGCGTGAAAGCTGTCCTTTATAGAACAAGGGCATCATCAGCAGTGATCGAGGATTTTCACGCTGCACATACGGATCCTGAAACGTCAGTTCAGATTGGATGGCATCGTTGAGAATGATGGGTTTTTGGGTGTGCTGGACATAGTTTAAAATGGAAACCGGGTATTTCGGCAGCAGCCCTTCTTCTTTTTTCTGATTGAGATAAATGAGTTGCTGCTCAAGATTGCCTTCGGCTTCCACAATCCATTGATCCTGCACCTGCGTCAGGATCAGGCTGCGCTGCGCGCCAGCATTTTCAGACACGATGACTAAAAATTTCTGCAATAATTTGTCCAGGCGGATTTCGCTGGAAATCAATTGGGTAAATTTCAAGATGGCCAGCATGTCGATGCTTTGGGTATTCACCTTGGGCGCTGACGCGGTGGCGGGGGTGATGCTGAAATTAGGCAGGGAGTAATCAAACGTCAACATCGGGTAATTTTCTTCCAGTAATTTGACGCGTGAAATCGCACCCCATTCTTTAAAATGGCGGTAGGCATTGTGCAGGTACATGTTGGCAATGCGGCTGACTTTGGCGGTCATGCAGTGAAAACCAGCGCGCTCCGAAGCAATCGCTGCAATCAGGTTTAATCCATTTTGGGTGGCGGTTTCCATGGTTTGCTCATACAGGGCAATGACGGGTTCATACCCCTGCTCCAGTCGGGCAAATTCACTGCGAAGCAGTAAGGCGTAGGCTTTGAAATTATCAGGACACCAGGTCGCGTATTTTTCGATGAAGCGGGTGAGGCTTCGTAATTTTTTTAAATAGTTGTGACGTTGCACATGCGATATTTCCGGAAGATGATAAAACATGGCCAGCGCTAAAAACAATTTGCCGTCGAGGTGGCTCAGCATGCCTGTATTGTATTCCGCGTATCGAAGGTGATTTTCACCGGCTTCAATGGCGTCTTCGTAACGGCCGAGCATAAAATACAGAAAGGTCAGGGAGCTGTAAAAAAAGCTAAGTTCAGTCTTGTTTTTGCCTTGAATGATGCTCTGTTCGAAGGCGTTGAATTTATGGTCAGAAACCAAGGAAATGTTCTCAAGGCATTGCGCGGCATACTCCCAGAAACTGATGAAGTTAAAAAAGTCGGAAATGGTGACCCGGGACATAAACGCCAGGGCCGATTGAATGTTTTTTTTCATTTCGTCGAGTTTTTTGCCGGCGGTCTGCGAATGGACGACCAGCAACAGGTTGCTGTAATTGCTGTACACTAAATCACCGACTTCGCAGCAAAGCCTGAAGGCATTAATCACGGTGTTATTGCAAACACTGAGCGGATTCTGATAAGGCTCAATGAACGCGCCGATGACAAACTGATTTTTGCCTTCAAAATTTGACGCGCCGTATTTTTGTTTCAGTCGATTGTAAAGTTTGACGAAGGCAATGGCGTCATCGTACCAGTTCAGTGAGTGCATGATGATGAAGGCAAACACAGGCAGGGACATGGACGTGCTGTCCGTGTACCCATACTTCAAACTCAGACTGATGTTTTTACAGGTGAGGATAACAAAAAGCTGTTGATTGGTGATAAAGGCGCTGTTTAAAAGCTGGGTAATCAGATTGACAATGGCCCGCTGTTTGGGGTCTTCCATCAAGGGCAGATCGATGTTTTCAATCCGTGTTTTTCGTAGCTTGAATTTGATTTTATAGATGTCCGTGAGCAGGTGGATGAGTTTGGGTTTTTTAGGGATCCTGATTTCAAATTTACGAAGTGCATTCAAACCAATTTCCAGTGCTTCCGTGTGCTGGCCCAGGGTGGAGAGCATTTCAATTTTCAAACGATAAATGCCCAGCCGATCCAATTCATCCCTGGTATTGTCCAACAGTTCAGAAAAAAAAGCGTCGGCCGCATTAAAATCGCTGATGAGGTATTTGCACACTGCCTGTTCACGGTAGACTGGAAAGACAAGGTCGTAGTGTTTTGTCCAGTTGACCGGCTGCAAAAGCGACACGGCGGAGGAGAGGTAGTCGTTGGCGGCAAAATAGGCGGAAGCCAGTTTTGCCTTTTGCCCGGCCCAGAAATTATAACGGGCCAATTGCAGGCGCTCCTCCGGGTTGTCAATCAGAGTCAGGCTTTGATTGAAATGCTCCATGACATCAAATAATCGCTCGTCGTCCTCCGTCAGCGGCTTGTCTTTTAATAACAACCGCCCGATTTTTAAATGAAGTGCTGGTCTTTCCTCTTCATCGATTAACTCATACGCCGCCTGCTGAATCCGGTCATGGGCAAAGCGGTAATTCAGGGTGGTAATATTGATTTTGGACAGGTTGTCGCGAAGTCCCACCAGTCCCATGGTTTTATAGCTTTCTTCAAGCGGATAAATTAAGTTGGTTTTAATGGCCTGCCACAGGTTTTCGGCAATTTGACTGGTGCTTTGCTCATTAATAATCTGTAACGTCCTGAAATCAAACTGATGGCCGAAACAGGCGGCCAGTTTTAAAATTTCCTGAGTCGGTTTTGACAGCAGATGAATTTTCGAAGTCAGGAGAGAAATGACGTTATCCGTGGCACTGGTTCGCTGAATTCGGGTTAAATCCCATTCCCACAGGCCCTTATCGTACGAAAAGGTGAGTAATTTCTCCTGATAAATAATCTTTAAAAATTGATTGATAAAAAAGGGATTACCCTGTGTTTTATCGTAAATGCATTGCGCCAGCGTTTGAATTTTATCACTCGAGGTCGACAGCGTGTCCTGCAGGAGTTCCTGAATATCCTGAAACAGCAGGGGTTGTAATTTTAACGTGGTCAGCGACACCTTGTGCTTATGCAGGTTATTGACGGTGAGTTGCAGCGGATGCCGTTCATCCACCTCGTTGTCGCGGTAAGCGCCAATGATGAGTAAATGGTTGGTGTCATGATCCTGCAGCAGATTCTCAATGAAATTGAGGGAGGAATTATCCGCCCATTGCAAATCATCCAGGAAAAGAACCAGGGGGTGCGAGGGTTGAGCGAAAACACGGACAAAGTTTTGGAAAACCAGGTTAAAACGAATCTGGGTATCCGTGGGGTTTAATTTGGGCACCAGCGGTTGCTGACCGATGATCAATTCAACGTCGGGAATGACATCAACCACCACCTGCCCGACATTGCCGAGCGCGGCAATTAACTGGTTGCGAAGCAGTTCCAGGCGGTCTTCGCTTTCAGAGAGCACCTGTTTCACCAGGCTTTGAAAGGCAGTGACGATGGCACTGTAAGGCATGCTGCGCTGCAGTTGATCAAATTTTCCATCAATGTAATACCCTTTGTGCTGAACAATGAGTTTATGGATTTCTTTCACCAGCGAGGTTTTACCTATCCCGGAATAACCCGCAATCAAGACAATTTCCTTGGTGCCTAAGCTGACGCGCTTGAAGGTATTAATCAATTGTTGCACCTGCGTTTCGCGACCGTACAGGTTGCGGGAAATGTTCAGATGATCGCGGATGTCATTGGTGCCTAAGGTAAATTCCCTGACAATGCCCTTGTTGCGCCACTGATTGCGGCATTCCTGCATGTCTGCGCGCAGGCCGACAATGCTTGAATACCGCTCTTCCGGCATTTTTTCCAGTAATTTATTAATGATGGCTTCAAGCATGGGAGGGATGTTGGGACGCAATTCCGTCAGTGAAGGCGGTTTTTTGGCAATGTGGCAATGCACCAGTTCCAGGGTATCCATGGTCTGGAAAGGCAACTGATTCGTCAGCATCTGATAAAGGGTGATTCCCAGGGAATAAAAATCGGTACGGTAATCGACTGGACGGTTGATGCGCCCCGTTTGTTCCGGCGAAATATAGGACAGGCTGTCTTCAAACTCATTTAAATTCAAATAGTCCAGGTTTTCTTCGGAAAGCCGGGTGGAGGCGCTTAAATCGACCAGCTTAAGCTTTAATTTTTCAGGGTCAATGATGATGTTGGATGGCTTGATTTCCTTGTGAATGATGTTGCGCTGATGCAGCTCCCAGATAATATCAATCAATTGAATGGCAAGATTAAAAAAATCCTCGATTTTAAGCTGGTTGGTCATGAGGTAGGCGTGCAGTAACTGGCCTTTCACCCCTTCTAAAACCAGAACTGGGGCTGGCGTGTGCTGCAGAAAATCATAGGCTTTGATGATCGTTGGTGCTTCAATGCTGTTTAAAAGATGGAATTCATGCTGCAGGATGGCTAAATTGTCGGTCGATGCATAATAATTATTGGGTATTTTTAACAATACCTTGCACTTATCTTTCAGGCGCAGGGCATGATAAGTATCAATACTGTGGTTATGCCGCAGTTTTTCCTGTAATGCGTAACCTGATATGGAAATCATCGAATTCCCGTCCCTTACTCTAGCCGTCAGTCGCCAAACCAAAGCAAAATGCTTTATTCTCAATTATAGAAGAGATTGGGAGGGATGATTGGACAAAAAATTCAAAGGCTTGGTGGTGAAATTTGACAAATTGGACAATCATTACTAATCTTATTGTGCATTGCAACAAAGGAGGAAGCCATGCATACGGAACATTTCGAACAATTAAAAAACACGTTGAATAATTTGCAGAAGCCAGTACAGGAATTAGCCGCGCTTCATGCAAGAACACTGCAAAACCTGTCTTATATCAAACCCGAAGAACTTTCCAGAATGCAAAATCCGGAAGAAATCTGGGACCGAAATATCAAGCTGTTCATTCAAAACAGCCACAAAGCACTTGATTTTATGCAACAGGCTTTCACCATTTTTGAAAGACATTGGCTTTCAATGTCTGATGACATCAAAACTAAAACCAGCGAAGCGATCCAAAATGGCCAATCCATTGCCCGCACATTCAGTTCAGGCATCAGGAGCACAGGCAACGGCACGTCAAGCTCCAAAACAACCGCTGCCAGGCGCTCCAGCCCGTCCACTTCAACGAGCAGAACGACGTCTTCAATCAGTAGAACGGCATCTGGAAAAACCACTGCTGCGTCCAAAACAACGTCTGGGGTAAGAAAATCGACATCGGCTAAAAAATCAGCCTCAGCCGCAAGCCGAAGTTCAGTGAAAAAGGCGGTTTCAAAAGCCGGAAGCACCACGAGCAAGTCAGCAAGACCGGCAAACGGCATTGCAAAAAGCAGTTCAGTTAAAAAAACGGCTTCTGCCAGAAAGCCGACTACGGCTAAAAAAGTAACGGCATCCAAAGCCAAAACCACCACGGCAAGAACCATTGCCAAACCGTCCACATCAATCAAAAAAACAGCCACTGGCAAGAGCAGCACGGCCTCACGCGCTAAAACAACAGCCAGACCGACGACTGCAAAAAGCACGTCTTCCGTCGCAAGCAGCAGACCGGGTACGTCATCCAGCCTGATGCATGGCTCCAATGGCGGCGTGAAACATGGGATTGCCACCAAGCCTGGAACAACCGTTGGCAGCACGGCAACAAGGCCCGGGATGCAGCCTTCCAAGCCGATTAGCTCGTCAATGGCCTCGTCCAAGGACATGAGCAAGCCAATCATTAACCCATCGGCTACTGTTCGCGATAACAAAACGGTTACTGGTGAGCACAACAAGTATGGTTCCATGAACATACCGTCTCACTTAAGCCGCGACAGCAATCTGCCTAAAAAATAGCATTTCACTGACTAAAAAAGGCGCCTTTTAAAGGCGCCTTTTATTTTGTACGCCGTTGTCAAATTACTTGCTCGAATTCTTGCGTCTACCTCATTGTAGCCATTACACTTTTCACTCGCTAAATCTGAATTAAGTCGTTTTGTCTTAACCAGTGTTTGGAGGAGTCAGGCATTTCTCTAAACCATCAGTAGGGGATGAGGCTGTGTTTTTAAACAGGATTAAAGAGGGCATACGCAAAGGTTCAATGATTAAAGACGAGGAGGAGAGTGAAAAGGAGTATTCCAATTTCCTTTCTGCGAAAGCCATCATTCTGGCTTATGATTCCGTGACCGAGATTCCCGAAAAATTGGCGGAGGCGCGCATTGCATTTGTACACAGTCTCTTTACGATGTCGGATTCACGGTTTGAGCAGGCAGCGAAAACGCTGCCCGATTTGGGGGATATTTTAAGTGCTAAACATCGCCAGACGTTAAGGGAACTTATCAATACCAAAGCCGCTAATCATCTTAACGCCGCCAGAGCGGAACGCCTCTTTTTAGCCACGGAAGAAAGGATTCAGTATTACCGTAAGAAATACGACGATTTCATTGCCGAGCGCAAAAAAGAAATCGAGACGAACAACCAGCGTTCCCAGATTCAGTTCCTGCTCCTTGAGTATGGAGATTCAGGCATGGATAAATGCCTGAACATGAGTGTTGCAGAAACTTCGGAAGTCAAGCTCACCCGCGCAACCAGGCACTTGAAGGACACCTACGGTATTGAACTGCACCCGCTTCAGTTTCGTGACAATCTGCAATCCTATGGCGCTAATCTTGTCAATTTTTATGATCTGTTGAATTCAGCAAGAAAATCGGTGGCAGACTATTATCCTCCTGAATACCAAAAGGAATTTGAGGTATTCTATAAGGCGCAGGAAGAACGCCTTTTTCCTGATCCCCGCGTGGCCAGAAGCATCGCCGCGGTCAAAATTGTCGCGGCTTATCAGGAAAACAAGATCGATCCGGCGCATCCTGATTACCCTGTTTTGTGTAAAGAAATGGAATCGTGTCTGGAGAGTACCCCGCTTGATGTGTGCCTTGCCTACATCAAAAAAAAGGATGAGCCGGCCGAGGCTTATTTTAAGGAGTCGTTGGACACCCTTTATCAACTTATCCGGGAGTATCACGACAACACCGTGCCTTGCACGGTTGCTCCTGACCAATTAGCCCGTTCCTTTCAGTCGCTCGCCACGCTCACGAATAAGCCCCCCCCGCAGTTCCTTAATCAACGGCCTGGAAACAACAGCATTCCTGCGCGGGAAAATGCAGAGACGACGGTGACAGTAAAGAGCGGGCCGCTCAGCAGCGAAAAAACGCCTGAGCCACCCCCAGAGAAGCTGACGCCGGTTGCCAAAACGCCCTCACTGTCTAACCTTGAACAAAAAAGAAAACCCTTACCGCCGTTGCCAAAATCGTACAGCGCCAATGATGTGGTGACGATTGCGCCTGTCCCGGATTCGCCGTCAGCCAACGAAAAGCCGTCTGTTCATCACGCCAATCACAGCCTGCATTTTTTTCAGAAAAAACAAATGCTGGCGGAAGTTTTGGCCAAAAATCCTCCGCCTGTCATCACCCGCCGTCCTGGGATGGGCAGGGGGTATTATGAAAAATAATCGTTATTTCAATGGCTTAAGATAAAATAACCGCCGTTTCTGGAAAATAAAACTATACTTCTAATGAATAAGGGACGAATAACAGTAAAGAGGATAGTATTATGAACGCCATTGATTTTTTAATTAAAGAGCATAATCGCGTACGAAAGATGCTGGCCGACATCAATGATGCTTCGCACCGTGAGGAAACCCGGCGCAAACTGTTCGCTGTGTTATCTCAAGATTTAATCCGACATGAAAAAATGGAGCATGCCGTTTGGTATCCGCATTTCAAAGACCGATTGGATGACACAGTAAAGCACCTGGTCAGTGAAGAAAAAGGCGCTGAAAGAGCCATTAAACAATTGGATGACACCGCGACTACTCAAACCTGGGAAGAACAATTTTCCAAGTTTAAAAAAGACGTGGAACACCATGCCACTGAAGAAGAGCAGATCCTGTTTCCCAAAGTTAAAACCTTGCTGAGCGAGGAACAGCTTGAAAAAATAGGACAGGACATGTTTCACTTTAAGCAAGACCATCAACCGTCCACTCATTAACAGGCAATCAGGCGACTCATTGCAACGACCCTAAGGCAGCGTCTGGCAATCGCTGCCGGTGCGTTTTCTTTCATTTCTCGATTAATTTTCCTGAAGATGCATTTCCTTGCTGCGACAGGGTATAAACTTTAGTCAAAACTCGGTAAAATAAGCCACTTTATCTTTTTTTGCAGTCACTATGCCAAAACGCTCTGATATCCAATCCATCCTGATTCTCGGCGCAGGTCCAATTGTCATTGGCCAAGCCTGCGAATTTGATTATTCCGGGACCCAGGCGGTCCGCGCTTTAAAAGAAGAAGGGTACCGCGTTATTCTGGTCAATTCCAACCCGGCCACCATCATGACTGATCCCGAGTTGGCGGATGCCACTTACATTGAACCCATTCAGTGGCAGGAGGTGGCGCGGATTATTGAAAAGGAAAAACCGGATGCGCTATTGCCCACCATGGGTGGTCAGACCGCGCTGAACTGTGCCCTGGATCTGGTTAGGGAAGGGGTTTTGGCTCGCCATAACGTCGAAATGATTGGTGCGACCCGTGAAGCCATTGACCGGGCCGAAGACCGCGATCAGTTTCGCCAGTTAATGAAAAAAATTGGCCTGGACATGCCGCGCTCAGCCATTGCCCACAGCCTTGAAGAAGCCTTTCAGGTGCAGGCACAGCTTGGATACCCGGCCATCATCAGACCTTCGTTCACCATGGGCGGCAGCGGCGGGGGCATTGCCTATAACCGGGAAGAGTTTGAGGAAATCTGTCTGCGTGGACTCGAATTGTCGCCAACCCATGAACTGCTCATCGATGAGTCTGTACTGGGCTGGAAAGAATTTGAAATGGAAGTGGTTCGCGATAAAAACGACAATTGCATTATCGTGTGCACCATTGAAAATTTTGATCCCATGGGCGTGCACACCGGCGATTCCATTACCGTCGCCCCGGCACAAACCCTGACGGATAAAGAATACCAGCGCATGCGTGATGCGGCGATTAAAGTGCTGCGCGCTGTTGGTGTCGATACCGGCGGCTCCAATGTCCAGTTTGCCATCAATCCGGAAGACGGGCGCATGCTGGTGGTGGAAATGAATCCCCGCGTATCGCGAAGTTCGGCCTTAGCGTCCAAAGCCACGGGTTTCCCCATTGCCAAAGTGGCTGCCAAGCTCGCCGTGGGCTATACCCTCGATGAGCTGGCCAACGAGATTACCGGCGGCCGGACGCCGGCCTCGTTTGAGCCCAGCATTGACTATGTTGTAACCAAAATTCCCCGCTTTAATTTCGACAAATTCCCGCAAACCTCACCTATCCTGACCACGCAGATGAAATCGGTGGGTGAAGTGATGGCCATTGGTTCCAATTTTCAGGAATCCTTGCAAAAAGCCATCCGCGGGCTTGAAATTGGCCGTAGTGGACTTATTCCCCTCTTTAAAAAAGGGGACCTGCCGCGTTTGCAGGGGCATTTGCATGAGCCGACTCCGGATCGCCTGTGGTACATTGCCGACGCGTTCCGTCAGGACATGTCGCTTGAAGACATCCACCAGGAAAGCCGCGTCGATCCCTGGTTTTTGTCCCAGATTCAGGAACTGGTGATGCTTGAGCGCTCCTTGTACGGCAAATCCATCAATGAACTCGATCACCAGACCCTGCGTTTAATGAAACAGCGCGGTTTTGCCGATGCCTACCTGGCGCGTTTGCTTTACTGCAATGAAGAACAGGTAAGGGCGCGTCGGCTGGAACTCGGGGTTGTGCCGGTTTACAAGCGCATTGATTCCTGCGCCGGTGAATTTCCAAGCGACACGGCTTACCTGTATTCCTGTTATGAAAGCGTTTGCGAGGCACGTCCGCAATCCGACAAGAAAAAAATCATGATTTTAGGCGGCGGGCCCAACCGCATCGGGCAGGGCATTGAATTTGATTATTGTTGTGTCCATGCGTCCTTAGCCCTGCGCGAAGCGGGATATCAGACCATCATGGTCAATTGTAACCCGGAAACGGTCTCCACCGATTTCGATACCTCCGATCGCCTTTATTTCGAACCGCTTACCCTGGAAGATGTTTTGTCCATTGCCGCGGTGGAAAAACCCGATGGCATCATTGTCCACTACGGCGGCCAGACACCGCTGAAACTCGCACGGGATCTCGAAGCCAACGGCCTAACCATTGTCGGCACCTCGCCGGATGCCATTGATCAGGCCGAAGATCGCGAACGTTTCCAGAAGCTGGTGGCTGAACTGAAGCTTGACCAACCCGCCAATGGCACCGTGCGCAGCGAGGAAGAAGCGCTCGAAGTGGCCAAGCGAATCGGGTATCCCTTGGTGGTTCGGCCCTCCTACGTGCTCGGCGGCCGGGCAATGGAAGTGGTTTATCACGAAGAGGATCTGAAGCATTACCTTAAGCATGCGGTGGCTGTATCCAATGATTCGCCGGTGCTGCTTGACCAGTTTCTCAGTGACGCCATTGAAGTCGACATCGATGCTGTCTGTGACGGCAAGGATGTGATGATTGGCGCCATCATGGAACACATTGAGCAGGCGGGTGTGCACTCCGGCGATTCTGCCTGCACGCTGCCGCCCTTCAGTTTAAGCGTGGTTGTGCAACAGGACTTGATTGAACAGGTTCGCCAAATGGCCTTAAAACTTGGGGTGGTTGGCTTGATCAATGCCCAGTTTGCCATTCAGGCCGATGACATTTATGTGCTTGAAGTGAACCCCAGAGCCTCAAGAACGGTGCCGTTTGTTTCCAAAGCCACCGGCCTGCCTCTAGCAAAAATAGCCGCGCTTTGTAAAATCGGCGTCTCCTTAAAGCAGCAGGGATTGAGCCAGCATTACCCCATGCCTTCGTTTTATTCCATTAAATTACCGGTTTTCCCGTTCATTAAATTCTCAGGGGTGGATTCAATCCTTGGACCTGAGATGAAATCGACCGGGGAAGTGATGGGAATTGCCCGCCGCTTTGGCCAGGCGTATGCCAAGGCGCAATTGGGCGCCGGGTGCAATATCGTCAAGCGCCGCCGTGCATTCGTCTCGGTTCGGGATGCGGATAAGACGCGGGTAGGAGAAATTGTAAAACGATTGATTCAGTTAGGTTTTGATATTATCGCCACGCGGGGTACCGCCCTGGCATTGCAGGCGGCTGGCGTGGAATGCCGGCGTGTTTTCAAGGTAGCAGAGGGACGACCGCATGTGCTAGATTTTATTAAAAATAATGAAATTGATTTTATCGTCAATACAACGGAGGGCAAACAGGCTATCGCCGATTCGTTTGCGATCAGACGCAGTGCCTTGCAACACAAGGTAAGCTACACGACCACTTTGTCGGGAGCTGAGGCCGCCTGTTTGGCTATGAAGTATGAAGACCGCGAAACGGTCTCTCGTTTACAGGATTTACATTAGAGGTGGTTATGTCAAAGCATCCAATGACTGTTAAGGGCGCCGAAGCGCTGAAAAGTGAATTGCACCGTTTGAAAACCGTGGAGCGCCCACGCATTGTGGAGGCCATTGCCACGGCGCGCGCCCATGGCGATCTGAAAGAAAATGCGGAATACCACGCCGCCCGCGAACAGCAAAGTTTTAATGAAGGCCGCATTCAGGAACTGGAAGCCAAATTATCCAATTGCCAGATCGTGGATATCAGCAAGCTGTCTAATCAGGGCAAGGTTGTTTTCGGCGCTACTGTCAAAGTCTGTCATTTGGTGAATAATACGGAAATCTGTTACCAGATCGTGGGCGAGGACGAAGCAGACATCAAATTAAATAAAATCTCCTACAGCTCACCCATTGGCCGTGCGCTCATTGGCAAACAGGTCGACGACACCGTGGTGGTTCAAACTCCGGGTGGGACCGTCGAATACGACATCATTGAAGTGCATTACGCCGCTGAGTAGCCTTCGAATCAATCAAGCCCCCTCCCCACCTTCTCGGAGGGGAAGGGGCTTGGATACATCAAGGCAGGAAATAGAAAGGATTTGGCAGTTTGAATTCTTTTTTGGCAAAACCACCCATCAAGTCACTGTATTGATCACCAATGGTGGCAATGATGGTATAGCCCTTCTTACTGATTAACTCCCGGGCATGGGCTTTAAAGGGCACAATGGATTGTTGCTGGTAATTGTCAGGACGAACATACAGCCCAGCCCAGTGTTTATAGCCTGCCTTCAGTAAATTGGTTTCAGTGGCCTTCAATTCCGATTGATTTCTTCCGGTGACGAAAAACACCTTGACGCCATGCTCAATGGCATCTTTGTAAAGCGCAAGCATGGGCTTAATGGCCGGTGCCCTGGCTTTCAGAATTTGCTGGTGGATGGCCTGACGGTCGGCGGTAAAATCATTTTTAATGATGTCATCATAATTGCTGAGGCTGGTTTCATCGATATCCAACACAATGGCCAGCTTTTGTTTAATCGCATGGTGGTTGTTGGCTTTGACCTGAGCCATGATGTAGTCGTGCGCCCTGGCAATCGCCTGGGTCAGTTCCTGGTTATAAATACCGGAATCATGGTAGGTTCTGATTTCATTTTTTACAATGCTTAAGTTCGGCGGTTCAGCGAACGCTGAAGGCGTGAGAGAAAGAAGAAGTGAAAAAGACAGGAACAACTTCAGGAAAAAGGAAGACAAGGTGTTCATCATGATCCTACTAAATCAGGGTGAGCGTATTATATAATGTGGATTTTGTTTGTCAATTGTACAATATGATTTCATTAAGGTCATGTTCTTATCAGGGGCCTCATGCCGTCTTTCAGAATACCCTGCCTTGCAGTTATCACGATAATTTCCTTCAATGTCATCTTAAAATGAGGTATCATTGCGCATTTGCTTTAAATAGAACTAATTTAGTACTATATTAAAGGTAGCCAAAAGCGAATTAAGACCTATTTGGTACTAGATTATTTGATGTGGGGGTGATATGCTGCGCATCAGCAAATTGGCCGATTATGGAACAGTCATGATGGTGTATCTTGCCCGGCGCGCCCCGACGCTTTGTAATGCCAGGGATATTGCCCAGCATACGCACATCGCTGTTCCCACGGTCAGCAAATTACTCAAACGGCTGACGGCAGCCGGGTTACTCACGTCCGTACGCGGCGTGAGCGGGGGGTATCGGTTAAAGCTTGCAGCTTCCGAGATATCCGTAGGACAGATTATCAGTGCTCTGGAGGAGCGGCTTGGTTTAACCGAATGCAGTCTGCAGCAGAATGTCTGTTCTCTGCAAAGTGTATGTCACATACAGGGCAATTGGCAGTTGATCAGCCAGGCAATCGAAGCGGCGTTGGACAGTGTCAGTCTCGAAGTACTGGCGAAACCCACGCTGCCCGCGGTGGAACTTGACCGCATCAGGCAATTAGCAAGTGGAGTTAGTCATGGCTAAAAGCAACGAACAGATTCATTCTCTCCTTGAAAGGGAATACCAGCACGGCTTTGTAACCGACATTGAAGTGGATACCTTTGAACCGGGTCTCAATGAAGAGATCATTCGCCGTCTGTCTGCGATTAAGGGGGAGCCTGAGTTTTTGCTTGAATGGCGTTTGAAAGCGTTTGAATACTGGCAGACCATGCCGCATCCGGAATGGGCAAGCGTCCACTATCCGCCGATTGATTATCAGGGTATTTCCTATTATTCCGCGCCAAAAAACAAAAAGGGCGCGCCGAAAAGTCTGGATGAAGTTGACCCCGAATTGCTGCGCACCTATGAAAAACTCGGTATCCCTCTGCGTGAGCAGGAAATGCTGGCGGGCGTTGCCGTCGATGCGGTGTTTGACAGCGTGTCCGTGGCCACAACGTTCAAGGCCAAGCTCGCGGAAGCCGGCGTCATTTTCTGTCCATTTTCCGAAGCCGTGCGCGAATACCCCGAACTGGTTCGCCAATACCTGGGTTCTGTTGTGCCGTATCGCGATAATTTTTATGCGGCTCTCAATTCCGCCGTGTTCAGTGACGGCTCGTTTGTGTACATCCCGAAAGGGGTTCGCTGTCCTATGGAATTATCCACTTATTTCCGCATCAATGCCGCCTCCACCGGTCAATTTGAACGGACGCTGATTGTGGCTGACAGCGACAGTTACGTGTCGTATCTTGAAGGGTGCACCGCACCCATGCGCGATGAAAACCAGCTGCATGCGGCCGTGGTGGAACTGGTGGCCTTGGACGGCGCACAGATTAAATACTCCACCGTACAAAACTGGTATCCGGGCGACAAAGACGGCAAGGGTGGGATTTACAATTTTGTCACCAAGCGCGGCGCCTGCCGGGGCAAACGGTCGAAAATTTCCTGGACGCAGATTGAAACCGGTTCGGCCATCACCTGGAAATACCCCAGCGTGATTCTGCAGGGGGATGATTCGGTGGGTGAATTCTATTCGGTAGCCCTCACCAACAATTGCCAGCAGGCAGACACGGGCACCAAGATGATTCACATTGGCAAGAATACCCGTTCAACGATTATCGCCAAGGGCATCAGTGCCGGGCGGTCTCACAATGCTTACCGCGGTCTGGTCCGCATAGCGCCCACGGCTGTCAATGCACGCAATTTTACCCAATGCGATTCCATGCTGATGGGGAGTGAGTGTTCAGCTCATACGTTTCCTTACATTGAGGTGAAAAACCCCACCGCGCAGCTTGAACATGAAGCGACCACCTCCAAAATCAGCGAGGAGCAATTATTTTATTGCCAACAGCGGGGCATTGATACGGAAGATGCGGTGTCAATGATCGTGAATGGTTTTTGTAAACAAGTGTTAAAAGAGTTACCCATGGAGTTTGCCGTCGAAGCGACCAAATTGCTGGGTATCAGTCTGGAAGGGGCAGTAGGCTAATATGTTAACCATCAAGAACTTAAATGTTGCCATCAATGAGCAACCGATTTTAAAAGGCATCGATCTGGCGATTAAGGCCGGGGAAGTCCATGCCATCATGGGTCCAAATGGCTCAGGGAAAAGCACCTTGTCTAAAGTGCTGGCCGGTCATCCGGCTTACCAGGTGACGGGAGGCGAGGTCAGCTACCTGAATCAGGATTTGCTGGCCATGACTCCGGAAGCACGCGCTCAGGCTGGCGTCTTTATGTCGTTCCAGTATCCGGTTGAAATTCCCGGCGTCACCAACATCAACTTTCTGAAAGCCTCGGTGAATGCCGTACGCAAAGGCCAACAGAAAAACACGCTGGATGCCATTGAATTTTTAAGTTTTATCCGGGAAAAATGCCAGTTGCTGGACATGGATGAAAGCTTCCTGTACCGCAGTATTAACGAAGGCTTCTCCGGCGGTGAAAAAAAGCGCAATGAAATTTTGCAGATGGCGGCTTTAGAACCCAAACTGGCGATTCTTGATGAAACCGATTCAGGATTGGACATTGATGCTTTGCGCATTATTTCGCAAGGGGTCAATGCCATGCGCTCTCCCGAGCGTGCGATTATTTTAGTGACCCACTACCAACGGCTGCTGGATTACATCGAACCCGATTTTATCCACGTTCTGGCCAATGGCCGTATTGTTAAATCCGGCGACAAGTCGCTTGCGCTCGATCTTGAGAAAAAAGGATACAGCTGGCTTGAGGAGACGGAGCAGGTATGAGCGAGGTGTTAAATTTTTACCAACAGCAAGCCCAGGCTGGCCTGTCGCCCATTGCCTGGCTGGCTGATTTGCAGAAGAAAGCCTTGCGTGATTTTACCCGTCAGGGATTTCCGGCAAAGCACCAGGAGGACTGGAAATACACCAGCCTGGACGGCTTTTTGCAGCAGCCGTTTACTGAAGCCAGTGCTTCGTATTCTGCTGTTGACGCGGAGCGTTCAGACAGCCCCTGTGCCCTGCGTCTTCAGGTGCACAATGGTCACGTGCTGGGTGCTGAGGCTCTGGCATCGCAGTTACCGCCGGGTATGATGGTGCAATCCCTGCAGGATGCCCTAAAGACCAATCCTGAGCGTATCAAATCCTGGCTCGGTCAAATCGCGCGCCATGAGCATGGCTTTCAGGCCTTAAATTCCGCCATGATGCAACGCGGCGTGGTCATTTACCTGCCGGCAGGCGTCATCCTTGAAGAACCCTTGCTAATTGAACATTGGCAGGATAATGAACATCAAGCGGTGCATACCCGCCAGTTGATTATTGCTGAAGCCGGCAGCGAGGCCACGGTGGTCGAGTGTTTCCAGGGTCGTTCAGGCTGCTGTTATCTCAGCAATGCCCTGACGGAAATCCATGTTGATTCAGGCGCCCGCCTGACCCATTATAAAATTCAGAATGAAAGCCGCGCGGCTTACCATGTCGGCGAAGTGGCCGCTCACGTGGCCGCTCAGGGGCAATTCAACAGCCAATCCTTAAGTGTTGGCAGTAAAATGGCGCGCAGCGATACCCGCATTACCTTTAAAGGGGAAAACGCACAGGCTTTGATGAATGGCATTTACATGACTTCGGATAATCAACATGTGGATCATCACACGGTGGTGAATCACGACGTGCCCCATTGCCATAGCGAACAGGATTACAAAGGCATTCTTTCCGGTCGTTGCCGTGCCGTATTTAATGGCAAAGTCATTGTTGCAAAAAACGCCCAGCATACCGAAGCGCATCAGCAGAACAAAAATCTTTTATTGTCTGCTCAAGCTGAAATCGACACCAAGCCGCAACTGGAAATTTTTGCTGATGATGTGATTTGCTCGCACGGAGCCACGGTAGGGCAGTTGGATGAAGACGCCTTGTTTTATCTGGCCACACGCGGCATTGAGCGTTCAGAAGCGGTTCATTATTTAATCCATGCGTTTGCTGCGGCGAATTTACGCCTGATTCCCCATCGCCAATTAGCCGAATGGATGGCCGCGCTCATCAGTCAACAGTTGAGGACCTTGTCATGAATACAGCCCCTGCCTTGATGAGCGATCTCGAATTACAGACGATACGGTCTCAGTTTCCTATTCTTCACCAGAAGGTGAATGACTGCCCTTACGTGTATTTTGACAATGCCGCCACCACCCAGAAGCCCAAGGCGGTCATTGAGGCCATGAACCATTACTACACCCAGGACAATGCCAATGTGCATCGCGGCGTGCACACGCTTTCGGCGCGCGCCACCATCCAGTATGAAGCGGCACGCGGCAAAGTCCAGCGTTTCATCAATGCCAGCGCGCCGCAGGAATGCATTTTTGTGCGGGGTACGACGGAAGGCATCAACCTGGTTGCCCAAAGTTACCTTCGTCCGCGCATTGCCGCCGGCGACGAAATTCTGATTACTCACATGGAACACCATGCCAACATTGTTCCCTGGCAAATGGTCTGTCAGCAAACCGGAGCCCAATTGCAGGTGGCGCCCATTTCCCAGGATGGGGAAGTGCTCCTTGATGAGTTTGAAAAAAAATTAAACGCCAACACCCGATTGGTGGCCATCAGCTATGTATCCAACGCGCTCGGCACCATCAATCCGGTGAAGCAAATGATTGACATGGCGCATGCCCACGGCGCACTGGTGCTGCTGGACGGCGCGCAGTCGACGGCGCATTTGCCTATTGATGTGCAGGATCTCAATTGTGATTTTTACGCGTTTTCAGGTCATAAAATGTACGGTCCAACCGGCATTGGCGTATTATGGGGCAAAGAGCATCTGCTGAATGACATGATGCCTTATCAGGGCGGCGGTGAAATGATTCAGTATGTCACGTTTGAGGCCACGGAATACGCTCCGCTTCCCCATAAATTTGAAGCAGGCACCCCTAACATCGCCGGTGTGATTGGTCTGGGTGCGACCCTTGACTATTTATGGTCTCTGGATATGGAAGCCATTGCTGCTTATGAGGCCCATTTATTGGAGTATGCTACCCAGGCGGTGCAATCGGTTAAAGGATTCAGGATCATAGGCACTGCCCGCCATAAAGTGCCGATTGTGTCCTTTGTTCACGGAAAAATTCACGCCCACGACATCGGCACCATCCTTGACAGCGAAGGCATTGCCGTTCGCAGCGGTCACCATTGCGCGATGCCGTTAATGGCCTTTTTTGATGTGGCGGCCACCTCGCGCCTGTCCTTGGCATTTTATAATACCAAAGAGGAAATTGATCGTTTTGCCTGTGCGCTTGAACGCGTTAAAGAGGTGTTTGCATGAGTATGGAGCTGCGAGAGTTATATCAGGAAATTATCATTGATCATAACCGTAACCCAAGAAACCATCATGCGATGGACGATGCGACGGCGACCGCCAATGGTTTTAATCCGCTGTGCGGCGATAAGCTGACCCTGTATCTGAAAGTGGAAAATGATTGCCTGAAACAATTGAGTTTTGTGGGTTGCGGTTGTGCCATTTCCCAGGCTTCCGCATCGCTGATGACCGAAGCGTTGCAGGGAAAAACCGTTACCGAAGCGCATGAATTATTTCAACGCTTTCATGCCATGGTCACTCGGGACGAGGATGGCCACTTAAGCTCTCTGGATAAACTGGCCGTTTTAGCCGGTGTCAGGGCGTACCCCGCCCGGGTCAAGTGTGCCACCTTAGCCTGGCATACGCTGGAGTCGGCATTGAACAAAAAGTCAGTGGTTGTCAGTACGGAGTAGGCCATGTTTGGTTTTAAAAAAAAGCAGGATCTGGATGTGTTAAAGGACAATGCCATTGCTGCCTTAAAAACCGTCTATGACCCTGAAATTCCGGTCAATATTTATGATTTGGGATTGATTTATGATGTCAGTGTTGATGATGAGCATCACGTCCACGTCAAAATGACGCTGACGACGCCCGGCTGTCCGGTAGCGCAGACGTTTCCCGGTACGGTTGAGCAGGCAGTGAATAAGGTGGAAGGCGTCAGCGATTGCACCGTGGAATTGGTGTGGGATCCGCCCTGGACTCAGGAGCGAATGACCGAAGCGGCGCGTCTGGAATTGGGTATTTTTTATTAAATGACGACCCAAGACGAGACTGACAGCCGTTGGCAGCCATCGGCTGATCTTCATCTATTGCGAAAACGTGCACAGGCCATGCAAGGCATTCGTGATTTTTTTCATCATCGGGGCTATCTCGAGGTGGAAACACCGATCATGTGTCGTTTTGGCATTACCGATGTGTACTTAAGCAATGTGGTGGCCACCTTTAGAAATAAGCCTTATTGTTTGCAGACCTCACCGGAATACCCCATGAAGCGTTTGCTGGCTGCCGGCAGCGGTCCGATTTATCAGTTAGCCCGTGTTTTTCGCGATGATGAACTGGGGCGCTGGCATAATCCGGAATTTACTCTGCTGGAGTGGTATCAGCCGGGGATTGATCACCATGCCTTGCTCACCGAAGTGGACGCACTGTTACAACGGATTTTATCCTGCCCGCCCCTGATTAAAAAAACCTACTGCCAGGCTTTTCTTGAAACCTGCGACCTCAATCCTTTTGAAGCAGAAATTGACGATTTCAAGTCAACCCTGGCCCGTTATCAACTGGATAACGTGCTGGATCAGGGGGAAGAAGACCGGGATCAATACCTGTTTTTGTTGATGAGTCATGTGGTTGAACCTCAGTTGGGCCAATTGCCGGCACCCGTGGCTGTCCATGATTTCCCCGCTTCTCAGGCGGCGTTGGCGCAATTGAATGCGCAAGGGTTTGCCGATCGGTTTGAAGTGTATTTTCGCGGTGTCGAATTGGCCAATGGATTTCATGAATTAACCGATGCCAGAGCGCAACAGCAGCGTTTTGAGCAGGATTTAGCCAGTCGGCAGAGCAAAGGTTTACCGTTGCCCGCGGTGGACAGTTACCTGCTGGCAGCCCTTGAGCATGGCTTGCCGCCGTGCAGCGGCGTGGCCCTGGGCGTTGACCGATTGTTGGCGCTGGCGTTTAATCAACCCTCGGTAGCCCATGTCATGGCGTTTGATTTTTCCCGCGCCTAAGCACTGTATTCTTCACGCAGAGCACTGGTGATGTCTGCAAAGCGGAAACGATAACCGGCTTTAAGCAAGCGCGCAGGAACGACGCGCTGGCCTTTCAACACCAGCATCTCGCCCATTTCACCCAGCAACAGCTTGATGGCCAGGGCCGGCGTTTTTAAGAAAAGCGGCCGGTTCATGGCTTTGGCCAGCGCACGGGCAAATTCTGCCTGACTGACAGGGTTGGGAGAGGTGATGTTGACGGCGCCATGCAGGGCGGGATGAGCCAGCAAAAACCGCAGGGCCTCGACCACATCAAGGTAGTGTACCCAGGAAAGAATCTGAGTCCCGTCGCCAAGGATACTCCCCAAGCCTAAGTTAAATGAAGGAGCCAGTTTTTTTAGCATTCCTTCATGGCGTTTCAGAACCACACCAAAACGGGTGATGGTGACTGGTAATTGGATGTCATAGGCTTCGTCCAGTGCCTGTTGCCAACGCACGCCCACTTCCTGCAGGTAATCTTTCGGATGTTGCTCATCAATCACACTGTCTTCATCGTACGCGACGGGATCGCCATTCGCCTGCGCGCCATAAATGCCCACGGCATTGGCACAATAAAAATGAGGCGAAGCCTGCTGTTGTTTTATCCAGCGTATCAGGCTTTGCGTGGTGTCTACACGTGAATGGATGATCTGCTGCTTAACGGTGTCACTCCAGCGCGAAGCCCCAATGTTATGGCCGCTTAAATTCATGACGGCATCAAATTCGGCTGCCGGCAAATTATCAAGCATAGACCAGTCTGCATGCGTCACGGAGGAGGGGAACAGGCGTTGCAGGCGAGTGATGTCCCGTCCAAGGGTTGTGACCTCATGTTCGTTTTTGATGGCGTCGATCAACTGACGGCCAATGAATCCGGAGGCCCCGGCAATCAGCAGTTTCATTGACTACTCCTCTCATCCTTAAGGCTTTCGGTAATGGCTTCCCTTAGAGGTGTCAACGGCATGCACTGGGGAAGTGTTGTTTGCAACCGGGTAATCAGCAAGCGTTTGGAGGCCTGCATGAACTCGCGTTTCATCTCGCTCGCGGCTTGCCAGATTTGCGTAAAAGGCAGGTAGGGGGCGGGAGGGAGATGGCGTATTTCAGCGGTCAGCCGTTGCAATTCGCCCATTTTATTGGGCTTACCGTCGGCAATATTTAAAATCAGGGACTGGTTTATCGTTTCACCCAGCGCTCCCAGGATGTTTGCCAAATCGCGAACATAGATATGATTAGTGAATGGCGCTTCGTCGGGATTAATCAATGGGGATTGCTCAAGCGCACTGGCTGTCGGCAAACGATGCGGACCGTAAATGCCGGCTAATCTTAAAATAAGGCAGGGAATGCGGTGCTGTTGGCAGAAAGCCTGCCATTGCTTCTCTGCATCCAATCGTCTCAACTGTCGTGGCGATTGACCAGGACAAGTCGCCTGCTCGTCAATCCAGGCACCCTGGTGGTCACCATACACGCCGCTGGTGCTGCAATAGATGACCTTGCCTACTGACAGCTTCGCGTGCTGAAGGAATTGCTCAAGCAGTTTATCCTCTGTGCCCTCGGGTGATGGGGGGATAAAGTAATAAAGCACGGTGTCTTGCTCAGCCCAGGTCAACCCCTGATTAACGTCATTGTTCAGGTGCTTAAGGCCTGGTAATTGAGGCAGGGTTTTGCTTCGCGATAAAGCCACCACGTCATGTCCCTGAGCCAGTAGACGCTTTGCCAGGTAATAGCCGCAATAGCCATAGCCGATAATTAAATGCTTCATGGAAGGAGTAATCCTTAGGAGAGGCCTGTTTAGTTATTATGGCCACATTATTAAAGGGCGGCAATGAGAATGCAATTGGATGAAGCTGTTTTATACAGAAATTGAAAACGGATTTTACTGTGCCTCAACCGATGTACCTTCTTCGATGCCAAAACGGCAGAGGCTTTGAAAATCACACAACTGGCAGAGGCTCTCTTTGGCCGGTTTGGGGGGACAATGGCCCTGGACGAACTCATCGGCCAGCGCGCTCAATTGCTGCCGCCAGCGCTCACGGCAGTCTGGCCAGGATTCTTCCTTTTTAAGGGAACTGATGCCCGCCAGTTCCTGTTTTTCTTCGCTTAATCCCCGGCATTGCAACTGACCGTTTTTAAGTTCAGCCAACAAAATGGTATTGATGCTGTCACTGAGCAGCGCGTAAAGCAGCAATTGGGGTTCGGTGGGACGTTCTTCATTCCAGGGGGTGCTTTGAATACTGCTTTTATAGTCGATTACCCAGTGTTTGCCGTTTTCCATTCTGTCCATGCGGTCAATGCGCACCTTAAAATCAATCCCCGACAAAGGCAGGTTGAAGCGTTGCTCCAAGGCTTCTACCGCAAAAGCGGGGCGTTGTCTTTCCCATTCCAGGCTGGCGTGCACGAGGCGTTTAAGGCGCTGGACTTCCACAGTCTGGATCAGGGGCGGGAATGAGTGTGTTCTCACCCGCGTGTACGGTTTAAGCGCCTGCTCGATCGCCCCTTCAATCAATTCATCCAGCGCCTCCCGTGTTTTACTGAGCAGGGATGCCTGACTTTTCAATAAAGTCCAGATGATTTCCATCACTTGATGAATGATTTGTCCCCTTTCCCGGGCATCGGGTCCATCGGAGACTTCCGCAGCCGCTTTGGCATGAAGGCGGTGGGCTGCGAACGCCCGAAAGGGGCATTTGGCCTGATTGGCCAGTAGGGCCGTACCGCCGGCAATGGCTTCTCCATCCTGGACCGGGAAAAGGTATTCTTCAGTCACGCTTTCCAGGGCGGAGGGTTCAGCCTGAATCGCTGGTGTGGGAAAAGGCGCGCAGGAAGGAATGCCTTTCAGCAGCGGGCTCGGTCGGTTGGGTTTGTCCTGTGTCTGACTGGGATAGCTCAAGATGCACTCTGCCGCCGCGTTGCGGAGCCTGTTTAAGGTTTTTTCCGCCAAATCAAATTCGCGGTCAGGCAGTGCATAGGGCATATGCCTGTCACGTTGCAGGGAAAGCGGAATAAAGGCGGAGGGTCTCGTTTTCTGCGGCAGGCAATCCTCCGTGAGACCGCTGACCCACAGGCAATCAAACGCAAGCCCTGCCGCTTCCAGTAATCCCATAATCTGAATGGGAGCGGACGTGCTTTTTTGCGGTTGAAAAATGCTCCCTTTTGCCAACTCAGTCAACACGTTCAAGGCCTGTTTTTTTCCCATGGGGGGGGAAAGAAATTCAAGGGCCTTAAACTGATCCAGCAGCAGCAAAAAACGCTGATAACATTGGTAATTCGCGGAGTCCAGCGGGTATTCGCCCGGGAACTGCAATTGATTAAGCCGCTGATGAAAATGATGAACCCATTGCTGCGGCGTTGCCGCGGCAGGGTAGGGGTGGAGGTTTTTCAGCAGCGCAGCGAGCTTTGGCGTTTCAGAGGCCAATTCGTGAATGAGCAGGGGAAAATCAAGCCGCGTTTCCCGCAGCAGTGCGCTGTGTTGCCCATAGTGTGTGCGCTCCATAAATTCATTGTGCGAATGGCCAAGAAAAGGAGAGTACAGCAAGAGATTGACCTCTTGACGGGTCAAAAGGTCAGACTCGAGGTTTAACCAGCACAGGGCATGGCTGACCAGGGAGTAATCGGTAAGGGTCCGTCCCAGCGACACATTAAAGGCATCGGCGGGAAAATGGTCGGTCATTACGCGGTAAAGCGCTGGCGCCTGTTGCTGCAAATCAGGGACAACCACGCCAATTCGCTGCCGGCCCTGGCTTAACTGTTCATTAAGCCAGTAAAGCAATTGCCGGTATTCATCGCCATCGTCTTTGGCCGCATAAACCCGGGTTTCATTATTCGATTGTAACCAGTCGACGTGATGCTGCGTGACACCCCGGGTGGCAAAAGACGCCTGCAAAGCCTGCTGCTGTGGCGTGTAATCGTCAAAACACGCCCAGATGAGGGTGTCAGGCAGGGGGGTGTTGCCGGCTTGCGTTAAAAAATAAGGCACCCATTGCTCGGCTGTTATCGCGTTAAGGGCATGCAGCCGCTGCTCCATCCGGGTTCGCCACTGTTGAAAAAGACGGGTTTGCCCGGTGTTCTCAAAGGCAGGGTGCGGGTTGTCTATCTGCCATAAATGGCAACGGGCCCAGCTGTCCTGCACCTGTTGAATCAAACCCTGGTTGGGGGCATAGCCTAGGTGTTCTGTCAGAATCTGCTGCCATAAAAAACGGCATTGCTCCTGGCTTAATAAGCGCGGGACCGGGTGATTGCTCTGGGCAAAACGTTTGTACAGAGACACTAAAAACGCTTGATAGGCAACACAGGCTGGCTTGGCCAGAACAGGGAGTAAGGCCGTTGAGGCGTAGTCATTGAGTAATTGCATGGCCAGACGGTTATTGGGGGTAATGACGCAGGCCCCCTCCGCCAGCTTAAGCAGCAGTTCCTGGCGATTATTGAGAGTCGTCATCCGTGGTCTTTACTGCCTTTGATGCGTGAATCTGGCGTTGTTCCACGGCGCGGATGCCCGGTATAAAACGCTGATTAAAATAAAGGGCGGCCAAGGCAAGCAGGGGAATAAGCCATAAGCCTAAAACCAGCAGCATGGACAGGAAAATCACGCCAAAAATGACAAAATAGTCCTGCCAGTGCTGCGCGCGGCTCATGAAGGCAGGATCGTAATAATAGGTATGGAGAAACGTGCCCAGGCTGATTGCCAGCAGGACGAGAACAGCAATGAGTATGCCCCAAAGTACCGCTCGCCACCAGCGGCCAGGTTGAGCCAGTGTTACGCCAAATACCGTCCCGGTCAGGGCGCCAAGGAATACCGCATAAAAAAGAGCCGGAAATAGCGGCAGAATGTGCCGCCCATACAGGCTTAAGACGGTGTATTTGGCAAAGAAAAGAAATAACAGGGCGAATACTCCAAAAAACACTGCCCCGATAACCCGGTTATTGAGCGATGATTGATTAGCCAATGGTTGCCCCTTTTAATGGTGATGCGTCCGCAGTTTGCGTTTATAGCTTCTCTGGCTGCGGTTGTACCTTAACCGTTGTGGGTTGCTTTCAATGTGAAGCAGGGTATAAATGATTTTATTTCGCAAGCACACCGCCGCCAATCCCATGATTAAGCCCAGCCCTAACCCACCCAGTATATAGCTCTCGGTCACGACAAACAAATACATCGCCATTGTTTGTTCAAAAGAGGCTTCATTAAAGGCGTGGTGCGGTAGATCTTTCATCAGATAAAGAAGACCCACGTCATAAACAGGAATAGCGGTCAGGGCCATTAAAAAGCCCAACAGGAAGGCTTTATGCCAGCAGGGCTGCCTCAGGCTTAAAAGTCGGCGCCCAAACAACGCGCCAAAAAAGGCAGCGACCACCCCCCCTAAAAAAATGGCCTTGACGATATGCATCGACTGGTCAAATCCCAAAGCGTAAAGCACGGTGCTGACGACAATCGTCAACACAATGGCAATCAGGGCAAAATAAACGGCAGCCAGCAGGCGTGGATTAGGGATGTGCACTGAGTCGCGTGAAAAATGTCTCATCATGATAAACCTGTAAATCCGCGGTACATCTGGAAAGAACCACTGAAGAAAAATTCTGTCACCCGTGTTAATTTTAGCGCAAAAATTGCTTAATTGATTTTTTTATCTACAATTAAGATATAAAAAGAACAAGGGGTTTGACTATATGGATATAACACCTTTCTTTAAATTGATGGTTGATCGCGGGGCATCGGATCTCTTTTTCAGCGTTGGCGCACCGCCTAATATTAAAATTGAAGGCATCACCTCACCCATTGGGCAGGCACCACTTAAATCCCAGCAAATGGCTGAAATCGCGGCGTCCATCATGAACGACGAGCAACGCAAGGAATTTGAAGCCACCATGGAGCTCAACATGGCGATCTCCATCGGCGGGATAGGTCGTTTCCGTGTCAATCTCTTCAGACAACGCGGTGAAACCGCCATGGTCGTCCGTTACATTAAAGGCATTATTCCAACCATTGAAGAATTGCAGCTGCCAGGGGTATTAAACTCCATTGTCATGGAACTGCGGGGATTGGTGCTGGTGGTGGGTTCAACCAGTTCAGGTAAATCCACCACGCTGGCGGCGATGATTGATTACCGCAATGAAAATCATCGCGGCCATATTTTGACTATCGAGGATCCCATTGAATACCTCTATAAGCATAAAAAATCCATTGTCGATCAACGGGAAGTGGGTATAGATACCCTGGATTACGACAATGCCTTAAAAAATGCCATGCGCGAAGCACCCGATGTCATCCTCATTGGGGAAATCCGTGATCGCAACACCATGAAGCATGCCATTTCCTATGCTGAAACCGGGCATTTGTGCTTGTCCACACTCCATGCGAACAACGCCAACCAGACCATGGATCGCATCCTTAACTTTTTCCCCGAAGATGCAAGACACCAGTTGCTGCTGGATTTATCATTGAATTTACGCGCCATCATTTCATTGCGGCTGATCCCGGGCTTGCATAAACAGCGGGTTCCGGCTGTGGAAATCATGATTAATTCGCCTTACATCGCCGATTTGATAGAAAAAGGCAAGGTCGACGAAATCAAGGAAGTCATGGCGCGCTCCCGCGAACAGGGCATGCAGACCTTTGATCAGGCCTTGTTTGATTTATACAAGTCCGGCAAAATCAGTAAGGAAAATGCCATTCGCTTTGCTGATTCTAAAAATAACGTCGGTCTGCAGATTCGCCTGTCGGAAGAGCGCGGTCTTGGCGGCGAGGTGGATTTGACCATCGAGGAAGATGAAAAATCCAAATTTTGATCAGACGGGGCTTCTCAAGCAAGCCCGAAACTGATAAAATAATATCCAAATATTGCTGTATTAGCCTAGAGTATCATGCTGGAATGGGTAGACCTAAAACGTATTAACGACAAAAAAGAATTAAAGCGCACAGGTCATGTCATCTATAAGGCAAGGCTTACGACCGACTCTACCCCCAAAAGCATTTTTTATAAAGAAAACAAACACGGAGTAACGCTGGCTTCGCAGATGGAGGTGGCTTTCAGTGGGCTGGCCTCACGTTTCCTAAAACCCCAGCTGACAGCGGCTCAGGCACTGGTTACGAATGAAGGAAAAATTACCGGGGTGTTGTCAGAGTACCTTGGCTACACGGCCAGCGCGCGAAGGGGAAGGGGCTGAGTTTTATGCGATTGAGCCTGATGGAACCATCGCGCCTCAACCCAGTGTTTATAATAAACCCGAGCAAATTCCCATTCATTTTTTTAATGACCTCCCGTCCGGATTTTTTACCCGTTTAACCAGCGCTTTTAAGGACGGAAGCCTGACATTCGACATGGCTTCCCTGGCCAGTGTGCTTGCGGCGGCTTACACGCTTGAAGAAGATGATCTGCATAAGGGTAATTTTTGTTTTTACGTGACAAAAAAACTGACAGAGAAAGGCTATAAACCCCACGTTGTTTTCATGAAAATCGATCATGACCTGATGATGGCCGACAGCGTGATGTCGCATGGGCATGCCCGGGTAGCCAATTGGCTTTATCAAAAGAATGCGTTTAGCATCACTGAGCGGGATTTGCTTCATTTCCCTAAACTGCTGGATTCAAAAAATCATTACTGGCCAACCAGCCGTCGTTTGTTCGTTAAACCCTTTGACCCGAAAGCCTACAATGATAACAACGAAATTACCGCTTTTTCGGCCTTATCGACCAATCCTGAATTTATACGCGCTAAATGGCAGGAATTTTACAAGCATATTCTTATTCCGCGCCAACTCATTGAAGACGATGTAGCAAAAGGCTTTGATCGCAATAACCCCACTGATTGCGCCCAAATCGCTTTAATTACCAATGCGGTTGTGGCAAGGCAGGCTCGTTTGCGGGCGGTGCTTTTTTCCATTGCCGAATTTCGCACTTTTGTTGAAACCCTTCATGGGGACGGCGATAAGGCCCTCGATACCATTGAAGAGGAAATTTTTACCGGTGTCGACCCGCTGATTAAAGAAAAATTACAGGTTGATTTTAAGAGGGAAACGGCTTTTCACCGCGATTTATGCACGGATAAAGACAATGGTTTCAAGGAAAAAGACACCCCTCTGCATGCGGCCATCCGCCTGGGTGATTACCGTTATGACGAAACCTGGGATGCGTTCAGCCAGTTTGCCCGCAAAAGAAATCAGGACGGCACGACGCCCATGCAACTGGTGATGAACCAGGTTTTACTGGCGAAAGAAAAAAAGCCGGTCTTAGACGATCCCAGAAAAAACCCGTTTTTTATAGCCAATCATTTGCTCAGGCAGGGGATTAAACACGCCATACCCCGTGACCGTTACCGGCAATTGTCAAACTATAGCCTTCCTTCAAGCCATTTGAACAAGGCAGAAAAGGCAGCCAGTCTGCCTGAATTGCTGGCGGTGTTCCAAGCCATTGGCGAAGACGAGCGCTTTACCCTCAAAATGAGAAAGGATTTGGCCATTTCCGCGTTGGAAAGCTTCATCAAGGCCCAGGCCGATAATCCTCAGCTGCGCAGGATGTTGCTCGATTTCAGAAAGGCGTTGAATGTCGATAAAGCGCCGCAATTGCAATACATCCGGCAATTACGCTCCGAACTGTGGATTATCCGCCAGATTCGCGGCCTGTTGGGCGGTACGCATACCCAGGTCAGCCTGACTGAGCTCGTGGATAAAGAACTGGCGAAACCCACCCTTAAAGCCCCCCGAGCGCAAGGCGTATTCGGGAAGACCTGTCGACAGGATAAAAAAAACGTGGCTCAAACCCAGGAGCTCTCGCCCCCAGTGCTGATGGCCTGAATTTAAAGACTTGTTATTTTTCCTGCTGAGCAGTAAGTTTAACCTTTGAGTTAAAGACAGCAGGATGATGAAAAAATTACTTTTTCTGTTACTTCTCGTCACCAGTTTGCCTGGTGAGGCTGCGCCCGAACAGGGACGTGTGCAGCTCCAATTGACCAGGATTGAACGGGATAATCAATGCCCCTCCTTTCTCCGCAATGCCGATGTGGTGGTTGACTACGATTATGATTTTTCACGCAACCGCGGTTTGGCCTACTTAAGGCAGTTGAAATCAGAAAAAATCAATTACACCCTGCATCCTTTGGGATTAAGCAGCTATTATGCCTTCATGTCGGACATTTCCCCGACCACCCAGCCGATTGGTGATGAGCAAGTGATTGTGTATCGGATTATTTTTCATATTTACAAACCGTTTAAAACCCGCGTTATGCTCATGCTGGGTGAGCAGGGGGAATGCATCATGAGCTCCGAGGTCACTGCTTAACCCCCGCCTTATGGCGTTTTAGCAGGGGTTGGCTTGGGTGCAGGAGTGGGGGTGGTGGTTGGCACGGGGGTCACCTGAGTCTTGGCCGGCAAGGCGTCGGGTAGGCTGATCTTTTTATCTGTGGCTTTTGGTGCTACGTTTTTAAGCAATTGCTCTTCGGCTTCTTTTTTCATCACAATGATACTGATGCGGCGGTTATTGGGGTTAAACGGGTCGGTTTTGTCAAGCAGAACCGTTGAGGCGAAACCCGTGACTTCAAGAACCTTGTCTTCTTTCATCCCAGCCTTAATCAAGGCCCGGCGTGCGGTGTTGGCGCGCAGCGTCGACAGCTCCCAGTTCGTCAATTCCAAATCTTCAGGATTCTGATACGGGTGGCCGTCGGTATGACCCTGAATGCTGACCTTGTTGGGCATTTTGTTTAGGAGCTTGGCAATTTTAATGAGGATCTGCTGCATCTGCGGATCCATTTTATCGCTTCCCATATCAAACATGGGTCGGTTTTTATTGTCTATCAGTTGAATGCGTAAGCCTTCGGAAACCACATCCATGAGCAACTGATCTTTAAGATCGGCCAGTGCCGGATCTTTGGCCATGGCCAGCATGATGTCGGATTTCAATTTTTCAAGCTGCTTCATCTCCTCAGCCTGACTCCCGGGATCCTTGATTTTAGCCGACTCTTTTTTTTCATTGATGGGCTGATTACTGGCTGAAACCTGGCCATCTTTCTTTTCAATGTTTTGTCCACCGCCCTGCACGCTGATGTCACGCGAACCCATGCTGTCGCCGCCGAGCAGGGCGATTTTTAACGGTTGTTTGAAATACTCGGATAAGCCTTCTTTCTGCGCTTTATTGAGAGAGGCCAGCAACCACATGAGAAGAAAGAAGGCCATCATGGCCGTGACAAAGTCGGCATAGGCAATCTTCCAGGAGCCGCCATGATGACCATGTCCGTGTTTCTTGATTTTTCGGATAATCGGGGGATGGGCGTCTTTATCCTTGTCTTTGCTGTCGTTGCCGTCCACACGAACCTCTTGCTAGTTATTCACTTTCAGGTTTGGCAATCGTCGATGCCGATTTAATTTGTTCATTCAACTCGTTAAACGATGGCCTTGAAGCAGAAAACAACACTTTGCGTCCAAATTCGGTGGCAATGATGGGTGGATTGTTGTTCATGCTGGCAAGTATAGTGACTTTAATGCAATTCAGCATGAGTTGCGATGAATTGGCGCGTTGTTCCATGGCATTGGCGACGGGACCGACGAAACCATAACCCAGCAGGATACCCAGAAAGGTTCCTACCAGTGCATGAGCCACTAAAACCCCCAGTTCGGCAGGCGGCAGGTGAATGGACTCCATGGTATGCACCACCCCCAATACCGCGGCGACAATCCCGAAAGCCGGCATCCCGTCTGCCAGTTTGGTGATGGCCTGGGCCGGGATCATTTCTTCGTTATGGTGGGTTTCAATCTCGCTGTCCATCAAGGCTTCCAATTGATGAGGCTGGAGATTGGAGGTAATGATTAACCGAAAATAATCGCAAATGAATTCAATGATGTGGTGTTTGGCCATCAGGCGTGGAAAATTAGTGAAAATGGGACTGTTCGCTGGATCATCGACATCGGTTTCCAACGACATCAATCCTTCCTGACGGGATTTGTTCAGCAGGGCATAAAGCAGCGCCAGCAAATCCATGTACATCACTTTCTCTGATTTCTGGCCCTTGAACACCGCCGGCAAGGCTTTGCCGATTGCTTTTAAAACGGAGGGGCTGTTGCCCACAATCAGGGCGCCTACCGCGGCGCCACCGATAATAAGCAATTCCAGCGGCTGAAAAACGGCCGCCAGATGCCCCCCGGCTAAGGCAAAGCCGCCAAAGACACAAAGCAGAATCACGATGTAACCGATAATAATAAGCATGTAATAATTTCCTATCTAACGTAATGCAGGATGCTTACATACAATTTCCATTTTAAAAGCAAAAAACATACCTTTCTGACGGTGCTACTGATTCATGTAGTCATGAACCACTTTGCCGTACGGCAGGGTCAAATCCGATTGCAGATGCACGGCATTCACTACCCGCTTAACCGGCAGGGACGCGACAGGGGCTAAGGCATGATGGAAGAGTTCCAGCTGCGCCGGTCCTGTCCAGGCGCCTTTGACTGTCAAATCGCTCAGATAGTATTCCACGAGTTCGCAGATGCGGGTCGTGCCATCGACGTGAGGAATGATTTTCAATAAATAATTGGGTGTTGACATGGATTCGGCCACTTTTTTACTGTCCAGCGCCTGAAATTTGTAGCCCATGGTGGCAGTGGCAATGCGGGTGTGGCCATAATCCAGCGTACCGACCAACACTTCTTTGTCAACAACCAGCGTCGGTTGGGCCAGTTTTTTGGGGAATCCCCAGATTTCGCGACCACCGGCAATGGGGGGCAGATCGTCTAAAAACATGGCATGAGTATAGCCACCGCTTTTGCCCTGAAAACGAACAGGAATAACCTGGCCGGATTCGGTGTAATCGCCAAAACCGGTGGAGTCCGGCATGCGGATAAATTCAAATTTAACCAGGGGCTCCGTGACCTCCAACGGCTCAGGCACCACCTCGCGCAACAAATCCATGTCGGTTTCATAAGTCACAATCAAATATTCCCGGTTTATAAACCGATAAGGGCCGCGGGGATAGCAGGGGCAGGTAAACGGCATTGCAAAGGCCTGATCTTTGACATCGGATTCCTTCATGATAAAACTCCTGTGAGGTGAGTGGGTGTGACCGCCATATCATAGACTTCAATGCCAGACAGTTCGGGTATTTCCGCAAGCCAGGGTGATTTTTCAAGGCCGCGGCGGCCATCTCGGTAGCCGGCGGCGATGCGCTCCATCACTGATTTGCGGGAGAATTCATAATCCTTCGATGCTAAATCTGTGTCGTCTCCGGGGTAAAGGAAACGTACCAGCGCGACCGTTTTATCACAGCCGCAGCTTAAGCAGTCCTCCACTTCGGGATTTTTCTCTTTGGCCTGTTCAGGAATAAATTCAGACAGCAATTTAATGCGGTATTTCAGCGAGTGGATTTCTTTGTGCATGTTGACAATTTCAACAAAGCGGCTCGAATACTCGATGTCTTTTTTACGCTTGAGCACTTCATCCATGGAGGAAGGCTTTAACTCCAGTGAGTTAAACAGGTGAACCATAAAACACAACAGGGTTTTAGAGGGATTCTGGCTCAATACATAACTGATTGGCGAGTTGCTGGAAATGCCGCCGTCCCAATAGAATTTGCCTTCAATTTCAATGGCAGGGAAACCGGGGGGCAGGGCGCCGCTGGCCATGATGTGTTCAGGGCCAAGGGTTTCTTTCGCCGAATCAAAGTAAACCACGGCGCCTGAGCAGACTTCAACCGCACCGACGCTCAATCGCGTTTCACCCGCATTGATGCGATCAAAATCAATCAACCGCTCCAGGGTTCCTTTCAGCGTGGAAGTATCGTAATAGCTGATTTTGTCAATGGCATTTTCCAGGCTCAATTCCGGCTGGGGGTAGCGCGGCGTAAAAAACCCTGGTTGCCCGAACCATAAAGCGGATTGGGCGGACATGAAATGTTCCCAGCGTCGTCCGGCATGATCGTTGTGCCAGGCATCCACATCAAAAAAGGTGGGGGTGGTGACACTTTCCCAAAACGACAGCATTTTCTGGAAACGGTCCTCTGGCGGATTGCCTGCGGCCAGCGCAGCATTGATCGCACCAATGGATGTCCCGACAAACCAGTCCGGAAAATAATTGGCTTCCTGCAGCGCCTTTAAGACACCCACCTGATAAGTGCCAAGGGCGCCGCCTCCCTGTAACGAACACGCCAGATAATCGTGCTGGCGGTTTGGTCTAAGCCGCGCAGCCACTATTCCATTACCCAGCCGTGACTGACGATAAGCGATTGGCCTGTGAGTGCATTGGATTTAAAAGAGGCAAAAAACAAAGCGGTCTCGGCCACGTCATCGGTCGTGGTGAATTCACCGTCCACGGTTTCTTTCAACATCACTTTTTTAATCACATCATCCTCGGAGATGCCTAATTCTTTGGCCTGTTCGGGGATTTGTTTGTCAACCAGCGGAGTACGGACAAAACCCGGGCAAATGACATTGGCGCGTACGCCATGCGCAGCGCCTTCTTTGGCTACAACGCGGCACAGGCCTAAAAGACCGTGCTTGGCAGTCACATAAGGGGCTTTTAACAGGGAGGCTTCCTTGGAATGGACAGAGCCCATGTAGATAATGCTGCCGCCGTTGGCTCGGTACATGTATTTCAACGCCGCGCGAGTGGTTAAAAAGGCGCCGTCGAGATGAATGGCCAGCATTTTTTTCCAGTCAGAAAAAGACAGTTTGTCCACGGACTCAATGATCTGAATACCGGCATTACTGACCAGCACATCGATGCCGCCAAACTGATCAGCGACGGCATCAATGCCGTTATTGACCTGTACTTCATCGGTTACATTCATGGCGACAGCCATGGCCTGGCCGCCTTTGGCATTAATTTCATCGGCCACAGCCTGGGCCTGGTTCAGATTTAAATCAGCGATGGCGACCTTGCTGCCTTCGCGGGCATAACGATGCGCAATTTCCCGGCCAATGCCGCTGGCAGCCCCTGTGACCACAGACACTTTGTTTTTTAATTGCATACTAACATTCCTTGTTGTTATCGTTCTTATCAAGCGCCCCTTTAAAGCGGCTGTCAATACGTCAACCTGAACAAACCCGTGGGTTTTTCAGGTTGGAATTTATTCCGTTATCCTATCGATTAAACCAGTAACAGAATCAGTATAGCAATGAATTTTTATTTTGCCTCAACACATCCTGATTAAGGATTGAGGCAAAAATGACTATCAGTAATAATAGTAACGATAGTAACGGCGTCTGTCTTCCTGTTGGCCGATTTGGTTGCCGATCAATGCACCAGCGCCTGCGCCAATGGCAGTACCCAGGGCGTCACCACCAGACACGGCATAACCTACGCCAGCGCCAATACCTGCGCCTGCGGCTGTCCCTACCTGTGTTGAGGTGCATCCACCAAGGATAGTTGTTGATAATCCTATAAAGAGTACTATAGGGAGTGTTTTTTTCATGGTAAAGTTCCTCTCTTTTTGTTCCTTCATTAGTCATATTAGTACAAATTAAATCAAATTGTACATTATTTGTTTTTGTGGTCTTGTGGATTCGAACTTGAGAAATTATCGGGGCACCAGTAGTATTGGGTTATTCAAACGTGAATCAGGGGTGGTTATGTTTCGTGGCAGCATTGTGGCTTTGGTCACGCCGTTACTGGATGACAAAGTGGATGTGAAGCGTTTGCGGGAACTGGTGGAGTTTCACATCAGCGCTGGCACGCATGCCATTGTCGCTGCCGGAACAACGGGGGAGGCCGGCACATTAAACCGCGATGAAAAAATGCTGGTGATCAAGACCGTGATTGACCAGGCGCGTGAACGCATTCCTGTCATTGCCGGTACCGCCGCCAATGCGACGAAAGAGTGCATCCATTTAACCCAGATGGCCATGGAATGCGGGGCCCATGCAGCGCTCATCATGACGCCAGCCTACATTAAACCCACTCAGGAAGGACTTTATCAGCACTACAGCCGGATTGCCTCTGCCGTGGCTATTCCCATTATTCTATACAATGTTCCGGGCAGAACAGCCTGTGATTTATTGCCGGAAACCGTGGCTCGTCTTGCCAGAATTTCCAATATCATCGGCATTAAGGAAGCAACGGGTAATATGTCGCGCCTGCAGCAGATTTTAAGGCTGTGCGGTGACAGCATTGATGTGTACAGCGGGGACGACGAAACCGCGGCGCAATGGCTTTTAGCTGGAGCCAAAGGGGTCATTTCCGTCACAGCCAATGTGGCTGCCCGGCAGATGGCCAAGCTTTGTGATGCGGCCTTTGATGATGACCAGGCCGGTACCCTGCGTCTCAATGACCAGTTAGCGCCCTTGCACAAGTTGTTGTTTATCGAGTCCAATCCCATTCCTACCAAATGGGCATTGAGTAAAATGGGCTTAATCAGCAGTGAATTACGCCTGCCCATGACGTGTTTGAGTGAATCGCATCAGCCTGAACTTGAGCAGGTATTACAAAAATTACAATTGATATAATGAAGAGGTTTGTTGTGAAGAAAGTCAGTTTTATCGTTTTTTTAGCCTTGATTGCCAGCGGGTGTTCGCATTTTAAAAACAACAGCGAGCAGAAATACCTGCAGAGCCGCAATGGACCAGGCCTTGTGGTGCCATCGCCGCTGACCAGTGACAATGTCAGCCATTTTTATGATTTACCCGCTCAGGATAAGAAAGCCAATGTGAGTATTGAGCCGCCATCTGCTAAGATTGAATAAAGCAGCCAAGGAGCGGCCAACTATTGAGGTTGACCCGTATGTCTATGGAAACCAATGAGTCAGAAATAATTCAGGATATCTCCAGAAGGCTGGTGGAAGCGCAACGTAAAATTCGCATTTTAGACAGCATCAAATGGGATGAAAGCATCAAGAAAGACTTTTTTCAAAAGAAAGCCCAACAGTTGCCTTTAATCAACCGGGACTACTATCTGGGAAAACCCTTACCCTTTGATGCCGTTGAAAAACAGGAAGAATTCCGTCTGATTTTACGCGATACCATCAATCAACTGGGGCAGTATTCACCCGTTACCCGCCTGATTAAGCGCCAGTGCGAAGAGTATTGTCGTGCCGTGCAGATGCTGGAAGCGCGCGGTACCCCTGCTTTTTCTGAATTGTCTATGGAGCTGTATGGCAGCCCCGACGACGCCTTTTACTCAGGAGGTCCCCGCCTGTCTGAGCTCGGCACCCTGCTGTTTGACGTGTTAACCGCCCTGGATGTGCAATTGCAATCCGATGCGGACATGAAACGGTATACCCCGCAGGAGGCGCAGGCCATACTGGAGTCGCGTTTAAGCTCCTTCTTTTCCCAACACCCCGGCAAGATTACTGTGATGGTCAGCGACGACATGGTCGCCGATGCGGCCGCCGGTGCCGACAGCATCAAATTAAGCCAGCAAGCCATGTTCAGTGACAGGGATCTGCGTTACCTGGAAGTCCACGAAGGCTGGGTGCATGTCGGTACCACCTTAAATGGCGCCACGCAGCCCTATTGCTTTTTTCTGTCGAAAGGCTCGCCTTCGAGCAGTGTGATTCAGGAAGGGTTGGCTGTGATTACAGAGGTTGTGACCTTTTCGTCTTATCCTGGGCGCATACGCAAAATTACCAATCGGGTGATCGCGCTGGACAAAGTCAGGCAGGGCGCTACCTTCGTTGATATTTACCGCTATTTTATCGAGTGCGGATTAAGCGAGGATGACAGCTACAATCAAACCGTGCGCGTATTCCGCGGCAGCACGCCGGATGGCGGGCCGTTTACCAAAGATCTTTCCTATGCCAAAGGCTTCGTGATGATTTATAACTTCATCCGTTTTGCCATCAGTCAACGGCACATCGATTCCATTCCTTTATTGTTTGCCGGTAAGCTGGTGCTCGATGATTTGCCGCTGCTTAACGAATTACGCAACATGAATCTGCTCACAGCACCGATTTATCTGCCGCCGCCTTTCCGTGATTTGGCCGCCTTAAGTGCGTGGATGAGTTTTTCCCTGTTTCTTAATAAATTCAGTTTGAATGAAATTCAGAAAAGTTTCCGTTTCCTACTAGGCTAACCCAAGGAGAGGCCATGGGATTATTGGTTGAGGGACAATGGCGTGATCAATGGTATGATACCACCAAAACCGGCGGTGCCTTCAAACGCGAGTCGGCGCAGTTTAACCGCGCGATTGAAGCGGATGCAGAGGCGCTTTTTCCCGCGGAGAAGGATCGTTACCACCTGTATGTTTCTCTGGCCTGTCCCTGGGCACACCGGACACTGATTTTCAGAAAACTTAAAAGGCTTGAAGATTACATCAGCCTGTCCATTGTGCATCCGCACATGCTTGAGCACGGTTGGGAATTTAAACAGGGCCTGGGCGCCACGGGCGATACGCTGTATGGTTTACGCTACCTCTACGAGATTTATGTCAAGGCGGACCCTGATTACACGGGACGGGTTACCGTGCCGGTACTTTGGGATAAAAAAAACAAGACCATCGTCAGCAACGAATCCGCAGAGATCATCCGCCAATTTAATTCAGCCTTTAATCACTTAACGGGCGATGAGCAGGATTTTTACCCGGAGGGTTTAAGGCCTGCTATCGACGCGATGAATGAGACCATTTATCGTACCGTCAACAACGGCGTCTATCGTTGTGGTTTCGCCACTACTCAGTCCGCGTATGACGAAGCCTATACTGAATTATTTGCTACCCTGGATGAATTGGACGCGCATTTACAACATCATGCCTGGCTGGTGGGGGAGCAATTAACAGAAGCGGATTGGCGACTGTTTACGACGCTGGTTCGGTTTGATGCCGTCTATTATGGTCATTTTAAAACCAATCAATGCCGTATCCAGGATTATCCAGCCCTGCAGGCATACCTTGCCAAATTGTATGACATTCCCGGTATTCGTGACACCGTGAATATTACTCACATTAAACAGCATTATTATTTCAGCCACAAAACCATTAACCCCACTCAGATCGTGCCCCTGGGGCCTAAACTCTGGTTTGAATAGTCATTCAGGTCATCGGAATACTGGACTTCGTCCACGTTATTCAATGCTGGCAGAAACAGGCTGATTTATGCTTTAATAAGCATCATCTGATAAAGGCTTACGAGTTGATATATGACCTTTGTAGTCACTGAAAATTGCATTAAATGTAAATACACCGATTGCGTGGAAGTATGCCCGGTCGATTGTTTTTATGAGGGGCCCAATTTCCTGGTTATTCATCCGGATGAGTGCATCGATTGTGCATTGTGCGAACCCGAATGCCCGGTTCAGGCCATTGTCTCGGAAGATGATTTGACGGAGGATCAAAAACAATTCCAGGCATTGAATGCGGAACTTGCTCCGCAGTGGCCCAATATTACATCCAAAAAAGAAGCACCAGCGGATGCCAAGTCCTGGGAAAATGTCACTGACAAGCTTCAGTACCTCGAAAAAGAGTGGCCGAAATAGATCCCGTCGTCGCAGAGGACGCGATAGCGGATTGCCAACGGGTTCTCGGTGCAAAAGGGCGCCTCAGTACGGCCATTCCGGGCTTTGTAGCAAGGCAGGCGCAGATTGAATTGGCCTCAGCCATTGCCAAAGCCATCACTGAACAATCCACCTTAGTCGCCGAGGCGGGTACCGGAACGGGCAAAACCTTTGCCTACTTGATTCCCTGCCTGTTAAGCGGCAAAAAAGCGCTGATATCCACTGCCACTAAAACCCTTCAGGATCAACTGTTTCAAAAAGATTTACCCCTGTTGGTCAGGGCCCTTGGTCTTTCTGTGCGGGTGCAGAATTTAAAAGGCCGAGCCAATTACATTTGCCGCTACCGAACGCAATTGCATACGGAGGAAGGTCGTTTTGTAAATCCCCAGTGCGTCAATGACATTCTCAATGTCCATGAAAAACTACCGTTGTTGACGGCTGGGGAACGCGCTGAACTTCCGGAAATCAGTGAAGATTCCCCGGCCTGGCCGTATGTGACCTCGACCGCTGAAAACTGCCTGGGCGGCGAATGCCCGTTTTATCAGGACTGTTTTTTAGTCAAAGCGCGCAAACGGGCCATGGAAGCGGATATTGTGGTGATTAACCATCACCTGTTTTTCGCGGATTCAAGGCTTAAAGAGGAAGGATTCGGCGAATTACTGCCAGGGGTGGATGTGGTGGTGTTTGATGAAGCCCATCAATTGGCAGAGATCGCAGCCAATTTTAATGGTGAACGCTTAGGCACGCGTCAACTCACGGATCTGCTTGAGGATTTACTGCGCGAATGGCCGGTGCTTGATTTGCCGAATCGCCCGTTTAAAGCCATGAGTACCGAGCTTGACAAACTCATTGATCAATTGCACCTGACCTTGACGGGTTATGAAGAGCGCATGGCCTGGGAGGACGCGTCGAAAAACAAGGGGTTTATCGCTGCCTGGGAATCGTTGCTTCATTTTTTTCAGCAATTGGCAGCGGCCATCGAGGAGGCGGGTCTTGAACACGAAGCCGGCGTTGCGCGTTTAATTGCCCGTCTTCAGGACTATCAGGCCATTATGCAGCGTTTTGCGGACAAAGACTCAAGCCATATCCGCTGGCTGGAGCGTTTCAAGCATACCCTGGTGTGGCAAGCTACCCCCTTTGATGTGGCTGACTCATTCCATCAGCTGCTGGCACAAAAACAATGCGCCTATGTGTTTACGTCTGCGACATTGACCATGGCGGCGTCCTTTGATTGCTTTTTAAAGCCCCTGGGTTTGACCGGGGCGGAAACCCTGACGCTGCCAAGCCCGTTTGATTACCAGCAGCAGGTCTTGTTGTACCTCCCCCGCCATTTGCCGGATCCCAAAGATCACCGTTATTATGAAGCCTTGCTCGACAAGGCCGTGCCCGTGATTAACGCCTGTGGCGGGCGCTGCTTTTTCCTATTTACCAGTCACCGGGCACTGAAATTGGTTGCTCAACTACTGCACAATACTTTAAACTATCCGCTTTTAATTCAGGGTGATGAGGCGAAGCCGATTTTACTGGCGCGTTTTCGGCAGATGGGTAACGCGGTTTTACTGGGGACATCCACGTTCTGGGAAGGGGTGGACGTGAAAGGCGAGGCCTTGTCCTGCGTCATTATCGACAAGTTGCCTTTTGCGAGCCCGGTTGATCCCGTGGTTCGCGGTAAAATGGCCTATTACAAAGCACGTGGCCTGTCCGGTTTTGATGAATTGTCGCTGCCGGCGGCGGTGCTGGCGTTAAAGCAGGGGGTAGGGCGGCTTATTCGTGATGTCACGGACAAAGGCGTGTTGATGCTGGCTGACCCCAGGCTGACCGGCCGTGAATATGGACGGCAGATTTTTGCCAGCTTACCTGTGCTGCGAAAAACCCGTGAGCTTAACCGGGTGCTTCATTTTATTAACGAATTGGCTTTAAATCATGAACTTGCTGGCGATTGACACATCCACTGCGGAGGCTTCCATTGGCTTATCGGTTAATGGCCGCTTATGGCATGAAAGCCATCAGGCTGAACGCCTGCATGCTCAATTCATTCTTCCTGCCATTGAGCGTCTGTTAAATCAGGCGGATTGCTCCCTGCCGCAATTGGATGGCATTGCTTTCGGGCGGGGGCCTGGCAGTTTCACCGGTTTGCGCATCGCCTGCAGCGTGGCAAAAGGCCTGGCTTATGCTCATGATCTGCCTCTGTATCCTGTCAGCAGCCTCGCGGCGATAGCAGAGGAATACCTGCATCAGCACCAGATCCCCTGGGGCGGTCAGCCGGTACTGGCCTTGCTGGATGCCCGTATGCAGCAATTGTATTGGGCCTGTTTTACTGACGCCACCCTTGACGTGGAAGAGCAGGTCAGCGATGCGGCCGATATTCCTGTACCGGATACCGAAACCATTGTGCTTGCCGGCGCCGGTTTTGCCACTTATCGTTCGCAATTGAGTACGCAGATTATCGACAAAGTAAGCATTGAAAAAACGATTTTTCCCCAGGCACCGGCCATGATTCGACTGGTTCAGGCTCAGAAAATCAAAGCGGTTGACGCGAAAGACGCGTCACCCGTGTACATTCGTAATAAGGTTACTCAAGGAGAAGCGCGTGGATAAGCGTTTGTTGGATGTGTTGGTCTGTCCGTTGTGCAAGGGCAAGCTGTTATTGAAAGACGAGGAATTGATTTGCCGTTTCGACCGCCTGGCGTACCCTATTCGAGATGGTATTCCGGTCATGCTGGAGCAGGAAGGCCGACTCATTCCTCTGGATGAGAAAGAAAAATTATGACTGACTTTCATGTGGTGATTCCGGCGCGCTATCAATCGTCGCGTTTGCCCGGCAAATTGATGATGAAAATTGCTGACATCACGGTGATTGAGCGGGTTTACCGCCAGGCGGTGCTGGCCAAGCCCAAATCCATTGTCATCGCCACAGACAATGACGCCATTGCAACGCACGCCGAAACCTTTGGGGCGAAGGTCATGATGACTTCCATTGATCATCAGAGCGGCACGGATCGCATTGCTGAAGTGGTTCGAAACGGGGAATACCGTGAGGACGATATCATTGTCAATGTGCAGGGCGATGAGCCGTTTATCGCGCCGGAATTAATAAGGCAGGTGGCCGACAGCTTAGCCCATGCGGAAGCGCCGATGGCGACGCTGTGCTGGCCCCTTGGCGATTTGGAGCAGCTTTATAACCCCAATGTCGTTAAAGTGGTGCGTAATCAGTTCAACAATGCCCTTTATTTTTCACGCAGCCCTGTGCCTGCTCATCGTGAGGACAAGGAGAGTCTGCGCATGGTGTATAAGCATATTGGCTTGTATGCTTACCGGGCTGATTTTTTACTCCAGTTGACTGCTTGGCCTCCCTGCGAACTGGAGCGGCTTGAAGCGCTTGAGCAACTCAGGGTATTGTGGGCAGGGTACACCATTCGGGTAGACGAAGCCTGCGTGAAGCCGCTGCAGGACATCAACACCGCCGACGATTTGCAATTGGCGAGAGAGTTCCTCACTGCCTGATTAAGCCGCCGGGGCCACCAGGCGGCTGGATAAGTCATGACCGAATTCAGCCAGTTCTCTTTCAGTACGGCAGGCGCCAAAGGTTACAAAGAAAAGTTCCTGGCTTTGTGACTTTAAATAATTGCCAAGATTAAACGACAAAGCCTGTAAGGGTTTAAAGACATTGATTCGCAGAAACTGAACCCATTTGTGGCGTATGCCGTCTGATAGTTTCTCCATGTTGTTGTTTCTGAAGTGCTTGTCTGCGCTGGCTTTTAACTGAGCAAAATAGGTCTCATCCCGGCTTAAATGAACATTTTCGTGAATGTAATCCTGATTGATCCCTCTAAATTCCGCGTGCATGCTTGCCAGAGTGTGAAGTCTGGGATCAACTCGGTCCATCAGGGGTTTTTTACACTCTACCAGCGGGAGTTTGGGCAGGCATTTAAGTTGCTGAAGCTGTGCTAATTCGTTCTCATCCGACGTTTTATGGATAGCCTGGTCAATGTATTTCTCAGTCAGGCGTTCAAATTCGGTTTCAAGCTTGGTTAAGATTTCACAGGACGTCTTGTAGGTCTGTGTTTTTAAACGCCGCTCAATTTCCATGGCATCCTGGGTCTTTTGTTGATAATGTTCAAACGCGGAGACGAATCGTCTTTCGCCCGCTCCCCATCGGTTGACCCATTCCGTAAACTCTCTCCCTTGCAGTGTTTCCAAACCGGCAAAGGTTTTATCCAGTGTCGCAAGCGTCTTCTTTAAGTGTTCATGCGCGCTTTTTAGAGTGAATTTCACGGGGTTGTCCTCATCAAGGAGCGGGTAAGGATGACCCTCATAGAGCTTATTGGCATTAATGAAATACGGGGTGACATGGGCTGTGAGTTTTTCTTTTACCCGTTTGGTCTGACCTTTTAAATGATTAATGGCAACGTCTGTTTCCCGCCTTAACTTAAAGAGGTGTTCTTTACTCTCCGCGACGGTGCCCACCTGCTTTTTAGCCAGGTCCACAGCGCTCTCAAATTCGCTTTTTTCCTGTTCGCTGAAAGTCAGTTCGGGAGTCGATTTAATAAAAAGCAACGCGGCCTCGGCATTGGCCAGTTCGTCGCTCAAGCGCTGGCTTAACCCCTTTTTCTTCTCTTCAAATTGCTGTTTGAGCAGTTGGATTAAAGGCGTGGCTTGTTTTTGCAGGTCTATTAAAATTTTTGAGCGGTTTGCGATTTGGTCCAGGCGTTTTTCCTGCAAGGAAGCCAACCGGTGAACTCTGTCTAAGGGAGAAACCAGTTCAAGCGTTTTTTCCCTCTCCTCACCGTATGGGCCGGCTTCATTCTCCACTTCAGAACGGAAAGTCTCCAACTCGCCGAGCAGTCTGCGTGCTGATTTCCAGGGACCATTGTCGCCCAATACCTCAGGCAACAGCAGAAAATATTCTGAGAGCTCCTCCGTGAGTGCAGCGATATCGCTTAAAATCGTTTTCTCTTTGCTCAGGATTTGAAGGTGCTCCTGTTCATTGATTTCTTTTAAAACATGGTAATTTTTAATGGTCTGAATAGGAAATGCGTCGATAAAAGCAGCTAAATTGTAAAAGGCGGCAATGAATTTGCTGTACATCTGCCTATCCGTTTTGGCCGGCACGTCGACATCAAACAGTTGGTTGCTTAACGCGGCAATGTCTTTCGCTTCCATTTTGGATAAGGCAGTGCCCCAGAACAAAAATCGCTTTTTTTCACCCAGGTGCATCAGCAACTGATCATGCAGTGCGTCTCTTGCGCTGGAATGAACAATACTGGGGTATTTTTGAAATTTTTGCTTTAATTCAGTATTGAATTGCAGCAGGTTTTTAACAAAAAATTGAGTGTCTTTATCGTCTTTGTTGTTAACGTCGATGACACAAAGAGTCAGCAGAAAGGTTTCAAACTGTTTTTTAAGCGTGTTTTTGGCGGCCAGCATGAGCTTCTCTAGCACGGCCGGATCAAGCGCTGTGGGATATACCAGGGTTTCACGGGCAAGGATTTTTTCTCCCAGTTCGTTTCGTTGCTGGTTAGTTTCTTTGAGCAGGTCGACTGTGCGCTGCAATTCGCTGATTAAAATGTCATGGTAGTCAGGGTAATCCAGGGTGTGTTGGATTCGGCCCGTGATAAAAAGCCTCGCCTTATCCGCGTCACTGGTTTTTTCCTGGTAACGGGTTACCCAGTCAGACAGCAGAAAATCCTCTGAAAAGCCGGGTAAAAACGACTGGTTGGCCAATTGGGTATGAATTTGAAGCTGTTCTTCAAGTTGAAGTCTCAGGGATTCTATTGTTTTAAGTAAAGGGGATTGCGGTTTTTTTTCTTCTTCTATGGTGACGGCCAGGGTTTTTGGTTTGTTTTTATACATCTTTGCTTTGTTTTTTAAACAATGGATGGTTTCCGGCAACACGGGGCTGGCAGGAGACTGTTCCAGTGTCTTAATTATCGCATCAAATTCCACCAGCAATTCCTGTGGGGCTTTGTCGGCTATTTTTCTACGCAATAGTTTGAGTGATTTTGTGCTGGCGCGATTGTGTTCCCTGAGTTGAGCGGCCAGGTTTTCGGTGCGCGTTTTCAATTCGCCAAGCGAAAGCGTGGTGTTTGCTGTGGATGGATTCCAGGTGAAGTGCAATGGGGCTGTGATGTTATCCAAATGGCTTACAATGATGTTTTTAATAAGCGATTTGAGTTTGACCAGCTTGTTTTTCACATCAGAGATCGATTCGCTTTCAGACGGGTCTGACAGTTGAAAACGAAGGGATTGAGCACAAAGGCGATAAGCATCAAGGCTGTGTGGTGGAAAGGGAGTGATGGTTTCGACAACGGATAAAATTTTTTCTATTTTATCAAGCGCGTTTAACGCCTTATCAAACTCTTTACCCATTCATGTACACCTTATTATTTGAGTCGGGCCTTCGATGTCATAAAGATACCATTGCAGGCTTAAGAGAATATTAAAGAAATGTATCAATATTGTAAAGCAAGGGCGCAACGCAGCGAGCGCCTGCTTAAAAAAAACCTGACTTTATTGATGTGCTTTCTGTAAGTGGCGTCGTCGCAGATACAGGAAAAACGCCGGAATAATCATCAGCACAATGCCGCAGGCAAACACCAGACGGTAATGGCTGGCGTCGCCCATGTCCATGTTGCTTTCCGGGGGAATAAACCCAATGATTAAAGTAATGACGCACCCCGTTAAACCCAGCAGGCAGGTCAGGTAATAACCAAAACGGCCCAGCGGTATTTTAAAGGGGCGGGGTTTGTCGGCAAATTTGCTTTTCAGCCGAAACGCAGCAATAAACATCAACACGTACATCAGAATGTAAAGTTCCGTGCTTAAGGCGGTAAACAGCCAGTAAATGGCATTGATGGTAGGGAACAGGAGGAAGCCGCCGCAAAGCAGAGTGACTAATACCGCCTGCAGAATCAGAATACGAGAGGCGACGCCATGACGGTTTAATCGGTAGAGCCAATGCGGTAAAAAGCCATTGTCGGCCGCGAGCAGCATGCCTTTGGCGGGTGAAATAATCCAGTTGACCATGCTGCCTAAACTGCCTAACAGCAATAAGCCTACAACAACCGGCATCAGCGCACTTAAATGGTAGGCCTCAAAAAAGTTGGTGAACGCCTGCATGACGCCATCCACCAGATTGATTTCTTTTTGGGGTAAGACAAAGGCAATGGCCAATGACCCGAAAATCATGGTGGTTAAAATCAACAGGACTGAAAAAAACATGGCGCGGGGGAAGTTTTTTTGCGGATCGCGCACATTTCGTACATGAACAGCCGCCAGTTCCATGCCAAGAAACGAGGTCATGATCGCAGTGAGTGAGACCCAGGATTGCGTGTCTTTCCAATGAGGAATCAAATGGGAAAAGCTTAAGTCGATGGCGAGAGGGTGGCCTTTGATTAGCCAGATGAAGGCCAGAAATATAATGAGTCCCATGGGGAGAATCATGCCAAAAATGGCGCAGACACTGGCAAAGGCGGCGGAGGCGCGAATGCCGGTTAAGCCGAGAAGGGTTAACGACCAGAAAATGATAAGAATCACGCTGATAAGGTAAAATTTATGTTCAGCGAGCGCCGGATTTATCAGATAGGCCAGCGTGCCCGCGATAAACGAGAGGATGGTCGGGTACCAGACCATGGTATTAATCCATTGCAGCCAAATGGTAAAAAAGGCGACGTTTTCTCCGAAAGCATGACGAACCCAACTGTAGATGCCGCCTTCTTCATCAGACCACGTCGAAGACAATTCCGCGGAAACGAGTGCGACAGGAATTAAAAAAACGATGGCTGAGAAAATAAAAAAGAAAATAAGGGAAGAGCCAAACAAGGCGGTGCCCGGTAAATTCCTGATGCTGTCAATGGCGCCGGTGATCAGTAGAACCAGAGCAAAGGTGGATATTTTTTGTGTAGACCAGGATTTCATAGGCGAGGCAGGTTGCAGAATTGTCAAAAAGGTAAGCATTATAGAGGCGCAAGCCGTCTAAGAAAAGCGTTTTTTATTTTATTCCTCTGATCTACTGTGCCATAAAACCTTGTCAGTTCCATGGCATTGCGGTTAAATAAAGAGTCATTTTAACAAGGAGTACACCATGGGCTGGATTTTTTTTAATCAACAACACCGCGTCAATGCGATTGCGCAAGGGGTTAATGTTGCTGTTGGCATTTTGGCCGTCGTGGATTACATCACCAACCCGGAAGCGAACACCGCGATCTATGGTGCCAGCCTCCTGTTGAATCTGGCCACGGGCGTTGCTCTCAGCGGTGAGTATGGGTTGGGGCAATTCGCCAGCATGGTTGGCAATGTGGCTTATGCTGGACTGGTCTTTGGTCAAGCCGTGAGCAACTGCAATGACGTCAGCGGCTCCACACTTCTCATGGAAGGGGTAGCCATGGGAACCAATCTGGCAGCAACGTTCTACAGTGCGGGAACGCATCATGCGAAAAACGCCTCCCAACAAGAAGCATCGCCTTCTTCCTCCATTGCACAGCCATCCTGATTTATATTCCGTGCACGGTGATAATTAATCGCCGTGCCGGTGCTGTGTTGCGATGTTCCGCCAGAAAAATACCCTGCCATTGCCCAAGCATCAGCCGTCCTTCGCAGAGAGGCAGTGTGAGGCTTGCGCCCAACATGATATTTTTAATGTGCGCCGGCATGTCATCCTCGCCTTCGAGGGTGTGCCGATACAGCTGATTGTCGTCTGGAACCAGGCGGTTTAAATGGGTTTCCAAATCCATGGGCACATCCGTGCAGGTGTTCTCGCTGATGGCCAGTGATGCGGAGGTGTGTTTAAGGAATAAATGGACAAGGCCGGTATGAATGAACGGCGCTTGCCTGAGTTGGTCATGGAGAGCAGGGGTAATTAAATGGAATCCTCGGGATACAGGCTTCAGCACCCATTCGGTTTGCCAGTAAACCGGCAGCTTCCCAGCGTTAGCCATGACGATACCCATCGCGGCAAGCCGGGGAGTTCGTGACCTTTCCTTCCTTCTCCTGCCATTCGGCCGGAGTATAAAGGTGCAGGCTCAAGGCGTGCAATCCGGTTTGCAATTCGTCAGCGAGTAATCGGTTCAGCAAGCGGTGACGGGCAACCCGGTTTAATGAAGTAAACTGATCGCTGACAGCGATGACTTTAAAATGAGTTTCGGAGCCTTCCGGCACATGGTGGCGGTGAGACTCATTTTCCACAGAAAGATGGACTGGAGCCAGTTGGCTCATCAGGTGGTCTTCAATGCGTTGCTTACGGGACATGGTTGAATGATTTACGGTTCAGAAGGTTAAAGTATACTCATTGGTTTGCTGTTTGTCATAGTTTTTGCCGATGACACGGAATAAAAGTCATTTTGTGACAATATTGGGCGTAAATTTAGCTATTTTTGAATAAAACTACCTTCTTGGCCTTCTCATTATTGAGCAGCAGGTCATCTCGCGTTATGCTTGTAAGTGCATGATTTGAGAGCGGTTATTGCTCAAGGCAAATGACAGGGTTGGGCATTATTGGTTTTTTGCTGGGAATGGCATTTATATTGCTCAGATAGTTCGTAAACGTTGTTTTATCGGAGGAGAGCAGCATGAAACAGAAGGGTTTTACACTGATTGAATTGATGATTGTGGTCGCGATTGTCGGTATTTTGGCAGCGATTGCAATTCCCGCTTACCAGGACTACACGATTCGGGCGAGAGTCACGGAAGGTTTAAACCTTGCGGCTTCAGCCAAATTGGCAGTCTCTGAAACAGCCATTACCAATAACGCCTTACCCGCTACGCAGGCCGCAACAGGTTATGTCAGCCCTGCTGCAACACCGAACGTCACGTCCATTACGATTGGCGCTGGCGGCGTGGTGACCATTACCTACACGGCGGCAGCCGGCGGTGGTACGATTATCATGACCCCGACCCTGCAGGCGAACGGTGATGTCACCTGGGTGTGCACCGGCGGTACGTTATTGGCTAAATACCGACCAGCCAGTTGCCGACCATAATCCGGCTTGACCTGAAAAAGACCACGCGAGTGGTCTTTTTTTTTGCATTTGGAGAGGTTCTTTTCGTTTCCTGTTGGTCAAATAATGACCAGATGTGTCACCTGTGATCCTTCGATTCCACCGTAATTTAAACCGGGTTAATAACGTTTAATGAGCCAATGAAGCCCGATAATGCCTCCTGTAAGCCTTATCTGGCTTGAATTTTTACAGTTGGCATTGTAGATGCATGACAGGAAGTGTAATGAATCAAACGAGAGGTAGTTATGAAACAGAAGGGTTTTACGCTGATTGAATTAATGATTGTTGTCGCCATTGTTGGCATTCTGGCCGCAATCGCTATTCCAGCTTATCAGGATTACACCATTAGAGCGCGCGTGACGGAAGGCTTAAACCTGGCGGCGTCGGCCAAGCTGGCTGTTTCTGAAACAGCCATTACCAATAACGCCTTGCCCGCTACCCAGGCAGCAACGGGTTATGTCAGCCCGGCGGCTACGCCTAATGTCACCTCAATTACGATTGGGGCAGGCGGTGTCATCACCATCACCTACACGGCAGCAGCCGGTGGCGGTACGATTATCATGACGCCGACTCTGCAGGCCAACGGCGATGTCACCTGGGTATGTACTGGTGGTACGTTATTAGCGAAATACCGTCCAGCCAGTTGCAGACCATAATCTTCTGTCTGCCAGGGCATTCCCCTGGCAGACTTGAATGCGACGACTGCCGCACCTGCTACAACCAACATTAAACCAATCACCACCACCGTCCATGCTTAACAGCTTAAGGGGAGTTAAATGAAGCAAAAAGGGTTTACATTAATTGAATTGATGATTGTGGTTGCCATCGTTGGCATTCTGGCCGCAATCGCTATCCCGGCTTACCAGGATTACACCATTCGCGCACGGGTGACGGAGGGCTTGAATCTCGCGGCCGCCGCCAAACTGGCCGTGTCTGAAACAACCATATCTCGAAACGCCTTACCAGCGACTCAGGCAGCAACAGGCTATGTCAGCCCTGCGGCTACACCCAACGTCGCTTCCATTGTCATCGGCGCTAACGGTGTGGTGACCATCACCTACACGGCGGCTGCCGGAGGAGGCACCATTATCATGACACCGACGCTGCAGGCCAACGGGGATGTGACCTGGGTGTGTACCGGAGGAACATTGTTAGCGAAATACCGTCCAGCCAGTTGTAGGCCTTAATTTCACAATCCAGGCGAGGTTTAATCCTTGCCTGACCACGAAGTCACGAGTCAATCAAGAGCTGACGGCCCACTAAAATAACCTGTTTCAGAGGGCTTAAGGAGTACCAGCATGAATGGAAAAGGCTTTACATTGATTGAACTTATGATTGTTGTGGCTATTGTGGGAATTCTCGCAGCAGTCGCTATTCCGGTTTATCAGGATTATTCTATCCGGGCTCGCGTAGCCGAAGGCCTTACCATGGCAGCTCCTGCCAAATTGGCGGTTAGTGAAACAACCATTGACACCAGTGCCTTGCCCGTTAACCAGGCAGCGACGGGGTACATTAGTCCTGTCGCTTCGGTCAATGTTTCTTCCATTGCCATTGCCGCGGCCGGTGTGATCACCATTACCTATACCCCAGTGGCCGGGGGAGGGACCATTGTGTTAACGCCGACTTTGCAGGCGGATAATGACGTGGCCTGGGACTGTCGCGGCGGCACGCTGGCGGCTAAATACCGCCCAGTGAGTTGCGTGCCCTAGCATGGCATTGTGTAATCGTACAGGGAGCTTAGAGCTTCTGCTCGACCAGTATATTCTTAAGACGGACATAATCCGGCAGGCCATCTTTATACGGAGGATAGGCTTCACCCTGAATCAGCGGCCGCAGGTAACGACGGCAGGCTTCTGTGATGCCTAGGCCATCCTCGGCAATGAAGTCAGACGGCATGGCCTTTTCCTGATTGGCTACCTGAGCCAGCGGCACGTGGTCTATGGACCAGCGGTACGGCCAATCCTGTTCCCGCTTAATAATGGGCATGATGGCATTGTGGCCGGTTAAAGCCAGTTCAACGGCCGCTTTGCCGAGCGCATAAGCCTGTTCCAGGTCCACTTGCGAAGCAACATGTCGGGCCGCACGCTGCAGGTAATCGGCGACCGCCCAATGGTATTTATACCCTAATTCTTTTTTAACCAGTTGGGCAATCACCGGGGCTACGCCGCCTAATTGCGCATGGCCAAACGCATCGCGCAGACCCGCATCGCTTAAGAATTGACCTTGCTCATTGCGGATCCCTTCCGATACAACCACCACGCAATACCCGTATTGTTTGACGCTTTGATCGACTTTGGCTAAAAAACGCGAGGGTTCAAACGTGATTTCGGGGAAAAGGATGACATGGGGCGGTTCGCCTTCCGCTTCCGAGGCCAGTCCGCTGGCTGCGGCAATCCAGCCGGCATGACGGCCCATGACTTCAAGAATAAAAACCTTGGTTGACGAGGCGGCCATGGATGCCACATCAAAACCGGCTTCGCGGGTCGAAATGGCAATGTATTTGGCAACAGAACCAAATCCCGGGCAGGTGTCGGTAAAAGGTAAATCATTGTCCACGGTTTTAGGAATGCCAATGCAGGTAATGGGGTACCCTGTCTTACTCCCCAATTGCGCAATTTTATTGGCTGTATCCTGTGAATCACCGCCGCCGTTATAAAAGAAATAGCCAATGTCGTGGGCTTTGAAGACCTCAATGAGGCGTGCGTATTCCGCGCCGTCGTCTTTCAATTTATAACGGCAGGAGCCAAACGCGCCGGACGGCGTGTGCATCAGGCGGGCGATGTCCGCATCGCTTTCCAGTGACGTGTCGATGAGTAATTCATCCAGCGCGCCAATGATGCCGTTCTTGGCTGCATAGACTTTGCCAATGCGGTCGGGGTGTTGGCGTGCCGTTTGAATAACACCGCAGGCCGACGCGTTAATTACCGCGGTGACGCCGCCTGATTGGGCATAAATTGCATTTTTTACAGACATGATTTCTCCAGCTTGCTTGCTCAGTTACTCGCCAAAATTCGAGGAACTGGTTTGGTAAATGTTCTCAAATTCATCCAGGACTTCATCGATGCTTTGAATCAGTTGGGCAAAAACGCTTTCCAGTTCATTCACGTGTTTGGCCTTTAAGGCATGCGTCTCTAAACGGGTCACCTGGGCCTGCAGATTGGGAACCCCGCAAAAGCAACAGGCGCCGTGCAGTTTGTGCGCCGCTGTGCCTAAGCCCTTGACGTTTTTATCATGGTATAACTGAATAAATTCTTTGCGGTTTTCGCGCAGTTCTTCCATAAAGCGACCTAAAAATTCTTTCGCCAGCGCCTGATTGCCAGACACCTTCTGCACACAAAGCGCCCAGTCAATGGCCGCCGGTTTGCTGCGTCTTAAAATGGAAAGCAGGGCTGACAGTAATTCCTTTTCTTCAACCGGTTTTTGCAGGTACAGATCAATGCCGGCTTTTTTGAGTTTCTCCTCGCTCATGGCGGATTCGTCGGCACTGATCACCACAATGGGGGTGGTAATGTTGAGCGAGGATTCATGACGTATGCGTTTGGCGGCGTCTAAGCCGCCAAGCTTTGGCATTTGCCAGTCAAGCAGGATGAGCTGGTAGTGTTTTTCGCAGCAGGCCAACACCGCTTCTTCGCCATCGTTCACGGCTTCGACGTTGGCGATTTCGTTTAGAAAGGAATGAAGCAGCATGCGGTTAACCGGGTTGTCTTCCGCAATCAGGATATCGGGATGGGAGAGGCGCAATTGCCCGCGCAGATTATCCAACTCATGGTTAACCGCAGCGGGGGCAGGTTGAGACGGATTAATCAGGCTTTCAATGGTGTCATGGAGTTTCTGGATGCTGATTGGTCTGAATAGGAAGCCGCGGGCGCCAAGCCGTTGCGGTTCATGAATAATGGATTTGGAAATTAAAATGGAGGCGATGGAGTACTTGCGCAGAATGCCCGCAATTTTCTCTTCGCAATCCTCATCCACATTGACAAAAGCAAGGGTGCAATCATTCCGTGTGGCCAAGGCCTTGTCCAGTTCTGAGAGGCTTGCAACCGGCACGCATTGAATGCCGCAATAGACGAGGCCGTTGCACATGGCTTCCAGATGCAGCGGATTGTCGTCATAACAGATGGCCTTAATGTTCTCAAACCGATGCGCCTGGTGTTTCTCGCTTTCGTAGGCGGTCAATTTCTCAAGGCGTATGCGCACAGCAAAGGTCGAGCCTTTGTGCAGTTCACTGGTTAAGGTAATGCGTCCTTTCATTTCTTCGGCGAGTTTTTTGCAAATCACAAGCCCCAGGCCAGAACCGCCAAAGCGGCGGGTGATGGTGGTATCCGCCTGATTAAACGCATTGAACAGTTTGGTCTGATCATCACTGGAAATGCCCATGCCGGTATCAATGACAGAGATACAGAACAGGTAGTCTTTTTCGGTTTCCTGTTCAATGCAGGTTTTCACCAGAACATAACCGCGATCGGTGAATTTAACGGCATTGGTTACGAGGTTAGTCAGGATCTGCTTGATGCGTATGGGATCGCCGAGCACGGTCTTCGGTACATTCACTTCCGTGGACGGAATCAAATCAATGCCTTTTTTATGGGCATTGGGTGCGGCTAAGGTTAATACTTCATCGACGCAGGCACGAAGATCGAGCGGGATGCAGTCGAGGCTTAGTTTTCCGGCATCCATCTTGGAGTAATCGAGGATGTCATTAATGATTGTCAGCAAATCCTGGGCGGAAGACTTGATGGTTTTGACATAATCCAGCTGCAGAGGATCAAGCTTGCTTTCCAGGAGAACGTTGGTGAAGCCGATGACGCCGTTCATGGGGGTCCGTATTTCATGGCTCATGTTGGCAATGAATTCCGATTTCTGGCGGCTTTTCTCCTCGGTTTTTTTCTTTTCAAGCGACAATTCGATGTTTTTTTCTTCGAGCAATTCAAGGCTTTGCTGCAAATCTTCAGTGGCCACTTCAATGTGATGGTTTAAGTCTCTGACGGTGTTGAGGTACTGCTGCTGCAAATGCGCGCAGCCGCGTTCGATAATTCCCAGTTCGCCGGGACTGGTGACTGAAATGTGGGTTTCGAACTCGTTGCTTAAAATCTGCTTCATGCTGCGGCGCAGGCGGGCCAAGGGCAGGTAAATGCGTTTGGAAAGAAAATAATGAATGCTTAAGCTTAAAAGCAAACCCAACAGGATGATAAAAATGGTGACGATGTACATTTGATATTGTTTAATCACCGACGATTGCGTGTCGATGTCGATCGACAGCCAGCCTAAAATGTCATCCGGTTCCAGATTAGCCCGTTCCAGCGCCGACTGAAACACGCTCGCAGAATATAAATTGTGTTTGGGGATGGTAATTGGGGCTAAAAAATTAATTTCGTAAGGTTCAATCTGTTTGCTTTCGATGTAATCGCCGGTGTACTGCAGGGGTTTAAAGGGTTTTTTAATCAGGTGCTTGCCGCCACGGTAGGCAATTAACTGGCCGTCGGCGCTGTAGAACGCCAGAGCAATGATCTCAGGATTGACTGTCGAGGCATCCACCAGCGCCTGCAGGACACGGCGATCGTTGCGCATCATCGCCAGCTGTGCGGCAGGAAGCAATTGGCGTATGTAGGCTTCGCCGAGCCGGGACATGTGCTGGTTTAAGTCTTTATTGAATTCGCCGTTGAAGAACACCGCAAATAACAAAGCGACCAGCAGGACTGGAATCAGGGTTGTGAGGCGCAGTTGGTATTTAATGCCGAGTTCTTTCATTACCTGCCTCTTGTGGGCTGATCAACAAGTCTCTTGCTGAGCAATTTTTCGTTGAATTGCCAAAAAAAGAAGCGCATTCGGTTACTTTCCGTTGCCTTTAAAGTCGGCTATTATAGCCCGATTATTTTATCGCTTACAACGGAGAACCGGATGGTTGTCAGAACTCGCTTTGCCCCCAGTCCAACGGGCTATCTGCATGTGGGGGGGGTACGTACCGCCCTGTTTTCATGGTTATATGCAAGGCATCATCACGGTCAGTTTGTTTTACGCATTGAAGACACCGATCAGGAGCGCTCGACTAAGGAATCCGTGCAGGCCATTTTAGACGGCATGGCCTGGTTGGGCCTGAATTATGACGAAGGGCCGGTTTATCAGACAGAACGCTACGGCCGCTATCGTCAGATTGCAGAGCAGTTATTAAACGAGGGCAAAGCCTATCGCTGCGTCTGTTCCAAAGAGCGCCTGGAGTCTTTGCGTGAAGCCCAGCTTGCCGCGAAGGAAAAGCCCCGTTATGACGGTCATTGCCGCGATAAGCAGTTGCCGGAAGGGGATACGCCCTTTGTCGTTCGATTTAAAAACCCGCAGGAAGGGGTAGTTTCTTTCAGCGATCAGGTTTACGGCGATATCCATGTCGATAACCGTGAACTCGATGATTTAATCCTTGTCCGTTCAGACGGCCATCCAACCTATAATTTCGCTGTCGTCATTGACGATTGGGACATGACCATTACCCATGTTATCCGCGGCGATGATCACATCAACAACACGCCCCGGCAAATCAATCTGTTTAAAGCCTTAAACGCGCCAATCCCCGTCTTTGCGCACCTGCCGATGATTTTGGGCGAGGATGGCAAACGCCTGTCCAAACGCCATGGCGCGGTCAGTGTTCTGCAATTTAAAGAATTGGGCTTTTTACCGCATGCCTTGTTAAATTACCTGGTACGCCTCGGCTGGTCTAACGGCGATCAGGAAATTTTCAGCGTGGACGAAATGATCGCCAGTTTTGATTTAAAAAATGTCAGTCGCGGCGTGTCCAGCTTTAATTACGAAAAACTGCATTGGTTGAATCAGCATTACCAGAAAAGCGATTCCCCGCAGGAGGTGGCCAAGGCCCTGCAATGGCACTTTGAACAAAAGGGGGTGGACTGGTCAAAAGGCCCGTCACTCGCCGATGTCGTGGCTGTGCAGGCGGAGCGCTGCAAAACGCTGGCGGACATGTGTGAAAAAAGCACCTTCTTCTATCAAGATGATATTGATTACGATCCGGATGCGGTGAAGAAGCATTTGCGTCCCGTGGTGCTTGAGCCGCTGCGTACGCTTTATGAACGCCTGCAGCAGGTGGATGCCTGGGAAGCTAACCGCGTACAGGAATGCATTAATGACGTCAGTGCCGAGTTTGATTTGAATCTGGGCAAAATTGCGCAGCCGTTGCGGGTGGCCGTCACCGGCAGCAGCATGTCGCCAGCCATTGACGTGACGCTGGCGCTGATTGGCAGACAGCGGGTGTTAAGCCGGTTTCAGCAGGCCTTGCAGATCATTGAGCAGCGGGCGGCTCAGGCGGCGGAATAACGATTCCTGGATAAACTGAGGGTGTAGCTATTGTTTATCAATAATAGGTCAGGTTGTGATAAAATCTGACTTTATTTTTTATTGTTAGAAAAAATATGCACCATCTGGAAAACCTATTGTCCTTTTTGAGCGAAATTAATAAGCATCTGTTTTTAGCAAGCGAAGACGCATTGACCCGCAAAGAATTTAAGCGTAAGGGAATTACCCACGTGGTCAGTGTCATTCAATCCAAAGTCGTGGTGGCTGACAGCATCAAACACCTGCACATCCCGCTCGCGGATTCGCCCCAAGAAAACATACGCTGTCATTTTGAGAAGGTATTGGCGTTTATTGATGAAGCAATAGCCCAAGACGGTAAAGTGCTGGTGCATTGTGAAAAGGGCATGTCCCGTTCCGCCAGTTTCGTCATTGCCTGGCTGATGCATGATCAACACCGTCAGGGATTAAAGGTGGATTATGCACGCATTCTGCAGGACCTCATTCAAATACGCTCGGCGGTCTCCCCCAACAAGGGTTTCGCTCTGCAGTTAATGAATTACGCAGAGGAGTTAAACATCAATTTGACCTCTCTGGATAAGGATTCTTTATTAAACGTCATGTCCTATTTGTCTCCCAAAGAATGGTCTGCTTTAAGTTGCACATCCCGTTTTTTCAAGCATTTCATGGCCAAGGACGACATGGATAAATTATGGATAGCTCAACTCAAACAGCAATTTAAGTTAAGCGAGATGGAGATTACCTTCTGGCGGGAAAAAAAACTGTCTTTTCCTGCGTTGTTTAAGCTGTATACGCGGTTGAAAACCATCATCCCCTTGCCTGTAAACCTTGCTTTCGCCGTCGGATTTTTTGGATGTGAGAGTCTTTGCAAGCTGTTTATAAACACCCAAGGTAAATCTGAGTTGGAACAGATATTGGCAGGAGCAATTGTGGGTTTTAAATCAGACCTTGTACAACAACACCTTGGATCGCTTAGTCCAGAAGTCTGCCAGAAATTAGTCAATTATGCGGTCATGGTGGATAATGTGGCTGTGCTCGGTTATTTCGACGGTTATCCCATCAATTGGCATATTCGCAATCCCCAGGGAAATAATTTGCTCTTTATGGCGGCTTTTCACGGAAGTTATAACGCATTTGTCTATCTTCATCTTACCAAAGGAGTGGATCCGACTCAGCACAATAATACTGGCGCGACCCTTCTGCAAACCTTGTGTTACTCATCCAATGGTCAGCTGATCGATTACATCAAGGGTTTAAATTGTTTGGATCCCGATGAACCCAATTATTCAGGATTAACCCCCAGGACCATAGCCACAAAGCGAAAGAATACCCTGCTGTTGTCGGCATTTGAGCAATGGCCTGATCCTTCAGACCAACAATCGCTGGGGGTTACCAAGAGTTAGTGAGAAGGTTTCAATGCCATGGCATTGTTTTTGGCTTTTATTTGTTCCTCGCTTAGAGTCATGGTCTGTGTATTCAATGAAAATGAGAGAGCCTTGGTTTCAGAATTATATTTTACCGACATAGCCGTTGATTTTTCTGTATTGGAGGACTCTTCTTTTGCCTTTTTAAAGAGTTCTTCAAACTCATTTTGGTAATCAAATTGGGTGAATTTACTCAATTTGATCTGAAATGACGAAGGGAGCACCTCCTCCTGACATAAACCATGCACAGTACTTAAAAACTGACTTAGGGTGGGCGTGTAATGCCCGCTGCAGTTGTCAATGGCCACCTCTTTTTTCCCGGTTGTTTCATCCCAGAAGTAATCTAGCCAACCAGCGGATTGCGTTTCCTTGCCGGCTTTAAATTGGGAGTGGACTGTCGGTGTGCCAATGTACAGGGCGCCGTTGGGCCCTACCGCATACATGTAGGTTTTGTCAGCGACTTTTTCGCGGCTTTCGTCATAGACCCATCGACCCTGGGCAAGGTCGATTTTGTGTGCTTTTCGCATAGCCTTGTCAAAAAAAGCGTATTTATAAAAAAAGCCCTCTGTGTTAAAAACATCGTCCAATGCTTTGTCTTCACTGACCTTAGCCAGATTGGTTTCACGTGCGTTAATTCTGTTTTTCATAATAGATACTAAATCATTACTGCGATAGGTATAACACTACCTAAAATGACATTAAGAAATAATTAAGAAATCAGTAATTTGCAAAATTGCAATACTATTTACACACTCTTATTAAAATGAACAGCAAATGAAGAGGAAAAGCAGCCTTTCCTTTGATTTAACGCTATACTCTGGGTAATTCATCAGGTGTTTTTCTATGCGTCTTCATTTTGATAACAGCTTTGCCCGCTTGCCGGATACGTTCTATACCCTGCTTGATGCGACACCCGTAAATGACTGTGAATTGATCCATGTCAATGAAGGGGTGGCTGCGCGTCTTGGCATTGGCGCTGACGTGTTAAGCTCCCCTTCATTCGCCCATTATTTTGGCGGCAATCAACGCCTGCCCGGCAGTAAGCCCCTGGCCATGGTGTATGCGGGACATCAATTCGGCTATTACGTGCCGCAACTGGGCGATGGCCGGGCTCTGTTGCTTGGCGAAATCATTAATGCTGAGGGCGAGCGCTGGGACATTCAATTAAAAGGTTCAGGCCAAACGCCCTATTCCCGCATGGGGGATGGCCGGGCGGTGCTGCGTTCGACCGTTCGCGAGTACTTAGCCTCCGAAGCCCTTCATGCCCTGGGCATTCCAACCACCCTGGCCTTGTGCATTGTGGCAACGCATGAGCCGGTTTACCGTCATGTGCCGGAGCCTGGTGCGGTATTGACCCGCGTGGCTGAATCGCACATCCGTATCGGCCATTTTGAGTATTTTTACTATACCCGTCAATTTGAAGCAGTGAAGCAGTTGGCCGATTATGTGTTAACACGGCATTATCCTGACCAACCGCACGATGAAAACGGCTACGCCTACCTTTTTGAGCAGGCGGTGTTACGCACCGCCCGTCTGATTGCGCAATGGCAGGCGGTGGGTTTTTGTCATGGGGTGATGAATACCGATAACATGTCGGTGTTGGGATTAACCATTGACTACGGTCCCTTTGGTTTTCTTGATGCCTATGACGCCGCGCACGTCTGCAACAGTTCGGATGAGACCGGTCGTTATGCCTTTGACCGGCAGCCTGCCATTGCCTTTTGGAATCTGATGGCCTTTGCTCAGGCGCTAACCCCTTTGCTGCCGCAGGACACGTTAAGGTCCATACTGGATTTGTTTCAACCGGAGCTGGTTAAGGCTTACAGCGACTTCATGCGCAAAAAAATGGGTTGGCAGTTACCGCAGGAAGAAGACATGGAACTCATCAATGCCATGCTGGATTTAATGCAGCAGCGCCGGCTCGACTACACCCTGTTTTTACGCACTTTAAGTGATTATGCGCTTCATCAGGATGACCGCTGCTTTGACCGTCTGACTTGCCGGCCTGAGGCCTTAAAGCCCTGGCTTGAAGCCTATGCTGCGCGTTGTGCCCGGGAAGGCGCCCGCGCTGATGAGCGTAGCCAGCAGATGAAAAGCGTAAACCCCAAATACATCCTGCGGAATTACCTCGCGCAACAAGCCATTGACGCCGCCTATGAACATCAGGATTACAGCGAAATCGACAGGCTCTTTCGCGTGTTGCAGAGGCCGTTTGATGAGCAGCCGGATAAAGCGCACTACGCGCAATTGCCGCCGGAATGGGCGGCGCGGATTTCGGTGAGTTGTTCTTCCTAGGATTAAAAGCGGTATTGGTTCTGCTGTTGCAGGAATTCCTTAAGCGTGATGGGTTTCGGATTTTTAAAAAAGCCAAAAACCAGTTGGCTTTCATGCTGGATGTCTGCGTTAAAAATGGTTTCGTCATCGGTTCCAGGAACAACCGGATCGGACACGGAGTCATAGATGGAGGCCACCGGGTGCGGTTTACCCTGTTCATGCCAGTTTAATTTGGCATGGCAGGTGGGGCAGACTTCAATCGGTAATTGCAACGCCTTGATGCGTTGTTTTTGCTGTTCAGTCAGGTAAATGCAATGGCCTAAACGGATTTTACCAAAAAAGGGATGATCACTCTGGTCAGGGTGATTTTTTACCCAGTCTTCAAGCGTTGCAAGAATGGTGTCGGTGTCTTGACGCTCCTGCAGGGTATCCGCTTCGCCCATGTGGATGGCAAGACCCACGTGCTTGTCCAGCGCCAGTTGAATGGTTTTGACCAATTCCTGTCCAGTTAATTGACGCGGTGCCAGGGGTTGGCCGCTGATGTCAATGCCTTTCAGCAAGCCGCCGCTTTGTAACACCTTTTGAATAAAGTAGTCGGCATCCTTGGCTGTGTGATGGACCCTGTCCAAGCTCAGTAAGCCATACGCTTCTTTCCCCAAAGCAGAATCTTCCCTGGCATCGAGCAGGCCTTTTAAAAAGGCAGCGATGTAATCGTCCACCGTGCAGGCATCCATGGGTTTCGGGGTCGTGCGGATCTCGAGGTAGTTCCCTGCGGAATTGGCAATGACATCGTAAGTGCCTTCCTGAATGTCCTTCAGTTTCTGCACCATCTTATGAACGAGAGCAAACTGTGTCCAAATCAGTTTAAGGCAGGCTTCGGTGTCGCGCGGTACTTCCCTGGATTTATCCTCATACTGTTGTTGAACTTCCTGAAATTGCTGGTAAACCTGCGGACACTTGTTTCTTTCTGCAATTCCCTTAAGGAAGCCCTTGCTGAAACTGCCATTGAGGTGGCAATGGAAATCGGCAAAATTCGGTTGCGTTTTAGTTTGCATGTCAGCCTCTTTAAGGTCGAAAGTCCTGCATTCTATCCGCAAATAAAGCCGACGTCAGCTTCGAATAACCCTTGGCCTGATAATCTGAATTTCAGGCCGAATGGCTATTTCCGTTTACCGCGGCTTTTGCTAGTATGAGGGCAACGTGCAGAGAGGGGGCAGGTATGGCTAAAGTGCAATTTCAAGTGGAACCGCACCCCGCACCGCAAGACGAGGCCGTGTTGCGCGCAGGCATTGTCAAGTTTAATGTCAGCTGCATTCATGAGCAGGCGAGCCATTTCTGTCTTTTCGCCAGAGACGATGGGCAATTGATTGGCGGCGCCTCCCTCTGGCAGCACAGTGACGCCTTTTACATCGATGTGCTGTGGTTTGAAGACAACTACCGTCGACAGGGCCTGGGTTCAGCACTTCTCGACAGGCTGGATAAGCAGGCGGTCAGTGCTGGCATTAAAAAAATATTTGTCGATACCTTTTCATTTCAAGCGCGTGATTTTTATGAAAAAAACGGTTTTGCGGTGATTGCCTGCGTACCGGAATACCTCCTGGGGCATGACCGTTATTTTCTTAAAAAAAGCCTGTCGTTCTGATCTGGCATTAAATTTGCTCAATGAAATGTCCATAAGCGCCTATGGACACACATCATGTTTTCGTTAAAGCCCACGTTTTCGAAACTGGTCGGTTTGGTCTTGTTGACGGCCGGTGTATCCGTCCAGGCAACTACCTGGTACCTGAAAGCCGGCAATACCCCCGGCAAAGGCACGGCCGAAGCCCCCTTCAACAGCATGGAAGCGCTTGGCAATCTCGCCGAAGAGGGGGACACGCTCATCATTCTTCCTTCCAACGAGGTTTTTAAAGGAAAAATCACGCTTAAACCGGATCAAATCATCAAGGGCGGCGGTGTGATTGATTGCGCGGGAACACCCTTTGTCTGCAAGGTCAATCAGGCGGGAGCCCGAATCACCAATCCCGATGGCGATGCCATTGAATTGGCGGAAAATACACAAATCATGGGCATTGAGATCATTAAACCCGCAGGCTATGCCATTTATGGGAAAAATGTTCGCAACGTGAAAATCAGCCACACCCGTATTGTCAGCGCCAATCAGGCGGCAAAGGTGCAGGATGAGTTTTTACCGCCGCCGGAGTTACGCGGCTTTATGACTTTTTTTCTGGGTAAACAATACAATAACAGGAATTTTCCCAAAGCAGCCATTGCCTTTGTCGGGGACAGCGATTATTCGCTGGATGCCATTGAAATCAGCCACAGCCTGATTGAAGGCGAAAATAATGGCGGGACTCGAGGATCCGGTGTCAGCGTCCTGCTGGCTGAAAAATCATCGGCCGGCATTGCCATGGAAAACAACATGATCAAGGGCAACAGCACCCTTGAGGGGGTGGTGCCTAATTACCATGCCGGCATTTATGTACTGGCCAAAGACGAAGCGGAGGGACGGCTTAAAATTAACGGATTGTCCATCAGCCACTTAAAACGGTTCAATGACGGGATTGACCTGATTGCGTTTGATGACGCCAAATTATATGCCCAGATTCAGGGCTATCAATTTTACGGCTCCCCCTGGCAGGGGCAGATGAGCGAGGGGCTGGAAACCATTACCGCGTATGGACAAGGCAAGTTTGCTCCCTTAGCCAAAATGACGGCGACTGAACATCATGCGCAAATTGTTCTTCGTGTGCAAGACAGTGTGATTACCGGCAGCGGCGGTCCCGGAATTGTCATGTGCAATTCGCTCGGCAATGCGCCTAAGAACATCATTGATCTGGGGCAGGGGCCTGCAGCTGAAACCGGAACGTTTATCGATAGCCCCAGTTCAGGAGGTAATGAAATCCATAATAATTCAAGTGCCTCCGGCAATGGCGTGGAAGTGGTCGTGATCAATGGCAGCGTTTACGCTCGCAACAATTGGTGGGGCGAGCATGGCGCAATCAAAGGCAAAAGCGACGACTTGACCCTGGATCCAAAACTTGCCCGCCTTTGCGGCGTCAATTTAAATGCGGAATTTTGTCAAAAAGGGGAAGTCAGTCAGTTGTATACTGAGCCCGCATTAAAGAAAGGAGGTGTTAAATCCCATTGATCCTGTCGTCATGTTGATGTTTTTTGTCGTTGGGTGTGACTGATTTGTTTACCTTGGTGAATAAGACAAACCCGTAGGAAGATGCGAATTAAGATAGTGAGTAAAATATGGACATTTTGATTAATACCTTAGGATACATCGCCTCATCGCTTGTTTTCGCGGCCTTTTATGTTAAACGGATAATGACGTTACGTCTGATTGCGATTGGCAGCAACGTCGCTTTTATTGCTTATGCAACAACGGCGCATCTTCTGCCTATTTTTATTCTGCATTCCCTGCTCCTGCCGTTAAATATTCACCGCATTCTCGAATTAAGGCGAAACCTTAAACTGCTGGCTGAAGGTCAGGCGGATGAAAAATCCATTAAAAAGCTGCTGGGACCCCGATGGATGAATACCAATGAAATGGTGTTTAAGGACGGTAAAACCACCTGGACTGTTTATCTGCTGAAAGCCGATTCAGAGGGCATGGCGTGCACACCCGAGGTGCCCAGCGACAAAGCGTCGATTTTTGATGAGGGACACAACCCTGACAATATTTATGTCATTAATCCTGAAAAACCGGCGGAGTCCAACCTGCCGCTTAAATTAATCGGTTACGACAAAGCCAGTAATGCGGACATGGCCGGTACGGTGGAGACGGCCCTGTAAATGCGTTTGGACTAACGTCGACTGGCATGGCTTAATTGCAACTAATTCTCATTTGTATTATCGTTCCTGCTGACTAACAAAATAAAGGACGATCATGAAAGGATGCACTTTTGCAGCGGCCATGCTGCTCGCGGGTTTGCTTCATGCAGCCAGTGAGTGCCGTATTCATACCTGGCACGCCATCAACTCCCTGGATGGGCAGTGGAAAATCACCTTAAAAATGATTAATCAGCAGGGTGTGTTTGCTGACCGCGATTGCAATCCCTTAACAGAAGCCTCTCTCAGTGCAGAACAGCCTCTGATTTATGGCTTTGGTTTCCCAAACGATGCGGATTTCGATTTGGCCTACACGGTCACTGCGGTGAAACAGGAAGCGGGATTCCAATCGAAAGCCTGTGTTTTTGTCGTTACCGCCAAGGGGCCCGCGCAGCCTGACATTACTGCCATTGCCTACCATGGTGCTGAATGCCAGTGGAAAGTGGTCCGGGGTGTAGGCGAAGATTTTACAGTGAGATAACGGCTCTCCAATTCCGACTTCAGAATTGGAGAGTGAGGTCTTATTGCTGGGAGGTCGTGCCGGATTGGGGTGCAGGGCTTTCAGTACTGTTTGATTTAGCCAGTTGGGCGGCGCAAGAGGCGGCAATGTCGTTGATTTTGTTGTCGTACTCTTTGTCCGTCATGTTATCGGAGTTTTTAATCAGGGTTTTTAATTCCGATTTAGCGCAACCACAATAGGATGTAGCCACTTGCTTTAAGCGATCATCCATTTTAGGGTACACCAGACTCCAGCGATCATGACAGGATTCATCAATGTCTGCTTCGGAGGCGCCGGTTAATTCATTGTCTTCTTCAAGGGAATTTAAGGCATCGTGAAGCAGGGTACGGGTCATGCACACCTGCGCGGCTTTATCCACGGCGGCGCTGTCCTGCAGGGGTTGTGTGGCGGCGCATTCGCAATATTGTTCACCAAAATTTTTGTAATCGACCTGATCCTTGGTGGTATTGTCACGCCCAAGCCAGGCTTTGACGCAGGTGGATTGAAAGGTTTCTTCGCTTTTCGGAGCGGGGGCATTGTCTGCCTGAACAAGTAAGGGGACACCAACAAAAACAACAGCCAACAGCGATTTTATTGTTCTATTTGAGTGCATGGCGTGTTACTCCGTAGGGTTGATTTAAAGGTAATTCTAATTTTCAGCATAGTTCACGGATGAAAACTAAGCGAATGGTTTTAAAAAATTTTTTGAAGAGGGAGCCTCCCTTTGGGGGGCTTTAGCAAGAGACCTGACACTAAAACGGACGAAGGCCGTCAAAGGCTGTTTTTTCGGTGTCTGAGGCAATCAGGGCCAGGGATTCCAGGCAGACGGGATTCTTAAGACTGGCCTGGGTCGCTTCATAACTGGTTTCTGCCAGTTTCACATAAGCCTCGGTAGCCGTGGCATTGGCTTTGTTAGTCAGCTGAGTCCAGCACCAGAGTGTGATCCACCAGCTGACTAAGGGTTTGTACACTTCAAACCAGGCTTCAATCGTGGGAGTGACTTTGTCAAAGTAAAAGCCAAGCAGCTGCTTTTCCTGTTCCGCGGACAGTTTTCCTTCCATGCAGAAATAAACCAAATCCCATAAAAAATCATTATTACCGGAATATTCCCAGTCAATTAATTTGTACGATGTCAGGGACATCAGAAAATTGCCGGGGGTGGGATCATTATGGCAGGGTTTCAGTGGGATTTTGTATTTACCGCAAACGGCTGCAATTTTTGCCAGGCCGTCTTCAACGGCGGCCAAATCCTTGGGCAGGGGTAGCTCTGCCTTGTCTTTAACGGCTTTTAATAACGCCTCATTGCGTTGAAAAAGATGAATGTCATTGCTGAAACGATGCGATTGATGGAGGCTTTGAAAAATTCCCGCCACCTTTTCCAGCACCTGCTTTTCTTTAAGTAGCGCAGGGATTAGGGGTTTGCTGTTCTCAAAAAAGCGTGTTAACTGAAGACCATCCTGATCATTAAAAAATTCAATGGACACATTAATCGCTAACTGACTGGTTTGCCTGGCGTTGTAGCCTTCGTGTTGTCTGTTAATAAAACTGGAGGTGTTTTTGCCCGGGACACGCAGCACAAACTGTTCTGCCGGCGTGCTTAAGCGTTTAAGCTGTTTGACAAAATAGGTGAGATTGGTCATGCCGCCTGACAATTGTTTCAGTTTAAGTCGGTAAGGGGCTATGGCTCGCAAGCGCGGGATGTGTTGAATGATAGGAGAGAGTTCATTGGTTTGTTTTGTTCTTTCTGCCAGCTGATTCCACCCTTTACTGACCTGCGAGGTTTTTGCCAGTGTGTGAGGATCAAGGAAGCTGAATAAATAAATGGCCAGGGGTTCGGGCAGCTTTTGATCAAAAAAAGAAAATTTCATTTCGCACTCACCAGGCAAGGGTAGGCTCGAGTCTAGCGAAATAATAATCTTATTGTAAAGATTAGGTATGAAAAAGCGCCCGATCCTGTCGGGCGCGCGTGTTCAGCCTTGTTTAAGCCGATGGATACGGTCTGACAAGGCCTGTTGGTTAATAAAGCCCACGGCACTTAAATCATCCACCACCTGTCCCTCGCGATCAATGAACAACAGGGTGGGCGTGCCGTAAATGGCAAAGGCCTGTTTAATTTCGTCCGTGGTCGGATTGCTCTGGCTGATATCAATTTTTAAACGCAGCAGGCCGTCTAACGACGAGCGCAATTGCGGTTGATTCAAGACCCTGGATTCAAGGGCCTGGCAGGCGCTGCACCAGGACGCAGTAAAGACCAGCAAGGCGGGTTTATGTTGGCGGCGGGCATCGTTAAGCCGCTTTTCAATGGCTGCCATGGAATCTGCCGCCACAAAAACCGTTTGTTTTACCGCGTGTTGTTTTTGAAGTGCTGCAGGCGCTATCAAAGGCAATAGCGCGGCGTGAGCGAGCATCCCGCCGGCCATGATGCTGGCAACGCCCATGCCTTTAAACCACACAGCACCTTTATGAGTGGTGCTTTGCAGACTGCCAAGGAAGATGCTGCCAAATACGAACAGTGACGCCCATAAAAGCGTAATGATTGGGGCAGGCAGGATGCGTGATGCCATCCAGATGGCCATGGCAAACAGGACCAGGGCAAAGCATTTCTTGATTTTGAGCATCCAGCCGCCTGTTTTCGGCAACAGGGAACCATAACCCGAGCCCACCAGCAGCAGGGGCATGCCCATTCCCGCGGCCATGACCAGTAAAATCAGGCCGCCCTGTGCGGGTTCCCCTTTCTGACTGATATAGGTCAGTACGCCGATCAAGGGGGCGGTAACGCAGGGAGAGACCACCAGGGTTGAGGCAATACCCATCAGCATAGCCCCGGCATAGCCGGGTTTGCCGCGTTGCTTGAATCGATGTTGCAGCGCTTGCGGCAACCGCAGTTCAAACAGACCTGACATGGAGAGTCCCATCATCACAAACAAGGCACTGAAGCTTAGAATGACGGCCGGTTGCTGCATGGCTGTCTGCAGGGTGCTGCCCAGGTAACCCGCCATGACCCCGGCTGCGGCATAGGTTGCGGCCATGCCGATGACATAGCTTAAGGATAATTTGAAAGCCTGCGGGGTGGATAATGAATCCCGGCCGACAAGAATGCCTGAGAGGATGGGAATCATCGGTAAAACACAGGGAGTAAACGACAGCAAGAGGCCGAGGCCAAAAAACGCGGAGAGATAAATGAGTGCATTGTGATGTTCAATAAAATGCATAATCATCGCCGGGTTGGCGCTCCCCAATTCACCGCTGAATGACCAGGCGCTTTTTGAAACAAACATCAGCAGCGCCAAAAAGCGAAAACCTTTCCATAAATTCATAATGAGTATCCTCTGGTTAATATGATTGAAGCGAAGTGCTTAACTCCGCAAAGGGATTACGTGTGATTACATTGACCAGGAGGGGCGAATGGGGGGGCGTAACAGGCGTTTAATGGGGGCGGAGGCCGCCCAGACGGCGAGCGTGAAGTAAACTAGGGAAATCAACAGGCCGAAAGGGGTGAACAGTCCGCCTGCCTGGTTTTCACTCAACAGGCAATAGGCGGTAGACGCACAGGACATCGCGGTGGAAAGCCGGTTTTGGCAGTCGTACTGGAAGGTGTAATGGGCCGTGGTTTGCTCGGCGGCAGAAGGCAGCAGCACGGGTTTAAGGGCCAGGATCAGCAGACTTAAAACCAGCATACCATGTAGAATTCGCAGGGATAATTTCATCGCCTTATAATAAACCAATCCGTTGTAAATTGTAAAACCCAGCTCTTTTTGAGTAAAAATTGTTCTTTTTTGGTTGTAAATCCGGTCAAAAGAAGTAAAAATGTCAGAATGTTACAGGTGGAGGATGCAGATGGGTAAAGCAACGGACGAGTTTCGAAAGCGTGATAATGAGAAAGGCGGTTTTGAAGATTGCCGCGAGTTTAGTACCTGGTATGACAATGAAGACGCCAAACGCATTGCATGGACTTTGTTTACCCGTTTGCCTGAAAGCAAAACCAGGGCCCTTTTTTTACCACCCCAGGTGGTGTTTGACGGTATTTACAATCGAGATATCGGCGATGTGTTAAACATCGCTGCCGACTGGTTCAGAAAAACGCCTGAACACGTGCGCTATTTCCCGTTTATCTTTAAGCCCGAATTGGCGGGCGCTCATTACATGGCCGGTGTTTTTGTCAAGGTGGCGGCCTTGGGCATGAAGCTTGTGTTGTTTAACCCTGCCGGACAAATCAAGCATCTGAATTTAACGAAGCTCGATAAACTCATTCCTGTGTATGCCTCTCCCCATGCCTTGCAAACCGCTAAAAAAGATGGGGGGAAACTGGTTTCCTGTGGGCCTTTAAGCCTTTATTTTTTAGAGTATGTCTTAAATAACCCCAATTGGCTTGAGACGGTGGATGAGCGCTTTCTTCTGCCCAACGCCCTGGCCCGGTTTAATGATGAAGAAACGTACAAAGACAACATACTGACATTAAGAAACAGGCACGATGAGTTGCTGCAAACGGTGAGCGACGAGGACTTAAACAGGGTGAGTGACTTTTACGAACCGTTCGATGCCATGTTGTTGAGTACTCTGGATACCCTCGATAAAAAAAGAGAAAGGGAGGCGCTGCTGGATTCCTATGACTTCTATGTCGAGGACGGTAGCGATGACGAGCCTCCGCTCAATCCGGATGAGTCTCTGTCGGGGGATGACGATGAGCAGATTGATGAGTTTAGCCACGAGTCATCCGACGAGAGCCCGGTAACCGCTTTTATAGGAAAACAAAATCCCACGGAGTGCCCGCTTAAGCCCAAGCAGGAGGCCGATAAGGTAAACCTTTCCGTTCCCGTGGAGTCCATACGCGAGGTTCCGTTCAAGGCATCATCGCTGCAAACGGACGTGGTAAGCCTTGTGGAATCCTATCCCTTAACGGCTGATAGGCAAGAAAAGGATCTCGAGGGGGAGACGCGTGGGGTTCAGGCTGTCAGGACAGAGATTGAACGTTTGCGGAAAAAAACAGGCCTTTTGTCCTGGGGATGCATGGACAAGAGTAACCGCATTCAACAAGCATTGACTACAGCCTGCACCGCAAAGGGAGAGGATGTACGCCTTAATCCAGCGGTGCGCGAGGCATTGGGCGCGCACCGCATCGGCTTCTTTGGTAAAGCGCAATCGCTAATCGCTATCGATGAGTCGCTGGCCAACGAGGGCTATTCAGTCCCGCTTTGAGGCTTCTGGGGCTTGCTTTGATTCAACAGCTTAATCCATTTTTCCCGGCGCTCATTGTCCATGGGCGCTTCCTTGATGACATAGTGCAGCACATACATTCCGTCTTTGCCTTTGGTAATCAGCTGCAGTTCATCCTGTTTCAGATTTTCAGGTTCCGTCACCTGGAATTCAAACAGAACCCGATCGGGGCTTTCACTGATCACTTTAATCACCGGATCAAGGCCTGATTCTTTCAAATATTTCATGACATTCTGACTGAATTCTTTCGGTGTCATCTTATCCTGGATACCGGGGATGAACTGGCTGGTCACTAATTCCTGCCATTTTTCAATGCTGTCCCCTTTGGGGATGTATTCAATGGTGGTGATGGTGTCGGTTTTTTGTCCCCAGGCGGCTTTCCACTCGCGATCATCAAAAACGATGGTTTGCATTTCCATGCTTTCCAGGTCGCCGGGTGGGTTTTGCAGGCGTGAGGCTTTGGTGCTGCAATAGAGTTCGCCGTTGTAATTATAATATTCCACGCAGTCCGTGTTTTTGCCCTTTTCAACTTTGATTAAATCGGATTTGTCTGGTTCTGCCTGCAGAGGCAAGGCCAGGGCGTACAACAAACACAATGAAAACAAGGGTCTGTATCCGCTCATAATTTATCTTCCCTGTATTATTTTAATTCTAATTGTAGCAATTATTTTGGTCGACAGGGATTGTAAACCCGCATTTCAAGCGCATTAAAAAGAAATTAAATCAAGAAAAAGGCGCTGGAGAGCCTCTGTAAGCGATTGATTCATGACCTCGGTCAGCCAATGTAAATAAAGCAGTTTCTGTTGTTTGACATCGATGGAATCGGCTTGCGGCTTGTCCTTAAAGGCCCGGTACAGCGCGTCCTGCTGCAGCGACTCAGACACTAATTCAAGCTGAAGAATCTGTCCATAGTCGGCCTTTATCCCGACGTCTGCCGGCAGGGAGGCTAAGTAGTGGCGAACGCAACGTAACGGTTCGGTCAGGCGCGACTGCGTTTCAGCCACCAACGCCACGGCATTTTGCATGTCATTCAGGCGGATAAGCCGTTGGGTTTGACCTGACCAGGCACAGAATAACACCAGGTTGACGTTGTATTGCCACTGATTTTGCAGGGTGAGGCAAATCGTTTTGACCTGAGGATTGCGATACAGGTGATTGGAGAATTGCCAGAAGGGGTTATCAAGAGGGGTCGTCATGAAAGAAAATACAAAATAACCGTCATTTTTACACAACAGGCTAAGGCTGACTATAGTTATAATAGAAAAATAACCATGAGCTTACGATGATGACGAAGTGGACGCGTTTGATGTTGTCAGTTCTTCTTTTTATCACCCTGCCTGCGGAAGCCAAAGTAAAAATAGGCACACCCATTTTCGATCCCCCTTTTGTGATGAACGACAGCCATTTTGTCAATACCGGTTTTGATGTGGATTTGATGCAGCGCATCTGCAGCCGTTTGAAATGGCAATGCGAATTCGTCACCATGCCCAAGCAGCGTTTGCTTGAGGCATTAGGCAGCGGTGAAATTGATTATGCCATGGGATCGCTTGCGATTACTCCGGAACGGGAAACCCACTTTTTATTCACCATCCCTTATTTTCTGTCCTCAGGCGGGTTCATCGTGATGGCGAACAGCCCGCTGACATCCATTGAGCCTCTGGCCGGACGGCGCATCGGCGTGATGGAGGGGACCGTGTACGCCGATTACCTGCTCCACCATCCTGAACTCAAGGTCGATTTGCAGGTGTATTCCAACATCGGCGGGCTGGTTGAAGCCATGAAAACCGAGAAAATCGAGGCGGCCTTTATCAATTATTACTCTGTACTCTACCTGGAGCATCAATACCCGGGCATTGTGAAAGCGTTAAAGGGGAGCATTAAAGTAGGGTATGGCATGGGCATTGCCACCCGGCGCGGCAACGAAAAGGACATCGAGAAAATCAATGCCCTTATTACGGAATTTGAAAATGATGGCACCTTCGTTATGCTGTACAATTACTATTTTACCTTCTTCGCTAAAGACGCGATGAAGTAACGGATTTGAGTGGAGAAAGACCATGCCCCCTAGCCCAAAACCCAGCCAGCGGCAGCTCGATGAGGATTTATCCAAACAGGAATTAACCGCCACCCTGATTATCCGTAACCAGCTGAGGGCCATTCTTGATGATTCAGGATCGCGCTTGAAAACCGCTGCAGCCAAGGGAGCGGTTAAACAATTGCAGGAGCGCATTGATCAGGGATTGGTTGCCCTGCTTCATGCCAAAAGCAGGGAAGAATACGCGTTGCAGCAGAAACGCTTCAATCTGCTTCTTGACCAATTTAAAGAAGTGATGCAGCTTGAAGGCGATGTGGAGCTTGCCTTGAAGGATTTTCGTTTTTTCCATCACGTGCACCAGACCCTGAAGCGCGCGACTGTCGAAAACAGAGGGACCTTGCTTGAGCGTTTTGCCGAAAAATTTCAGGATGATCCTGATTTCGAATTGTGGTGCCGACATTTGGCAGCGTTGCAAAGCTTACCCGCAAGTCAGTTTGAAGCCCAGAAAAAGGCTTTGCTGGATGGCCTGGTGGCTGAAACCACCTACCTGGATTTGGGTAATTTGGCGGCCATGGGGTTAATTGAACGCAACGTCCAATTGTTAGCCGATACTCGCTTAATCTATTTAAAAGAAACCAATAACCGCAAATCCCTCCTGAAAGACATCGGCTGGATTGGATTGGGAATTGGCCTGGTTACTGCCGCGGCCGTTTTAGCCATCGCTTTTCCCGTCCTGGCGGTGCCCGGTATTGTCGTGGGCTCGATCGTGATGGGATACGGCATCATCGATTTTGCCAAGGAAAGCGTTGAACTTTACTCGGAATTGGCTGAAGAGGAAAAAGGCGACTTGAGTCTCGACGTGGAAGATGAATTGAAAAGCCTTGAGGATGACATTCAAGACATGGATGTCGAAGGGTTTCTGCGAAAACAACCCCACCCCCATCACGAGTGGTCAACTGAAAAAAAATGGGTTAAAGGCTTGGGCTATGCCGCGTCCTTTGCCGGTTTTGCCTTGGGTCTTGTGGCGTTAGCCTTTGTTCTCCCCGGTGTCGCCGTGCCCGCGGCAGCGGTTATTGCGGTCACGGCGGTGGCCGTTGGCATTGCTGCCCTGGCCGGCGCTGTTTTAGGCTACAAAGTGTTCAGTGAACAGAAAAAATTGAAGGAAGCCGAACAGGCCATGCAGGATGACATGATCAAGGATATGGAGACGCTGGATAGTGTCTCCGATCACCTGCTGAGCGCGAACTTAAGCAGCGATGCCCGCATGAATCGACAATTGCAATCGTCCCCGGCTAAAAAACCGGCACTGGCCCCAGCGGATCGTGCGGCAAATCGTGACGAGGATGAAGACGATGAGCGTGAACGCGAAGGCGATGAGGATCGCGGCGTACCGGCGGAGGAGCTGGATGAAGGAGACTCTGATACGGAAAGGGAAGGCGATGAGGAAGAGGGCGGCGAAAAGCCCCTGGCCCGCAAATAACGCCTCACGACAGAGGGTATTTAGTTTAACCGGGTCGTTATGCTGCCGCCGGAAACCATTAAATGTTCCCCATGCGCCGGTAAATGAAAAAAGGCAGATGCTTTATCACAGCCATGATGAGTCGCCAGAAACCGGGATGGTAAAACCGGCGTTTTTTGCGGTGGAGATTATCCCAGCAAGCTTTAGCGCAGGCTTTAGGCGGTGAGGCGTAAAAGACACCCGGCATGCCATAGGTTTGTACGGTATCGATGAAACCGAGGCGCGCCACGGTGATGGTTGTCGAAGGCCCGGCCTGCTGCTGTAATCCCTGCAGATAGACCTCTATGGCGGCTTTACTGGCGCCGTATAAACTGTTTCGGGCGCGGCCGCGGCAGGCAGCGACTGAGCTTAAAAAAAGCAGTTGATGCTCACTTTGTTGTTTATTCAGGTAAGTGTGAATCACCTGCACAGTACTTAAAATATTAGTTTTCACCAGTTTGCTTATCGCCGCCGGGTTTAAGTGATTATTTTCAACAGTGGCACTGTGAGCGATGAACAACGACAGCCCCTGCTCCATGGTTTGAATTTTCTTAAGCAGCTCCCGGATGTCTTCACTTAAATCGGCTGTCAGAACGTCGCAGGCCACCCGATGGCGCAAGCTGATGTCATCGGCAATGACATCGAGCTGCAGCGTATCACGGCCAACCAACAGGAGTGGATGGCCCGCTGCTGCCGCGAGGTGTGCAAATTCATTGGCAATGATGGACGTGGCGCCGAGGATCATCCAGGTATTTTTAGTCATGGGTAATCCCCAGGCGACGTCCCAGATCGGATTGCATGCCGGCTGGGTAGTGTTGCAGTAAGGCTTTAAATGGTTCGTGTTCAGGGTATTGAACCATGAATTGATCGCGGGTCAGAAACAAATCTTTTGCCAGATAAACGCGTCCGCCAATGTCAGTGATGAATTGATTCATGGCTTCAATGGCTGCCCGGGCGTTCTTGTCGTGGATAAAATCAACGGCCAGGGTAAAACCGGGACGAACAAAACTCAATAAGCCGGCTCCGGGCTGGATAAAATACTTTAACACAGCGAGCGTGGGTGTTGCCTGCGTCTCAGCGATCACCCTTAGCAATTGGGCTAAGGTGGTTTCGGCCTGGTCTTCGGCAAAGACTGCCTGAAACTGCACGAGGCCCTGTCGACCGTAAAGCCGGTTCCAATGCCTGATTTTATCGAGGGGATTGTTAAATTCAATAAAATCCAGATGCCGCATGCCGGTGTCGGCGCGTTTGAAGTAATAGTGATTAACGTATTGCATGCTGTAGCGATGAATCAGACGAAACGGTAGCCTGGGCAGTGTGAATGATCGTGGCGGTGGCGGCGCTGTGCCGTGGCAATGAACCGCAGTGGACATCAGCGCCTGCGGCGAATTCAACAAATCGAGCCAGGCTACGAGGTAATCGCATTGCCTGCTGGTGTCTTTCATGGCGGTGAGCAGTTTATCGAATGCGGTAAATTTTTCCGTATGCACTTCCACGCAGCGGGGAGCTCGTTTCAGCGTTAAGGCAACCCGCCGGATAATCCCGGTTAATCCAAGTCCCGCCAGTGTCGCAGTAAAAAGATCAGGGTATTTTTCGGGACTTACCCGCAGGAGTCGGGATCCCTGTTGTAATTCTATCCACTGAATGTGCTGTCCAAGACTTCCGGCGGACGCGTTGTTTTTACCATGGACATCATTGGCAATGCCGCCCGCAAGGCTGGCATGGACAGTACCGGGCACTACCGGTGGAATAAAATCCGGATGGACCTCAAATAAATCAGCAAAGGTGACGCCGCCCTGGCAGTACAGTAACCCATTGCTTTCATCAAAGCTCAATAAATGATTGAGCCGTGTGCAATCAATGACGTTTCCCTGCGTGTTAAAGCAACAATCGCTGTAGCTCAATCCATGGCCACGGGCCAGCACATTGGTCAGTGAGGATTCAAACAAAGGGGGCAGTTGCCATTCATTGTCAGGACGAAAGCAGGTTGACTGGCTTAAAACAGCGCCGCTGAAATGAGTAAGGGTTTTAGTCTGGCTGCGCATACACGGAGGAAGCGTCTGTTATAATTATCATTTTGCCATGTTTGCTGAATTAAACAATCCCTTATTCGCTGCTTCTTTTTATGGAGCACTGACTATACTTTAAGAGACAGAGTAATAAAGGATGACTCTTATGCGCAAACCCCTCACCATGCTCTTACTTTTAACCGGTTTAACCCCTGCGGCGGTGTATGCTGCGGATTTACCCACCGTTGTTATCGGCTCAGAAAATTACGATCACGACATGTGTGTCAATCAATACACCGACAATTGCATCAGCACCGTGTGCATCACCTCCAGTGCGCTGGATTGCAATGAACAGTGCAAAGCCGCTGCCATTGATAAATGCGAGGAAAAAGAAGAAGAGTAGGGACTTTTTGTGTCAAAAACTTGACTTTATCCCTGCAAGCTTTTTATCTTAATCCTGTATCTTTTTGATTATTCACTCAATTTCTTAGGTGGCACGTGAATTGCTTGGACTGCTGTGAAAGAGGAAAAGTAATTTAAGAAAACGAGTGTTTTCAATGATTTGACAGGATGGTTATGGCTGAAAAAGATGTGTTATCACAGGAAGAAATTGATGCGCTCTTAAGCTCCGTTGACGAGGAGGAAGGGGCAGCTCCTGCGGCAGAGGTTAACGAGGAGAGTCATCAGGACACTGCAGCCGAGCCTGAAAAATCTGCCAGCGACCAAGCCGCTGAGCCTGTGAAAGAGGCCCCCCGCGCCAAACCGGAACATTCCCCGAAAACTGCAGGACTTGAAGAGAAAATCCAGGTCTTGAATTTCGCCAGCCAGGAGCGGATTGTTCGCGGCGAATTGCCGGTGCTTGATAAAATTCACGATCGGGCCGCCCGTTTTTTTGGCAATGATATCTATCAGCTGATGGCCAAAGAGCTGGAAATCAAACAGGAACCGTTAAGTGTCGCTAAACACCGTGATTTTTTAGACAGCCTGCCAAACCCGACCTTAATGACCCTCTACCGTTTTAAACCCTTACGCGGCAAAGCCATTGTCCTGTTTGACAACACGTTTGTGTATGATTTGGTCGATTATTATTTTGGCGGCAATTCGCAATTCCTGGCGCAGACGGACAAAACCGATTTTACCGCGGCGGAATTACGGGTGATGGAAATTGTAATAAACAAACTGGTGCATAACATTGAACACGCCTGGGCGCCCATCATCAAACTGGAAGCCATCCGTGTTAATGACGAGACAAACCCCCAGCTTGTGCACATTGGCGAACCCGAGGACTTGCTGTTAATCAGCCGTTTTCTCATCGATTTTGGCCGTGAGAAGGGCAGTTTTTCGTTTGTCATGCCGTTCTCGATGGTGGAGCCCATTAAACAGCAGCTTGAACTTGGCGCAGCAAGGCCGGATGATGAAATCGATCCCAACTGGATTATGTCGCTTAAAGAGGAATTGATGGATGTGGAGTTATTGGTCACTAGCGCCATGGCGCAAACGACCAGTACGCTTGGCAAGGTGATGGAGTGGCAGGTTGGCGATTTCCTTCCGCTTGAAATGCATGAAATCGTTACGCTGGATATTGAGGGAACTCCCAGTTTTACTGCAACCCTGGGCAGTGCCAATGATAAGCGGGCGTTAAAAATCATTAAAAAAATCAGTTATTAGGGGATGGACATGAGTGAGCAGAAGGACGCGATAGCTGCAGGTACGGTAACAGGAAATGGCGGCGCGGTGGATGCCAGCGGCGAAAAAATGGAGCTGATTCTGGATATCCCAGTCACGGTGACCGTGGAAATTGGCCGTACCCGAATGACCATACGCAATCTTTTGCAACTGAATCAGGGCGGCATCGTGGCCTTAGACAGGCTGGCTGGGGAGCCTCTCGATGTATTAGTAAACGGCACACTCGTGGCTCATGGCGAGGTGGTGGTCGTCAATGACAAATTTGGTGTGCGTTTAACCGACATCGTCAGCAAAGCCGAACGGATCAAGCGCCTGAAATGAAAACATCACACTGGGTTTGGGGAAGTCTCTTTCTCCCATTAAACGCCATCGCTTCCGAGACGGAACTGGCGAAGGGCAACTCGGCCTTAGGCGCTCATGACATGCTGCGCCTGACTTTGGGTCTTTTGATTGTCGTGCTGCTTATCGTCTTTTTGGCCTGGGTTTTGAGGCGTTTAAATCAAGCAGGCATAGGCGTCAGCGGGGCGTTTCGCATCATTGCCGGAACAAGCCTCGGGCCACGGGAAAAAATCATGCTGGTTAAAGCGGGGGAGCGTTATTTGCTGCTGGGTGTGGCCAATGGCAGTATCAACACACTCCATGATTTCGGCGAGGAACTGCCGCCAGGCTTTCAGACAGAGGCGAAAAGTTCGTTTCCTGAATTGCTTAAACACGTCATGAGGAAGTCCTGAAATGAAGCACAGCAGGACTAGACTTTTTCTCGTGATGGCGCTTTTATTTCCGGTGCTTGCTCATGCCGCTTCCCTGAGCCTGCCCGGCGTCACCGTGACCCCCGGCACCGGCGGTGCCCAAACCTACAGCGTTAATCTGCAAATCCTCATCTTCATGACCCTGCTTAGCGTTTTGCCGGGGTTATTGATGGCCATGACGGCGTTTACCCGCATCATCATTGTGCTTTCCATTTTAAGGCAGGCCATCGGGATGGCGCAAACACCGACCAATCAGATATTGATAGGCATTGCCCTGTTCCTGACCTTTTTCGTGATGGCCCCGGTATTCAATCAAATCAATGAGCAGGCGGTGCAGCCTTACCTTGCCGATAAAATCGAATTCACGCAGGCCTTAGGGCTGGCCCAGGGGCCGCTTCGCCATTTTATGCTCAATCAAACCCGCAAAAACGATCTGGCGCTGTTTGAGAAATTCAGTAATAAAACCTATGCAACCTTGGCTGAGGTACCCATGAGCGTACTGATCCCAGCCTTTGTGACCAGCGAATTGAAAACGGCTTTTCAGATTGGGTTTTTGCTGTTTTTGCCCTTTTTAATCATCGATATTGTGGTGGCGAGTGTGCTGATGGCCATGGGTATGATGATGTTGTCGCCGTTAATCATTTCCCTGCCGTTTAAAATCATGCTGTTTGTGATGGTGGATGGGTGGACACTGGTACTGGGCTCTTTAGCGTCCAGTTTTGCCATGAGCTAGGTCTGAGCTAACCCAGGAGGGGAAGATGACACCGGATGGCATTGTTTCAATTTTCAGCGAAAGCGTCTATGTGATGATCATCATCCTGGCTGTGCTCATTGTGCCGGGGTTGGTGGTGGGCCTTGTCGTGGCCATGTTTCAGGCGGCCACGCAAATCAACGAAATGAGTTTAAGTTTTATTCCCAAATTGTTTGTGACGTTCCTTGTGCTGGCGTTTGCGGGGCCGTGGTTATTAAAAACCATGATCCATTATACGGAAACACTGTTTATGAATATTCCTTACCTGATTGATTAATCATGGACATTGACTATGAGACAATGATTATTCAAATCAGCCAGGTGGTCTGGCCGATGCCGCGTATCAGCGGCCTGTTTTTGACCATGCCGGTGATTTCATCCGTCCTAATTCCTGTCCGGGTGCGGGTGATCATTGCCATGGCGTTTTCCTTTCTGCTGTCCTCATTTGTTCCCACGAGTTTGACCCTTGAGCATTTCAATGGCTATTACCTGATTTATCTGGCCTTCGAACTGCTGCTGGGGCTGATGATGGGCTTTGTTCTGCAGATGGTGTTTCAGGTGTTTGTTATTGGCGGACAGATCATCGCCATGCAGGCCGGGTTGGGTTTTGCCACCATGATTGATCCCGCCAGTAAGGCCAGCGTGCCTTTAATCAGTCAGTTCTATTTGCTGATGGTCAGCTTGATGTTTCTGGCCCTGAATGGTCATTTGGCTGTTTTTGAGTTGTTTTTTAACAGTTTCACCCTGTTGCCGATTGGAAGTGTGCCGGTGGAATTGTCGGATATTGGCCGTGTGCTGATTTTTTCGGGCTGGATGATGAAAGAATCTGTTCTGGTGGCCTTACCGGCAATTCTCGCTTTGCTGGTTATCAGTCTTGCCTTTGGCGTAATGACACGGGTGGCGCCGCAGCTTAATATTTTTTCCATCGGATTTCCGATCACATTGTTTATGGGGATTGTGATTTTGCGGGTCAGTTTGCCCGGGGTCGCGGCGCAGATTGCCGACAGCCTTGAGCAGGGAATGTTACTCATTAAAGGATTATTGTACTGATGGCAGACGACGAACAGTCCCAGGAGAAGACCGAACAGCCCTCGCCTAAACGGTTAAAAGAAGCGAGGGAAAAAGGTCAGATTGCGCGTTCGAAAGATTTTAACGCCACCATCATCCTGTTGTTTAGCGGCGCGGGATTTCTGGTTTTTGGCAATTTTTTATCCACGCATTTTCTCACCATGATGCATCATGCCTTTGAATTCGACAGCCGTATTCTTTTAACCAGCATGGACATGATGTACAACCTTTATTTTATCATCCAGACCGGGGCAATGGCGGTATTCCCTGTGTTGATGGTCATTCTTGTGCTTTCCATTGCCGCCCCGCTGCTCATGGGGGGCTGGGTGTTCAGCCTGCAATCGGTGCAGCCGCAGTTTTCGCGCTTAAGTCCCTTGAAGGGCATCAAGCGCATGCTGTCGGTCAAAGGCCTCGTGGAAATGCTCAAAGCCATGGCTAAATTTTTCCTCATCTCCATTGTGTCGATTCTGGTGCTGAAATGGAAAATTCCCGCGTTGCTGGCGCTCGCGAATTACCCTTTGACCAGCGCCTTGAGCGAAGGGTTATGGATAGTGGGCATTCTTTTTCTGATTATCAGTGCGAGTTTGATTCTTATCGCTGCGGTGGATGTGCCATTTCAATGGTATGAACACAACAAGCAATTGAAAATGACGAAGCAGGAATTAAAAGACGAATACAAGGAAACGGAAGGAAAGCCAGAGGTTAAGGCTCAGATCCGCCGCACCCAACAGGAAATAGCAAGGCGCCGCATGATGAGTGAAGTGCCCAAAGCGGCGGTGGTGTTAACCAACCCTACCCACTACGCCGTTGCCATCAGCTACCGGCAGGATGGCACACGCGCACCCATTGTCGTGGCCAAGGGCAAGGATTTGGTGGCGCTGCAGATTAACCGGGTGGCTAAGGCCAACGACGTGCCCATACTTTCCCTGCCGCCTTTAGCCCGGGCCATTTTCTTTTCAACGGATTTGAATGCCGAAATCCCGCGGGGGTTGTATGTGGCCGTGGCCCAGGTTCTGGCATATATCTTTCAACTGGAGGATAAAAGCCGTTATGAAACGACACCGGGCTTTTTAAATGATTTACCCATTCCGGATGAGTTGAAACGCGATGTGGAGGATGAAGCATGAACAATGTCGTGAGCGTTTTACGCCAATGGATGCAACACGGCCTGGGTACGCCGCTGATGATGGTCATCATGCTGAGCATGATGATCCTGCCTCTGCCGCCTTTTTTACTCGATATTTTCTTTACCTTCAATATTGCCTTGTCGCTGGTGGTGCTGCTGGCTGTGGTTTACAGCAACCGGCCGCTTGATTTTGCTGTCTTTCCTACCGTGCTGCTTATCGCCACCCTGCTTCGCCTGGCATTGAACGTGGCCTCGACCCGCGTCGTGCTGCTGCATGGCCATACGGGTACGGATGCGGCGGGACAAGTCATCGAATCATTTGGTGAAGTGGTCATCGGCGGGGATTACGCGGTCGGGATTGTGGTTTTCACTATTCTTGTGATCATCAACTTTGTGGTGGTTACCAAAGGCGCCGGGCGCGTGTCGGAAGTCAGTGCCCGCTTCACCCTGGATTCATTGCCCGGGAAGCAGATGGCGATTGATGCCGATTTGAACGCTGGCATCATTAATCAGGAACAGGCCGTCCAGCGGCGGACTGAAGTCGCTCAGGAAGCGGATTTCTACGGCTCCATGGATGGTGCCAGCAAGTTCGTACGCGGGGATGCCATCGCCGGGATTCTTATCCTGTTCATTAACCTGGTCGGGGGACTGGCTATTGGCATGATGCAGCATGGCATGAATTTTTCGGATGCCTTGCGCAATTATACGTTATTGACGATCGGTGACGGTTTGGTGGCGCAGGTGCCCTCACTGGTGTTATCCACGGCGGCAGCCATCATGGTAACCCGGGTTTCAACCGCTCAGGACATGGGCAAGGCTGTGGTGCATCAGGTCTTTGGCAATCCCAAATCCCTGTTTATTGCCGCCGGTATTATTGGCGGTATTGGTTTAATTCCCGGCATGCCTCATGTTGCATTTATTTTATTGGCGGCCGGTTTAGGGGGTATTGGCTACCTGCTTCTGGAAAGAGAAAAGGCAGAAAAGCTGGGCGATAAGGAGACGGCAGCGTCTAGCCGTATTGAGGAACCCGCCACTGAATTGTCCTGGGATGATGTCAATCCGGTGGATGTCATTGGTCTTGAAGTGGGGTATCGCCTTATCCCTATGGTGGACAGCGCCCAGGGAGGCGTGTTGCTGTCGCGCATCAAGGGGGTGCGCAAAAAGATTTCTCAGGAGCTTGGTTTTCTCATCCCCACGGTTCATATTCGCGATAATCTGGATTTAAAACCGAACCATTACCGCATCAGTCTAGCCGGTGTGGTGATGGGCGAGGCGCCGATTTACAATGATAAATGGCTGGCGATTAACCCCGGGCAGGTCTTTGGTGAATTGGACGGGTTAAGGACGCTTGATCCCGCGTTTGGCCTTGAAGCAGTCTGGATTAACGAAAATCAGAAAGAACAGGCGCATACCTACGGGTACACGGTGGTGGATGCCTCGACGGTGATTGCGACCCATCTAAGCCAGATCCTTGAAGCCAATAGCCAGCAATTACTGGGTTATGAAGAAACCCAGCAATTACTGGATAAGCTGGCGCGCACTTCCCCCAAACTGGTGAAAGAGCTGGTGCCGGATGCCCTGACGCTGGGTGCGGTAAACAAAGTCCTGCAGGGTCTGCTGGTTGAACATATCCCCTTAACCGACATTCGTACCATTGTCGAAACGTTGGCAGAAGCCGCCAGTAAATCGAAAGACATTGATTACCTCATCGGTCAGGTCAGGGTGGCACTGTCGCGCATGATCACTCAGAAAATAAGCGGTTTGCATGAGGAATTGCCCATCATTACGCTGAAACCGGAGCTGGAACAGTTATTGCAGAACAGCATCCAGAGCAGCGCCGGCCAAGGTGTGAGCTTTGAACCCGGGATGGCCGATAAAATTCAGCACTCGCTGGCGCAGCTGGCAGCCCAGCAACAGGCGAAAAATGAATTGGCCGTGCTGGTGGTTCAACCGGGAATACGCGCGGCATTGGCACGATTTGTGCGTCATATTTCCAGTAATTTGCATGTTTTATCGTATCAGGAAATCCCTGATAACAAGGAGATTCGCATTATTGGTACGGTAGGTTAGTAGAGTGGAGACTCCATGAAACTGAAACGCTTTGTTGCACCTGATACTCGCACTGCCATGCAGCAGATTAAGACGGCGTTTGGCCCGGATGCTGTCATATTGTCCAGCAGCCGGGTGGATAACGGCGTTGAAGTGGTGGCAGCCATTGATTACGACGAAACAGTATTGAGTGCGGAGGTGGCTGTAGCAAGCGCCGAACCCCCGCCATTGCCCGCCATTAAGCCGGTGGAGTCGCCGCTCGATGAAATGCGTCAGGAAATCCAGACCCTGCGCGGCATGTTGGAAGCGCAAATCCGTGGCCATGGCGGCCAGGGTGAACCCCTGCATGCGGTGTTGATGCAAAAACTGCTTTATCTGGGTGTCAGTCAGCGAACCGCCGCGGCACTGGTCAGCGGCGTCAGCCCCACCCTGAATCAGCAAAAAGGCTGGCAGCAGGTTTTGAACGATTTTTCCATGCGCCTTCCCATTTATGATTCCCGCCGCATTGAGGAAGGCGGTGTTTACGCCTTTGTCGGGCCGACCGGGGTCGGCAAGACGACTACTCTGGCGAAAGTGGCCGCCCGTTTTGTATTACGTTTCGGCGCGGAAAACCTGGGCTTGGTCACCATGGACACTTACCGCATTGCCGCAGAAGAACAACTGCTGCTTTATGGGAAAATTTTAGGGGTACAGGTCTGCGTGGCGCAGGATGAAGTGTCCTTAAGCCGGGTTATCCGGCAACTCAGCAATAAAAAACTGGTCCTGATTGATACTGCGGGTATGAATCCCGCCGATGAACGGGTTGCCCAACAAATGGATTTGCTGAGTACAAGGCTTCATTCCATTGCCACGGTTCTGGTTTTACCGGCTACCAGCCATTATCAGGTGATTGCCGATGCCATTCAACGGTATCAGGCCAATCGGGTCGAGCAGTGCATTATCACTAAACTTGACGAAGCCCTGGCCTTAGGCGGCATATTGAGCGCGGTGACGGAGGCGCGGCTGGGCGTGAGTTACCTCACCCATGGCCAGCGGGTACCCGAAGACATCAAAATGGCAACAAGGCATCAGTTAATTGAGCAGCTGGCGGAGCAGGGCCAGGCCATGCAGCAACGGATCGAACTGGAAGGTGCGGCCATGCAACTGGCGGCGAGGGGGGTGTATGTCGAAAGTTAAACAAGGCGGTGAGGTCGGTGATCAGGCAGACGGCTTACGTAATATCAGCCGCTCCAAGCCGGTCAAAGTCATTGCCGTTTCTGCCGGGAAGGGCGGGGTTGGCAAAAGCAATGTGTCTGTTAACCTGGCCGTGGCGCTTGCCCAGAAGGATAAAAAGGTGCTGCTCCTGGATGCGGATTTGGGCTTGGCCAACATTGACATCATGCTAGGGCTGCACACCAAATTCAATTTATCCCACGTGATTCAGGGCATCTGCAATTTAACAGACATCATGCTGACCGGTCCCTATGACATCAAGGTGATTCCGGCCGCTTCCGGTACGGAATACATGACTCAGCTCAGCGCAGCTGAGCATGCTGGCATTATTGATGCATTCAATGAGTTAACTGACGATTTTGATTACATGATCATCGATACGGCGGCCGGCATTTCCGATACTGTGCTAAGCTTTACTCGATCGTCGCAGGAAATTATTGTGGTTGTGTGTGATGAACCCACCTCGTTAACGGATGCTTATGCCTTAATCAAAGTCATGAGCAAGCGCTATGAATGGACGCATTTTCACATCCTGGCCAACATGGTCAGAAGCGTCAAGGATGGACGGGAGCTGTTTAACAAACTTTACCGGGTGGCTGAGCAGTTTCTGGATGTGAGCCTGGATTACCTTGGGGCGATACCCTTTGATAATCAGGTTCATGAGGCGGTTAAAAAACAAAAAGCAGTGTTGGTTGCTTATCCTGAATGCAGTGCGACAAAAGCAATACATCAGCTGGCGGAAAATGTTGAAGATTGGCCATTTAGGCGTTCGTTAGGCGGTAATACCAGCTTTTTTCTGGAGCGGCTGGTTGCGGGTGAACACTGAAAGGGAAGAATTTTCAGTCAGAATACAGTAAGGAGAGCGTCGTGGATGCTTTGGAAGCATACGGCAAAGTAAATCAACAGACCCAGGAAACGCTGATTAAGACCCATGCCTTAATGGTCAAGCGTATTGCCCATCACTTACTCGTGCGATTACCTTATTCTGTACAACTGGATGATTTGATTCAGGCGGGCATGCTGGGCTTGCTGGAAGCGGTCAGGAATTATGATTCGAGTAAAGGCGCTTCCTTTGAAACGTACGCAGGCATCCGCATTCGCGGCCACATGCTGGATGAAGTCAGACGAAACGATTGGGTTCCCCGCTCGGTTTACCGGAATGCCCGCATGGTGGCGGAAGCGGTTAAAAAAGTTGAAAATCGTTTAGGCCGTGATGCTAAAGACAAAGAAATTGCGGACGAATTAAATATAAGCCTGGATGAATACCATTCGCTTTTAAAAGACTCCGCTGGCAGTCAATTGTACGGTTTTGATGATTTGGGGGTGACGGAGGATGTGTTGAAAGGGGAGCCTGGCAGTTCCTCGGAGCCGCATGAAAATGCCCTGCATGACGACATGGTGAGGCGTTTAGCCGAGGTCATTGAAACGCTGCCGCAGAAAGAACAGCTGGTCTTGTCGCTTTATTATGAACAGGATCTGAATTTAAAAGAAATTGGTCAGGTTTTGGGTGTCAGTGAGTCCCGTGTTTCACAAATTCATAGTCAGGCGACAATTCGCTTGAAAGCACGATTATCGGAATAGTACTTATGGACGGTTTGACTCTACTCGGATTGGTAACCGGATTTTTGGCAATCATTATCGGCCAGATGTTTGAAGGGGGCGAATTAAATTCGCTGTTGAATTTACCGGCGCTGGTGATTGTCATGGGCGGAACCATGGGCGCTGTCATGGTGCAAACGCCGCTGTCAACGTTTAAACGCGCATTTAAAATCCTTCCCTGGATCATACGTCCGCCAAAACAGTCTTTCGATCAGACTCGGGAACAACTGGTTGATTTAGCAAGGCGTGCCCGCCAATACGGGCTGTTGTCGCTGGAAGATTTTATGGAGCAGGAGCCTAATCCGCTCATGCGGCAGGGCCTGGAGTTACTAGTGATTGGCGTGGACAAGAAAACCGTACGCCAGATCCTTGAGGCTGAAATTGACCGCCGCGAAGCCCATGATCTGCATGCCGCGCACGTTTTTGAAAGCATGGGCGGCTACAGCCCCACCATCGGGATTCTCGGGGCCGTGCTGGGTTTGATTCAGGTGATGAGTAACCTGGCGGAACCCGGTGAATTGGGTGCTGGTATCGCCGTTGCCTTCGTGGCGACCATCTACGGCGTGGGTTTAGCCAACCTCATGTTTTTGCCAATTGCCAATAAAATCAAGAGCTGTGTGGCCAATCAGGTTCACCATGATGAGATGCTCGTCGAAGGTCTGGTGTCGATGGCCGGCGGGGAGAGTCCAAATATGCTAAGCTTAAAATTGAATAATTTTGGACAACATCATCAAAATGCGAAGAAAGAAAAACAAGGCAGTTCAGCATGAGGATACGCATCGGTGGATGGTTTCATACGCCGATTTCATTACCCTCTTATTTGCGTTTTTCGTGGTCATGTATGCCATCTCTTCCGTCAATGTCTCTAAATACAAAGCCTTGTCTGAAGGCATGAACTCTGCGTTTAATTCCAAAGGGGTGGATCGCGCCCCAGTGCAATTTTCAACCAACAGCAAGGAAGGGAAAGCCTTACTGGAAATGAAGGGCAGTGAAAGCGAGCAATTCAATGCCCTGGAGAAGTCCCTGTCTGAACTGCAGGATCCGGATATGAACATTCACAGTGACAATGGCTGGGTGGAGCTTGATATCAAAGCCGGCGCACTGTTTGACAGCGGCAGCGCCGATCTAAAACCGGCCGGCATCGTCAAATTAATGAAAATTGCGGAAATTATCAAAAAAGTACCGTATCCTATTGCGTTGGAAGGGTATACCGATAATGTGCCCATCAATACGCCGCAATTCCCGTCGAACTGGGAGCTGTCCACAGCCCGGGCTGCGGCGTTGGCGAGGGTATTGACGATTTACGGTGTGGATCCCAGTAAAATCACGGTCACAGGCTATGGCGAACAATACCCGGTCGCTGACAATACCACAGAGGATGGACGGGCTAAAAATCGCCGTGTTAATCTGATTATTGCCAAAAACAAGACAGTGCCCCGGTTTTTAAACCCGGATTTGAGCAGCAAAAAAGTCGAATCGCTGGATGCTAAAAACTTGAATCTGTCTCCGGGCGAAAGCCATCTGCAGCCAATAGGCAAGGAGAGTCAATGAGTTTAATCGTCATCATGGAGTTGTTATTAACCTTAGGCCTGGCCTATGTCATTTATCATCAGCGCCAGCAACTGCTGGATGTTGAAAAACGGCTTAACATCTTAAGCCAGTCCATGGACCAGCATCAGCTGGAGCAGGCTGCGGTGGTGAATGCCGATTTGGTATTTGCCAAAAAACTGGCGGAAATTAACAGCCAGTTGGTCAGTATGGATAATCAGCTGCAATCCCTGGAAACCAAGCGTGATAACGACGGTGGTTATCAACATGCGTTAAAAATCCTTGAGATGGGCGGCAACAAGGATGAAATCATCAGCAGCTGCCACTTATCCAATGCGGAAGCGGAATTGCTGATGAATCTGCATGCCTATCGAGCGGTGATAAAAACACCGGCCTGAGTTCTCTTCAGAACCCCCTGCTGGGGGTAAACTGCTCAATCGCTCAACAACACGGTACAGGATTGATTAAAGTCCGCCAGATCCGGATGGGTGGTTGCCTCACTGGAGGAACTTTGGTTAAAAAAGGAAAGTTTTTGTTGATAAAGCCTTTCATTGCAGCGCAACAGGGTTTTCTTTTCTTCACGCAACACGTTGTTTTGTGCTGTAAGCGCTTCGTTTTCGAGTTCCAAACCCCTTATCCTCTCCTGCGCCTCATTTAACTGGGCCTGCTTTTTTTCATCCTCCGCACGAAGCTGCGTCAACTCGGTGAGGGTTCGTTCTAGATCGTCATCCAGTTCGCGAACAAGTTGGACTAATTTTTTTTTAATTCGTTTTTCCGTCTCCTGTCGCTCCAACGCATAGTGCTGAAAGACGGGCGACTTGTTTAAGTCAATTAAAACCTCGGTAAAGGATGGGAGCAGGGGCGTCTCTTGCGCTGTCCTGGCCTTTTTGGTCTGTTCATGGGTTAGCTCGTCTGTTGTCTTTGTTTTCATATGGGTTCCTCTTAAAAGCGGTATTAATAACACAACGTGAACTTTAAATAAACAAGAAGTTGGTATTTATATCCTCTTGGTTGTTGGTTATTCAGTTCTTAAGCTTCCGTTAATGTATTGTTGATAACCTTTCTGTCTGTTATTTAGTGAGCCGTTTCATGCAAAGCACAACCAGTATTTACGAGCAGATTAAACAGGATAAAAAATCTTACCCAGGGGTGACGCTTTCTTACAAAGGGGCGCTTTATACCCCGGACCATTTTGAGCAAAGCAAATACGTTGACCCTAACCCCAATTTAAGCCCGCTGGCGACGTTTACCGAACGATTCAAAAACATCGGTGCCCTCGTCATTCGATTCCATCTCGGCCAGGGCCAGCGTGCCGGATTACTGCAGCAGGTGGCCGAATTTGACTACCGTGATAATCCCGTTGAACGCCCTGCCCATGGCGATGATGAGGCCAACCTGTTCTTCAGCGACGTTGAATCCACCCATCCCAAGGCGGTAGGGCAGTCGCTGGAATTCATCAGTCATTTACCCTTGGGGCGTTCAAAATTATTAAACGAACGGGCTCAACCGTTGGTGCATGTCAATCGTCAGGGTACTTATGGCGAACAGGGGCTTTGGGATATTCTTCATGCCCCGGTATGGAATGTGGGTCGTAATCTGCGTTATGAATTAACGAAACAGGGATTTATTTACCTGACTTGTCCCGCTGAGTTTTCTCCGAAAGACAGGGCGTTGCTGGATAACGCGCTTCGCACCTCCGGCAAACCGTTTGCCCTGGTGGTGGAGCAGTTCGCCGCCCAATCACAGACAGCGGCCATCAGTAAACTTCGTTTCTACATGGACGACAAGCAGGAATTTACGCGAGAGGCCAATGGCCTGGCGATTGCCACCGACAAGGAATTTGCGCCCTTAGGCTGGATTATTCATGAAAAAACCGGTGACATCCTGCCCCAGGAAATCACCGAAGACATTATTCGCGTTTCAGCGCTCGCCGAAGGCGGTTTTTATGAGAAGCGCCCGACGCAGCAAAAATTGCTGCAATCTGGAAACCTGGTTAACAGCAGCGGTCTTGGGTTATTTATCCAGAATCAGGCCTTTAATGCCATGTATGTGATTTTTGATTACCTGCAACAATACCCGTTTGATCCCCGACCGTTGTTAGATACGTCGCTTCAGGTGGTTTATAACCGCCTGCAGGCTGCATTAAAAGACGATCCTTCCGTCATTGACGATTTCTTAACCGGCGCCTTGCAGGATGAGATGGTCCAGCCGCTTAAAGTCAGTCAACCGCGCAGTAAACGCACGGTCTTGCCTGTTCGGTTTACCAATCCCTTTGTTGTCATTGATAATAATCTTAAAGCCATCGCCTATGCGTTTGAACTCAAAGACAGTGCGGGGCAACCTGTTTTCCGTCCCTTTGATGACATGGCGGTAATTGAACAACACGATCACCTGATTGATGTGAAACTCAATGGCATGCTGGTTTTGCCTTCGTTTAATACCGGCAGCCATGTGGCCTCGGTCTTGTCTACGGCCTTGCTGGTTGCAGAGCAGATGATTGTGGAGCAGCTGCTTTCAGATGCCGTGACAAAAGGCTCTGACAGTGACTTTAACACCCTGTTAAAAGCCCTTCCTATCAAAGACACAAACGTGTTGTCCAGCTTTATGGCACTCCTTGCCAATTTTCCCGAAGAAGATAAAAAGCCGGTGCTGGGGGCCCAGTTTGACTATTGCCAACCCGTTCTGCAGTACCTGCGCAAGCTGTTAAATTTTGATAAGTTACCGGGTTTAATCTGTCGTTTTGCAGAGCCGGGCGTGAGCACGGAAGCCATTCTTAACCAGTTAAAGTCGGAGGAGCTCGACGTCCTGTGCAGCGCATTGAAAATGCTTTACCTCATCGGCAATAAGCTGCAGGAGTTTCCCTTGACCAGTGCTCAATCGGCCGCGTCGCGTGGCATCAATGCAGGATTGGAACCCTTGATTGCCCGTTTATTCCCTTCGTTAGCGAAAGAATTATCGATTGATTTAACCCACAAACGGTATGCCGAAGTCGATTTGCCTGATCCGGAAAAAATGAAAAAACGGCTGTTGGTTAAAAACATCGATAAGTGCCCTTTCTTTAGTCAAAAAACAAAAGGGCCGTTGCTGGAAGAAAAACAACACGGACTGCAAGCGTCACAACAGGAAACGAAAGCCAAGTCGGATTCAACTCCGCCTTCGCCGGGCTTTTTCAGTCGCGTATGGGAACATAAAGGCACCATTGGCATTATTGTCGGAACGGCGGCTACTGTGGCTGGTCTTATTTCGCAAATGTGACGCCTTTCTCAGCAGGGCTGGGCTCTAACGCCCAGCGTCCTCATTGCTTTCGCGCATAAATGAAAATAGACAACATCACTAGGCTCATGCCCGTAAGCTGCAGCATCGACAAGCGTTCCCCCAAAGCGGCCCAGGCAATAAGGCTTGTGGCAACAGGCATCAGGGCTGTGGACAGGGAGGCCAGGGTGGCATCATTCCTGCGTGAACCGAAATACCAGAAGACATAAAACAATCCCGAACTTAAACCCAGAAGCAGGACGAGGGCTGCCAGGAGAGGATGCCATCGCAGGCTCGGCCAGTTTAACAACCCCACCGGCAACAGTAAAAGCGCATTGATGCCGTTCATTAACGCAGATAGCAAAAACACCGGCAGTTGCACGCTTCGCCACTGGCAGAGCAGATAATACGCCGCTTCTGGCAGTAAGGATAAGAAAATCAGCGCATCCCCGCGCAGGGAATGGTGCGAGGCATGGAAGGAATTGCCGGCAAGGCAGACAAGGCCCAGGCAAGCCAGGGCAATGCTGGCTATTTTTTGCTGAGACAGCGTTTCCTTAAGAAAAATAAAGGCCAGTAAGGAAATGATGGCGGGTAAAGCGCTGGTAATAATGCCGGCGGCAGCCGCATGGGTGTAGTGCAGACCCAGTAACAGCAAGCAATTAAACAACAAACCGGCTGACAGGGCTTGGGCGATTATTAAAAACCACTGTCCTTTAGGCAGCGATTGAAAATAATCAGCCACTGTGCGTTTTCTTGCCGGTGTTAACCAATGCAGGGGCAAGAGCAGCAGAGCGGCTAAGCTAAAGCGCAGCAATAACAAAAACCACGCAGGACTGTGGGTGAGAAGGTATTTGGAACAAACAATGTTCACGGCCACCATGGTTTGGGCGGCGATAAGCCATAAAAAGGGGAGTAAACGTCTGGGCATTCCGGCATCTCGGTAAAACAAAGAGACTTAGTTTACTTTCACCGGGACAGGAATCCCTTACCATTAAACCGCATTCGCTTTGCTGAAAAAATCATGTCGCCATTGCCTGGGCGAGGTGCCGGACCAGGCTAAGAAAGCGCGGCTGAAGGCAGCCAGATTCTCATAACCCACGTCCATTGCAATGCGTTGCAGGCTGTGAGGCGAGGTCGTCATCAGGGTTTGGGCGGCAAGCAGGCGCTGGTCGCGCCAGTATTGTCCCAGCGTTTGTCCCATGGCCTGTTTAAAACGACGCTGCAGCTGGCTGACGCTCAAATGGCAATAAGCCGCTGGCCGGGCGAGCGAAATGGGTTCTCGGTAATGCCGATCAATCCACTGTTTAGCCAGCAGCACCCGTTGATCCAATAGGGGTTTTAAATCCTCATTCAAGGCGGCAAGCAGCGTCTGAATAATGGCTTGCGTGCTGTTGTGCCTTGTATTTTGAAGAAGGTAATGGTGGATGAATTTTAACAAATGCCCAAGCATGGGATTGATGGTCAAAAACGCAGGTTGTGTTGTGGCTATCCGCGGAGGCTGCGGCAAATCCATGACTAAAAATAAATTGTCCTCACTGCCGGCAAAACCGTGTTGATGCGATGGCGCAATAAAGGCGGCGCGATTTTCTGTTAACAGGCCGCCGCGGTGATTGATTTCAATCTCGAGACTGCCCTGCAGGGGAAACACGTATTGCGCATAGGTGTGGCTATGACTGTGGGTTTCCTTCGAGTAGTGCCTGAGCTCAAGCGCAGGGTGGATCAGGGAATCGGAGTGCGGAGTCAACATGGGGTTCGTCTAAAAATTAATCATCCATAGTATAACGCCTGTTCAGGTGGAAGGAATAGCCCCTCTGCCATGCAGAAACCGAGCCTCGCTGATTAATCTGCTAATTTATTGTGCATTTTTTATGGGTTTGGCTGGTTAAGAGGAGGCTTTCCTTGTAAACTAGCGTATTTGAATTTATTTTACTGGGAAAAGCATGTTAGAAGTGAACCAGATTACTTTCAATTTAAGCGATTTGAATGACCGCATTCAAGCGCTTCGGGGGTATCTTTGAATTCGATAATAAACGGGAGCGTCTTGAGGAAGTAGTCCGCGAACTGGAATCGGCTGACGTCTGGAATAATCCTGAACAGGCCCAGTCCCTGGGTAAGGAAAGGGCTCAACTGGAAGCCGTGGTTCATCAGCTTCAGGATTTAAGCCAGAGCATGGTGGACTTATCCGAGCTTTTTGACATGGCCCGCGCGGAAGAGGACGAGGGCACAATCAGCGACATCACCCAGGAATTGGAAAAAGTAGAGAAACAGGTCGCCGATTTGGAATTTCGCCGCATGTTTTCGGGCAAAATGGATCATGCCAACGCCTACCTCGACATCCAATCCGGCTCCGGCGGCACCGAAGCGCAGGATTGGGCGGAAATGCTTCTGCGCATGTACTTGCGCTGGGGTGAGCACCATGGCTTTCAGTGCGAATTGATTGAATGCTCAGCCGGCGATGTGGCCGGTATCAAGAGTGCCACCATCCATTTCAGCGGTGAATACGCCTATGGCTGGCTCCGAACGGAAACCGGCGTGCATCGTCTGGTGCGCAAATCGCCATTTGATTCGGGCAACCGCCGTCACACGTCCTTTTCGGCCGTGTTTGTTTCGCCGGAAGTGGATGATGACATCGACATCGCAATCAATCCCGCGGATTTACGCATTGACACGTACCGTGCTTCAGGCGCAGGCGGACAGCATGTGAACCGTACCGATTCGGCGGTAAGGATTACCCACGAGCCGACAGGCATTGTTGTTCAATGCCAGACTGACAGAAGTCAGCACAAAAACAAAGACCATGCCATGAAGCAGTTGCGCGCCAAGCTTTATGAATTGGAAATGCAAAAGAAAAATGCCGAACAGCAGGCTCTGGAGGCCAGTAAATCGGATATAGGCTGGGGTTCGCAGATTCGATCCTATGTGCTTGATCAGTCGCGCATTAAAGATTTACGTACCGGCGTTGAAACCAGCAATACCCAGGCCGTGTTAGACGGCGATCTGGATCAGTTTATTCACGCCAGTTTGAAAGCAGGAGTAGGGGCAGCATGACAGAAGAGATTTTAGATGAAAGCGAAGTCTACCATATTCGCAAACAAAAGCTTGGCGAGTTGCGTCAGCAGGGTTTTAATTTCCCCAATCATTTTCATCGACAGCATTTGGCCGCGGAGTTATTGAAAGATTACGACGGGTTTGAAAAAGAGGCATTAGCCGAACAAGCCGTAAAGGTAACCATCGCCGGCCGTATTGTGTTGCGGCGCATCATGGGCAAGGCGAGCTTTTTCCATATTCAGGACGTGTCCGGCCGAATCCAGGTTTATGTCCGTCAAAATGATTTGCCGGAAGTGTATGAGCAATTTAAACATTGGGATTTGGGTGACATTGTCGGCGTCAACGGCATACTGTTTAAAACCAATACAGGGGAGCTGACTGTTCATGCCGAGCAGGTTGAACTGCTGACCAAATCCTTGCGTCCTTTGCCGGATAAATACCACGGCCTGTCCGACCAGGAAATGAAATACCGCAAACGGTATGTGGATTTGATTGCCAATGAAGAGAGCCGTAAAACCTTCATTATACGCACCCGCCTGATTAAAGCCTTGCGCCAGTTCATGGATAATCACCAGTTTCTGGAGGTGGAGACCCCGATGATGCACCCCATTCCGGGCGGCGCATTGGCACGTCCCTTTGTCACTCATCACAACACCCTGGATATGCAAATGTTTTTGCGCATTGCGCCGGAACTGTACCTTAAGCGGCTGGTGGTGGGCGGTTTTGAGCGCGTGTATGAAATCAACCGCAATTTCCGTAATGAAGGGATTTCCACCCGCCATAACCCTGAATTCACCATGATTGAGTTTTACCAGGCCTATGCCGATTACGACGATCTGATGGATTTCACCGAACAATTGCTGCATTTCCTCTGTGATGAGGTGCTGGGTAGCCGTCAGGTAAGCTACCAGGATTGGGTGATTGATTTTGCCAAACCGTTTGCGCGAATGACTGTGAAAGAAGCTGTTTTGCACCACCATCCCCAAATTCAGGCGGAGCAATTGGAGAGTGTGGACTCCTGCCGCGACATCCTGAAACAAAAGGGTCTTGGGTTTAAACCCTCCGACGGCTTAGGTAAACTGCAAATGATTCTTTTCGAAGAAACGGTTGAGCATTTACTTATCCAGCCGACCTTCATTACCGGTTACCCGACCGAAGTTTCGCCGCTGGCCAGACGCAGCAACAGCAATCCGGAAGTCACCGATCGGTTCGAATTCTTTATTGCCGGTCGCGAAATTGCCAATGGTTTCTCGGAATTAAACGATGCGGAAGATCAGGCGGAACGCTTCCACAGGCAGGTAGCAGAAAAAGAGGCCGGTGATCTGGAAGCCATGCATTTTGACAGCGATTACATTGAGGCGTTGGAGTATGGTATGCCACCGACAGCCGGAGAAGGGATTGGGGTGGACAGGCTGGTCATGCTGTTTACCAATTCACAGTCCATCCGCGATGTGATTCTATTCCCGCATTTACGTCAATTATAAAAGGAGCCTCACCGTGCATCACGGTGAGGGCCGCCTGCCTTATTGCACCGTAATATTCAGTAAATCGGTTCGGCTGGGTTGCGAGCATAAAAATTGACTCGGCACATTGCCGCCGCCCGCCACCGTTTTACAGATTTCAGGGCCATTGTGCACCCCGTTTGCAAAATTGGAATTAAACACCAGATTTAAAAAACAGCTTTGGCCATGGGCAAGGACAAAAGGATTCTGGCAGGCGTTTGGGCCTGCGGTGATCTGTTGAACGCCGGTGAGCGGAACCAGGGTCAGTTCACGGGTAATCAGGGTATTGTTAGTGACCAGGTATTGGGCTCCCACGATATCCCCTGGGGCAATCAATGCGGGTGGTCTTACGGTGTTTATAATACTGAATTTGGGCTGCGTCCCGGCATTGCCTAAAGCGGAAAGCAGAATGAGTCCGAAGCCGAAAATGCCAGGTATCCTTTTTTTCATGAACGTGTCCCTTAAGAAAAATGTTAAGCGGTGAGGAGTATTCCCTTGAATGCCTCCTGTCGAATCTTATAATTTCACTCCTTTTAAGCAAAAGCAACTGCCGACCGGTGTTGCGGTTGCCGTGGATTAATCCCTGGATGCCGCTGTCTTTAAGCAGAGTACCGGTAAGCCGGAAACCCGGTTACGCGGAAGTCAATGCCTCTGGCGCTCAGACAGCGCGTGGCAATTTTTATATTTTTTCTGACTGCCGCAGGGACAGGGCGCATTGCGGGAAATGGCGCGTTTATGTTGCGGTTTCGCATAAAGCGGTTTATGAGCTGCCGTGTAAAACCATTGCCCCTCCGCGCGTATGAATTCACTGCGTTCATGAATGGCCTGTAATTTGCCGCCATCCCGCAGGCTGGCTAGAAATTCGACATAACCCCGATCCGGGTTGTCGGAGTCGAGCGTGCAGTTGACCACTTGAAGACCAAGCCAATCGACTTTAGCAGCCCATTGCGCTACCTCGTGTTCATGAAAGCCAAGCAGAGGCTCACCTTTCATGGTGTTTTTAATGTAAGTCATGTTGGCTTGCGTATAAGCCGTGTAACGTGAGCGCATCAGGGCCTCAGGGGTAGGCGGGCGCTGCGATTGCTCAAGGTATAAACCGCAGCATTGCTTGTAGTCTTTAAGTGAGCCGCAAGGACAATCAGCCATTCATTCACTCCCGCAATAGTACTTTGATGCCAATAATATCATGAGTATAATCAAGATGTTCATATAAATGCCGGGAGGTTGAGTGCCTCCCGGCCTGTTGTCCATTTGTAAAGGAATAACCAACCATGATTACTCTGTATCAGTTCCCCTGCCATTGGGGGTTGCCCAATGCCAGCCCCTTCTGCTTAAAGCTTGAGACTTACCTGCGCATGATTGAAATGCCTTATGAAATCCGTTTTGTCATGGATCCGCGCAAGAGTCCAAAGGGAAAGCTGCCCTGCCTTAAGATCGAAGGAGAACTTCTCCCCGACAGTGAACTGATCATTGACCACCTGAAGGAAAAATACGGCGATGTCCTCGATGGCAAGCTCCGTGACGATCAACGTGCCTTAATGACCCTGCTGGACAATGCCTTTACTGAACGCGTGTACTGGTTCATGCTGTATTACCGTTGGCAGCAGGACGCAGGCTGGGCTTTTGTGAAAGAGGGCTTTTTTGGCAAACTCCCCTGGATTGCCAGACAATTTGTCCCCAACAGCGTCAGGAAAGCCACCCTTCACGCGCTCCATCAGCAGGGAACTGGCCGCCATAAACCGGAGGAGGTGTTCAAACTCGCCACAAAAACGCTGGATGCCATTGCCATAACCCTTGGCAACAAAAAATATTTCCTCGGTGACGAGATTACCAGCATTGATGCAACGGCTTTTGCTTTCCTGGTCAATATTGTCTGGGTCCCCTACGAGGATCCTTTAAAATCCTATCTGCAAAAACACAGCAATATTTTGAATTATTGTGAACGAATTTGGAGCATTTTTTACCCTGAAATCGAGAGACCATTCCCGCTGATGAAATGATTGTCTTTTTTCCTGAATCATAGCCAGGTATTTACTTTGCAAGCGTATTTTATTTTGTTAAGATTTATTTGCATAAATAACAACAGAGGTAGAAAATGCCTATTATTAGTGGGAATCGTTTCCAGAAAAAAGAAAAAATCAAGGCTGAAATCAGCAGTGAAACTTTCGAGAAAATCAATGCTTATTGCGCTTGGGCAAATATTGATGACATTGGTTTCTTCATTGAAGAAGCAGCCGGTTTCGTTTTCAACAAAGACCGTGAGTGGAAAAAATTAAAAAAACAAGCCAAAAAACGCTCTGAAACGACTTCAGCTTGATTTAAAAGAGCGGCACGTCAAGTGCCGTTCTTTTAACTGCATTCTCTGCCATCCCTTCTTAAATTAAGCCTAGACTATTGAGGATAACCTCAACAGTCATTTTCGCTGTAATTTTGCCGCAAGTTGCCGCCAAAGACTATGCCGAGGTCGGTCAGGGCGAGGGTAAAATTTTAGAGTTTGACCGCGAGAAATGGGCCGTATCCCGGGAGGAGCAGGACCAGGTGCATGTTGTGTCGGCTGTGTGCACCCATATGAAATGCGTGGTGCATTGGAATGACGCGGAAAAACCCTGGGATTGCCCTTGCCACGGCAGCCGGTTTTTGCCGCAGGGTGAAGTGCTCGAAGGGCCGGCAACAAGAAACCTGCGGCCTAATTATAACAAGGAGGTGTAACCATGCTGGTTTTAGCCATTATTGTTTTTGTGTTGGCCGCGCTGTTAGGCCTTTATCTCGCCAGTTTCATTTTAACCAACAAGAACACACCCAAAGGCGTGGCGCTGATTCATGGCGGTTTTGCTCTGTTAGGCGTTCTACTTCTTATTGGGTATTCGCTGATGTATGACACACCCGTCTGGGCGCTGGTCTTCTTTGTGCTGGCCACCATGGGCGGTGTGTTCATGGTGTATCTCGATTTGACCGGTAAAACGATTGCTAAAGTCCTGCCTTTGGGGCATGGCCTTATTGCTGCGGTTGGCCTGGTGCTGTTAATCCTTTATGTTTATCAGGGTCATTCATCATGAAACAAAAAAAACGCTACCTTTCCTGGTCGGCCATTTTTGCCGGCGGCGTGGTCGGGGTGGGGCTTAATTTCCTGCTCAATCTCCTGTCGCTCGGGTTAGGACTCAGCAGTTTTTCAATCGATAGCGAAGGCAATACGTTTTTTTCCTTTTCAGGCTTCCTGTGCTTTTGCCTGGCGGCTATTTTAGCCATGTTCTCGACCGGCTGGGTGGCTGGAAAATTAACGCCGGTGGTGGTCAAGGCCCGGGCCTTTGGTTTATTAATCGGGTTTATCGCCTGGTCAATGCTGCTTATCATGACGATTATTTTAATCACCAACATGATTCAGTACACGGCCTTTCATTCCAATTTTACTTCAAATCTTGTGGCCATCAAATTAACCAATGACGCCCCCATGCTGACGGAGACCGTGGCTGATACCAGGAAAAAATCGCCGCTTCACCTCAACATCGAGACTCGCAAGAAAGTGCTGACTTTGAATGCCTTTCTTACCTTTGTCCTGTTTTTTATTGGTGCCCTCAGTGGTTGTGCGGGGGGATTTTTAGGCTACACGCGATCGCCAAAAACCAACAGCCCGATCGGGGATAATCCATGAAAATCATGATCTTAGGCGCCACGGGTTTTCTCGGCGAACACGTAATGAAACGGTTGCTCCACAGTGACCATGAGGTTCTTTGTGCTGTTCACCATCCTCACGAGTTTCTTAAGCAATTCCCTAAAGCCGAGGTGATTGCCTGCGATTTTTTAGAGGACACTGCCCCGGCAATCTGGTTGCCGAGGCTTGAAGGTGTGGACGTGATCATTAACTGCGTCGGCATTTTTTATCATTTCAACAAGGCCGTGATTTGGACCCTGCATTACTTAGCCCCTAAAGCCCTGTACACCGCGGCGGAAAAGCAACAGGTAAAAAAGATCATCCATGTGTCAGCGCTTGGCATTGAACGGTATGACACGGAATACGCCAGAAGCAAGCTGGCTGCGGAAGAATGGTTAAAAACCTCGACGGTCCCCGCCTATGTGCTTCGTCCGTCGTTTATTTATGGTCAGGGCGCCCGTGGCGGCATTGCCTTGATGGCAAGCCTCGCGTCATTGCCCCTCATTCCTTTACCTGGCCATGGCGACCAATGTTTACAACCCATCCACGTCGATGATTTGAGTGAGGCCATCCATCAGTTGGTGGATAAACCTTTATCGCGGTTTGAAATCTTAACGGCCGTGAGCAGTCAGGAAATCAGTATCAGGCAGCTGTTGCTAAGCCTGCGGTGTTGGCTAAAGCTTAAGCCAACGTTCATGGTGCCGCTGCCGCTTTGGCTGTTAAACATCGCTGCGTGGTTTGGCAATTTCATCTCGGGTTCGCGCATTAACAGCGCGGCGCTTAAGATGCTTGAGAAAGGGAATACCGCCAGCCGGGATGAAGCCGTTCAATTTGAACAGACAACGGGGGTTAAACCCAGGCCGTTTGAAGAGGGGTTGCGGCAAACCCCGGGTACCGAAGGTGATCGCCTGACCGCCCAGTTTCTGGTGTTGACGCCGTTGCTTCGCCTAAGCCTGGCGTTCATGTGGATTGCCAGTGCGCTGACGAGCTATTTTTACGGCAGGGACCATTCTTATGCGTTGCTATCGGACATCGGCATCCCTTCAACAGCGCAACCCGCGTTACTCTATGGTGCAGCCACCCTGAATGCCATCATTGGTATGGCGCTGCTCCTGCATATTAAAACCCGTTTATTTTGCTGGGTGCAAATGGCGGTTATCGTGGCTTATACCCTTATCATTTCCATCGCATTGCCGTCGTTGTGGCTGGAACCGTTTGGCCCGGTGGTAAAAAACATACCCATCCTGGTGGGCATCATGATGTTATGTGTTTTGGAGAGGGATTAATGCTCTATTTCTGGCTTAAATACATCCATGTCTTAAGTTCTACTGTTCTATTTGGCACGGGTCTTGGTACCGCCAGCGTGATGTTATACGGGCACTGCACCAAAAACGTGCCCTTGATGGCCGGTATCAATCAGTACGTGGTTTGGGTCGACTGGTTGTTTACCGGTTCTTCGGGGGTTATTCAGGTGGTGACAGGACTATGGATGGTGTATCTCGCGGGTTATTCCTTGACTTTGTTCTGGATCTGGGGAGCCATAATCGGCTACACCGTCACTGCCCTCTGCTGGTTTATTGTGGTGTACCTGCAAATTCAAATAAAAAACATCACCGTTGAGGCAGCCAAGGCCAATCAAGCGCTGCCGCCTGCTTATTACCGCCATTTTAAATGGTGGTTTCTATTGGGCTGGCCGGCCTTCATCAGCCTGTTGCTTGTTTTTTATCTGATGGTGATGAAGCCGGTTTCTTTCCTAGCTGTTTTTGGGTGAAAAGGTGGGGATTTGAATGCTCGTCATCGGATTGCTGTTTGGGCTTTGCGGCTTGAAAAACAGGGCAGGCATGTCCTTTTTTTGCTGGGCTGGGTGGTCAATGGGATAAAACACCCGCAGAGAATCAAGCTCGGACACGAGAAGATCCATCAGCGATTTTAGTCTGGGATTGGATGATAAAACGCCATAATGGTCTTTGATGGCGCCCCGCATTTCCTTGTAAAAACGGTAAAATTGATCGCAGCGGTTGCCTTCTGCCTTGAGGTTGGTGAGGGTGCTGTACACGCGGCCAACAAGCGTGCCTGCTGTCAGCTTCAGCTCAGGAGCCAGAGAGGCGATTTCGGTCTCCAATTGACTTAAGGTCTGACAGAATTGCAGATAACATTCGGCCTCGTTTGGATGTTGGCAAAAACCCAGGGCAATGCTGGCATGAGGCGTTGTGGTTTCTGAAAGAAAAGCGGTTTCGTTGTCGTTTAAGTTAAATTTTTTCGCACGGACAATCCCCCTGATCTGGTAGGGTTCTTTATGGGTGAGTTTAACCAGATGAAACTCGGTAAAGCCAGCCTCGATGGCTTCAATCAGCGCGCGGGCTTTGTCCATGCCGTCTACGTTAATGCGTAGGCCATTTTTCTTAAAGTAGGCGGCTAAAAATTTGACAGGTTGTTGTTTGGCAACCTGTTGCGGCGCCTCAAAGCAACCCTCTTCAACCAGAGATGCCCTCATCGGCAGGGTGGTTGTCTCTTCCAGGGCGGTGAGTATGTCTTTTTTTAATGTGGGGGAATTCCTGCGTTTTTTGTAATATTCCACAATAATTAAGGATTTGTCGCTATTGTGCAGCAGTGATTCATAAACAATACCTAAACCCAATTGTGCCGTAATCAGAATGGCGGACAGCGTCATGGCTGTGTCATTCATACTGAACGACGTGCTGTTAAGGTAGGGGGCCAGCTTAAGTTGAGTAATCATCTCATCGGTTAAAACACTTGTCTTTTCCCTGTCTTCTTTCAAAAGGTAATATTTGCCACTGATGCACTCCAGCCCCTGAGGCATCGACAGCACCCGCTTTAAGGCAATGAGATCGAGGCGCTGCCGGGTAGGCATGGGAGCGTCAAAGTCCAACCAGGGCAGGTAAGTGGGGGTGCCGCATAGCGAGGCCGCGGGCGTTGTCGGGTTGGTGTCTGAAAACCCAAAGTCAATGAAGTGGCATTGACCTTTGGCATCCATGACAATGTTCTCGGGTTTGATATCGCCATGGCTGTAAGGCGTGCCGGATTTTGAACTCAAGCCCCGATGCAGGGCATCCAGTTGCAGGCAAATGTCGATTGCGATTTGCAAGCGGCGGTTATTATCCAGCGTGAGAGGAAACACACCCTGATGCGGGTAGAGTCCCAACGAAGCATGGATGCGTTTTTTTAAGGGCTCATCCACCAGGGTGTCGCAAAGCGCCTGACAGATGTAAGGGTACTCTCCGTCAGGAATGGATCGGATGATTTTATTTGCCTGTGTCTTAAAGGCATAGTTTAATCCTTTGTCCGTTAAGTAGAGATAGAGCGTATTCTGCCTAATCCCGGTATCCAGAGGCGGCTTTTTGCAGAGACGGGGCGGAAGGTTTTTTTCTGCGCCGTCGATGTGGGTCTTTAAACGCTCAAAATCGTTCAGGGCATTTCGAAAGCTGGCCTCAATGCCGGGATAATCGTCATTCATCGGGAGCTTAAGCTGGCTTATGACATCGCCTCCTTTCAGTTGATGATTTTTATTTTCCATGAATTTACATTGCAGGGTGTTGTCTTTTGGATAAAGGCAAAGCGTGCGGCTGTCGAGGGTCTCATCAGGCGGTTCAACGAGGCAGACCTGCAATTCGTAGTTTCTCAACAGTTTAGAGAGCGATACCCCCAGATCCGCCTGGTGAGTATAAAATTTAGTTTTATCAGGACGTTGCACTTTTCCACGCGAGAAGGGAATGTCATTGTTCAGCTTGAGGTCGTTTAAAATCACTGCTTCTTTCGGCGTTTCATTGTGTGTCTCTATTTTAACAACCGCAACTTCCCCTTTTTTATTTTGTATGAATTTGACCTTTCCAAAACTTCCCTGGCCCAGAATGGCTTGCGGTGTTTTACCCTGAGCCAGAGCAAAAATTTCGCCATCCATTTTGATGAAGGAATGAAATGTATTGCTGACCGTGCCGGATTCGTCTGATGCATAAGCATTAAAAAGTTGAGGGCGATTGGGGCGGGCAACGACTTCTCCTGAGGGTGTCCGCACAGCAGAGTAGGGGAGAACCGTGCCATTGGGTTTATTGCTTAACTGGTATTCTGCAACGCGCCATTCTTCAGAGGATAAGTACATGATTCAGTGTGCCTTGTGTAAACAAACTGCAAATTGTACATCGTAAATACTTAAGGGAGTATTAATCAATTCATTTATGCGGGCCTTGGGAGACGCGGATGTAAGTTGCTCAAAATAAAGGGAAAAAGTCGCCCGTCATTCATTTGTTTATTTTTTGAACTATGATGTGGTCGCCGCTGGTAAAGAGAAAGAATTCCTGGGTTATTCGCAAAAATTACTTGACAGTCATTGAGGGCCTAATTAAACTTCGAATCTCAATTTTGGGGCTATAGCTCAGCTGGGAGAGCGCTTGCATGGCATGCAAGAGGTCGGCGGTTCGATCCCGCCTAGCTCCACCATCAACTCTTGAGTTGATGAATAATAAGTTCCAGGTCCCCATCGTCTAGAGGCCTAGGACATCGCCCTTTCACGGCGGTAACGGGGGTTCGAATCCCCCTGGGGACGCCATTTTTGGTGTGTGTTACAAATCGCGTTACAAAGTCAGGGTCCCCATCGTCTAGAGGCCCAGGACATCGCCCTTTCACGGCGGTAACGGGGGTTCGAATCCCCCTGGGGACGCCATCGTTTTCCAACGATGGCATCACAATCGTTCAAAAATCGTTCTTGTATTAAATCCAAACAAACGTTCGTGCATGCGGTACGCGTATTCATCCGTCATGTTGGCAATGTAATCGCAGACAATACGAAAGGCTTCCTGATCACTGCGCGCCTCATTAAATAGCTGTCGGTTTTTCATGTCGAGCAGGCTGCCGGGGTTGGAACTGATGGCTTCAAACAGGCGAAGCACGACCGTTTGTCCGCCGTATTCAAAGGTTCTCGCCTCCTGAGAATCAATCACATGACGATAAATGCAATCCATTAAATAACCTAATAATGCCTGGGCTTCAGGGATTAAAACCATGTTGTGCTTTAAGAGATTGTCATTAAAATCAGGATTGATAATTCGCACCTGCGTGGAGGTGATGAGGTAATTGACAATCTCACCAATGGCTTGTTTGCGCAGAAAAATTTCACTGGCAAACAGGTTGTCAAGTAACGCTGTCTGTTCTCGGCTCAAGGGCGTGGCCTGAAGCAACTGCCGGAAGGTGTCATTGTCCAGTTGATCCCGGTCAATCAGGCGTAAATGAATGGCATCTTCCAGATCATGCACACCGTACGCAATGTCATCGGCGATGTCCATGATGGAGCAATCAAAGGAATGGTAGGCGGCTTTGCCGTGCTGGCGGCCTGACGGATTGGATTGCAGGGATTGAAACAGGGTGCGATCCTGCTCGCAAAACGGCGACAGCAACCAGTCCACTTCCGGTTGTTCACAATCAAAATAGGCCTTAGGCGGCAGCCAGTCATTGATCCGGATGGTTTTATGCATCATGGGCGCGTGTTCGGGCCGCTCCGGGGCGACCACCTGGCTGCGGCTGACCGGGTATTTAAGCAGCCCAAGCAAGGAGCGGCGTGTCAAATCAAGGCCAAAGGCGCCGTAACTGTTTTCGACCTTGGTCAGCAGGCGCAGTGTCTGGCCATTGCCTTCAAAACCGCCATAATCGCGCATCATGAAATTGAGAGCCACTTCGCCGCCGTGGCCAAAAGGCGGATGACCAATGTCATGCAAAAGGCAGATGACGGTAATCAGGTCGTCGCTGGGCAGAAGGCTCAAGACAATGCCTTCCTGCAGGTTAGTGGCTAAATTACGCACGATGCTGTGCCCGATGGAGGCGACTTCCAGCGAGTGGGTGAGACGGGTGCGATGAAAATCGCCCTCGTCAGTGCCTAAAATCTGGGTTTTTCGCTGCAGGCGCCGAAACGCCGGGCAATGGATGACCCGCGTTCTGTCGCGTTCATAAGGGTCGCGGTGATCGTGGGTGCCGCGTTGATGGATTTGCCCGGAGCGTCGATGAGTCCACATAAGTCAATTCAACCAAAGGAAATGGAATACTTTATGCTATCTTTGTTATAGAACTCAAGATTTCAACAGCAACACAGGGAAGAATAAGAAAAAAGGGGGCATTATGAATCGTTTACAACGACTGGTTCTTGGTTTGGGCGCCGGCGCCTTATGTTCCTGTACGGTCAATGACTCACCGGATTACAGCCAGTATGCGTCTTACAATTATTCCGAGTTGCAATACAGCCAGACTTATGATGTCAATCCGGATAACTATTCACAATATCCCATTACCGGTAGCGGCATGGTGACGGTTCCCGAAAGCTACCACGTGGGCGCTTACCATTCACCCACACGGGCTAAGGATCGAGACAGAAACTGGGTCAGTAACCAGAATCCCCAAGGGTATACGATTGAAATAGCCAGTGATCAAAAAGCCTCGAATGTGGCCGGCAAACTGTATAAAGCCCCTAAAAATGACCGCATGGCGGAAATCAAATACCACCAAAACGGCAGTACTTACTATAAAGGCCTTTATGGCAGTTACAACAGCTACGAAGAAGCACAAAAAGCCTTAAACGCCTTGCCCGACGACTTAAAACAAGGGGCAGGAATTAAAAATTGGGGCAGTGTACAGAGCAACATGGCGGACTGAGGCGTTCGCCTGATTGCCCTGGCGAACCGCGCCTTAACAAATACCCGTCGACTTTTTTAGGGCTGTTGTTCATTCTAATGTTATCAATGTGAGCATTATGATGTAAAATTATCCAGATTAGAGGGGCAATGCTTTTCCGATGTAAAAAAGGAGACGCACTGATTCTTGAACAATCCGGATTCTAAAGTATGCACAATAAAATCCTTCAGCAGCTAGGGTTGATGTACAGCGCATCCAGTGCGGCTACTTCGCAACGTTATACAAACACTGTGACCCATGATTTGGATTTACCGCGTTTGCTGCAAGGAAAAAAGGATTGCTGGCGCTTTCCCAAGACCATCAGTCAGCTTAAAAAGAAAAAAATCATTCTTACCCGTCCTGAGAATCAGGGATTCGAGCAGGATACCCTGATGTTATGGACCGCGCTGCTTCATCAAGGATATGAACTTTATGCTTACACAGAGACATTTACCCCAATAAGAACCCAGGCTGATTTGGTCCGATTATTGCCTCAAACCATGCCGCCGTCCCCCCGAATGACCCAGCAATTGGCTGATGTGAATATCAGCCGTGATGAAGCATTTGTGGCTTACCCCAGGCAAGTGGAGAAGTTACTTCATTCCTTTCCTAAGGCAACATGGCAAAGAAATGCCAGTGATCCATGGTATCAATCGGTCAATGCCATGGACCTTAAAGACGCTTACGAGTTTCTGGATAAAAGCGAGCCTGTTGAGGTGACTATCGACTCCAAAGAGGGTCTACAGAATTGGAAGAGTAAAGAAAACCAGTCCGTGCTTCAATCGATTCTCAAAGGCAAGGTTTTCATTTCATTGAAATACGATAAAAACACCGACAGTTCCTTAATGGAAGAGAGTGGGCTTCTGGAACCGATTAACCAATTAATCATCAACGAAACCCGGGAGAACCTGCCGTTTAATAAACTGATGTCCTTAATTAAGGCCTGTGCTCATTTAAAACATCTGGTTTTTTCTGACTACGCATTTCAACCCGGTGAATTTGCTCAATTGCTCAATGCCTGCCCGGGGTTAACCGGTTTGGATTTAGGACAGGCCAGTTTAGAAAAAGGGTTTACTCAGCAGCTCGAAAAGAAAGCGCTGAAGAGCCTGACTTATCTTAATTTAAATCTGACAAGTATCGAGGACGATGATTATATTCGCTTAATCCATCATGCCCCGAATCTGAGGGAATTAATCTCTCCTCCCGCATCCCAGATCACGTCGCCTGAGACAGTGGTCCACCAATTCAGCACCAGAACAGTAGCCAATCTTGCAAGTTACCTACCCAAATTAAAAAAAGGGAAGTTCATTCATTACCTGAATCATCCCGGTATCATGGAATCGGATACCTTCGGTTTTAAGTCGTTTACGTTATCACCGACTCTTTATTCGTTAACGGAAGACAGATGGCGCTTCGTGATGCAGCGGATGCCGCAGCTTGAACACTTGAAAATCAATAATGATTTTAACCCGGACGACACGTTCTTTTCTGAATTGGGCGAATTTCCCAGGCTGACTCATCTCGAGGTCACACAGGGTAGTCGTATCACGCAGGGCTTGACTAACGAGCGAATAGGGCTGTTGCTTAGCCGCTGTCCTCAATTATGCTCGTTACGCATTGAATCCAATGCAGTGATAGATAACCTAACCGGCAGTTTACAGCCAAAGGGACTTAACAATCTTCTCTACCTTAATTTGGCCAGCCCGGTGAGTGCATCAGGGTTAGCCTCCCTGCTCAATGCGTCTGTGCAGTTAATGATGCTTACTGTGAGGCACATCAATGCAGAGAAGGGGGATTTTTCATTTAATCTCAAACCAGAGAGTCTTGCATTATTGCGTGGATTGCATATTGCGTGTGATGAAAACAGTAAACTGTTTATCCTTCTGATCAATCAGGCCCGCCAGTTAACCGAATTAAATTTCGAGCATGTCGACGATTTTCCTTTAGCCCACAGCACGGAGCTGGTGCAGAATGATTCATTACAACGGTTGTCTTTAAAGGGGGTTACCAATCAGAAAGGCGCTTTAGACATTTTTCTGCAAAAATTCCCCTCAATAACCCAATTGACATTAACCAGTTGCAGTTTCGATGCTAAAAATGGCCTTCAGCTTCCAAAATTGCCAGCATTGGAAAATCTAAGGGAGTTGGTCATCATAAAGACTCTCATTACGAATGACGTATTAGCTGCTATTTTAAATCGTTGTAAACAGTTGACGAGCTTATCCATTTCAGTTTCCTCCACCCTGCTGACGGAGGACTTGCTTTTTATGCTGGACGCGGAAGCACTGGACAGGGTTTATACCCGTTTTCCTGATTTAGTGAAAAAACTTCCCAGAAGCGAGATCAATTTATCCGATGTATCGGACATGCAGAGCAATTCGCTTAAGGGAATGAACGAGTACTCCTCCAAAAGCGAGTATTCAACGGGTGGTCATTCAACAAGCAAGGTCCATCACGATCTCCGGAGAAAAAATAAACCGCCGAAGGAAATTGATAAGGATACTGGCTTAAAAAACGTTGACGTCAGCACCTCCCAGGTGTTTTATTACAAACCGGACTCAAAATACCCCTTACCTGATCATTACCGAAACCAGGTCTTTCCAAAACTGCAGCGGAAAGGGCAGGTTAAACTCGTCGAAACCAACGACAAACAATTCAAGGCAGTGAAGGTCGATCGTGTTGACGATCTGAAGTCAGTGTATTTCAGTCAATATGAAACTAATCTCACTTATTATCTGGGTAAACAAATTGTTTCAGGCGAAACAGCACTCCCCTCATTATCCCCCTCTGATCGTCTGGTTGGCTTTGAAACCAACCCAAGGGTTGATGTAGAAATCGTGTATTGCGAGGAGGAAAATTTATACTACGTGAGGTCTAAGGATCCCTCAAAGGCGATTTTTACGGTGACCTATTTAATCCAGTCGAATTATTATTATGAAATGACGCAACCAGCGCCTGCTCTGGATAAAGTCAATCCTGAGGATATTCTGGCCCTTCAGCAGGTGACGTTTGATGAAAACGGCGATTATCTCGAAACACCTGCGTTAAAAAAAATAAGATCCTATCCTTATGAGCAACGCCGCAATGTACTGATGGCCTTTTGCCAATTTGATCTCAACGATTTAAAGGGGGATACCAACAGCAGCGTCGCGATCTTAAACAGCATTATTCATGAGCGCCAGGGAGTTTGCCGGCATAGAACCTGGGCCTTTATGGCCCTGGCAGACGTGCTGAATCTCGAGGCGCGGGCCATTTACAATGACTGCCATGCCTACATTGAAGTCAAAGAGCAGGGCGGCTGGCATCGATTGGATTTGGGAGGGGCTCCTGTCAATCAAAAAATTGAGACCTTAGAGACCAGCAAGCCAAAATCCAGGGCCATGCCGGCTAAAGAACAGAATAATAACAATCCAGCCATCGTACCTAAAAAGGCAGTTTCTTTAGACAATAACAAATACAGAACCTGGGATACTCTCCGCTCAACAGCGACCAACTATTCCCACTATGCTGACGAGTTGTTAAAAGCAGGTGCGCAGTTGCCGGATGGCCTTCAAACGATTTTATGCACCTTAAAATCAAACCAGATCGAATCCGTGCATGCCGCCTTATACCAGCGTGTGATTGAGAAAAAAAACCGATGTTTCTACATCAACAGCCTCGATGACATCAGCGAATTCACCTGTGTAATCGATAATGCTACCGGAGACTATCATCGCGTCGACAGCCCGGTGATGCGCTTTGTTAAAGAAGCCAAGCCGGGTGATGTGTTATGCATCAACTGGTCAAATTTCGAGGCACAGCATGTCGGCTACAACTCGATAATGGATAAAATAAGGACATTAAACGGGGTGAAGCTGCCGGAAGGGCTGACGGTCATTGGCGTGTTGCCCGAGGGACAGGTCATGGGGGACGATTTTTACTCGCGTTTCCGTGTAAAAAGCCAATGCTCCGCGGCATTAAAGGGAGAACCTTCGATCCCTGCCGCGGTTTCGACACTGACGAAAGAGCAGGAAAACTGGGCTAAGATTGATTTTTTTGGGGAGGACTGGGAGTCTGAATTAAAAGGTCAATTTCAAATCCAGGGTGAACGTTATCAATTTCTGGAATCGGAGCTGGTGGCGGCATTAAAAGGCAATAAACCCGGCCTCATCTTGAGAAATGCCCCCTGGCATGACGAGGCCTTTCGGCTGTTTATGCGCGAAATCAACCTTAATCGCAAAATCACCATCAATGGTAAAGACTATGCCATACCGGAGCATTTTCAGTTTATTCGTCTGGATGTCCCGTATGACTACGGTTTAGCGAAATACACCATTGAAAATAAAGCATCAAGCTCGCCCGTCAAACAACAATGGGTGCTGAATGCCTATACTGTCAATCATTTGTTCAAACACTACCGTGTCGAAAAAGAAGGGCTTGTTGAATTACCGGGTCTGTTGGCGGCCTATAAAAATAAAACCTTACCGCTTCATGTTACGGACACGTTAAGTAAAGAACAGTGGGCCCGCATTATCATGGAAGCTGGCAAACAGAACACGTCGTTATACATTACCTGTTCTCCTGATGTGACCATCCCGGCTGAAATGAAGACCAGCCAAACAGCCGTCAAATTCAGTGGTGACGAGGAGAAGCTGGAGTGCAAGTCCGCCGTCATAGTGACCAATGACATTCATTTTGCAGAAAAACAACTGGATTGGAAGGATCCTTTGGTGATCCCGGTCGATGAGCACACAACCTATGCCGATCTCATCGAAAACATTGCAATCCGTGATGGGGACAATGGCAAAAAGCGGTTTAACCATCAAATCGGTGCAATCCCCAGCCATGCCGATCGCTCCATTGTTTTAAAAGGTCGATTGTCGCCTGTTTTAGCCAGACAGATTGAATCGCTGTTTTTACCCGATGGTTACATGATTTTAAATGGCGACCGAATCAAAGCCCCAAAAAATAAACTGGTGTTGATTACCGATGATGTAAATCCTTTCCCCACAGCGAGAACCAGTGATCTCCGCTATACCCACGAAGCGTACTGGCAAGCTTTGAAAAAAGACTATCCAAAGGAGGTTGAGCGATTAGTTCCCGTTTGCTGCGACTATTACAAACTAAGCGGTGCCAAAGCATTTGATTACATTCAATTGGCAACCCTGCTTCAGTTCATGAAAACCCATCCTCAAAGTAATCCGTTGAAACAGATCCTACGATTGGAAAAAACGTATAAAGTCAACAAACCTTTTGCTGAAATGGCATGGAAAAATCACTTTAATAAAGTAAAATCCGACTCGGTGCTCCCCATTATGGAGAAGCGCCGGGAAAAACTGTTTTCTCATCTCAATGTGTCGCCCTATGTGTTTATCGTTGGATCGTCAGGTGTAGGCAAGACTACGTTTATACAACAGGAACTGAAAAAAGCCCATGGAGAAGATTACGCACTCTTTACTGGACTGGATAAACTCAGCGCCTGGCTGCAATCCGGCAAAGAACACAATTACCTGTTTATTGACGAAGCCAATTTGCTGGCGCCCGGGGTTTTGGATCGTTTCGAAGGCTTATTCAGCAATCCGCCTTCTGTGCTGGACGGTGATCTCAAGCCTGTTTCAAAAAAACACCAGGTTATTTTCGCCGGTAATTTTGGTTATTTTGCCGATCGTGAACGGCATCGCTTTCTTGCGGATCGAGGCCATGTTATTACGTTTAAAGAATTACCGGATAGCTTCCTGACAAAGCATATCATTGCGCCGGTGGCCAAGCCCTTATTTAAAGACGATCACACGACGATTTTGAATGAGGTATTTTTAAAAACGTACCACCAGGTGAACAGCCAATTTCCGGATAAACACCCGGTGACTGCCCGAAACCTGCAGATGATGGTGTTGCGGGCATCACAATCGCATCTTAAAACCGGTGACATGAAAACTGCAGCTTGCCTTGCGGTCTATGATGAAGTGAGCGGCATGATGAACCCGAGGCAGCGAAAAGAATTGCAAAAATGGCTTGCGGATAATTTTGGCGTCCCGGTGAAGGGGATCAAAGCCGATTTAAAAAAGCAGATGCAATTTAAGAACGATGCCTTTTTAATGACTAAAAAGCGCATGAATCCCCTGCGCCTACTCCATGATGCATTCAATATCAGGGAAATCAAAAACAGCCTGACAGGGCTTCAGGCTGTGGGAACGTGCGGACTGATTTTTGAAGCGGAAGCGGGGGAAGGCAAGAGTCGTATGGCCATGGAGTTTTTGAAATCGAGAAACATCAGTCCTGCCGATCCCGATGGCGTCAATACCAAAGACAATTATTACTACCTCACGCCGACTGATCCCGCCATTATGGAAAAGCGGTTGATCAAAGCCTTCCATGAGGGGGCTGTGGTCGTGATTGATGAAATGAATTCCTTACCCCTGGAGAGGGTGCTAAACGCCTTGCTTTCGGGTGTTGATTTAGACGGGAAACCGGCGGCAAACCCGGGCTTTTTTGTCATCGGTACACAAAACCCGATCCATTATGGCAAACGGCAGGCCTTGTCCGATGCATTGCTTAATCGGTTTCAGAAAGTGGATCTCAAACCGTACTCAAAAGACGATTTGGTGTTAATCAAAAGCCAGCTTCTTGGGAGCAGTGAAAAGGCCATGCGGGAAGTGGATGAATTTTTAGCGGCAAGAGAGTATGCGCTGCAAGAAGGATTATCACCGGCTCCCACGCCCCGCGATTTGTTCAGCTAAACCGAGCGCCTCACCCGTTAAGTCGCGGCCAACAGAACCATCAGCTTAACGACCCCGGGCGTGTTGGTTTTATCCATACGAATTTGTTTGAGTGTCACGGTGTAATCGCTGTTTAAGGCCCACAGCCAGCGAAGAATGGCCGCATAAGGAACCTGTTCAAAACTGAGCTGGATATCGCCGACGCCAGTTTGTTCAAGCTGGTAAGGGAAGGGACTGAATGTCTTGTTGCTTAATTGTGAGGCGATAATGGACAATAATTTGCTGTTATCAATGGCCTTAGGGGATTGTTGCCCGCCTTGCCGCTTTATGCCCTGCATCCACACCAGGGTTTCGCTTTTTTCTTTTAACTGTTGTGTGCGGGTGCTGACGGCAGTCGTCAGTGGGGAATAAATGAATAGATAAAAACCGTACACCATAACCGCCAGGGCGGCAATCACCACCATCCAGCGTTCGCGTTCGTTCAAATTCTGCCAGTAAGCAATCACAGAGTAAGCTCCAGGGTGCTGACCACTTTGTCCTCAACCGTCGAGGCCTGATTTTGTTTTACTGCCACTTTGTCGCTTTTCAGACGGTTTAGCAAGGCTTCAAGGCTTGCAAAGTCGTTGGTGGATAAACTGACCTGCAGGGTTTTATTCTGAAAACGCACTTGCTCAATCTCAATGGTCGTGGCTTTTGTCGCGGCCGCAAGTTTATTGAGCAGCACAAAGAAGGGTTGCTCCTGGGTGCCCTGGTTGCTTTTTAAATACTGAGTGATGCGAAAGCGCGGACTAATCACCTGTTTTGCCTCTGGGAAAAACTGCCGGTAGATGACAGCAATCTGGTTGTCGAGGGCAGCAATTTTAGTGTTTAATTCCTGAAATTTAATCCAGTTGACGGCGATAAGGCTGGTCACCCAGAGGAGAACCATGGCGGCAGCGGCAATCAACCAGTGTTTAAGGCTGGTTTTGGCTGAGCCGTGGGTCAGGGCCCCCTGGCCCAGATCAAAGGGTTTGTTGTGTAATAAACGCTCTGCCAGCCACTCCCGCGATTCTTTGTTAGTCGCCAGGGCGTCGGCAGGAATGAGATCCGCTGGGGTGTCAGTAAAAAAATAGACTTTTTGTTCGAGCGCTTTCGGCAGGAAGCCTTGCAAATCCTGAGTCAATGCGCCGCGAAAATGATCGCTGTGAATTAACGAATACTCAGGTAAAACACAGACTTCGTGGGGGTTTAAGGCAAACCAGTCCACGGTCAATGCGTCAAAATCAATGCCTTTGTCCTTAAGACGCTGAATAATGTCCTGAAGGTAAGTTTTGTCGCTGACCACCACCAGATAACGGCCTTCGCTGTAGTACTGCCGGTCAAAAGCAAAATGCAATTCATCGACGTTCTGCGCCAATTGATCTTCCAGGGCATAAGGCAGGGCTGCTCTGGCTTTTTTATCGCCAAGCCAGGGCAATTGCACGGAATGGAAGGTAAACTGCGTTGCCGGAAGCACCACGACTGTTTTTGTGCCGCTTTGCAGTTGACGGATGTCTTCAAAACGACGTTCAGTGCAGCCTTGGACAACCTGATTATCCTGCTCGATAACCAGACTGACACACCCTTCATCCGTTAATGACTCAGCAAAGATAAATGTGGTAGCCACGCTAACATCCTTGTTTAATGATACGGCCCGTTGCCAGGGGGCAGCAGGCCTCAGGTATCCTGAATTCCTCAGGCATAGGCAAATTGTTTACCCTTTTGATTCGCTGTCCATTGCGCCTTTAACTGCTGGGACAGCAGGAACACGGCTAACGCGTATTGCGGACTGGAATTGTAACGGGTAATGACATAAAAATTCGGATAGGCTAACCAATACTCCGGGCCGGTTTGCGTGGTTAATTCAATTAAGCCGGCTTTCTGCGGTTGATTCAGAGCGGCAGTCAGTGGTTTCACGCCGGCGGCAGCCAATTGCCTCATGCTGTAAACCGCACTGCGGTAATTGGTATTGATGCGTTTGACGCCATACCCATTGATTTTGGCTGGCTGCGCGATGCCCTGATTGTTTTTCCAGCCATGCTTGTGGAAATAATTGGCAATGCTCGCGATGACCGCCTGATCATCGTTCATTAAATCCTTTTTGGGGTTGTTGGTGAAATCGGCAGCAAACGTACGGTAACTGCTGGGCATGAATTGCGGTTTGCCCATGGCGCCGGCATAAGAGCCCATGTACTGTGTGGGTTTTACGTGGTGTTCGCGGCATAAGAGTAAGAATTCACCCAATTCCTTGGTGAAGAAACGTGAACGCTTGGGGTAATTAAAGGCTAAGGTCGACAGGGCATCGATGACGCGGTAATTGCCCTGATTTTTGCCGTACAGGGTTTCCACGCCAATGATGGCGACAATGATGTTGGCGGGAACGCCGTAGTGTTTTTCAGCTTTCGCCAGTATGGCCTGATTGGCTTTCCAGAATTCCAGGCCGCCCTGCAGACGCTGGGGTGTCAGGAACAGTTGTTTGTAAACATCCCAGGTTTTTTTCTCATAGGGTTTTTCCATGGATTCAATGATTTGCGGCTGTAACTGCACTTCGCTCATCACGGCGGTCAGTTCCTGGCGGTTGAAGTGGTGTTGTTTAACCATGGTATTGATGAAATTTTGAACATCTTTGCGGTGCGTAAACGCGGAATCGGCATGGGATAAGCCATGGGTTAAAAGAGCCAGGAGGGTAAGGCAGAAAGTAGCAAGTCGTCGCATGGGGCATCCCTTTAGTGTTTGATCAAAAAAGCCGATTGTAGTAAAAAATTAAAACAACAGCAAATCGAATTGGTCACTTTTGACTAAAAATAATCCTTTATCTTGACCCGTGCTGGTTAACCAATCCTAAACTCTGTGGATCATCGCTATTTTTACAGCATTTTGCAATCACAGCGATTTTTTCGTGATAAATTGAGGCATACATGGCTTGAGAGACTTTCTGCCGGAAGATTATTGAGCTAAAATGCCCCCTTTTATAAACAGGTTTTTCACTTGAGCGACTTAACTCGAATCCGCAATTTCTCCATTATTGCCCATATTGACCATGGTAAATCCACATTGGCTGATCGCTTTATTCAACTCTGCGGCGGCTTAAGCGACCGGGAAATGGCGGATCAGGTGCTTGATTCCATGGACATTGAAAGGGAGCGGGGGATTACCATCAAGGCGCAAAGCGTCTCCTTAAACTACAAGGCCCGTGATGGCAAAACCTACCTCCTGAATTTTATTGATACCCCAGGACATGTGGATTTCAGCTATGAAGTGTCCCGATCGCTGGCTGCCTGCGAAGGGGCCATTCTGGTTGTCGATGCTGCGCAGGGTGTGGAAGCTCAGACCGTGGCGGTCTGCTACACGGCCATTGATCAGGAACTCGAAGTCCTGCCCGTGTTGAACAAGATTGATTTGCCACAGGCTGAACCCGAGCGGGTTATCGCTGAAATTGAAGACATCATTGGTCTTGGAGCACACGATGCCATTCGCGCCAGCGCGAAAAGCGGGCTGGGTGTGGAGGATGTGCTTGAAGCCCTGGTGGCGCGTATTCCGCCGCCTGAGGGCGAGATCGAAGCGCCCCTGCAGGCCTTGATCATCGATTCCTGGTTTGACAGTTATCTGGGGGTGGTGTCGCTGGTGCGTATCGTGAACGGGGCCATGCGCAAAGGCGACAAGATGAAAGTCATGTCCACCGGCCGGACTTATGAAATCGATCAGGTCGGTATCTTTACCCCCAAGCGCACCCGCCAGGAGACGTTGCAGGCTGGCGAAGTGGGTTATGTGGTGGCCGGTATTAAAGAAATCCAGGGCGCGCCAGTGGGCGATACCTTAACCCTTGAAAAAAATCCAGCCGCAGCACCTTTGCCCGGGTTTCAACGCGTCAAGCCCCAGGTTTATGCCGGCCTGTTTCCCATCAGTGCCGATGATTTCGAAGCCTTTCGCGAAGCCCTGGCTAAATTAAGCCTCAACGATGCCTCGCTGTTTTATGAACCCGAATCTTCAGAAGCCTTAGGATTCGGTTTTCGCTGCGGCTTTTTGGGCATGCTGCACATGGAAATCATCCAGGAGCGTCTGGAGAGGGAATACAATCTTGATTTGATTTCAACGGCACCCACCGTGGTGTATAAAGTCGTTACCACCAAGGGTGACACGGTGATGATCGATAATCCTTCCCAATTGCCGCCAACGCAGCAAATCAAACAAATGTTTGAACCGATTGTCCGCGCCAATATTTTAGTGCCGCAGGATTATCTGGGGCAGATCATCACCCTTTGCGTCGAGCGTCGTGGCGTGCAGGTTAACATGATGTACAGCGGCCGTCAGGTGTCGGTAACTTATGATTTACCCATGAGTGAGGTGGTGTCTGATTTTTTTGACAAATTAAAATCCGTCAGCCGCGGTTACGCGTCGCTGGATTATAATTTCCTGCGTTTTGATGAGGCGGACATGGTCAAAATGGATGTCCTTATCAATAGCGAGAAAGTGGACGCGCTGGCGGTGATTGTCCATCGTGATTCGGCCTATACCCGCGGCAAGGCGCTGGTTGATAAAATGCGCGAGCTCATTCCCCGTCAGATGTTTGATGTCGCTATTCAGGCGGCCCTCGGCAATCACATCATTGCCCGCCAGACGGTGAAAGCCCTGCGTAAGAACGTAACGGCCAAATGTTACGGCGGCGACGTGAGCCGTAAGCGTAAACTGCTGGAGAAACAAAAGGCCGGTAAAAAGCGCATGAAACAGGTGGGCCATGTGGAAATTCCACAGGAAGCGTTCATGGCTGTGTTCCAGACCGACAGGAAAAAATAAGTGAAGGCTGCAGTTGATTCTATAGGATATCCAACATGAATTTTGCTTTATTATTAGTCGTTTTATCTGCCGTATCCGGGTTTATCTATTTATTGGATATCCTTTTTTGGGCAAAAAAACGGGAACCGGATGAACAACCCGGAAAAATCATTGAGTATGCCCGCTCCTTTTTTCCAGTCTTTTTCATCGTGCTGCTTTTGCGATCGTTTTTAGTCGAGCCCTTCCGTATCCCTTCCGGTTCTTTGGAACCCACGTTGCTGGTGGGTGATTTTCTGGCCGTGAATAAATTCGCCTACGGCCTGCGATTACCGGTCTGGGAAAAGAAAATTATCCCCATTGCCAACCCTAAAACCGGCGAAATCGCTGTCTTTCGCTGGCCACCCAATCCGGGCTATGATTACATAAAGCGGGTTATTGGTGTGCCGGGCGATAAAATCAGTTATCGTAATAAGGTCCTGTACATCAATGGTCAGGAGGCCAGGCAGACATTCATCGAATACACAACGGATGAGAGCTCCGGTAAGGCCGTGGCGCGCTACAGTGAGAATTTAAACGGTGTTGACCATGATATTTATGTTCGCCCTGATGTTCCGGCATCCGATTTTGAAATTGAAGTACCGCCGGGTTATTATTTCATGATGGGCGATAACCGTGACGACAGTGCGGACAGCCGTTTCTGGGGATTTGTTGAAGACCAATACCTGCGCGGCAAGGCCTTTTTTGTGTGGATGAGCTGGAATGGTAAAACCGACAGCCTACGTTGGTCTAAGATAGGGCGATTTATTCATTAATCAGGGAAGGAAATCAGGATGCGTAACCAACAGGGACTCACGTTAATCGGTATGTTGTTCACGGTTATTGTCGTTTGTATCGCCGGTCTGGTCATTATGCGGGTCGTTCCGGTCTACATTCAGCATTTCGAGGTTAAACGCTCCATCAGTGCTCTTGAGAACATTGAGGCTGCGGAGTTCAGCACTGACACGGCGGCCAATGCGATGGTTTTGCGCAAGCGTCTGGCGAACCAATTCACCATCAATGGCCTGGATGACATCAAACTGGATGAGGTCAACATTGTTCCCGACGGCCAGGGCAATTTTAACATTAACGTCAAGTACACGGTGGTCAGACCGTTGTTTTATAACATCAGCCTGATGTTTAATTTTGACGAGACCAAAGAGGTTAATATTGGTAAAAAGTGATTTACAGCGCCTTTGCCGGCGCCTGGGTTATGAATTTAAAGGCATCCATCACTTAAAGCGGGCCTTAACCCACTGCAGCATGGGCAGTGAAAACAATGAACGCTATGAGTTTCTTGGCGATTCCATTCTCAGTTTCATTATTGCCGATGCCCTGTTCCAATTATTTCCCGATTGCAGCGAAGGCAAGTTAAGCCGCCTTCGCGCCTTTCTGGTCAAAGGCGAAATGCTGGCTGAGATTGCCATGGAGCTTGAGCTTGGTGATTACCTTTATCTCGGGCAGGGCGAATTAAAAAGCGGCGGTTTCAGGAGGGCATCAACGTTGGCCGATGCCCTGGAGGCGTTAATCGCCGCGGTGTACCTCGATGGGGGTATTGACGCCAGCCGCCAGATGATTCACCACCTGTTTAAAAGTCGATTGCAGGACGAAAGCCTGCATGACAACTTAAAAGACGCAAAAACCTTATTGCAGGAGTACCTTCAAGCGCAAAAAATGCCGCTTCCGGAATACCTGCTTGAGAAAACGGAAGGGGAAGAGCATGATCAGGTCTTCTACATCACCTGCAAAGTGCAGGGAGTGATGGCGATGACCCAGGGCGTTGGCGCAAGCCGCCGGAAAGCCGAGCAGATTGCAGCCCGCTTATTGTTACAGCAGTTAAAAAACAAGCCCTGATTCAGGGCTTAATCCTCCAGTGAACTGACAATGGCCAGCCATTCCTCTTCGGCCAGAGCCAGTGCCTCCCGCTGTTGATGTTGGTCAGCCAGCAGTTTGTTTAATTTATTCTGTTGAGCAGCCTCATACAGGGAAACATCCGCCAGAGCCTCTTCAAGCGCGGCCAATTGAGTTTGACGACTCTCAATCACCTGCTCCAGCTTTTTCATGCGGTTTTGCAGGCTGCGCTTTTCCTTGTATTGGTTGGCATTGTTGGCAGACGAGGTCTCCTTTTGACTGTCTTTGGTCTGCAGCCACTGGTAATAATCGTCCAAATCCCCTTTGAAGCCCTGCACCTGTTGCTGATAAACCAGGTAAAAATCATCCACCGTCGTTTTTAACAGGTGGCGATCATGGGAAATCAAAATCAAGGCCCCTTCATAACTTTGCAGGGCAATCTCAATGGCTGCGCGCATGCCCAAATCCAGGTGGTTGGTCGGCTCATCCAGCAGCAGCAGGTTGGGCTTTTGCCAGACCAGTTTGGCTAAAGCAAGCCGGGCTTTCTCACCGCCTGAGAAATGGGTGATGGGATTAACGGCCATGTCGCCGACAAAATTAAACCCGCCAAGGTAATCTCGTATGCTTTGTTCCCGTGCATCCGGCGACAAGGCCTGAATGGTCTGCAGGGGGCTGGCGTTATCGTCCAGTTCATCCAGCTGGTGCTGAGCATAGTAGCCAATTTTCAAATGCGGCGAGCGGTGAATGTCGCCGGCCAACACAGGGAGGCCGCCGGTTAAGGTTTTAATGAAGGTTGATTTACCCTCGCCGTTCGGGCCGAGCAGGGCAATCCTGTCGCCTGGGTTTAAAATCAGATTCAAGCGCTTAAGAATGGGGCGGCCAGCATCGTATCCGGCAGCGACCTGCACGCAGTTAAGCAGGGGATTACCGGCACGCGGACAGGGGTAGAATTCAAACGAAAACGGCGAATCCACCTGCGCCTGGGCAACGATGTCCATTTTGGCAATGGCATTCAGACGGCTTTGTGCCTGCTTGGCTTTCGAGGCTTTGGCGCGAAAACGGTTCACGTACGCCATCATGTGGCTGATTTTCAGCTGCTGTTTTTCATGCATGATTTGCTGTAGAGCCAGCTGTTGGGCCCGGGTTTGCTCAAAGCGGCTGTAATTGCCGCTGTAAAGCGACAGGGTCTGATTTTCAATGTGCAGAATATGGCTGACAAAGGCATCCAGAAATTCACGATCATGTGAAATCAGTAAAATACTGCTGGGTGATTGTTTCAACCATTTCTCAAGCCAGAAAATGGCTTCCATGTCCAGGTGGTTGGTGGGCTCATCAAGCAGCAGCAAATCCGCTGGCTTCATGAGGCAGCGCGCCAGCGACAGGCGCATGCGCCAACCGCCGGAAAAACTGTTGACCGGATTTTGTAGTTCAGACGGTTTAAAGCCTAAACCGGACATGATCGCGGCAGCCTGAGACGGTTTGCTGTAACCGCCGGTCTCGTTTAACCGGGTGTGGCAATCGAGCACCGCCTCATGGTTGCCGAGGGCTTCAGCCTCCTGCAACCGTTTTTGCAGGTTGAGATAACCGTCATCGCCGGCCAACACAAAATCAAGCGCTGCCTCGGTACTGTCTGGAATCTGCTGCGACAAATGACTGATGCGGGTGTGCGGATTCAGGAACCATTCGCCGCTGTCATGGCCAAGCTGCCCAAGAAGCAGCGAAAAAAGACTGGATTTACCACAGCCATTATTGCCGACAAGACCGACTTTCTGTTTTTCATAAAGGGTCACGCTGGCATTCTGCAGAAGCACTTTATTGCCGCGGGACAGGGTAATTTGCCGCAGGGTTAACATAGCCACATCAAATCAATACAAAGAAGGGGGCTATCCTATCATAGATTAATGCCTTTTAGGCCGCTTTTTCTTGCCAGTGACTATGCCATCCTGCCGGAGTCGCAGTATAATGGCGTCAATTTACTTTACAGGTTGATTGATGTACAAACACGATTTTTATTTTCACTTACCCGAAGAACTGATTGCGCAATACCCGCTGCCCGGACGAAGCGATTCCCGTCTCCTGGTTTACCGCCGCGGCGAGGAGCAGTACCGGCATCAGCAATTCAAGCAACTGCCCGATTTTTTAAATGACGGGGATTTGCTGGTGATGAACAACAGCAAAGTCATCCCTGCACGCTTTTTCGGGAGAAAGCCCAGCGGCGGTCAGGTCGAGTTCCTCATCGAACGCCTTAAACCCGACAATCAGTTCTTAGCCCATATCAAAGCCAGCAAGGCCCCCAAAGCACAAATGATCATTGATTTGGCGAACGGATGGCAGGTTCAGATTCTTGCCAAACAGGACGATTTGTACCATTGCCAGACGCTGGGCGATTTGGACACCATGCTTGCCGACATTGGTCACATCCCGTTGCCCCCCTACATTACCCGCCACGATGAAAAAGCGGATTTTGAGCGCTACCAAACCGTTTATGCCCGCCATAAAGGCTCTGTGGCCGCGCCCACGGCCGGTTTACATTTTGATGATTCCCTGATGGCGCAGCTTCAGCAAAAGGGGGTGCAGATTGCCTATTCCACTCTGCATGTCGGAGCCGGGACATTCAGGCCGGTTCGCTGCGAAGCCATTAAAGATCACAAAATGCACAGCGAACAATTGATCATCAGCGACGCGCTTGCTGAAGCGGTTAACCGCACCCGTGCGTCGGGTAAACGCGTGATCGCCGTCGGTACCACCGCCCTTCGCAGCCTCGAAAGCGCCGTGGTTGACGGGCAACTGCAAGCCTGCGTTAAAGAAACGGACATTTTCATTTACCCTGGTTATGAGTTTAAAATCTGTGATGGCCTAATCACTAATTTTCACCTGCCGGAATCAACGTTGCTGATGCTGGTTTCTGCATTCATTGGGCATGCCCGGGCGATGGATCTCTATCGCGAAGCCATTGCAGAGCGTTACCGCTTTTTCAGTTATGGCGATGCCAGTTTATTGCTTTAATTACCGAGAGTCTTATGCCGACAACGCCACGCCTGATTCCTGTTTTAACGTCCCATGCCGGCAGTTGCCTGACGCTGGACAACTGGCAACAAGCCGGCATTAGCCTTGCGGCTTTGTACCTTGATGCCTTGCTGATGAAGCCCGGTTTGGATTTTCTTAAATCCTCAGGCGGCCTGAAAAGCTATTATCCCTGGTCGGGTGAATTGGTCTTGAATGCATCGACCCTGACAGAAGACAAAGCCGGGCATTACCGGGTGCGTTCCCACTATGATGGGGAAATTATCCAGTTGGACGCGGCAGGTATCCTTGCATTACTAATTGCCTTAAAACCCGACTATGTCGTGCTGTCACCAAGCCTTGCAGACTACTGCGAGAGGCTTAAACCCGAGTGGCACGGGATTCGGCTTCTTTCTGAGGAAGAGGGGACTTATCATTACCGTAACCGTCTGGATGCGTTTCTTGCGGCCGAAAGCATCGTGGGACTGATAGAAGCCGATTTCCCGGCGAATGATGCCGTCAACGGCCGTGTGTATGATCAAGGTCAGGTCATGGATCTGTCTGATAGTCAGTACAGTCAGGATTTTACTGTGCTGTCCGCAGGATGCGCCTGCCCCGTCTGCCGACAGAACTACACCCGCGCCTATTTTCATCACCTGCTTCAGCATACGCCTTTGCTGGCCCAGAGGCTTTTAATCCAGCACAATGTTCATTATTGTCAAAACCAGTGAGTCAATAGCCGCTCATGCGATCAATTTCCCTTGAATGTTCATTTACCTCTGCGTGAAATCTCGCTATGATGTCACGCTATCTTGACTGCCCGCATTGATTTATGGCGGAGCAGGCAGTGAACTTGAGGAGAGTGTGATGAGTTTTTTTATTAGCGATGCAATGGCGGCGGCAACATCGGCTGCGCCGGCTAATCAATCTGAAAGTGCGTTTTCACTGATTATGATTGTGGCTATTTTTGTATTGTTCTACTTTATGTTGATAAGACCTCAGAACAAGCGCGCCAAAGAACACCGTGAAATGGTTACTGCGCTGAAAAAAGGCGATGAAATTGTCACGTCTGGCGGTATTATCGCCAAAGTAGTCAGTCTTGATGAGCAATTCATTAAAGCCAGCATTGCTGAAGGTGTTGAAATCAGTATCCAGCGTAATGCGGTGAGTAATGTGTTGCCCAAAGGCACGATTAAATCCCTCTAAGTTTGTCACAGGGAAAGGAAATGCAGAATAAATACCCCCTCTGGAAAAACCTGGCGCTGCTGTTGATTGCAGTCGTTGGTCTTGTCTACTCCATACCTAATCTCTACAGCGAAGATCCTGCAGTACAGGTGAGTTCTCAATCCGGTGCCAACACCGAGGAGTTAAAGGATGAAGTGACACAACTGCTTGAGCAGTCCAAACTGGATTACAGTTCCATCGAGCAAGGCAGCGAAGGCGTGGAGGTTCGTTTTCCATCCACGGATACGCAACTGTTGGCTCAGGATGTCATTAAAAATGGTCTGGGCTCCGATTACACGGTGGCGCTTAACCTGCTCCCTTCGACACCGGAGTGGCTGCGCCGCATTGGTGCGGAACCCATGAAACAGGGGCTTGACTTGCGCGGCGGGGTGCATTTCCTGCTTGAGATTGATGTCGACAGTGTGGTTAACCGCCGCTATGAAGGCTTGATGAAAAACATCGGGCAGAATTTACGCGAAAGCGGTATACGCTATGCAGGCATCCGTTACATTAATGAAAAAGGCATCCAGATCCGTTTCCGCACGCCCAAGGCCATGAGTGATGCCGAGGAGGGTGTGCGTGAGAATTTCTCAGGACTGGTTTTTGCCTCCTCGCCTAAAACCTTGAGCATGACCGCTTCCTTATCCCCGGATGAGTTAAACACCATTCGCCAGAATACCATCGAACAGACGATGAGCATTCTGCGTAACCGCGTCAATGAGCTGGGTGTGGGTGAGGCCGTGGTGCAGCAACAGGGCGCAACCCGTGTGGCGGTGGATTTACCGGGCATTCAGGATGCAGCTCGCGCCAAACAGATTCTTGGCGGTACGGCCACCCTGCAATTCCATTTGGTCGATCAGGAAAATGATCCGCAGGTGGCGAAACAAACGGGCGCCGTGCCGGTTAACAGCAAGCTGTACATGATGGACGGCCAGCCGATTCTGTTGAAACGTCAGGTCGTGTTAAGCGGCGATTCCATCACCAGTGCGGTCTCCAGTTTTGATCAACAAACTGCAACACCCGCGGTTCAGGTTCAACTGGGCGGCGGCGGTGAAAATTTGTTTACCAAAATCACCCGTGAAAACATTGGCAAGCGCATGGCGATTGTCTTTGTGGAAACGAAAACCAGCATTCAAAACGTCAATGGCGTGAACAAACGCATGACCCGCCGCGAAGAACGTGTCATCAGTGCGCCGGTCATCCAGAATGCGTTGGGCAATAACTTCCAGATCACCGGCCTGTCCGACAGCAAGGAAGCCAGCAATCTTGCCCTGCTGTTAAGGGCGGGTGCCTTACCCACGGTCATTTATCCGGTTGAAGAGAGAACAGTAGGTCCTTCCCTGGGTAAAGAAAATATCCGCCGCGGCATGGTGTCTCTGGAAGTGGGTATGGGCTTGATTCTGGTGCTGATGCTGGTGTACTACCATTTCTTTGGTCTTGTCGCCGACATTGCCCTGTTCCTTAACCTGATTTTGCTAAGCGCCATTCTGTCGATTATGGGCGCCACGCTGACATTACCCGGTATTGCGGGGTTTGTGTTAACCGTGGGTATGGCGGTCGATGCCAACGTACTGATCTACGAGCGCATACGGGAAGAATTACGCAATGGCCTGTCACCGCAGGCGGCCATTTACGCAGGCTATGATCGTGCATTCTCGACCATTCTTGATGCCAACTTAACCACCCTGATTGTAGGGATTGTTTTGTTTGCCATTGGTACTGGCCCGATCAGAGGTTTCGCTGTGATCCTGTCTCTGGGGTTAATTACTTCCATGTTGACCAGTATTACTTACACGCGTGCCATCGTGAACTGGTATTACGGCGGTCGTAATGTCAAAAAACTGTCTATTGGTATTTAATGCGAGGTTTAGATGGAATTTTTTAATCCAAACTCAAATGTCGATTTCATGGGGGCGCGTAAATGGACTGCCCTCCTGTCAGCGCTGATTTTTATTGTTTCCATCGCGGCCTTGCTTATCAATGGCCTGAACTGGGGACTTGATTTTACCGGCGGTACCCAGATTGAGGTCACCTACACTGACGCCGCGGATTTGACCGCTATTCGTGAGAACCTGTATCAGGCCGGTTTTAAAGAAGCCCAGGTTGTCAGTTATGGCACGTCAAAAGACGTGCTCATCAGCATTGGCCCCAAAGCGGACATGGAGCAAAGCGAGCTGGTGGACAAGGTGATGAGCGCCTTGCCCGGGGCGACCAAACAACGGGTGGATTTCGTCGGTCCCCAGGTTGGGGAGGAGTTGGCGACTAAAGGGGCTCTGGCGATCATTGTCTCGCTGCTGGCCACCATGATTTACATCGCCATGCGTTTTGAATACCGTCTGGCGGTCAGTTCGGCTGTTGCGCTTATTCATGATCCGGTGTTGATCCTCGGTGTTTTCGCCATGTTCGGTATTGAATTTGATTTAAAGGCGCTGGCTGGTTTGCTCGCCGTTATCGGTTACTCACTGAACGACACCATCGTTGTGTTTGACCGCGTACGCGAGAATTTCATTAAAATTCGCCGTGCTTCGCCTCTGGAGATCATGAATATCTCCATTAACCAGACTTTGTCGCGAACCATCATGACCTCGGTCCTGACCTTGTTTGTGGTTGTGGCCCTGTTTGTCTACGGCGGCGAGACCATCCGCGGCTTCTCTCTGGCGCTGATTATCGGTATTGTGGTCGGAACGTATTCGTCTATTTACGTGGCTGGTGCTTTAGCGGTGGTCATGGGATTGGATCGCAAAGATTTCCTGCCTAACCAGCGTAAAGAAATCGATGACAGACCATAAGTCATCCAAATTTCTCAGTTATTTCAAGGTCCTTGAATAATAGGGCAAGTTTTTAACTAACGTTTATCACTTGCCCATTGCCTTCCCTGCTTACTTGCGATTTGGTCGTGATTTTCCACCCAATGAATTTCTTATCTTTTCTGACGTTTGCATCGTAGTAGCCTTGTGGCGCAGCCGGAGCAGATGGAATGATTTTACCTACCGTAATCATTGATTGGTATTAAGTCCTCGGAGGCTACCAAGCAATGAGTTGTATTTGTCTATTCATAAATAGAATGAATCAAAATGATGAAAAATTAACATTATTTTATTATCGTTTTTTTGAGTAGTAGGCGCTGCACTGGATTTTTATTTGGAGACAGAGATGAACCCCATGTCTGGGTGGCTTACTGCCTTTGGCAAGCCGCTTCCGACATGCCACGGCAAACGCGTGACATGTCGTGTCGCTGTGTGAAACCACGGGTTATTGATGCAGTTAATCCAGCAGCGCATCCACCTTGGCGGCGCAAATAAAATCATTCATGGATAACCCCTGCAGGGCATGGGTCATGAAACGAACGTGGCAATAGTTGTACCCGACTTCCAGATCGGGGTGGTGGTTTTCTTTGTTGGCCATCCAGGCGATGGCATTGACAAAGGCCATGGTTTCATAAAAATCAGCAAATGAAAAAGACCGTTTGATTTCCTTGCTGTTATTCACCACGTCCCAACTTTGATGCAGCTGCGGCATTAAGTTTTTAACCTGTTCGGCGGTGAGCGCCTGACCTATACCCTCACAGGATTCACAATGCTTATGCTGCAAATCACTTTTCATGTTCTAGCTCCTTACGGTGATCGTGTAAACACGTGGACAAAGCATTTAAAAAACGAATATTCTGCTGCATGGTTCCTATGGTCACCCGTAAATGATTAGGCAAACCAAAAGGAACAAGAGGACGTACAATAACCCCCTGGTTTAATAAGCCTTCATAAATCGGCAGGCTGCTCATGCCGCAGTCAAAGCTGATAAAATTGCCTTTAGACGGCAAGACCTGCAAATTCAGCGCCTTGAGTCCCTTCTCCATTTGCTGCATGCCTTGAGCATTGGTAATCAGTGTCTGGGTAACAAAATCAAGATCGTGAATGGCCGCATAGCCGGCTTCAAGTACCGCCTGATTGACTGCAAAAGGCGGTTGAATGCGTAACAGCATGTCAATTATAGTCGGATTAGCCATGACATAGCCCAGCCTCAGGGCAGCCAATCCGTAAACCTTGGAAAAGGTGCGGGTGATGACTAAGTTTGGGTATTCATTCAAGAGATTAAGGCTGCTTTTATCTCCGCGCGGATAAGCAAACTCATAATAGGCTTCATCGAGCACCAGAATGGTGGTTTCCGGTATGGCATGCAAAAGCCGTTTCACGTCATCAAGCGGAATAAAAAGGCCGGTCGGATTATTGGGATTCGCTAAAAAGAGGATGGCCGTTTGGTCATTGCACAGGCTAATCATCCTGTCGATATCCACCTCGTAATTTTCCCCCACAGGCGATGTCACGACCGGGATACCCAGAATTTTTGCCTGAATGCTGTAGGAGACAAAGGCGTGGGCATGCGTGAGCATGTGTTTGTCCTGATGCAGGGCAAACAGCATGAGCAACAGGGAAAACAGGGTATCCGAGCCATTGCTGAAAGCCAGCATGGGTTCTTTGATGCCTAATTTTTCGGCCAGTGCCGCGCGAAGCGGGTGGTGAATCAAGGAAGGGTAAGTGGCAAGTTGAATACCGGTTAGCTTAGCCAGCGCCTCTTTGACTAAGGGGCTGCATCCCAACGGGTTTTCATTGCTGGCCAGTTTGATAATATTGTCTAATCCCTTTTCCTTGGCCAATTCGTCAATGGATTTGCCGGGAACATAGGGACTGAGTGAGCGAATCCCTTCATGAGGCAGCAGATGATAATCGCAGGGCAAAGGTCTCTCCTTGAAAATAATTTCGCCTCATCTTACCGCAACCTATACCACAAGTGGAAGATTAAAATAACGCAGAGTGATCTTGTCAGAGGCAGCGAATCACGCTAGGCTAACGCCGGCAACCAACCCAGGGAAAATGGAATATGACCTCTTCACAAGGATTCTCCTTGATTGAAGTACTGATCACACTTTTGGTGATTTTAAGTACATCATTCGGACTTTTAACTCAGCAATGGCAGAGCCTCTGCCTCTTCAATCAGGCGAAAGCCCAATTCAGCGAGTGCTTAACAAGCGACAATGAGTATGAGCTGCGATTGGCAGGCCTTAAGCCTTTTCCTTCGCTTGAAGGAGGAAAAAAATGACAAGACAAACGGGCTTCAGCCTCGTTGAAATCATGATTGGCTTACTGCTTGGCAGCATCCTTTTAGGCGCATTGTTTAACCATTACTTCATGACCCGTCGCCACGAAGCCTCCTTTCAACAGCAGGTGACAGCGAGTGATGATGTGCAGATGATCATTGACCTGTTGCAGGATAATATACGCCAGGCCGGGTTTACGCCCTGTGCCGGAATAGGCTGGTTAACTGCAGCCGACCGACGCGGCAAGCGGCAATCCCTGGCGGCGATTACCCTGTCAGGCGGCACTGAAAATCGCCTTGCCGTCAAACGCATGAGTGAGGATTTTACGGCAGTAAACCGCATCTTAAGCCCTTCGCAGGTGCTGGTGGATACCGGCTGCCGATTATCCCCTCGCCAGGTCATCATGATTGCCGATTGTTTTCATGCGGAAGTCACCACCATTGAGCGCATGAAGGCGCAGGGTGAAAGTCAATGTGAACTCACGCTGAAAGACCCGCTGCAATTTCCCTATACGCCGCCTGCTTATGTGGGGGAGTGGCTTGAGGAGCAATTCTTTGTGCAGAAAAACCAAACCGGTGAACCGGCGTTGTTTTATCAATCCCGTCATGCAGAAGAATTAAGCGCGGTTGTCCGTTCCTTTTTTGCCCGATTGCACGCCGGCACTAAAGGGCAGGTGCTGACGGTCACGCTGGGGCTTGCAGATAACCAGCAGCGGATTGTCAATGCTCTGGTGCGCATCCCGTGAATTCCAAAGGTTTTATGCTGGTCACCGCCCTGTTGTTTTTAAGTCTGATGATGCTGTTGGTGCTGTCGCAGCAACAACGGGTATGGCTTTATCACAAGTCACTGAACCAACTGATTACTAAACACAGGGCCGTTCAGGTGATGGAGAAAAAGATAAGGCAAATCATCGAGAAAGGCGCTTTCACGGCATGGCCTGCCTGCCTCCTGCCCTCAGACAGAGCCAATCAGGTCATTGAGCGTCTCCTGCAGGGGCAGGGGTGCCCTTATGAAGCAAAAGGATTGCATTATCGTTTCGTTATCGAAGCGTTAGGGACCTATCCCTGCATGCAGTCTGTCGTTGAAAATCGCCTGCACAGCACCTACCACTGGCGGGTTACTATGGCCTCTACGGATCGCGACGTGCTGCAAATCCGCTTTGCGCAGCTGGTTGCTGAACAGCCCTGCACCTCGCGATCCCCGATGTTTGTGAAACCGGGAATCTTGAGTTGGCGCTTTCTACTGGCCTAAGGAGAGATCGGCCTTGTTTCACCCTGAAACCATTTGTGTGTTTCGGTTCTGGGTAAAGCCGTCACGCCATGGGCTTCAATAAAAGCGACCAAAGCCCAGCGTGAGTAGGGTTTGCCGATGAAGGTCTCATCGAGCTGGATGACGTCATGCCAACCCGCGGTCAACTCATCGGCAGGCATGATTTGCTTGAAATTACTGGACAGCATAAAAATGGCATGGCCGGGCTGCTGTTGAACCGGTGTTAAATCATGCGGGCCGCTGCCGATACGAAGACCCGGACCGCTTTCGGCGATGGCTAAGGTCATGGAGCCGGCGTCGAAATGGGGTTTGGCCAAGTACTTACCGGATTGTTGCCAGTTGTATTTCAAAAAGCGTAAAAGAATATGGACGTCCGTGGTGTCAAAAACACGGTTGACCAGTCCCGGAAAAGGCGGCTGAAGCGTCGTTAACAGGTCATGCACCGTGGAGGCAACCGCTTGCCAGATGGGTTCTGCTTTCAGCATAAAATCATTAACCACCGGGTGCTGAGCGAGAAACGCGCCGCAGCGTTGAAAAATGGCAGGATGAAAATGAAAAAAGGCTTTGCTGTCATTGTAACTGTCGTCAGCGGGATCCCGTTGCTTAAACCCCACATCGCCGCGGCGATGCATTGGGGCCACCGTAAAATCGATGTGCTCCCGGATGGCTTGGGGTTCGTCTAAAAATCGGAAAAAAGCCGCCATGGCGTCATGGATGACAGTAGACGGTAAGGCAAAGGGCACAAGCACGTAGTTTTGTTGCCGCAATTGCCGCATAATATCCTGGTGGGTCAAAGGCATGGTGTTTCCGGTTGGCAATTCATGTGCAGCGTAGGCAATACTCTCCACAAACGCGCTGCGATTAGCTATATTGATATACTTCATTCAACGTTGCAAGGGGATTGCGGTTAATGGACAAGGAGCGTTTTCTGGCATTTAAATATTGGCCGCACGTGATCACGGTGACGCTCATCGTCTTGGCCTTTGCCGGTTATCGCTATTTTGCTTATTACGATACGCGTTCCAATGATGCCTATGTTTCAGCCAACGTGATCAATGTCGCTTCGTTGGTTTCCGGTCCAATCAGCGCCATCTACATAAAAGAAAACCAGAACGTCAAAAAAGGACAAAAACTGATCGAGATTGATCCGCGCCCGTTTAAATATGCCATGGAGAAGGCCAGGGCTGATTATAAAATGAGCCAGGTCAATTATGAAAATAACAAACTGGCTATTACCGTGGCTGAAGAGAAACTCAGACAAACCCAATCCATTCTGGCATTAAGCAAAGATCATTACCAACGCTATCAAAAACTGCAGAACGAGGGCGCTTTGGCTGAAATTCAATTGATTAATATTGAAGCCAAAATCAAGGAACAGGAGGCACGGGTCATCGCCGCCAACGAACGGTTACGCATTGCTCAGATTACTCTCGATGACAACGAAGTGCGGGCGGCCAAGGCAAAGTATGACAAAGCAGCCTATTTATACACTAACACGCTCATTACTGCGCCAGCGGATGGCTATGTCACCAATTTTAATTTACGCCGCGGTCAATACATTGCCACGGGCGAAGGGCTGTTTGCGCTTATCGAAACCAAACGCTGGTGGGTCGTGACCCGCTACCGCGAAACGGCCATTCGTTTAATCCAGCCGGGCGACAAGGCCACCATCAAACTGGACATGTATCCTGGTAAAACCTTTCATGGCCATGTGGGAAGTATTGGTTGGGGCATTAATCGCGTTCAAGCCGGCAGTGTTGCCCCGTCAACCCTGGCTTACCTCGAAGCCACCGAGGATTGGATTAAAATTGCACAGCGCTTTCCGGTGCGCATAGAAATCGACGATGTTTCCCCCGAATACCCCCTAAGGATAGGTGCCAGTGCGACAACCGTTACCTACCGCTGAGGCCTTAGCCTGGTTTAAACCGTTTATCCCTCAGAGCAAAGAAAACCGCGCTGCGGTCCGCACGGCCGTTTCAGCGGTAGCGGCTGTGTTACTGGCGTTTGCTCTTCACCTCGACAAACCCTATTGGTCGGGCATGACCACCGTCATCCTGGCCAATATTTATACCGGAAGCATTATTGATAAAGCCATCATGCGTATTGCTGGAACCCTTGCAGGGGCCTGGGGCGGTTATTTTCTTGCCGGATACATTGCCAACAGTTTTTTGCTGTATCTGTTGTCAGCCTTTTTGTTGGTTACCATTGCTGTTTATTACTATAACTTCAGTGTGTATGCCTATGCCTATCTGCTGGGCGCGATCAGCGCCTTTATTGTTATCGCCGATCTGGCCATCGCCCCTGAACAGGCCTTCTGGGTGGCGGTGTGGCGTCCGATAGAAATCGGTTTAGGAGTTCTGGTATCCGCCGCGGCTGCTTTTTGTCTTTTTCCGATTAATATTCATGACGCATTGGATAAGGAAGTGGGGCAGGTATTTACCGGATTTCAACAGTTAATCAGGGCGGTGCAGGATAACCTCTTAGTGGGGCATTCGTCTGTGGATGAACTGCGAAAGAACATGCAGAAATTTAAAAAATCGGTTGTCAAAGCCACGGACATGTTAGGGTACATGCGGCGTGAGGTGGGATTTAAGCGCGAAAAAATCGATCAGCTGCGTGTGCTGTTTGATTCCTTTTACAGTTTAAACCGCAGCCTTCATTTTTTTATTTCGTCCCAGCAGTATGCCGGCATTCAGGCAGAATTGACAGCGGTACCGTTGCCTCTGGCTGAGGTTTTTTCAGCGATTATCGAGGATCTTGACGGCATTAAGTGCCATTTTCTAAAGCAAACGGACGATGGAAAAGAATTGAATAGTACGCAGGCCCTGCAGTCCCTGGACGCGGCCCTGTCCGTGCTTACGGCGCGAAGCAGTCAACATCAGCAAGCGGTTTTTGCCATCAGCCATCTGCTGCGGCAGTTCGTTAATAAGCTGCAATCGTTACAACTGGTTCTGGTCAAAGGGCAGAAATTCACTGCTCCCCATGCCCGGCTCATCAGCAGGAAGCAGCGGTTACAGACGGATCCGGACATTATCAAGCACAGCATTAAAGCCGGATTAAGTGTCATTCTGGCGCTCTGTTTCTGGTTAATCAGCAATTGGCCGGGCGGGTTAAACGGACTAATCAGCAGCATTGTGATTTCCATTCGAAAAAGCATTTATGAAATGAAAAACATCAGTCTTTACCGTTTGCTGGGTTGCCTGGCAGGCGGCGGGCTGGCGCTGTTCTCTCTCGCCTCGATTCGGATGGATTTGTATGATTTGATTATCATTTTGTGGTTTGGCGTGTGGGCGTTCAGTTATTTTTCTTTTAAATACACGGCGTATGCCTACATCGGCTTGCAGGCTAATATTGCTCTAATTATCACCCTGGCGCAGGCCGGCGGCCCCCCGATCGGACTGGATCCCCCCCTGGAGCGTTTGGGTGGTATTTTAATTGGTATCACATCCACTTTTCTGGTGGCTAATGCCTTGTGGCGAAGCGATACGTTGACGCAGTTGACGGGCCGCCTACATAAACTGTCGCGATACCTGCACTATAACGTCAGGCAGCTTTTAGCGCCTGAGTCGCAAAAAAAGCCCTTGTATGATTTGACTTCGCTGTTCTGGTTTTGCCGCGGTTTATTGGAAACTCTGGAGCAGGAGGACTTACCGCCCAAAAAACAGCCTGTATTTGATGAGGCAAAACAGGATTTTCAGAACCAGGTATTACTGCAGGCCACCATCACGCATGTTTATGATTACCTCGACCAGGACAAATGCCGTCTGGCTGCCGCTAAGGCTGGTTGGGACTTGAGGGCACTGGAGGCAGAGGTTGCGGCCTTGTTTGAAGGGAAGCAAGTCAATCTGAAGCCTAGTCAGGTAAAAAAACAACTCGAGGCGTTAAGGGATGTGCTTTTGACTGCCGAAGAAGAACAAGTCAGTGCGGACGACATGGAAAACAGCGTGGTTTACTTAGGCTCCCTGATTCAACTGGCCATAATCGCCGAGGCTATGGCCAGAAATAATCACTGGGTTGATGGTTTAAATCAGGAACAGGCTGCCGCGGGCGTGTAGACCCCTTGCTCTTGCAGGCACTGGTTTTCGTATTCGCGTATTTGTACTGCCAGGCGGCAATAAATACCGTGCGTGGTTTCAGTACGTTTCCAACTTTTATGTTCCTTAATTCCGTCATACCCTTTGGCGGCTAATATGGCTTTAATGCCCTCAATTTTTCGACAGGCGAGCATGTCGTTATCATTCAGTAACTGATTAATGGCAATAATCCCTTTGGGCAGGCGAAATTCTGGCTCAGCCAGTTTCAGAAACTCAACCGCATACTCCGGGTTCATGAGCATGACTAAATTTTTGCCAAATTCTCTGACCCAGTTGTAGCGAACCTGGGATTGCCACTGCTGTTCTTCGGCAATGATGGAGTGAATGGTCGTGAGTAATTCCTCAGCCTGCATAGTCTTTCCTTGTCTGTGAATTGAACTAAAAGATTGCACAATGGCTGGAAAATTGCAAGATGTCATCGGGGTGTCCAAGCCTTGTCAATAAGATTAAAATCAACAAAAAATGCACTTTTAAAAAGCGTAAGCTATATTAAATTCAAATTAAAATGTTTATATTTCAATAAGTTATTTAATTGTACTCATTTCTTCAATCTAAAATGGTTAGAGTGAACGTGTATGAAGAAAACAAATCAAGCATGTATTCACTGCTGTAAGGAAACAATTCCTGAACAGGATATTGATCTTAAAATCCAGGATCTTCCCCCTGTCTTCTCAAAAATAGAATGGGGGTATTCAACCCCCACTTTCATGAAAAAGAAAGCCTGAAAAAAACGCAGTTTTTTCTTTGGTTTTTTATTAAGAACTAAAAATTGACTTGCTGTAATTTCTTTTATTATTCATGTTTTTGTTTAGGACGAGACTAAGTGGCGGCGCGGCATCGATTAGATTTTTTTCTGCCTAATCGGCAAACTCGATTTCCCCAGGGCTTCCTGTTGTGAGCCAGGCTATACGCTGAGCGAGTTCCGCTGGGACTGATAACCCCTGTTAATCCTTCATGGTTCAAAATGACAACTATACTGATAAGCATAAACTATTTAAGGCAATTGTTGGCAATCGAACGCTATTTTCCTGCAAGGCATGAATTTCAGGCCATGTGGAAGAGTGTATCTCTTGGAAAAGAATGGAAGGAAACAGAATGCATGTCGTGATGGGGCTTATTATCAATAAAGAAGGTCTTATACTCGTTGCCCAACGCGCAGAGCATCAGCCTCAGGCCGGCACCTGGGAGTTGCCCGGAGGAAAGGTAGAGTCTGGCGAGACCGCTTTAGCTGGCTTGCAACGTGAACTTACAGAAGAACTTGGTATTCAAGTCATTCAGGCAACCCCCTGGATTAAAATACCCTATCATTATACCACTCACGACGTGTTGTACGATGTTTGGCTCATTGAGCAATTGAGCGGCAAAATCAGGGGACTGGAAGGCCAAGGCCTGAAGTGGGTAAACCGGAATGAGTTCCTCTCTCTTTTGGGTTTCCCTGACAATGAAGCCGATAAGGTAGGCGATATGCTGAATGGTATTTTAAAAAACCGTACTCTGTGTGATGACGATGCAAATTTTCATTTAAATGATTAGTGACATGACAAAGGGGGATACCCTTCATGGTCAATACGGATGACAATAAAGCCGTTCAATTATTCATTGATTCCGATGTGGGCGTTGATGACGCACTGGCCATTCTCTGGTTGGCAAGACAAAAAAATATCAAACTGTTGGGCATTACTACCGTCTGCGGCAATAACAGTGTGCAGGATGCAACCAATAATGCCTTGACTGTGCTTGACGTCATCAACCGGCAGGATATTCCAGTGACCATGGGAGCGGCGAACCCATTGGTCTTTCCCCCCATCCGTTTTGGTCAATTAATCATGGGGCCTGACGGGCTTTGGGGTTGTCAAAAAAAACATGACCTTGCGCGTTTGCCAACGGATGCGCCGGCTGCCATCGCAGCAGCGGCCAGAAAGCACCCTGACATGATTATAATCGCGCTTGGACCTGCGACCAATCTGGCGCAGGCGGTGCAACGTTTTCCCGAGGAAATGGCCAATGTCCGAATTCTGATGATGGCCAATCTGCCTTTTCAAACCCTGCGCGGCGCCATTCAAGGGGCAGGATTTAACGCGTATGCGGATCCTCATGCGATTGATGTCTTACTTAATCACCCCTGTGATTTCACGATTTTAGGGCCTGGGGCCATCGATAAAGTGAGAGTGGATAATGTGGATTACCTTGAGAAAATTTCAAAAAAAACGGATCCGATCAATCAGTTTATTTTCTCCATCTTAAAACCATATTTTTATGCAGAATCCCTTGGGCAAAAGCAAGCGGTGATTATCTATGATTTGGTTTTGGCAATGATTGCAGCAAAAAAAGAGAGTATAAAAGAAACAGTGTCCGGATTTGGAAAAATCTCATTACACAATGATTTTACGGCGGGGGAAATCAGTGTAAGAACGGATCCACAAGGTAAAATTTTTCTCAAGCATTCCAAGCACGATTTATCGGAATTGGCCAGGCTGACGTTTAGCAATCAGGATTTCAATTTATCAAAAACCATGCAAACACTTCTGGACGACATCCGAGATAATATTCACCTGATTTTGGAGGTGGATGTGGATCGAATCAAAACAATGATCGAACAGGGATTTGAATAGACAACGAGCCGCCTGCCATTCATTGTAATGCAGGGGCATTCGTTTGCAGTAAATTCTGGCTCATCCGCTGAAATAATGCACTGGCAAGCAAGGCTTTGCCCGGGGCTTGTAAATCCGGCAATTGAGTGGAGGTCAAACGATCGGCCATCGCCACCAGGAATGATTCATTGGCTTTAAGCTCCTGTAAAAACAACGCCAGATGTTTTGCGAAAAGGGAGAAATGAGAGGCCATGGCAGGCGAATGGCCATAAAGCTGTTCTAAGGTTGCAACGATGGTTTCGCTGGAATAAGCGGTGAATGAATCAATCACCGGTTGAAACGATTGGCCTGGTTGCCTGAAAAAACCGGTGATCAATTGATGGATGGGTAATTTGTTTCTGGTCGTCAAAGTGTAGAGCTTTCTGCTGTGTAAATCCGTGACCGTGTCGCTGTTGGCGTCATCCATTAATTTTTCATTGCTTATAAGCTCCAGGCATTGATGAAAACGTTGAGACAGCTGAAGAAAAATCGCTTGAATCTCCTGCGAAAAAACGGCGTTTCCCGCGGCCTTCAGGCAGTTCTCGGCTAAATTGTTTAACAGGGATTTTCTCTGCTTTCTTTTCTCCTTGACCGCATGCCTTAAGTCGTTTTGAGGATGGACAATCATGTCCGTGAATGTCGGTTCATGGCCTGGCGCGGATTTTTTCCCTTTCGCCTGTAAAATCAAACGATCGGTTTCAGGGATGGCTTGAATCAGTTGGCCAAAGTCAAGGGTGGCTTTAGTTAAAGCCAGTGCCGATTTAGATAAAAGAAACAGGATGGTAAACAGAAAAACAGTCAGGCAATAGACAAAGAAGGGATTCTGGTAAAAAGCGGTCAGCCCTCTCAGCTGAAAGCCTCCAGGTAATGTATTCATATGGTTCCTTGCCCTTGAGAGGGTTTTGTAATCCGCGAAGTCGATGTATCGCTGGCTAAATCGATCCGCAATGAGCTTGAAAGGAATTTTCTGATTTAACAGGCTATTTGCTGCTAAAATCATGTGTGCCGCTCCTCCGCACATGCCGTAGAGGACCACCCGTTGCTTTTTTTTCACAAAATAGCGGGCAAAGGCGACCACATCCTCAGCCAACTCCTGGGGATGAGCCGCGAATTTGTTGGAACGCCTGGAGTAATTCCGATGGTTGATAATGACCAGTTGCGTATCAAACAGTGCCTGAAACGAATAAAAACTGGTGTTCAGGTAACTATGCTCTGCTTGAAAGTGCCCAATCAGTGCCAGAACAACTGTTTTGTTTTTTTTGTTTTTTTCTTTAACAGAAAGTCCTTCGAGGACAATGCCATCGCGGGCCTGAATGAATAATTTTTCTACTAAATGGGTTTTGGTCTGGCTGGCTGCCATGGGGAAAAAAAACGACTGATTGAAATTAGCAGTAATCAGTTTATTGATCGCAATGCCCATATTGAATGGATTGACTTTGGTAATCGAGGGCACATCATTGGCAGCCTGGGTGACCCATGGACCCGGTTGCGGCTGGGATATCGAAAGCTCTCCCAGACAGGCTTTTTGGGTGTGCTCAAGAATTTTGCGATCCGATGAAGACGGGCAGGATTGGTAATTGATGGTTTGAACTAACTGAATAAAAGCAGTCAGGATGGTGCGGGGCTCCTGCACTAACAAGAGAAAATGACCATTATAGTAGTCAAGCATCCCAAACAGGGTGTTTTTTAGCACCCTAAACGCCGCGGAGTGTCTATCTAACAAACTCATTTGTTTGTCCAGTAGCAGAATGCAAAAATAAACCGCATCAATGCATTGTTGGCACTTCGTTGTTAACCGGGGCTTATGAATCATTTCGCGAGAAATGTTGGAGCCCAGCCAAAAGGCCAGGACCCTTTTGAAAAACAGGTTTTTCTCATTTTCCGAGGCATGAACCAATTCCTTGATGAGGATGTTCCTGTCGTCAAAATGGTTCAAGGCCTGTAGGAGCCTTTTTTTTGAAATCAGCATAACGGTTACGGCATGGAAGAAAGCAGGGCATTATAATCTGGTTTTTTTGAATAATTGAAGGGTAAAGGGGGGGAAAGTCATTCACGGTGTTCTAGTCCTATGGGACTCCGACCTAAAAATGGGGAACAAATTGTACTTTATTTAAATCGACAGACGGTTGGCGCCATAGAGTTCGTTGACGATGTTGATTAAAAGTACCGATTATCTTTACAATAATCCTATCCTATTAGGATTTTAATCGGTTGTTATAGTATTTTTAAATTTAATCCTACCACAATGGGATTAATAAATAATAAATCGAAACGCTTATATTAAGTCTGCTCCAGTAGGATTATATGGCCAAGCAAATTAAAAAAATAAAGACTCCCAACCTTCAACAGCCGTTAACTGATCCTCTCCCCAAAACAGAGCCGCCAGAAATTAGAAAAAACGGACATCCGAGATTTTCTGCCTAAACTGATTTGGGGTCAAATTGTTCAGGGAGGTGATCATTTATTCAGGTCGAATAATACAAAAGACATCGACTTCTTATGCCTTTGGCAAATTTTCAAACTATGGTCGGCTAGTGTCAAAAATCCTCTTCTGTTAGAAATCATAGTCAATTCGTCAAGTGTGGCTAGTTGAATCGATTTTATTTCTTGCTCAATCATCACGCCTAAATCTCTAAGCAATTGTTGGTCTTCTTCATTCATTTCTCGTGGTTTGGGATCTATAAGACATAGAGTACCAAAATTTATCCCTTTTCTAAGTTTCAAGGGATAGCCTGGCATAGAAGCGAATGTTAGGATCATTAATTACCAAGGGGTTATCCATAAAACGCACATCTTCGATAGCGTTTGGTATGATAAATAAGCCTTCTTGATTAATGGCATGGCCACAAAAAGAAATTTCCCGAGGGGTTTCACTGGCGTCAATTCCTTGTGCAGATTTAAACCATTGTCGATGTTCATCAACTAAACCAACTAATGAAATCGAGACACCAAACAGTTATTTTTTAACAAACCGAGGGTCTTGTTCAATAATATTATTGAGGTATTTGATTGTCTAACCTTTATTTGAAGAGGTATGCCGCCTAAAATAAACAGGATAACCAAATGAAGGTTAAGCGTGTCTATGCCGGCCTTGTTGGCGCCACTTTTATCCATGGTCAGTTTCTCTGGAATAGCGCTTGAACCTGTGCCTTTAACGTAAATAGTAGAGTGATCGACTTTTAAACCGCGCTCTAAGACCAACTCCACTCAGGGAATAAGCCAGATAACATCGCACTAACATTAAAATAATAGGGTCTTTCCCAATTACGGGGGCACTCAATCAACAGCATAGTACTCTAACTCTGGTTCTATAATTTTCAAAGTTTTTAAAGCCATAGGCTCGTCTTTGAATCAATTTCATTTTTCTATGGAAGCCTTCGGTAATGCCGTTAGACTTGCTGAATCGCCACATTCTCACGATCTCTTCTTTCCAAGAATCTAAGGTTTTACCAAGAGCGCATAATGATTTGAAAGCGCTGTTTTTTAGTGAGTTGAGCATGTCCAGGAATTGAGGGATGAGCTGACGACAGCGAGGCTTATCTAATGTTTTCTTCATTAATATTTCATAAAGACTTTGTTGAAAATGATAGATGGATTCAATAGCGGGATTCTCTTTAAAGAAAGCGTCTCTGGTAATGAGTTGCTGAATGGTTAATTTGTCGGGTTTCTTGCGAAGTAGAGCTAATAGGCCGCGATTACTTTTTATTTTTGTTGATAGTTCCCGATAGGTTAGCATGCATTGATGCTGTAATAGTCGTATGACATGGAATCGGTCTGCGACTATTTTGGCATTGGGAAAGTATTTTTTAACTATGGAACGATAGGTGCTACTTAGGTCCATACAAATGACTTTAACTCTTTCTTTTCCCGGGAGAGAAGACAGATAGCTTTTGAGCGTACTCTCGCTCCTGCCTTTTACAATATCGAATATTTTTCTTTTTTTTAAATCACACAAGGTTGTTGCAAATCCTTGCTTACGACTAAAGAAATGTTCGTCTATCCCAAGGACTGTAGGACATAATGCATTGCTTAGCTCTTTATGTTGCTCTTGGTATTGTTTTTGATACCAACGCTCAATTGTGGCCTTACCTTTTTTGAATTGCTCAGCCAAATCTTTTTGCGAAACACCCCGCGTATGCTCATGAAAGACAGCGGCTTGGAGCCGCCATGTTGAACGTTGATGCTTATTAATTCCAGGGAACTGTTGATTGCCATAACGCTTACAGGTGTGGCAATACAATTTATAAGCCTTAAAACTTAAGATACTTCTTCGATGCCCTATAAGTTCATGATGAACTTTTCTCATATAAGAAGCTTTTTTACGAACTACCTTACTTTTGCAATGACCACAACGAGGAAGTCGATTATAAGAAAGTTCTAACCACAATGGTTGATAACCTTTCACTTTCCTTATAGAAAATCCGGGTAAATTTAGGATAAGATCATACTTCGGCACTTTAATCTCCTTTTGATCGTCAAATCAAGGAGTTAGATTACTCTAACTTAGATTAAAGTGCCCCCTTAAATGAGAAAGAGCCAAATAATATCTTTTTTAAAGTGTTTCCATTTAAAACTGAGTATTAAGGGAACCTCTGAAAAAAATAAAATTTAACATGTTCCAATATTTTTTCGCGACAAAACCTTAAATTTTGATCTACTCTTAAAAAGTACCCTATTGTTATAGGACAAAATCATGAAAAAGTCTTCAAAAGATATATCTAAAAGTAAAGTTAAGGAAAGTCTTAAAAGAGAGGATTTAAAAAATGTTTCTGGGGGTGCTCGCCTAAAAGATATATTAAATCCACCAGCGACCCATGAAGGCCCGCTTGATATAGATGAGATTGAGCGGTTAATTAGGCAGGGAATCAAAAATCGATGAATAATTATTTTAATTAGGCAATCGGAAGCTCCGACCATCGTGTTGTGTAATGTGGGGATTTCAGTTGTCGCTTCATCGACTTGGATTTACGAAACCCTTCAGCAGCAAGTCGCATTGATCTCGGACCATATTTACGATTAATGCCATCAATAAGTTTCATGACTTTTTCAGAGTTCTGTCGAAAATTTTTCAAGCAGTTAAAGCCATCCTATTTTTGGGTGTAGTTAAGCTGCAAGTTCATAAAACTGCTTCCAAGCAGGTATCTCTCCCCTATGTTCCATCTGTCCTTTTAAGCATCCGGTGCAATTCAACTCCTGTAATCGTTGCTTCTGCGGATTCAAATGATTTAAATCCAAGTGTATATTTTGTAATATTTTTGATACCGCGATGGTCTTGTTCCACTATGTTAGTGAGATAGTTTATTCGCATTATCTCAATCAATAAATGCCAGAATCCATAAATAAATAATAGGTTATTGATTCGTTCCAGTGCTGCGGTATTTGAACCTGATTTATCAATATTTACCTTCTGTGGCAGACCAGTAGAACCCATGGCTTTTTTGGAAAACTTCAATACAGCAGAGCGATCTCGAGTTTCTGAAAGCATAAAATCAATGGTTTTACCTTCCTTGTCCACCGCTCTATAAAGATAACACCACTTGCCACTAACCTTGATGTAAGTCTCTCCATTTTCCAAGACCTACCTACAGGTTTCTTACGTTTTCTGAATGCTTCTTCCAGTTGCGGCGCATAGTAAACTACCCATTTTTGAACCGTTGAATGGTCTAGTGCTGTTCCTCGCTCAGCCATCAGTATTAGGTCTTTTTGGAAAATGGCGCCCCTTGAATTTAATCATATCCTCTACTCTATTTTGGATTTTAGGGCGCGATTATAGGTTAGCCAGATTATTTGGCTCTTTCTCATTTAAGGGGGCACTTTAATCTAAGTTAGAGTAATCTAACTCCTTGATTTGACGATCAAAAGGAGATTAAAGTGCCGAAGTATGATCTTATCCTAAATTTACCCGGATTTTCTATAAGGAAAGTGAAAGGTTATCAACCATTGTGGTTAGAACTTTCTTATAATCGACTTCCTCGTTGTGGTCATTGCAAAAGTAAGGTAGTTCGTAAAAAAGCTTCTTATATGAGAAAAGTTCATCATGAACTTATAGGGCATCGAAGAAGTATCTTAAGTTTTAAGGCTTATAAATTGTATTGCCACACCTGTAAGCGTTATGGCAATCAACAGTTCCCTGGAATTAATAAGCATCAACGTTCAACATGGCGGCTCCAAGCCGCTGTCTTTCATGAGCATACGCGGGGTGTTTCGCAAAAAGATTTGGCTGAGCAATTCAAAAAAGGTAAGGCCACAATTGAGCGTTGGTATCAAAAACAATACCAAGAGCAACATAAAGAGCTAAGCAATGCATTATGTCCTACAGTCCTTGGGATAGACGAACATTTCTTTAGTCGTAAGCAAGGATTTGCAACAACCTTGTGTGATTTAAAAAAAAGAAAAATATTCGATATTGTAAAAGGCAGGAGCGAGAGTACGCTCAAAAGCTATCTGTCTTCTCTCCCGGGAAAAGAAAGAGTTAAAGTCATTTGTATGGACCTAAGTAGCACCTATCGTTCCATAGTTAAAAAATACTTTCCCAATGCCAAAATAGTCGCAGACCGATTCCATGTCATACGACTATTACAGCATCAATGCATGCTAACCTATCGGGAACTATCAACAAAAATAAAAAGTAATCGCGGCCTATTAGCTCTACTTCGCAAGAAACCCGACAAATTAACCATTCAGCAACTCATTACCAGAGACGCTTTCTTTAAAGAGAATCCCGCTATTGAATCCATCTATCATTTTCAACAAAGTCTTTATGAAATATTAATGAAGAAAACATTAGATAAGCCTCGCTGTCGTCAGCTCATCCCTCAATTCCTGGACATGTGATGTGGTTCAATTGATTTGGACATACCAGTTAAGAGATAATTTGCTTAATTGGAGGTCACAATGTCTACAAGAAGAAAATATACAAAGGAATTTAAACTGGATGCGGTTAGCTTAGTAACTGAACAAGGATACGCATGTTTAGACGCTGCCAGGAGCTTGGGAATTAATTCGAATATTTTGAGTCGCTGGATTCGAGAGGCAGCAGAGAATAATGAAAATGCTTTTCGTGGAAATGGTAAATTGACGGAAGAGCAACTTGAGATTCGCCAGTTACGAGAAGAAGTCAGAAGGCTGACAATGGAGAAAGAAATACTAAAAAAAGCCACGGTCTTCTTTGCGAAAGAAGCGAAATAAAATATTCGTTTATCGCCCAACACAAGAAGACCTGGCCGGTTGGCATGATGTGCCACCTCATGGGCGTTACTCCTTCTGGATACTATAGTTATCAAAAGCGGAAACAAACAAACCCGAACAATGAACCAGAACATCAAGAGCTATTGGAGTGGGTTAAAAAAATCTCGGAATCCAGCAAGTTCTCGTATGGAAATCGCAGGATAAGGAAAGCACTGAATGCTCTTGGTTATCCGGTTGGTCGAAGAAAAACCCGTAGTTTGATGCGTGAGGCTGGTATTTTTGTTCGATATAAAAAGAAATACAAAGTGACAACAAACAGCAATCACAAGCAACCTGTTTTTGATAATGTGTTAAACAGGAGGTTTCAGGTCAATGAGCCCAATCGTGCCTATGTGTCCGATATTACTTATATATCAACCCATGAGGGCTGGTTATACCTGACCGTGGTGATTGATTTGTTTTCTCGGAAAGTAGTGGGTTGGAACATGAGTTCGAGAATGAAGACTGATACGGTTTGTGATGCATTAACAATGGCCATTTGGCAGAGAAATCCAAGTTCAGGCCTTATTGTGCATTCCGACAGAGGCTCACAATATGCCAGTAAACAATATCGTGACCTTCTCAATCAATATGGTCTAGTGGGCAGCATGAGCAAAAAAGGTGACTGCTGGGACAATAGCGTTGCTGAAAGTTTTTTCGGTCGCTTGAAAGACGAGCGAGTACATTGGCGTAATTATCAAACCCGGAAGGAGGCAAAGCAGGATATCCTCGATTACATTACTATCTTTTATAACAATCAAAGATTACATTCGTCTTTGGATTATCAAAGCCCAAATCAATTTGAAAACCACTATTGGGGGCTATTGAAAAAAGTGGCTTAACTGGAGTGTACAAATTTGGTTGACCACGTCAATGCTCAACTCACTAAAAAACAGCGCTTTCAAATCATTATGCGCTCTTGGTAAAACCTTAGATTCTTGGAAAGAAGAGATCGTGAGAATGTGGCGATTCAGCAAGTCTAACGGCATTACCGAAGGCTTCCATAGAAAAATGAAATTGATTCAAAGACGAGCCTATGGCTTTAAAAACTTTGAAAATTATAGAACCAGAGTTAGAGTACTATGCTGTTGATTGAGTGCCCCCGTAATTGGGAAAGACCCCAAAATAGTCGCAGACCGATTCCATGTCATACGACTATTACAGCATCAATGCATGCTAACCTATCGGGAACTATCAACAAAAATAAAAAGTAATCGCGGCCTATTAGCTCTACTTCGCAAGAAACCCGACAAATTAACCATTCAGCAACTCATTACCAGAGACGCTTTCTTTAAAGAGAATCCCGCTATTGAATCCATCTATCATTTTCAACAAAGTCTTTATGAAATATTAATGAAGAAAACATTAGATAAGCCTCGCTGTCGTCAGCTCATCCCTCAATTCCTGGACATGCTCAACTCACTAAAAAACAGCGCTTTCAAATCATTATGCGCTCTTGGTAAAACCTTAGATTCTTGGAAAGAAGAGATCGTGAGAATGTGGCGATTCAGCAAGTCTAACGGCATTACCGAAGGCTTCCATAGAAAAATGAAATTGATTCAAAGACGAGCCTATGGCTTTAAAAACTTTGAAAATTATAGGCTCTTTCTCATTTAAGGGGGCACTTTAATCTAAGTTAGAGTAATCTAACTCCTTGATTTGACGATCAAAAGGAGATTAAAGTGCCGAAGTATGATCTTATCCTAAATTTACCCGGATTTTCTATAAGGAAAGTGAAAGGTTATCAACCATTGTGGTTAGAACTTTCTTATAATCGACTTCCTCGTTGTGGTCATTGCAAAAGTAAGGTAGTTCGTAAAAAAGCTTCTTATATGAGAAAAGTTCATCATGAACTTATAGGGCATCGAAGAAGTATCTTAAGTTTTAAGGCTTATAAATTGTATTGCCACACCTGTAAGCGTTATGGCAATCAACAGTTCCCTGGAATTAATAAGCATCAACGTTCAACATGGCGGCTCCAAGCCGCTGTCTTTCATGAGCATACGCGGGGTGTTTCGCAAAAAGATTTGGCTGAGCAATTCAAAAAAGGTAAGGCCACAATTGAGCGTTGGTATCAAAAACAATACCAAGAGCAACATAAAGAGCTAAGCAATGCATTATGTCCTACAGTCCTTGGGATAGACGAACATTTCTTTAGTCGTAAGCAAGGATTTGCAACAACCTTGTGTGATTTAAAAAAAAGAAAAATATTCGATATTGTAAAAGGCAGGAGCGAGAGTACGCTCAAAAGCTATCTGTCTTCTCTCCCGGGAAAAGAAAGAGTTAAAGTCATTTGTATGGACCTAAGTAGCACCTATCGTTCCATAGTTAAAAAATACTTTCCCAATGCCAAAATAGTCGCAGACCGATTCCATGTCATACGACTATTACAGCATCAATGCATGCTAACCTATCGGGAACTATCAACAAAAATAAAAAGTAATCGCGGCCTATTAGCTCTACTTCGCAAGAAACCCGACAAATTAACCATTCAGCAACTCATTACCAGAGACGCTTTCTTTAAAGAGAATCCCGCTATTGAATCCATCTATCATTTTCAACAAAGTCTTTATGAAATATTAATGAAGAAAACATTAGATAAGCCTCGCTGTCGTCAGCTCATCCCTCAATTCCTGGACATGCTCAACTCACTAAAAAACAGCGCTTTCAAATCATTATGCGCTCTTGGTAAAACCTTAGATTCTTGGAAAGAAGAGATCGTGAGAATGTGGCGATTCAGCAAGTCTAACGGCATTACCGAAGGCTTCCATAGAAAAATGAAATTGATTCAAAGACGAGCCTATGGCTTTAAAAATTTTGAAAATTATAGAACCAGAGTTAGAGTACTATGCTGTTGATTGAGTGCCCCCGTAATTGGGAAAGACCCAAATTATAGAACCAGAGTTAGAGTACTATGCTGTTGATTGAGTGCCCCCGTAATTGGGAAAGACCCGTTGATTTTTGGGACTGTGGCCCTCAAGGATCCCACAATGGATTTTAAAGGGCTTGGATGGTGAGGGGTTTAATTTTTGGTAACACCATGATTTTACTAGATAAATCATGGTGGCCAGAGGCGGAATCGAACCACCGACACGAGGATTTTCAATCCTCTGCTCTACCGACTGAGCTATCTGGCCCCAAGAGGTTGCTATTAAACTCCGAGAACGATTCAGAGTCAAGTACTGAATTATGATTTTTTCGTTAAAAATTGATTTTGATAGGCAATGGCGATTTTGGCGCCCAAAATTGCGTTATTTTTTATCAATTCGATGTTGGCATTCAGGCTTCGGCCGGCGGTCAAATCACTGATGCGCTGCAGCAGATAAGGTGTAATTGCTTTTCCTTGAATGTGTTGGGCTTCGCGATGCGCCTGCTCAATGATGGGTGTAATATCTGAATCAGGAATTTCAGCGTGTTTGGGAATGGGGTTGGCGACAACAATGCCGTTACGGATATTTAAGCGGCGCTGGAAGTGCATCATGTCGGCAATGTCTTCCGGACTGTCCAGGCGGTGAACCAGGGGAATGCCGCTGGAGTGGCTGTAGAAGGCGGGAAATTCGTCGGTCTGGTAGCCGACCACGGCCACGCCGTGCGTTTCCAGCATTTCCAGGGTTTTCGGCAAATCAAGAATGGATTTGGCGCCTGAGCAGACGACCGTCATCGGCGTTGACGACAATTCGATGATGTCAGCAGAAATGTCAAAACTGTCCTGTACTTCCTGATGAACGCCGCCAATTCCACCCGTGGCGAAAAGGGGAAGGCCGGCTAAATAGGCGCAGTACATGGTCGCAGCGACAGTCGTACTGGCGGTGAGTTTCTGGCTTAACACATAAGCTAAATCACGGCGTGAGGCTTTCATGACGCCGTTTGCCTGGGCCAGCTCGTCCATGATTTCCTCATCGATGCCAATGTGAATTTTCCCCCGATGCAGGGCGATAGTCGCCGGAATAGCGCCCTCTTCACGAATGAGCTGCTCCACCAGGCGGGCGGTGGCGAGATTATCGGGGTAGGGCATGCCATGCGAAATGATGGTGGATTCGAGGACGACGACGGGTTGTCGATGTGCAATGGCAGAAAAGACTTCACTGTGGACATTCAGCAACTCATGAAACATACATCACCTACTCTTCAGGAACAAATCCGGCCGGTTTGGCAGAGCCGTCGCCAAAAAAATAATTCGACATTTCTTTCGTGAGGAACTCGCGCGCCTTGGGGTCGATAAGGCTTAAACGGTATTCATTAATGAGCATGGTTTGATGAGAAAGCCACATAGTCCAGGCTTGTTTTGACACATGATGGTAGATTTTTTCGCCGAGCTCACCGGGGAAAGGGGGGGCGTCAAGGCCTTCAGCTTCTTGATTTAATTTTGAACAAAAAATGTGTCTGGGCATCTTATACCTGCAAATAACAACAAAAGGAGCCCAAATTATGCTGGATTGTGTCAGACTCAGCAATGCAATGCTTTAATTTTAATCCGCACGGCATCGGACCTGGGCCAGCATGATGTGCTGGGACAGCAACTGCTCCTGCTCATTCGTTAATGTTTCAAATTGCACGGCGGTTCTGTACATACTCTCACCTAAAAACTGGCTGTAAACCACCGTGGCATCCAGGATGATGGGTACCATTTTCGGTTTAGTATAAATCACTATTTTTAAACGGGTTTTTTCCTTAATTCGATCTTTGGCTTTAAACGCCATACCGCCCAAGCTGATATTGACCTTGCGCAGGTGTATTTTTTCACCAATTAACAGGTGGTGTGCCAAATGGTCAATTTTGGCGTTGATAAGATTCAGGTAATGGGCCATGGTTGGGTCTTTCAAAGCGATTTCCTGAGTGAGCTCGGACAACTCGTAGTCAAGGCTTTGAAAATATTGGGTCGTTTCCACGTAACGCTGGCCATTCTGCCCCAATAGCTCATCCGTGATTGATTTATCTGAAAAAAAACCTCCCGGCTGCAGGATTTTGTAATCAAAATAAATCTGATCATCAATGCGAAAGTGCTGTCGTCGTTCATGTACAGGCATAATCACTCCTCAAGTCCCTTTTGAAAGTGCTGTTACAGTTACTTCACCTCTACACTGACTGTAGTTGGTGATACTTCCTGATGCTCTACTTCCTCCTCACTATTAGTATTATCCATAGAGACGGATTTTTCTAATTTTTCTTGTTGTTGCTTCAGTTGTTGCTGTTGAATGATGAGGGGATCAATGTCATCGAGGTGGTCATCTTCTGACTTACTGACTTTAGATACAGGGGTTAAGACCGCTTTCAATGGCATTCTGAAGGCGTTCATGGTTTCTCCGCCCGCTTTTGCGACGTTGCGGCTGGCGTCAATGGCCAAATGATGATCGGTTGCTCCTTGATAATGGTTAATGCATGCCTGAAGGAACTTTTTAAATTCCGGGGAATTCCATTTTTTGGTTTCGATGGCAGTTTCCATGACGCGATTAAAGGTGTTTATCTGATCCAGTTTCAAGGCGGCACTGAATGCCTCATCCAGGTTGTCGGGTAGCTCCTTTGCGGGAATCATGCTGCGCAATTGCTGCTGAATGTCAAACTGCAGCTTCTTGCGGACATGCATGGCAAACCCTTTGTCTTTGGCTGTATTGATGAATTCAAGCAGATCCGCATCGACGGAATTTATGGCCTTTAATTTACTTTGGACACTGGGCTCATTTACTCCGGTTTGAGCCATGAATTGTTTGTATTCCTGCATCAAGGAAATGATGCGTGTGCGATGCCCTTCGCCATAGGCATTGCCGATGGCATGCAAGTCACTTAGATTAAGGTAGTCTGTAGGTAAAAGCCCGTCGAGATGCGTCTCCGGGTAAAGCATGGTTTCCTGAAGCGCGGCCAACTCTTTCACCGAAATGGTCATGTGCGTGAGTTCAAACTCATTCCGATGAGGAACGATGGTTAAGGAAGGTGCCCCATGCCGTTTGATAAAACTGACCATTTGCGGTGGGATAATGGAGGAGAAAGCCAACAGTACTTTGTCCCCATTGTGATCCTGCCCGGGAAGAAATTTCATGTAGGTGAGCTGGGTTTCGTTGCGGTAAGTCCAGGGATTGCGGTAGGGTCGTCCTTCGTCATTAAATAAGGCCGGATTATTGAGTAATTTTTCGAGAATAAGGCCCTTGGCCATGCCGTTATAACTGATTTTTTCGGAGCCCGGGAAGGTTTCCGGGATTCGGCTTATCCGGTTTTTGACGCTTTGTCTGATAAGCTCGGCATCTTTTTGCAGTGCGGCCACCTGCTTGATTTCACTTTTTATTTCTTTCGCCTGACTGGAGGTGGCATTGTCCAGCGATTTTTTCAGCTGCTCAATGTGGGCGGCGTGACGGCTGATGGTTAAATCAAGATAAGCCAGCATGCGATTCTCATTCCTCATCACCGTCAGCAGGCTATTGAATTTTTCATGGAAAGCGGAGTCTTCAATCAAGGTTCGGTTGCGACCCTGGCCATGACGGGTGTGTTTGACAAGAAATTCATTGGGCTGAAGACTTAAACGGCTATCCAGTTTCAGTTTATCGCCCGGCATGACTACCATATCAAACATGAACAGGCTTTTACTGTTGCGCAAGGCCTTGTTTTGATTGTAACCGCCGACAAAATCCGGATCACTGCAAAGGTAGAATACGCCAAGGCTTTTGCCAAAATCCTGAATGAATACATTGGATTGTAAACCGGAGCCTACGGGATCAATGGTGGAATAATGTTCATAGGTCTGAGAGCCTGTCAATCCGGATTTGAACACTTTACCATGGGCAAAATCTTTCAGCAGTCGAATGTCGTCGAAGGGGACAAACAGAGTCGGTTTTCCATTATACATTACCATGGAGGATTGAGTGGTATCGAGTCCGGACAGGCGGGAAAAATTGAGGGCCAGGGATTCGCGCTGGACTTCTTCAATTTTACCGTGCTTGGGCAATTTTAAAATGGCCTGCGTGCTGAGCTTGTAATCGTTACGATGATCCAGGTAGTCCTGCACGGTAGTCGGAGCCGTTGTTACGAGGGTGGTTAACTGGCTTGTGACTTTAGACAGACTAATCAGTGATACTTTTTCAGTGACCCCGCCGGCTGACTCAGCCAGCTCGCAATAGTTAAAAGCTGCACCGTTTTCATTGGGGATCTGAATGATTCTCAATTGGTTAATCTTGTGTAGATCTTCCAATAAGGTCAATTGCGACGTGAATTTTTTAAGGTTCACGTCATCCTTGACTGATTCAGCTATTTTTATATTGCCTTTTAGAATCTCAATGTTTTTTTGAATGTCGGGGATGTATTTGGGATCAAATTTTTCAAATTCAGGGTATGTTTTAAGGAGTTTTCCCAGGGCAGTACGGGCATTGTCAATGAGCGGATCCAACATTTGCTGAGCCCCTGGATTGGGTTTCGGCACACGTTGATAATAGTCAGGCTGCGGCAGAAGGCTGATTGCATGGCGATCCGTAGTGGCCCGCATGGCAGGGTAATCCACTTTTTCGATCGTGGGCGGACTGCCTGCGCGAAGGTCCAAACCACTTTTAAGCACCTGGGTTAACAATTGCCATTGATTGACGTCCTGATTCAACGTTGCAAAATGAATCACAGGGTCAAAATCAGCCAGCTGGTCAAGACTGTTGCCCAGTTTATTAAACAGAGGCATCGTTTTAATCGCTTCGTCCGAAAGTTCCTTGTCCAGCGGGGGGGTGCTGTTTTCGGTAAGAAAACGTTTAATGATGGCAATTTTGCTTTGCTCTGACAGTGGCATGCTGTTCTCATGTAGAATAAAGAAGGATTATTGTAAATATAGGTTATTATTTGGTATTTAATTGACCTCCGTGGGAAAAATATGTGCAAAGAATGTTAATTTGTAGTTAAATTAGAGTATATTTGCTGGCTTTAAGCATTGAGGTACTCATGACAGATGAAAGTTCCCCCTCCATTGGTGATTTGCTGCGCGAAGACGCGTTTGAGGCCGTGATTGCCCTGCTATCGTCGTGGAACGCCAGCAAACTGGCAGAGTTTTGCATGCAATCGCCCGATCTTTATGACATTCTGAAATCGAATGCGTTTGATGAGTTTTGGAAAGAGCGACGACGGGCAATCAGCAAATATGCCTTTAAAGGCCAGGATGGGGTTTGCGACGCCGATTTGACGGTGGGCCACACGCTTTTCCTGCTGGCGCAGCGTGAGAAAGCACAGGGAAATCTGGAGCGCTATCAGGAGCATCTGAATCAGGCGTTAAATTGTCACTCCATTCATGCCGCTCAAAGCTGGATTCATGAAATTGTCATCGCCGCCAATAAGCCAGACCTGAATTTTATACAGACATTTGCCGCCATCCTCTACAGCCGGGAAAGTCTGGCGAAGCGGCATGGGACCCCGGGCTATCTGCTGTTGGCGAATGGGTATTTTCATTTGCTGCACGCCTTGTCGCAAATCAACAGGGACGAGTCGCCCAATGAATGGAAAACGCAATACGAAGGCAGTCTCTTTTCATTATGGAAGTCGCTTTACCTGGCACGGCAGGCTGAAAACCAGTCAACCGAGGCCATTCATAATGCCTATTATGGTTGTGGGCTTAAGAACAGTAATCCCTTTTCCCTTGAAACGATTGATGCCATGCTGGAAAAGTGCAATGAATTGCATGATTATCCAGCATTGCGTGAGCGGGCCAGGCATGCCGCAGTGCTCGCCGGCAAGCAGGAAAACGCATTTACTCTTTGGGCGTCTGCACAGGCCAAGGCTGAGCAACCGTGCAAGCAGGATGTCTTGAAATCCCCCAAAATGTAGTATTGCAAGGCCTGAGCGCTTCAGGCCTTGCGGATTAAGGCCGCCGTGTATTCTATTTTTTTCTCAGTCGCCGATTCCATGGTGTTTAAGGTTTTTACCGGCGTAAAGAATTGAGGCCCGGGCTGTTTACCCTTAGATGAGGGCGTAAAACGGTAATGGCTGGAATCCCTGACAAAATTGTACAGGTGTTTTAAAAAATTAAGGTGGGTATGGTAACCGAGAACCTCCTGCAACGAGGGTTTGGTTGACGCGGGTACTTCGGGACAAAGCGCATGCAGTTGCTGGTTGGCGTATTCATTGTTAATTCTGCCCCATTCTTTGAAAATAATATCGGCGTTCGCTAAGGTAAAATTTTTGAAAAAGGGGTTGTTCTTACTGGCGTGAAGAAACAGATTTCCGATTAAAAACAACGATAAAACCCGCGTTTCCTTGTAGTTGGAGGGGTGGGCCGACATGACCGTGGGGAGCAGTAACTTCAGTGGCATGACCACGGTATCAATATTGGCAGCCACAAAAAAAAGATTCCAACTGGTGTATAAATCCCGCCATTGTGGATGAACATGGAACTGGGATACCAGCTTTTTTGCGTCATCGATTTTTAAGTCGGGGATTAATTCATAACTGCCGTCGTCTTTTCGATGGGTGCCTTCCGGCAATAGCGTGCTGAAGTAATCGCATTGATTCATGTACTGTTGCTGCTCCATGATTTGGATGAGACCAATCCCGGATTCTGCATTGTCAATTCCGCCATTCTCTTTGGCATGGCCGGTTGCGTCTTCCCAGGCCGCTTCAAGGATATTTAATCCCATCACCGGGACTGTTTTTTCTGATAAGGCCTTTGGTTCTGCTGTCTCGATCCAGGCGTTGGTGCCGGACAAGCCGTTCTCCCTGATAAACTGATCCAGGGCTTCCTGGGTTTCTTGCTTGTCACCCATGGAGCGGTGGAAGAGGACTGTCAGCATGACCGGTTTAATCGAAACCATTTTCAACCGCTCAAACAAGGTCGCGTTTGAGGGGACGCCGAAAATAAAGTCAGCGAGGGGGCTTCCGGGAAATCGATTGCCGCTTAATGTGACTAAATGATCGTAGACTTCTTTGGCAAACACTTTGCTGTTGGCCATGGTGACTAACATGCCTTCAAAAAGGAACAACAGGTTCAGTTGCATTTCCAAAGTATCGGCTATTGCATTCAGGTCGGAATCCGCAATTAATTGCTTTTCTTCAATAATGGCCAAGAGTTGGCAAAGGGGCTCATTAGTGGTCAGAGCGTTTTTAAGGTACTGGATCAGCTTGGTTAAGTCGATTTTCTGTGAGCGCGCCTTGACGATAAACTCGGCGAAATCTTTATCTTTCGTATCCAGGGCATCCAGTTTTAACTCGATTAAAATCTTGTTAATCAGAAAGGGGTTGGATTTTTGGGGTAGAATTTTTTCTATTTTGGCTAAAAAATTTTCTGCGCTTTTTTTCATCTTTTTACTTTCCTCTGGGTTGGACGTGCTCATTTAACCCTATTTTTCTTAAGGAAATGTTAAGAGGCAGCAGCCACGCGGTGAATAAACACATGATTTGTGCAATGCGAGCTATATCTTGCGGCGCTTTTTCACTACAATAGATTTTTATCAAAAAAAACCATCTATGTTCAAACCATTGGCGTTTTACATCGGGTTGCGATACACCCGGGCAAAAAAAAGAAATCATTTTGTGTCTTTTATTTCGTTAAGCTCCATGCTTGGGATTGCCCTGGGGGTGATGGTTTTAATCACGGTTTTATCGGTGATGAATGGGTTTGATGAAGAAATCCATAAGCGTTTTTTTGGTATGGCCCCTGAGATTACCGTCAGCGGGCTCGATGGCAAAATCAGCAACTGGCAGGCCCTCGATAAAAAACTGATGACTTTTCCAGATGTAAAAGCGGTGGCTCCGTATGTCGGTGCTCAGGGCCTGTTGACGCATGAGGGCCAGGTTCTTCCGATTGTATTAACCGGGGTATTGCCTGAAAAAGAACAGGCAGTGACCCATCTTAAGGAAAAAATGCTGGCAGGGGATCTCGCGGATTTAAAGCATTTTGGCTTAATCCTGGGGCGGGGGCTTGCGGACAGTCTGGGCTTGATGATTGGCGATAAGGTAACCATCATGATTCCTCAGGCGACGGTGACACCTGCGGGAATGATTCCCCGTTTTAAACGGTTTACGGTGGTCGGTGTTTTTTCAGCCGGAACCGGATTTAATTTCGATACCAAACTCGCCTTCATCAACCTGGGCGATGCCCAGAAATTATTGCAATTGGGTGACCAGGTCAGCGGCGTGAAGATGAAAATCAAGGAAATTTATAAGGCACCGGAATTATCTCATGAAATCAGCAAGACGCTGGGTGATGGCTATGAAGTAGGCAATTGGACTGACCAATTTGGCCCCTTTTTCCAAGCCGTCAAGATGGAAAAAACCATGATGTTCCTCATCCTGCTGCTCATCATCGCCGTGGCTGCGTTTAATCTGGTTTCGTCCTTGGTCATGGTGGTCAATGACAAGCAGGCAGAAATCGCCATTTTACGAACCATTGGCGCTACGCCATCGATGATTCTTAAAATTTTTATTGTCCAGGGCTTGATGGTAGGGGTTGTTGGCACCTTGTTGGGTCTTATCGGCGGTATTATTTTAGCCAGTAATGCCACGGCCATTGTGAATCACCTGCAATCGCTTTTCCATGTTCAGGTCTTGTCGTCCAGTATCTATTTTGTCGATTACCTTCCTTCAAAAATCATGTGGGTCGATCTGGTGCAGATTTGCGGTTTGGCACTATTAATGAGCTTTATCGCCACCATTTATCCGGCCTGGCGTGCGTCCAGAACCGTTATTGCGGAGGCTTTGCATTATGAGTGAGACTATTTTTTCCTGTGAGCGCCTCAGCAAATCCTACCATGACGGGACGTCCATTGTTCCTGTGCTTAACGGCATTGATTTTTCAGTGCAGGCCGGTGATCGGATTGCCATTGTTGGGCCGTCGGGATCGGGTAAGAGCACCTTATTGCACCTTCTCGGGGGGCTCGATAAACCCAGTGAGGGACAGGTGCGGATGCAGGGAGTGGATTGGCAGTCTCTGACTGAAAAAAAACGTTGCCAGCTTCGCAATGAGAAATTGGGCTTTGTCTACCAGTTCCATCATTTACTCCCTGAATTTTCAGCCCTTGAAAATGTGGCCATGCCTCTTTTGCTGGGCGATAAATCGGTGACGGACGCCCGGGAGCTGGCGTTATTGATGCTTGATAAGGTGGGCCTTGCTCATCGGGTGACGCATAAGCCCGCGCAATTGTCTGGCGGCGAACGGCAGCGCGTAGCCATCGCCCGCGCTTTGGTGCATCAGCCCCAGTGCGTGCTGGCGGATGAGCCCACCGGCAATCTGGATCATGCCACGGCCGTGAAAATTTTTGAGCTGATGCTTAAGCTCAATGAACAGTTTAATACCGCCCTGGTTATCGTTACTCACGATAAGCAGTTGGCCGACCGAATGGACAAACACTATGCCATTCAGGACGGTCGTTTATTTTCATAACTCTATCCAGTGGAGGGATTTATGTGTAAAGGTGACAACATGCCCAAATCACTCAACCATGGGGATTTTCCAGCCGTGAAACGAATTAAACACGTGCATCAGACGCCTAAGCAAGTCTCTGATTTTGGTGAAATTATTGGGAAAATGGGCCCGTCTTTTTTTCACCCGGAAGTCAGCCGGGTGAAATTCCATGACAGGCAGTTTGAAAATCAGAGCGATGCAAACCCGGCGCCGGTGTCCGCGCCAGGTTCAGCCGGTCATTAATAATCGGCATGGCCCGGGGTACGTGGGAATGGGATCACGTCCCGTACGTTACCAATGCCGGTGACATAGCTAATCAGACGTTCAAAGCCTAAGCCATAGCCGGCATGAGGTACGCTGCCATAACGGCGCAGGTCGCGGTACCACTGGTAATTGTCTTTATCCAGTTTACACTCCTCCATGCGCTGATCAAGAATGTGCAACCGCTCTTCGCGCTGGCTGCCGCCGATGATTTCACCAATACCGGGGGCGAGCACATCCATCGCTGCCACCGTCCGGCCATCGTCGTTAAGGCGCATGTAGAAGCCCTTGATGTCTTTGGGGTAATCGGTGAGGATAACTGGTTTTTTGCACAATTCTTCTGCCAGATATCGCTCATGTTCGGACTGCAGATCAAGCCCCCAACTTACGGGAAAATCAAATTTCTTATCCGCTTTACTTAAGGCGTTAATGGCATCGGTATAACTCATCATCTCAAAGTCAGACGCGACAATGTGTTCAAGCCGCTCAATGCAGCCAGGTGATACAAACTGATTGAAAAACTCCATGTCGTCACCGCGCTCATCCAGTACGGTCTTACACAGGTAGCGCAACATGCGCTGACTCAACGCGGCAATGTCGTTTAGGGTAGCAAAAGCCACTTCGGGCTCAATCATCCAGAATTCGGCGAGATGGCGGCTGGTGTTGGAGTTTTCAGCACGGAAGGTGGGACCAAAAGTATACACTTTGGACATGGCCAGGCAATACGCCTCGACGTTCAACTGCCCAGAGACTGTGAGGAAGGTTTCTCGACCAAAGAAATCCTTGGAAAAATCCACCCCTCCCTGTGCCGTTTTTGGCAGATTGAGCAGATCAAGCGTGCTGACCCTGAACATTTCGCCTGCGCCTTCGCAATCGCTGGCGGTGATAATCGGTGTGTGAATCCAGAAATACCCTTGCTCATGGAAAAAGCGGTGAACTGCCTGAGCCAGGCAATGACGCACACGGGTTACGGCGCTGATGGTATTGGTGCGAGGGCGCAAATGAGCGACTTCTCGTAAAAATTCCAGCGTGTGACGTTTCGCTTGAATCGGGTAGGTGTCTGGGTTTTCAACCCAACCGGCGACTTCGAGGCTTTCAGTCTGAATTTCAAACTGTTGCCCTTTTCCCTGCGAGGCAATCAATTGACCGGTTGCCGAAATGGCACAGCCTGCGGTGAGTTTAAGCACGTCATCCTGGTAATTGGGCAGTTGTTCGCTGATAACCAACTGAATGGGTGCAAAACAGGAACCGTCATGCAAGGCCACGAAAGAAAGGCCGGCCTTCGAGTCACGGCGGGTTTTTACCCAGCCTCTCACAGTGACGCGGGCGTCAACCGGAACCTCGCCGTCCAAACACTGTTTAATTGTATAAACTTCTGTCATATCCACTCCAATAGAAGGTTGCATTATGCACCAGTCAGGCAAAATACGTGTCGATTGTGGTTCAAGCCACGATTAAGTAGGATAATACACTAAATGAAATAAGTGAGGTAATCCATGCCGCGTGTTCTAATGATCATTTTAGCCATTCTTTACTCCTTTCGTGTCATGGCAGAGGATACCGAATTGAAATTGTTCAGGCCGTTTGGAGGAACAGAACAGCAAATTCCCCTGATTATTGATAAACGTCTTTCGGGGGAGTGCTGGCAGCAGTCGCAGCGCATCGCGCGGGAGGATGCGTGGCGTTGTCTCGCAGAGGGGCAGGTGTTTGATCCCTGCTTCATTAAAAAATTCAGCGACAACACCGAAGCCCTTTGTCCGCAATCCCCCTGGGTTGGCCGCAGTGTGCTCATAAAATTGAACACAGCCGCGGACAACAGTCAGCATACCGAACTGGACATGTCGAGAGCCTATCCCTGGGCTGTTGAACTCCTGAACGGTGAGCAATGCGAAGCCGCACGTCAAAGCGAAACAATTGAGAACCTCCCGGTGCGCTACTATTGCAATGATCAGACGATCCTGATGGGGCATTTGCAACGCTGCAAGGCGGAGTGGACTATTCTTAAGCGGGATACTGCGGGGCGGGTAACGACTGCGACAGTGAAAAAGGCATGGTTTTAATGCCGGTTTAACAAGCTTCGTCAACGCAGCGGAAGAGGGAATGCTGACGATGTACTAAACTGTAAGTATGGAAAACTGCAGGGAGCTGACCATGCCTGAATCACTCCATTCATTGTTGATTAGTCAAGTGCTGGGCTTTTATTTACTGATTGTGGCCATCGTGATGTTAACGCGTGCTGATTATTATCGAAACCTGATGACCAATCTTCACGAAGGCTCGCATGCCATTCTTATTGGTGCGACGTTCTCGCTCATCATCGGTATTATTCTGGTGCTCGTGCATAACCTCTGGGTTTGGGATGAAGAAGTCATCATTACCATTATCGCCTGGCTGATTTTAATTAAATCGGTCTTATGGCTGGCTTTTCCAGAAAAAATGATGACGTTCAGCCGATCCTTTTATGCGGGCTCTGGTTATTACATTACGGCAGGTATTGCCCTGGTGCTTGGCATCATTTTGTTAGCCTATGGCTTTTATCTGTACGTTTAAGCGTCTTCAGGGGCTGCATTTTTGAAGGGACTTAACGACAGGCAATGCTCATTAATGGCGTTGATTAACGGATAGTTGACCATAGGAAAGCCAAAACGATGGGCATTGTAAACCTGGGGTATCAAGCAGATATCCGCCAGTGTCACTTCATGGCCATAACAAACTTGATTTTTATGCGGCATTTGCTGCAAGCGGCTTTCAACGGCATCGAAACCGAGTTTAAGCCAATGAAAATACCACTCACGGATCTGAGGCTCATCGGCATCGAATTGGTACCTTAACCGGTTAAGCACCCTGAGGTTATTCAAGGGATGGATATCACAGGCGATGGTGAGGGCCAGGCTGCGGACATGCGCGCGGCCTAAAGGCGTCTGTGGCAGCAGGGGCGGCGTGGGCGTCATCTCGTCCAGGTATTCAATGATGGCGAGCGATTGCGTAATAATATGACCATTTTCATTCAGGGTAGGAACCAGGCCCTGAGGATTCATTTCCAGATACTCCGGCCGATGTTGTTCGCCGCCATTGTTCACCAGATGAACTGCCAGCGTTTCATAGCTGATGTTTTTAATATTCAGGGCGATGCGCACGCGATAGCTCGCCGTTGAACGAAAATAATCATATAGTTTCACGTTTATCCTTTATATTGAACAACGGTTTGATGAATTGCTCCAAACAAAGAATGCCCTTGCTCATCCACCATTTCAATGCGAATGGAATCGCCGAAACGCATAAAATCGGTGGTTGCCTTTCCGTCAGCAATAATCTCTAACATACGTTTTTCAACTATACAAGACGAGCCTTTGCTGCGATCCCGGTTGGAGACGGTACCTGAACCGATGATGGTGCCTGTGCCCAAGGGTCTTGTTTTTGCGGCATGAGCAATCAATTGCGGAAAGGAGAAGGTCATGTCGGTTCCCGCATCGGGTTGACCAAATAACTGACTGTTTAAATAACTCCTGAGCGGCAGGTGCACCCGCTTTCCATCCCAATGGCTGCCCAACTCATCTGGCGTGATGGCCACGGGTGAAAAACCGCTTGAGGGCTTGGAATGGAAAAAACCAAACCCCTTGGCCAATTCAGGAGGGATCAGGTTACGCAAGGAAACATCATTCACCAGCATGAACAGCTTGATGTGCTGTCCTGCCTGCTCGACACTGACGCCCATGGGCACATCATCCGTAATGACAGCCAGTTCAGCCTCAAAATCAATGCCGAATTTCTCATCCGCCACTTCAATCGCATCCATCGGACCCAGGAAACTGTCAGACCCGCCCTGATACATCAGCGGATCGGTCCAGAAATCGTCGGGAAGCTGCGCTCCGCGTGCCTGGCGCACCAGTTCCACGTGGTTGACGAACGCGCTGCCATCCGCCCATTGGTAAGCACGCGGCAGGGGGGCAGCGGCATGGGCCGGATCAAAAGTAAAACTGTGCGCCAGATCCCCTTCATTTAATGCTTCATACACTTCCAGTAATTCGGGGGCCTTGGCTTCCCAATGGTCAAGGGCCTGCTGGAGTGTCCTTGCAATATGACCCACACGGATAGCACGAGTCATGGATTGATTGACGACGCACAATTCGCCGTCGCGGCTGTCTCTGGATTTCAAGCTGGCTAATTTCATCAGTGTGCTTCCTGTAAGGTGCCGCGGCGGATTTGATCGCGCTCGATGGCTTCAAACAGCGCCTGGAAATTACCTTCGCCGAAACCGTCGTTGCCTTTGCGCTGAATGATTTCAAAAAACACAGGGCCAAAGACGTTCTCGGTAAAAATCTGCAGCAGCAACCCACCGGCGGGGTCCTTGTCGCCATCAATGAGAATTTTTTCCTGCCGCAACTGGGCAACTGGCTCCTGATGCCAGGGAACCCGCTGATCAATCATTTCGTAATAGGTATCGGGCACATCCAGGAAACTGACGCCCGCTGTGCGAAGCGTATTGACCGTGGTGTAAATGTTGCTGGAGTTCAGGGCAATGTGCTGTATTCCTTCGCCTTTGTAATCGTGGAGAAACTCTTCAATCTGGGATTGATCATCCTTGGATTCGTTTAAAGGAATTTTAATCTTGCCGCAGGGGCTGCCTAAGGCGCGGCTGATAAGGCCGGTCATTTGGCCTTTGATGTTGAAGAAACGAATTTCTTTAAAATTAAAGATCGTTTCGTAGAATGCCGCCCACTTGTCCATGTTGCCGCGATAGACATTGTGGGTGAGGTGATCAATGGCCGTCAAACCACAACCGGGTTGTGTTGACGCTGAGCCGGTCAGATGCCACTGGTTGGCAAAAGGTTCGGTGGTGTCATCAACAAAATAAATCACGCTGCCGCCAATGGCTTCAATGGCGGGTAAGCCATGATGGGCATGATCGCAATCAACAAACGGGGTCGCGCCCTGAGCGATGGCATAGGCATAAGCCTGCTCCGCATCCTGCACTTTAAACCCCATGGCGCAGGCCCCTGCACCATGCGTTTTGGCGTGGCGTTCGGGTTGACTGTTGGTTGTTGCATTGACAATAAACTGAATCTGGCCCTGATGGTAAAGGGTAATGTCCTGTGCTTTGTGGGTGGCTTTCGCTGTGAACCCCATGGCCTTGAACTGCCGCTCAAGCAGGGCTTTATCGGGTGATGAAAATTCTAAAAAAGCAAATCCATCCAGTCCGCAGGGGTTTTGTTCCGTGTGTTTTTTCATAGTCATTCCTTCTTAATCTCAATGCTGTTCAAAAGCCGTTGGCTATTGGCGTGGCCTGACCAGAAAAAGGCCGTCGGCAATGGCTAACAGGCTGGTATCCACTCGTTCATCCTGTTTTAGCAAGTCATTCAGCCGTCTGATTTCGCGGGTCTGGCCGTCATTCACTTGCGAATCAATTACTTTACCATCCCAAAAAATATTGTCTATGGCGATGAGACCTTGGGGGCTTACAAGCTGTAATGCCTGTTCGTAATAGTGAAGGTAATTGGTTTTATCGGCATCGATAAAAATAAAATCAAACCGGTGTTGATACCCCTCGTTGAGTAATTGTTGCAGGGTCTCGGTAGCCGGGGCCAGGCGCAACTGAATTTTTTTATCCTGCCCCGCCTGCTGCCAGAATGAAGGTGCGTTTGCCGTCCATTCCTTGTTAATGTCGCAGGTGATGAGTTCCCCGTCGTCCGGTAAGACAAGCGCCATGGCCAGGGCACTGTACCCGGTGAATGTGCCGAGCTCAAGGACACGTTTGGCCTTGATCAGTTTAAGCAGCAGCTGCATAAACTGCGCCTGTTCGGGTGCTACCTGCATGATGGCCAGGGCCATGTTGGCAGTGTCTTCGCGAAGGGCTTTCAGGACGGGGTGTTCGCGTAATGACACATCGAGCATGTAATCGTACAGGGCGGGCGTGATGTTTAAGTGCTTAATCATGGACGAAACTCCAAAGAGCACAGGCAACCCGGGCTGCCAGGGTTGCCTGTTGAATCGGTCAGGCCAGTTTTTCCTGGGCTAAGGTGTCGGCAATTTCACTGGCAGGGCGGTTTTCTTTTTGTGAGCGGACAAAAATTTCCATCAGGGAGGTCCCGATGCTGTTGATTTGCCGTACAACCTGCTCATCGGGGGTATTGAGGTATTTGCTGGCTGCGAAAACAAGACCGCCAGCATTGATGACGTAATCCGCCGCATAGACGATGCCTTTATCATGCAGCAGTTTGCCGTGATAGGTATGAGCCAATTGATTATTGGCAGCTCCGGCCACGATGGTGGTTTGCAGCTGATTGATGGTCATGTCGTTAATGATGGCACCCAGGGCACAGGGAGAAAACACATCGCAGGGGACTTTGTGGATGGTGTCGGTACCGATGGCGGTTGCGCCGAATTCCTTGACAGCACGTTCAACAGCGTCCCGGTTAACGTCTGCGACGGTCAGTCTTGCACCGGCCTCATGCAGATGGCGGGCAAGCAAATAACCCACATGGCCCAGGCCCTGAATGGCAACATGAAGGCCTGTGAGGTTCTCCTTGCCAAGCTTGAATTGAACCGCTGCTTCAATTCCCTTAAAAACCCCTTTGGCTGTGGAGGGCGAGGGGTCGCCGTTATGACTCGTCAGACTGGCGACATAGGGCGTATGCTCTGCAATGATATCCATGTCGCTTAACTGGGTACCGCTATCGAGCGCGGTAATGTAACGTCCGCCCAGCTCATTGACGAATTCACCAAAGGCATGGAAATAAGCCTCATGATCGTAAGGGCCGTGCGGTTTAATCACCACGGCTTTGCCACCGCCTAAGGGTAAATTGATTGAAGCGGCTTTATAGCTCATGCCCCGTGCCAGACGCATGGCGTCGTTGATGGCGTTTTCTGTTGAGGGGTATTCAATAAAACGACAACCGCCTAACGCTGGACCCAGTTTGGTACTGTGGATTGCAATAATGGCTTTCATGCCGGTTTTGCTATCCACTTTAAAATGGATGTCGCCAAAACCATGGGAAAGAGCATAATCTAAAAAATCATCCGGTCTGATCGCGGGATCGTTTATTTTTATTGTATCAACAGACATCATGGGTAAAACTCCAAGAAATTTTCCTGCACATGTTATAGTCCCATTCGCACACTAAATCAATGCAATCCTCCTGAAGTTGCCCTTATATTTTTCGCTAAAAATTAATTTTATTCATATTGTGTTTTTCGTGTTCTAATAGCCCGGTTGGTTCGCTCACTGCCTTGGTATACACTAAGGAATTCAACGCTTGAAAGTCACCTGGAGAAACGCATGAAAAAAATCGCTGCAATGCTTGTTTTAGCAACGCTGTCCCCGTTCTGCGCCATTGCCAATCCGCCACCGCCGCCGATGCTGCTTGATAAAATCGACTTCCAGGTCTCCGCTAAACAGTGGGTAAGTACTCAAACCGCTCTGCTGACGGTGGCTATCAATGCCACTTTAAACAGCGCCGATTTAGTGAAGGCACGCGCGGACATCATGGACCATTTAAACCGGATTGCGAAGGGCGAATGGCATATCACGCAGTTTGATCGCTCACAGGATAATTCAGGCCTTGATAAACTCTATGTTGCCGCTCAGGTCCGTGTCCCTCAGGCGAGCCTGACCAACATTTACCAAAATGCCAAAGACGTCAGCAAACCCGGTGCGACCTATACGATAAGCGGCGTGGAGTTCAAGCCCAGCCTTGAAGAAATTCAAGTGGTGAAATCACAGTTGCGCCAGAAATTGTATCAGCTGGTGAATGAAGAAATCGCGCGTTTAAACAAAGTCTACGGTGAGCAGCATTACAGTGTGAACCGCCTCTACATCACTGATGGGGATGCACCCGTGGTACAACCGAGAGCCTATCAGGCGAAAGAGGCCCAGGTGATGTATGCCGCATCCATTGCCGCGCCTGCCATTGCTGTCAGCAATGAATTAACCATGACCGCTGTGGTGGAAGCCGCATCCAATCGCGAGGCAAGCCATGCTGTTGCAAGCACCAGTCATTGAAAAAGTCATTGGCCATCGCGGCGCCTCCGCGTATGCGCCGGAAAACACCCTGGCCGCTTTTGATAAAGCGTTAAGCATGGGGTGTCGTTTTCTGGAATTTGATGTCATGTTAAGCGCCGACGGCGAACCGTTTGTGTTTCATGATGAATCGTTGAAACGAACCACCAATGGCCAGGGGCAGATAGGTCTCGTGACTGCCGAATACCTGCAAACGCTGGATGCCGGCAGCTGGTTTTCGCGGACGTTTCGCGGCGAGAAAATTCCTCATTTCCGTGAGGTGCTTAAATGGCTGACCTTTGCCAATGTCAATGCCAACATTGAAATCAAACCCTATCCCGGGCAATCGGAGCAGACGGCGGCAACCGTGTTATCCTTCATCAATCGTTACTGGCCTGCGAACAAGGCGGCGCCGCTGGTGTCCAGTTTTGATCGGACGGCGTTAACGCTGTACCGCTCGTTAGCCCCGGAAATGCCCATTGGTTTATTGTTTGATCGCTGGGAAGACGATTGGCAACAGCAGGCCGAAGAATTGCAATGCTATTCCATCCATTTAAATCATCGCGCGCTCAACGCCGACAGGGTAGGGGCCATGAAAGAAAAAGGTTATCTGGTTCTGGCCTATACCGTCAATCGTAAACGGTTGGCATTGAAGCTGTTTGACTGGGGGGTGGATGCCGTTTTCAGTGATTATCCTGATTTGTTGTTATGAAACGATCAATCCTTGTTTTTTGTTTGCTGTTCACAGCGGCTGTCGCCTTTGCCAAACCCGTTGAAGTCATTTTCTGGCATTCCTTAGCCGGCCGTCTGGGACAGGAATTGACGGCGCTGGTTGATGAATTTAATCATTCCCAGAATGAAGCGCGGATAAAACCCGTCTACAAGGGTGACTACATCGATTCCCTCACCAGTTTTGCCGCCGCCTTTCGCGCGAAGCAACCGCCCATGATCATTCAGGTGTTTGAAGTCGGCACAGCCAGTATGCTGGCCCCGGCAGGGATCATCAAACCAGTGGATGAGGTGATGAAGGACAGCGGGTATACCCTGGAGAAAAACGATTTTTTACCCGCCGTTCGCGCCTTCTACAGCCAGGGCGGTAAATTACAGGCTTTGCCGTTCAATACCTCAGTGCCGGTTATTTTCTACAATGCCGATCTCTTGCAGAAAGCAGGCTATGATGCCGCTCATTTTCCTAAAACCTGGGATGACATGGAAACGCTGGCCGCGGCGCTTCGAGCCCGGGGGGCGGCGTGTGCCTACAGTTCAGCTTACCCGTCGTGGATTCAGGTTGAGGCTTTTTCTGCATTGCATGGGTTACCACTGATTGATAGCACAACCCATCAGGCGGTTTACAACAATGAAAGGGTTATTCGCCATTTACAGCGCCTTAAAAAATGGCAGTCCCTGCATTATTTCGAATACGGGGGCAGAACCAGTGACGCTACCGTCCTGTTTACCAGCGGACGCTGCGCCATGTTCAGTCAGTCATCCGGGAGTTACAGCAGCCTGTCGGCTCTGGTGCCTTTTCGAGTGGGTGTCGCGCCGTTGCCCATCGATAACCAGGCCTCTGGCACCCGCCATCCCAATGTCGCCGGGGGTGCGGCCTTGTGGGCGGTCCAGGGACATACGCCCGCGGTTTATCACGCGATTGCCCGTTTTTATCGCTTTCTTACCCGGCCTGAAATTCAACAGCGCTGGCATGAGCATACCGGGTATATCCCCGTCGGTATGCGGGGCGTTTATCAACGGTTTGCTGACAGCCATCACCCCACTTTGATGGTGGCTCAGGCGGATTTGGTGCATGACGGGGCAACGGCCCCTTTGCATCTGGGGCCGCAAAATCTCATTCGGACCATCAATGACGAGGCCATGGAGGCGATATTTGCAGGCATCAAATCACCGCGAGAGGCCATGAATGAGGCGGTCAGGCGTGCAAATTACACCATCATGCGTTTTAATAGGAACACAAGCTGATTTTTATTACAGGACGTATCATGCTGGGAAAATTTTGCAGGCTGTTTGCCCAAAAACAACCGGTCAGTTATACCGGCGTTTTAACCCATACTTTTTATTGGCTGACCTCGCCTGCTAATGATCTGGTCTATAAAAACCCCAATTACAAACCGGTAGAAGGACAAGCCGGTGTTGCGATTTATTGTGTTCATGGCACGGCCGACAGGCCGGCTGCTTTTACCCGTATTGCCGAACGCCTGATCGAGCAGGGATTGCCAGAGGAGGTGGAGTCCATTCATCTGGTTTCGTTTGAGGGGCGGGGAAAGGGCTTGAGCATCGATGACTTTTCGAGTCAATTAATTGAAAAAATCAAAATCAACAAGCACACGCGCGTGATGCTTATGGGCCACTCCCGGGGCGGCTTGGTAGTGACTAAGGCCGCGGAGGATATGGCGGAGAAAGGTGACATTGCCCCCTTGTTATGCATTGGCATCTGCGCACCCTATTCCGGGTCCTATCTTGCTCTGCCGCCCTTGTCCTGGTTCTCTTCCTCGGTATCAGAAATGGAATTGGATAGCCCATTTCTTGATGAGTTGAATAAAAAACTGGCCACATCAACCATTCCCTATCATTTTGTCGAAGCCTTGGAGGATGGCATTGTTCCCGTGGAATACGGGTATGCCAAATCCTACCTTAAGGACCATCCCAATGCGCTTAGCCGTTATGCCCGCCATGGCCACCTTTCCATCATGTCATCCCATGTCCTGGTGGAAGAAATGGGGCGATTAATGAAGGAAGTGCTCAATCCGCTTCCGATAAAAAAGGGTGGGGAAGTTGCAATTACCCGGCATGAATCATGGGGTGGCCCGTTGATAGAAGATTATGAACCGCCTAAGGCTGTTTTGGGGTCATAGTGAAAAAGGACTTATTTATGCTATGGTTAATAAGTCAGTGACTCAATGATCTTGCTCAAAGGAAGGATAGAAAACCATGTCTCATAAAATAAACCCTGATTCCACCGCGTTCATCGAACGTCTGACGGAAAGAGCCGGCAGTGCCTTGAATGGCGCCAACCTGCTGGAATTACCCCCTGAAAAGGCCCGTGTTGCCTTTAATAAACTGATTGCGCCTGTCCCTGGCAAATTAAAACCGATTGAGGTGCAGGTAGAAAACCGGCATCTGGATATCGAGGGGGTTAAAACAGGTGTTCGCATCTACAAGCCAATGAAAAATAATAATGATTTACCGGCCCTGATTTATTGTCATGGCGGCGGCTTTGTTTTTGGCGATCCCGATTTTCTCGACTACACCTGCCGCGCACTGTGCGAAGGCGCTCATTGCATGGTGGTGGCTGTCGACTACCGCCGGGCTCCTGAGCACAAGTTCCCTACGGCCCATGATGATTGCTATCGCGTGGTTCGTTATGTACAAAAGCACGCCAAAGACCTGGGCGGCAATGGTGTTGTCGCTGTCGGCGGCGACAGTGCGGGCGGCAATGTGGCTGCAAGCATTTGCCATCAGGCTAAAAAAAATAAAGACGTGGAGATTTGCTTCCAGTTACTTTATTACCCCTGGGTTGATCTCAACAACACCACCGAATCCGATAAAACCTTCGCGAAAGGTTATTTTCTGGAAACTGAAACCCTGCATTGGATGCGCAAACAATATTTAAATTCAGGGGATGAAAAGAATCCGATTGCTAACCCGCAGTTTCAAACGGATTTCAGTCATCTGCCTCCGGCCTTAATTATTGCTGCCGAATGCGATCCCATTCATGATGACGCCAAGCTGTATTATCAAAAATTGGCTGCGGCCGGCAATGATGCGCAATTCATCGAGTTTGGCGGTATCCTGCATGATTTTTGCGCCTTGCCCTCGCATTACGAAGCCGCGTTGCTCGCATTCGGCGCCTCCGCTGATGCGTTAAAGCGTGCCTTTGCAAAAGCCTGATTCGCCATCACAAGGCATGTCCAACCGGAGATGCCTTGCCTCTATTTTTTTCACATTGTTTAATTAATGGGCTACACTTGAGAATACGTTGATTGGCGATGTCCATTTATGCTCTCATGCTATTTAAAGTATCATCTTTTTCGCCAAGTCCGCGTTTTTGAAGCACGTTCGGAAGAGGAAAAAGAGCATGTGTTTAATTTCCGCTACCGGATTTACCACGAAGAGTACAAGATGATTGAGCCAGGCTACGATCATCAACGAAAAATCCTGAAGGATGAGCTCGATACCCACAAGCAGATCATTTTAACCTACACCGTCACTAAGCAAGCGATATCCAGTACCTGTCGCTCCCACTATTTTCAACAGACGGCCTGCCCCAGAGAAATGGACGGGAAATATGGTCTTCCAGAGTTATCCATCCCATCGCAGCACACGCTAGCCTTGTCAGAACGCTTGGCCGTGGATAAAAACATCCGCGGCAAATACCTCGCCATGGTCCAAACGGTGTACATTGCCACGCGTTTGATTCGCGATCTGTCGACCTATTTCTCCTTTGCCAGCTGCGCACCGAGCCTGCTCAGGCATTATTCAAGATTAGGTTACAGGCCTTATACGTCCAAACTGTTGCAGTTTGATGATCGGCTGGAAATCCCCATTGCGGTTATACCCGATTTAAAATTTCTCAAAGAATCGGGCTCGCCCGTTTATCCCTTGATGAAAAAATATTGTGATCCCGCCTTATTGAAGCAATATGAACATTATCGTCCAGATATTCTGAAAAATTACCTGACCCAGGATGCGTCGCTGGATGATCTGGCGAGCGATGCGTTTCTCAAACGGAGAAAATCATTCTTTTACCATTTGAAAAGACCCACGGCTGATTTTCTAATTCGCAATGGCTTTTTTTTAACGCTGCCTGAGAATGGGGTACTTTACACCGAAAAAGAGCATCAACAGTGCCAGTTTGTGGTGATTTCTGGTCAGTTAATCCTGTCTAAGCGGGGACACACGCTGATTCAGTTGCATGCAGGCGACATTGTCGGTGAGTTTGGGACGTTTCATGACAATTACTGCCGGTGTGTCACGGTGAAAGCAATCAGTGATGCCCAGTTACTGGTTCTGCCGCGCGGTATTTTGCGGAAACTATACTGCTTTGACACCCAACTGTACGCTAATTTTACCGAGTCCTATCTCAAAAGCATCGCGCTCAGGGAGAAAAAACTGATTTGTAAATTGATTTCCAGCCAACGATAACAGGAGCCGTCATGACGACCGACCTTTTTATAAGAAATTCAGGCTATGTTTCAGAAAAAGTTCAGCAGCGGTTGGCTGAAATGACCATTTTAATTGCCGGCTGCGGTCTGGGGAGTTACCTGGCTGAGGGACTCGTGCGTTTCGGTTGTCATCATCTGGTGTTGGTTGATCATGACACCATCGATACCCATAACCTGAACCGTCAGGATTTTATGTTCCGTGACGTAGGACGGCTTAAAACGGAAGCGCTGGCTGAACGCTTACGCTTGATTAATCCTGACGCGACCATTCAATGCGTTAGCCAGCGGGTATCGGCAACCAATGCGGAAACCTTAATCAAAGGCGTTGATCTGGTGATCGATACCATTGATTTTTTGAGCATGGAGGATCTAATTCCATTTTATGAACAATGCTATTTGCAAAAGCGCACGGTGATCAGCGCCCTTAGCGCCGGGTTCGGTGCCGTGGCTTTCTACATTCCCGGCACGTTGCAGACGCACAACTGGTTTACCAAAATTTTTGGCATCGACGATTCGGAAGTGAGCGCGCCCAAAGAGTATGCTTTTTATTTTGAACGGTTACTGACGACCCTTGGACTTTACCTGCCTGAAGAGGTTACCCGTAATTTAATGGGTGTTCTTGAATTAATGAAAGAAAAGCGTCCTTGTCCTGCTTCACAGGTTTCAGCCGGGGCCTTTGCCGCGGCATCGTTGTGTGTGACGATTGTTCATCGCATGCTTTCAGAGCAGACGCTTGTCGAGTTACCGTATGCGATGGCCCTGGACATGAATCGTATTGCAGCCATTCCCGCTTTCTCGTTAGCACCATAGCCCAATAGAGGCGGCAAGGATGACGGAATGAGGGTGGTTTAATTAAAATCGAACGGATTATAACCACGTCTTTCCTGCGAAGGCGGAAATCCAGGAGCAGGGCTTCGAAAGGGAGCCCTCGCCTGCGTGGGGGATGACAGAGGCGGGCGCGTCATTGGCGCGCGACGGGCCTGCCTGCAGCACTTCTACAACAACGGCCTCATAAACGCACTTAAATCGATTTTTTTCTGCATGCGGAATTGGTAGACCGCGTAGAACGAAATGACATTTTTTAAATAATTGCGGGTTTCATGCCAGGGCAGGGTATCAATCCAGACATCAATTTCTCTCGGCGGATGATTTTTCAGCCAGTAATTCACCTGACGGGGGCCTGCATTGTAAGCGGCGGCAATTAGCAGCGGGTGGCGATTAAAGCGTTTAGCCAGTGTGGCGAGATAAGCCACGCCGATGCTGATGTTTTTTTGTGATAAAAAGAGCTGAGCCTTGTCGCCGTAGGGAATTTTTGCCAGTTTGGCCACCACCACCGCCGTGGCGGGCATGAGTTGCATGAGTCCTCTTGCCCCCGCCACGGAAACCACATCCTCGCGAAAACTGCTTTCCTGACGAATGATGGCATAAATCAGTTCCTGGGGGACCTGATGATTTTTAGAGTGCTGGGTAATGGCGCTTTGATAGGCCAGGGGGAAGCGCAGGGATAATTGATTGTTCAAGTCATCGTCATTGCTTAAAGCCAGTGATTTATCATGCCATTGCAGGGTGTTGGAAACCCAGAAAGCCAGCGCGCTTTTATCGCTTTTCGGCAATTCGCTGGCGAAATCATTTAGAAGGCGGGAGGCCTGCACGGTTTGTTTTGAGTGATACAGGGACTTGATGTTATCGGTAAACGGTTTATATGGTTTCAGCAGGTTCAAGTCAGTTACGGCTTTTTCATTCTGAAAATTGGGGTTTTTATGGATGCGTACACTGGCTAAAAAACCATAATAATGGCGGGTTTGTGCCAGGGTTTTATAAATTTCCCGTGCCTGTTCCTGACGACCCTGTTTTTCCATCGCCCGCGCCAGCCAGTACTGCCAGCAGGGATTGTCTTTTTCCGGGGAATGCTGGATTAATTTTTCGACCTGCCGCCATTGCCCGCGTTTTAAAGCAAAACGAATCTGCCAATCCAGAAGGGTGGAGTCATAAAAGGCGGGTTGAATTTTGGCAAACCAGACGGCAGTGTCTTCATGATTGCGCATGGCCTTGTAAAGGGCTAAATGCGCTAAAAAAGACTGTTGTTGGGCTTGGGAAAGCATTTTTTGGGTTTTGGGGTTTTTCCAGTAGTTAAGCGCCTGATCCATGTTGATGGAAACCATGCGTTTTAAGCCGTAAAGGTAAAATTCGCCATGCAGGCCGCCAGGAGTTAGCAGGAGGATGCGTCCCGGGGATTGATGGATGCTCATGAGCAGCGCCTGATCCTCAAGGCGGGGTTTTTTGTATTGTTTAAGCAGATAACGAACCAACGGAAGATTGCGTTTGTCCAGGGCAAGAACAATGCGCTCGGTAATCAAGTTTTCATTGAATTGATCGCTTTTCACAAACATGTCCAACAGTCGGTTGCATCCCGGAGGCTGGGAGTTGCCTGATAACCAGATTGCCCGGGTATCCTGCATGGCGGCCACGGTATTACCCTGGTAATAATTGGCCAGGTTTTTAAAACACTGCAGGTTTACATCGGACGTGGGCTTGTAGTACGTCAGGTAATTTGCCCAATCCTTGTTTTGCGCGAGATGATAGAGCCAGCGATTACGTAATTTATTGGCAAGCGGCGTGTCTTCACTGATGAACGTAAAAAAAGAGTCGTCGGGATGTTCCGGTAAATTCTGACTCCACTCAAGGTAAGCCATAAAACGCGCAAGGTAGGCATTGCCTGACGCGCCATGGGCGAATCCTGTGACGCCAATTAACCACAGCACAAGTAAAAACTTTTTCATAGTCTCTCATTAAAGACGTGAGCATTCGATGAAACGCTCGATGTTAGAAGTTAACGCGATGGTTATTTTTGTGTATATCCCTATAAACACCGCTAACCGATGCAATCCAGTTGTTTACGCATGGAGGCAATGGTCTTGCCGTAATCTGCAGTAGAGAATATAGCAGAACCGGCAACAAATTGGGTAGCTCCAGCACGTGCCAGCGCCGCAATATTGTTTTCACTGACGCCGCCATCCACGCAGATCGGCAAATGGGGGTAACGATGGTGGATGAAGGTAATTTTGTCAATAACCTCAGGAATCAAACGTTGCCCGCCAAAACCCGGGTTGACGGTCATGATTAAAATAAAGTCAAGCCGGTGAGCCACCCATTGCAGGCAATCCGGCGAGGTGGATGGGTTTAACACCAACCCTGCTTCACAGCCCTGTTGCTCAATGAGGGTGAGACTGCGGTCCAGATGGATCGTGGCATCGGGATGGATGCTGAGCCGTTTGGCCCCGGCTTTGGCAAATTGCACAATAAGATCGTCGATGGGCATGGCCATGAGATGAACATCGATGGGCAGTTCAGGAAACCGCTTGTGCAGCGCCTCGCAGACTAAGGGCCCAATGGTCAGATTCGGCACGTAATGATTGTCCATGACATCGAAATGAATCATGTCGGCTCCCGCCTCCATGACGGCTTTTACTTCGTCGCCAAGACGAGTCATGTCTGCGGACAGCAGGGAAGGTGCAATAAGGTAAGTCATGGGTTAACCTTCATGGAACGATACCTCGATCATAGGCAGTCCTACGCGATTAGGCAACCAATCGGCTGTCTTTTTCCCGTATCAGCAAGCCAATACGGGAACGCGGGATTAGGAGGAGGAATCCAGGGCGTAGATAAAGCTGACATTGACGGTCGGAATGCGCAGGCTCGCATCCAGGGAATCGACGCGGCTGGTGGCTAGATAACGAAAATCGAGACCGAAGGCGGCAAAATCATCGAGGAAATAGCTGATGCCGAGAATTCCCTGGGCCATCGCGGCACTGGAGGATTCCTTGCTTTCAAAAATGGGCACCTGACTGTTGTTGTAATTGACATTATACAACTTGAAATTGCTGCGAACAGTCCCATAACCCAAGCCTAAACCCAGGTAGGGCACAAAACTGCCATCCCCTCCAGCCTGGTACATTTCATAGAGGGCATTGACCAGGGCGCCGACAATGATGGTTTTGCCTTCCATGTCGAAACCGTTGGGGGTGGTGTGATTGCGCAGAACAAAGGTACCCGATTGAATTTTATCAAACTGATCATAATTAAAGAAAAGCTCGCCTTCAAACCGGAATTTATTCCAGCGGTAACCCAGTGATCCGAACGCATCCCCACCCAGCGAGTACGTTAAGGTGGCCGCACTGTCGTTGATGCCCAAAACCGGGTTATTGAAGGTAAAATCAAGATCGGTGATGTGGGAGGCGCCGCCGCCCAGGCTTAAGTACCAGCCCTGAACGGGATTGACAGCATGGCTTGAACTGCCTGCCAGCAAAGCCATCGCGGCTAAACCCATACGAAAAGAAGTCTTCATGAACAACGTCCTTATTTGTAATTCGCCACGTCAAAACGGTAAGTGACCCCGACACTCGCTAAATGCGCCTGGAATGTTTTGTTAAACGCACTGACCCGCTGTGTGGAAAAGTAACGGTAGCCGGCATCCACGGAATAATTTTCAGCAAAATTGTAAGTCAATCCGGCTGTGGCCTGATAAGCAAAGACGTTATTGGAATCCTTAAAGCGATTGGGGCCAAAAGGACCGCTGCTTTTCAGCGTGGTTTCAACCCAGGCATACCCCAGGCCTGCACCGAGGTAGGGTTCAATTGCCGGTACAATTTCAGGAAAATCATAATACACATTGGCCATTAACGCTGTGGCAATGGCTTCGCCGCTGACGCCGTTCTGGCGAACGAAATTCACCTCAAACTGGCGTGTATCGGCCTGGATGTAGGTTAATTCGGCCTCGTAGCGAAGTGGTGAACTTTTATAACCGATTCTTCCCCCGGCGTTAAAGCCGCTGGTGTAAGAAGGATCACTGTAGAACAAACCGTATTTGGCCGTGCTGACATTATCGGGAAGATAACTGTAACCGCCGAAAACGCTGGCATACCAACCGTCAACCGGAATAGCGGAAAATGCAGCGCTGGACGTCAGCAATGCAGCGGAAAGAAGTGCAGTTCTCATAACTTACCTATTGTTATTATTATGTTAAAACCAATTCATGTTAGCGTTTTGCTTTGATTTTGCAAGCGGCTTTTTATTGTTACTTTATCAGATCCTGGGCTAAGATGATTAGATGTGCTATCAAAAAGGAGGTTGAGCATGGCAAAAATAATTAATAATCTGGAAAAATTTACTCAAGGGTTGATCGATTTAATTTCGGACAACAGTGAGGCAGGTAAAAAAAAATTAGAAGAACTCTTTGCCAAAGCGCATGCGGACTATGATGAGCCCAAACAATCTTATGTCTGGCGTTGGATCTACCAATACTCTCGCCAACGCAGCGATAATTTTAACAAAGCCGAAACGGATCTCAAGTTACCCGATCCGCTGCTGCGTCTGCAGACGCTGCTGGTGTTTATATCAGGTGGGAACTGGACAAGCACATCGGCCAATACCCGCCTGCTCCTGGGGTTAATTAAGGCCGTGCCGGGCTATGACAAGGAAACGGATGAGTACCTTCGCACCCGAATCATCGATGCCTTAACGCCTCTGCTCAAGGAACAAATCACCCTGGTGGTTAAAACGCAGCAAAATGAAATCGCCGTTAAAGCGGCGCGGCAAAGAGAACTGGATTTGATTAACCAACGCAAAGAAAAAGAGTTGGATGAAATCGCTTTATTTGACAAAGAAGACGATGCGCGCGCGTTTGCTGCAAAAAAAACCGAAAAGTACGCCGTTTACTTTGTAAAAAATAAAACAAGCTGGTACATGGGTTGGTATGACAGCACCGGCAAAAAAGAATTGTTGTTAGCCAATAAAGAATTACAAACCCTGCTCGCTAAATCGTTAAATGTGGATGATAAAACCATTGCCAAAATTAAAGCGCAATGCCGCATCCTTCTTGAATCGTTTCTTGATAAAATTAATTTGCTGATTAATCCAGAACCCAAAGAACTGGAAGGTTTGGCTTCGGCGTTTACACTCGATGAAAAAACAGAGGCGCTGACCTGGTACGACAGCCTTGGAAGAACGCATGCCATTGATTTAAAAAAATACCCCATGGCTTATGAGTGCTCTAAGACACGGGATTTAAGCGATGAAAACAACGCACTGTTTTTTAAATCCCTGTTGTTGCGTGTGTCAACCCGTCATGCGGTGGATAATGAAAAGCAAAAAAGCCTGCTGCAGTTAATGCAAAAGAGATTCAGTTGTGAATTACTGTTCACCAATGAGCTGCCGCGATTGCCTGCGCCACGTCTTGGCGCCTACATTCTCACCCGTGAAAAATCCCTGTGGGTTTTATATCAATGGCAGGATGGCGCGGCGAAGGCCGTGAATACCGATGCCTGGGAAGAATACCACACGATGCTTGATACCTTAGGGAACATTGAGCCAGAAGCGGTGAAGGCGGAGGACAAGGAAAAATTGCGCGGACTTATTACCAAATTGTCGCGGATGCCTGCTGCAGTGCGGGTTGAGGAAGCGGTTAAGCCGGTGTCAAAAATCAATGTGGCTCAATTTGCCGAGCTGGAAAAATGCCTGGGAGGGCATGTGGCCAAAGTGAAAGGCAACGCCAAAGACGAAAAAGAAACCACGCATCAACACGCGGACAAAAAAGCGGTGGCTGAGAAAAAGAAGCAATTGGTGTCTAAATTTTCAGCCGTAGCCACCCTGTTTGGCGCCCAGGTCATTGATGAATACCGTAAACCCGTGAACCCCGTGATGAATCCAGTCCTAATTGACGATTACCTGCCGCCGCCACCACCGGTAGAAAATCCAGACTCCATGCGCAGTGACGGGGAATGGCTGGATGAGGAGGATTACTATTGCGGTAACCCGACGATATAAAGCGGGCTTTCTCAAACGGGTTGTTGTTCAGGGCGCTGCTTATAGCCATTGGTAATCGGGTAGCGCCACTCCCGACCAAAAGCACGGGGGCTTACTTTGGGGCCGGGGGCAGCCTGTCGTCTTTTGTATTCATTGCGTTGAATCAATTGGATCACGCGATGGACGATGGCGGGGTCGAAGCCTTTATGAATAATCGTTTCGGCATCGAGATTGTTTTCCATGTAATCCTGAATAATGGCATCGAGAGTGTCATAATCCGGTAAGCTGTCCTGATCGGTCTGATTGGGAGCCAGTTCGGCAGAGGGCGCACGTGTGATCACACGCTGGGGAATAATGTCTGACAGGCTGTTACGGTAAGCGGCCAATTCATACACCCTGGTTTTGAGCACGTCTTTAAGCACAGCAAAGCCGCCGGCCATGTCGCCGTAAAGGGTGGCATAGCCCACGGCAGTTTCACTTTTATTGCTGGTGACCAGCACCATGTTGCCGGTTTTATTGGACAGGGCCATCAATAACATGCCGCGAATACGCGCCTGCAGATTTTCCTCCGTGGTATCGACCGGCAAACCCTCAAAGGAGGGGGCTAAAATGGACAAGAGACTTTGAAAAGCCGGCTCAATGGGAAGAACCGTCCCCGAGACCTGCATGGCCTGCAACTGACCCTGGGCATCAGCGACACTCATGTCGGCTGTGTAACGTGAGGGCATTAACACGGCATGAACGCGTGAGCCCCCAAGAGCATCGGCGGCAATGGCCAGGGTGAGGGCGGAGTCAATCCCGCCGGAAAGCCCAAGCAGCACGCCGGGAAAGTGGTTTTTATTCACGTAGTCGCGTACTGCACAGACCAACGCTTCGTAAAGCAGGGCAGTGGGATCCATCAGGGGTTCCATCGGGCCTGTCACCCGGCCTCTGTTCAACGAGATGGACTGGGTCGTCTCTTTAAATGCCGGTAATCGGGCGCAGAGGTTGCCTTTGTTATCAAAAGCTAAGGATTGGCCGTCGAACAGCAATTCATCCTGGCCTCCGATTAAATTGACATAAAAAACAGCCAGACCCTGACGGGCGTAGGACGACAACAATTCAACACGACGCTCGTATTTTTCATAATCAAAGGGGGAGGCGTTAAGGCACAGCAGGCCATCGGCCCCCTCGGCAAGGAGGGCTTCAACCGGACCGGTTTGCCAGAGATCTTCGCAAATGCAAAGACCCAGCTTGTAACCGTTAATGGTGAGAATGCAGGCGGTTTCCGGGCCCGGGGTGAAATAACGCCTCTCGTCAAAAACGCCGTAATTGGGTAATTTCTGCTTGCGGTACGTAGCAATGATTTGACCGCGGTGAAGAACGCTTGCGGCATTAAAGCAGAGCCCATTCTCAAGGAGAGGGTGGCCAAGAATGACATGGCAATCTCCAACCTGCTTTGCGAGCGCCTGCAGCGCGTCCTCTACCTGTCGATGAAACTCAGGACGCAGAAGCAGATCTTCAGGCGGGTAGCCTGTCAGCGCCAGCTCGGGAAATAGCAGCACATCATGCGTGGTTTGCCTGCTCTGAACAATGGCTGATATCGTTTCCGCATTCGCGTGAATTGCCCCAACGGTCATGTTGACCTGGGCAAGCAGAATATCAAGCGTTTTATTCATGACAGCAGGCTCGGTTAATTCAGGACGGCTTATACTACCATAATAGTCCGATTAGGATAGCCTGATGGATGACTTGTTCTCTTTCTGCTCAGTGTTCGTCAGTGGCAAAACCAGCGATTGGTTGTCACCTTCCTGTCCGGGCGGGAGGAAATGGTGTTGGCGCTGTTCAAGCGGGGGCGGGGAGGATGTTGGGAAGAAGCTGTAACTGTGTGCTTTTGAGAATCGTCCGTAATGGGTTTTCCCAGGCGCTTCGAAGGAGGTACGCGGCAACAGGCGCATACGGCCGTTCACCTGTTTACTGACGTCGCAGCCTGCGCTGAGCAGCAGAAGTACTTCCTGCGTGGTTGACGTTGGGGCATCACTGCCATTGTATTGTGAAACGAAAGCGGGCGTGCGCACTTCTTTTATCACTTCTTCGAGAAACAGGGCCGGATCACGGGTTAACAGGGCGGCCTCAATGTTGGGGAAATGCTGTTCGACCAACTCAAATTGATAACCCAGTATTCGGGCAGCTAAAAGCCAGGCTTTGTTCAATTGCCAGTTTAATCTTGCCGGATCGGGGTTTAAATAGACGGCTTCACCGGCATGGTGTTTGATCATGGCGTTCACTGCCCGTGACGTGCCGAGCCAGACGATTTTGTTATCCGGGTGCATCAAGGCATAAAAAGCGAGTTTCAGGATTTCGATTTCCAGGGCTTTAAAGTCAATGTACAAGGGGGCGTCTTTGACCTGCAGGGACAAATACCTCGTTAATACTTTGTAGGCGTTGACTTTTTCTCCCTTGTCGGCGCTAAAGGATAATTCCCTCAGCCTTAAAATGGCGAGCTGACCGATTTCATCGTGCAAGCCCAGCGTACCGAATTCAATGGCATCGATAAATTGGTCATTATCCGGGTTAAGTAAATTCGTTAACGCATTGTGAGCATTTTTTTTTCCGCCGCTTAAATGGTAAAGCCTCGGGAGGTCAAAGCGGATGGTTTGCCAGGTATTCATTTGATCACTGACATAATGATTAAAGAGTGAAAGCCCCGCATGTCTAAAGAGGAGTCGGGTGCCCTTTTTATCGTAGCGAAATTCGCCTGAGGTGTAATAATTCCCCAAAACAGGGTAAGTGTCCTGAAATTCCGTCATTAATTTTCTGGTTATTTTTTCTGCCTTTTCGCAGTAAGGCTCGTATTTCTGTCGGCATTTTTGGAGCTTTTCCTGACATATCACTGCCATGGATTCCACGTCGGCTACTGAGGGATGGTCAGTGGGGGAGGCAGTTTTGGTTTCGGGACATTCAGCACTGCTTTCATTCAGGTCGGAATTGGCATGATCAATCAGCAGATTAGTCACCGCAATCTCAATGGATTGAAGGTAATCCATTGGATGGCGGCTCTCGAATTGGGCTACGTCCTCGATTAATTTATCTAGAAGATCACTGTAAATCTGCAGTTGCCGAAACGTGTTTTCTCTATCCATTTTTTTCCATAATGACGAGCCTGATTTATTTGTGAGCATAATTTACAATTATCGCACTACCTTGTAAAGATAATCTAAAGATTTCTTATTTTTTCGATATGATTGTATTCAAAATATACACTATGTGTTTTAATATCTCTCCAAATGGGTGTTGACATGCGCCCTTCTCTTCTCCATTCAGGTAACAGCTATGACCAATTATGATACCCTCATAGGGTGGTTAGAAAATACCACTTCCAAAACGGCCCAGGATGATTTGGCATTGGCAGGTCAAATATTGACCAGTCTGCCCTCGCTGATTACGTATACCATTTCCATGACACCCCTGACGCTAGCAGAAAAGCTTGACGCCAAGCTGGATGCCATTGCCGCCTTTCTCAACAATGAAGAAACAGCCGAACTGATTGCGCTGAAAGGCACGCTCAGTGTCTACAAGGAAAAACTGGCTCTGTTGTTACCGGATGCAACGAAAAAAGCAGGGGAAATCCTGGCGGCTTATTTGCGGGTTGAGAAGGCAAAATTGAAAGATTTTGATGCCATCTTCAGTCCCTATAAAGTGATTTATCAATTGCCGGATCCTTCTGATGACGAGGTGGATGATCTAGGCTCTGATGAGGAAGAGGACACGCCTTTCACCTTCAGAAAGGGCGGCTTTTACACTCAAACGGCTTCTGTCTCGTCCTATTTTACCTTGGCTGTTCACTCGTACATGAAACAATGGCCAGGGCTCATGGATCATTTGGAGCCTTTACAGCATTTCGTTGAAAAATACCCCTGTAATCTGTTGGCTCAGATTCTTCATCAGGACAAGAAAAAAATTGTCGAGCTGGCTTGTTCAGGCGAATTTTCGTTCAATACGGAGCTGGGCGATTTCCTGTTGGGCCGTATCCTTTATGAAGCGCCGCAGTGGAATATCGGTGAAAAAGGCCGTGTGGCTAAAATGCAGGAGTTGCTGGGCGGCAAACGATTTAATCAAGATGAATTTGTATTTGAATTAATCAAACTTCACTTGTTTGATGCTTTAGCTAGGGAATCCCAGCAACAGCCCGTTGCCTGGATTGGATCCTCCCGCAGCGTACTGGCTAAGGTCAGACACAATCCCGGTGAAGGGGCGTATTTAAATTGCGATGACGATAAATGGTCTCCGCAGATTAATCGTGCCTGGCTTATTGCCTTGTTGATGTTTGATTACGAGATTCAAATCGTTGAGCCTCAGTTTCCTGAGATGGAAAAAGCGGTTTTATCCGGTGATTTTGTCAAATACATCTACAGCCTCGCTGCAGAAATGCGTCAATACGATGGTTCCACTGTAGAAACCTCCAGAATTAACGACTCCATGTATCATGGCGGTATCGAACCCACAGCGACGATGCAGGAATTGCTGTTGCTGTTAAGCCTGGATTGCCAAACAGTTAAAAACAGTGAGGGCTATCTTTGTGTTTACCGGCCCAAAACCCAGGAAGAGTTAGTGCGCACCACCACGCTGGCGGCCGAGGCGCTGTTTGTCGAGCCGCAGGAGGAGTATGACAGCATTCGTACCAAATCCAGACTGCGTCTTAACCATTCCTTTGGCAGCTTTGGGCGGATTGCAGCAAACCCGGTGCCGGCGTGTACCTTTTTTGTTCATCCGGGTGCATCATCGGACCAACGCTCGGCCCTTCTGATGGATCAGCTGAAGACGAACGATAACAGCAAACCCACTCAAGATGACTCGTTTGATCAGGGAAGCCCCAGCGGTGACATGAGTTCTAACCTTGTGCAAACGACGATCGAAGACGACGATGCGCCTAATAGCTCGGTCACGAACTACGCCACCTAGCCTGTCACTTCTGCTGAAACAAACGGTGCATGCCGTTTGTTTCAGCAGAGCAACTGTATTGCATCGATAAATTTTGCTACAATGATCGGTTTAACTTTGCAAATATAGATACTTTATGTTGAAGGATGCCTTATCACGGATGGCCGATGTTTTTATTCCTTCCGTGTTGATGCATGGTCAGGATTATCAGCAGCGCGGCTTCGTCCTTAATATTCGTTTAAGTGACGGCCTTTTAAAGGCCCGTGTCAAAGGCCGCTCCCATCAGATTTACGATGTGCACATCGATTTGAAGTCCTGGCCTGCCAAACCGGCTCATTGCACTTGCCCTTACAAAACCAATTGCAAACATGCGGCGGCCAGTTTATTGGCCTTGCAAATTAAAGAACAAATCACTATCCCAGCACCTTCCGCTGAAAACCCGAGTCAGACGTTAAACGAATGGCTGCACACCCTGCGGGATAAACAATCGCCGGTGGCGCAGACGGGCACGCATGTGGTGGTTTATCTTCTGACTTTTGAACACGGCCCGCATGACGATCGCGTTATCGTCAGACTGGCTTTGGCGAAACGCCTGAAACGCCGCAGCTTGGGGAAAATGAGTATTTTCACGACCGTTACCGAAAGCCGCCGGCAGTTTTTTAGCGACGATGACGAAGAAATCATCGCGCAATTGCAGCTCAAAGGCCGCATTCAGGGGAACTTTGAACGCTTGCCTGTCCGCAACAGTGAATTGCTGGAAAAGATTTTAAAAACACAACGAGCCTATCATTACGAAAACGAGCGCCTGCTGCACTGGGGCAATGGCCTGGAGGCTGAACTTCGCTGGCAGTTAGAAAAAAACGGGTTTCAACGGCCGGTACTGAAACATGAGCAGGAATTCCTGGATTGTTTGTTTCTTGATAAACCCTGGTATATCGATGCAGTCGGTGATGAATGCGGTTTGATTACTACCCCTGTTCCCTTAGCTCACTTAAGGCAGGTATTGGCCCAGCCGCCTGTGGCATTGGACGAGGTGGAGGACGTCATTGAACACATCCGAAGCATCAATGAAGTCCTTCCTCTCCCCAATCCCTTTATTCAACGGGAAGTTCGCCGCGGCAAACCGCGCGGCATTGTTCGTTTTGATGCAGCGGAACAGGGGGAGTCGGCTGTCAATCAAAACCCGGCGGTTTTATTTTACGTGCGCCTGGCTTTTGATTACTCGGGCTTTGAATTCAGCGCCGAAGACCCGTTTCCCTTTGTGGTGTTTGAGGAAGGGCAGACCCTAATCCGTCTGGAACGTGATTTTTCGGTTGAGAAGCAGCAACAGCAGGAAATGACCCAAATCCTGAATTTAAGAAAACCTTCCGTGGATGAGCGGTTGACGTTTGATCTAAAGACCACCGACATGGAGGTATTAAGCCATTATCATCAGGAAGACGATCTGACTCGCCTGTACCAACAGGTCATCCCTCTACTCAAAAGCAAGCAGTGGCAGGTGGAATTTCTGCATCCTGTGTATGAAGAAGTCGTCGATGAAGCGCAGGTGGAATGGTACTCCGATTTTAAAGAGCAGGGCGCGGATTTCTTTTCCTATCAGCTGGGCATTCTGGTGGAAGGCCGTCCCGTCAATATCGTACCGGTTGTCGCTGCATTGATTAACCAATGGCAGTCAACCGATATCCAGCAGTTACCCGATGATCAAACCGTTAAATTGTCCTTAGCCAATGGCAAAGCGCTCCGGGTTAATCTTGGGCGAATCAAACCACTGGTGAATTTTTTAATTCAATACGGCACCCGCTCGCTTCACGAAGGGGACAGCCTGACAATCAGCCGCCATCAGCTCATGCTCATTCGTGAAACCGAACAGGCCCTGGCCGCCGCGGCCCTGCGCTGGCATGGCGGTGAAACGATAAGAATGCAACTGCAGAAACTGGTTGATTTGTCACGGCTTGAACAAATCCCGCCGCCGGCGGGTTTAAAGGCCATGCTTCGCGATTACCAGCAACAGGGATTAAACTGGCTGCAGCTGTTGCGGGAATGCCGTTTGGGCGGTGTGCTGGCCGATGACATGGGTTTGGGTAAAACCGTTCAGACCCTGGCCCACATGCAACTTGAAAAAGAACAGGGCCGCCTGCAAAAAGCCAGCTTAATTGTGGCGCCCACCAGTCTGGTGGTGAACTGGTTTGAAGAAGCCAAACGCTTTACACCGGAACTGAAGGTCCTCATTTTTCATGGGCAGGAACGGCATCAGGATGAATTTGATGGCTACGATCTGATCATTTCCACCTACGGGTTGATTCAACGCGACAAGAGCCGCTTTGTTGATTATCCGTTTTATTACCTCATTTTAGACGAGGCGCAATCCATTAAAAATGCCCGTGCCAAAACCACGCAGATTATTCAGCAGGTCAAGGCCACGCATCGGTTGTGTCTTTCCGGGACGCCGCTTGAAAATCATCTGGGTGAACTGTGGTCCCTGTTTCATTTCTTAATGCCCGGGTTGCTGGGTGATGCCAAGCAGTTTCGCCGTTTCTTTAAAACACCCATCGAAAAGGACGGGGATGAGGCGCGGCGGGAATTATTGGCTGCACGGGTTCGTCCTTTCATGCTGAGGCGCAATAAAAATCAGGTGGCCAGCGAGTTGCCGCCTAAAACGGAAATGGTTCGCCTGGTTGAACTTGCGGGCAATCAACGCGATTTGTATGAAACCATCCGCATCAGCATGGAGAAAAAAGTCAGGGAAGCCATCGCCCGTCAGGGGATGGGGAAAAGCCATATTGTTCTACTCGATGCCCTGCTTAAATTAAGGCAGGTCTGTTGTGATCCGCGACTGCTCTCCATTCCGGGGGCGGCGATTGCTCACGGCTTTTCGGCCAAGCTCGATGCGCTGCTTGATTTATTGGACAATCTGGTGGACGAAGGCCGGCGGATTCTGGTGTTTTCCCAATTCACCTCGATGCTGAAACTCATTGAAGAACAATTGGAGCAACGGCGGTACACATACCTGAAACTCACCGGCCAGACTCAGAACCGCCAGGACCTGGTTAATCAATTCCAACAGGGCCATGCGTCGATTTTCTTAATCAGTCTTAAAGCCGGAGGAACAGGGTTAAATCTGACCCGGGCGGATACCGTCATTCATTATGATCCCTGGTGGAATCCCGCGGCCGAAGAGCAGGCCACCGATCGCAGCCACCGCATTGGCCAGGAAAACCCGGTGTTTGTTTACAAACTCATTACCCGCGGGACGGTGGAGGAAGCCATTCTTGCCATGCAGTCCCGGAAACGGGCGTTATTTGAGGGCATTTTGACCGATAGTACCCATCACCTGGACTTATTAACGGACCGCGATTTGGAAGTCCTGTTCACTCCGCTTGATGTTCAATAAAAGAAAGAGTGCCGGCAAACAATTGCAAAGCGGGGCAACCTGGCCTATTCTTTCAATGATGAAAATCAAGGAGAAATTTCATGGAACAGTTGAAATCGTTGTTTGCAGTGCTCGTCATGATGTTGTTTGTTCCTGCTGTCATGGCTGCTTCACCAGCCGGAACCTGGACCACCATTGATGATGTCACCGGTAAAAAACGCGCTGTTGTTCGTATCAATGTGTCAGGCAATACGTTAAGCGGTACTATCGTTAAAGTTTATCCTCAGGCTGGCGACACCGGTATTTGCTCCAAATGCCCGGGCGGCTTTAAAGGCAAACCCATTCAAGGGCTGCGATTTGTCTGGGGTTTGAAAGACAAAGGCAATGGCGAATGGGACGGTGGCCAAATTCTTGATCCAAAAACCGGTAAAGTTTACCGTGCCAAAATGAGCTTAAAAGGCAATAAACTCTACGTTCGCGGTTACGTGGGTGTGTCTGCCCTTGGCCGTACGCAGGTTTGGGTGAGGTAATCACCAATTGAAATCCAATGGCCTTGGCCATTGGATTTTTATTTCCGCGTCAAATCCTAAACGACCCTCACGACACAAGACAACACGATTCTTCCGGTAATGGCAAAGGAGGCGTTGTTTTTTTAGCAAACAAACTGTGACGGTTGTCGTTCAACAAACGCCTGTTTTCAGGATGTTCTTCCGTTTTTAAGCGAGACTCAGGCTCTTTCTTGTCTACAATGGGCTGTACCGTTTCAAAAGGCAGGCATTCTGCAACAGGTCCTTTTTGTGTTGCAAGGATGTAATTGATAAGGCGTTTTTTCAACTGCAATCCCGCTTTGAGCAAGGGGATTAATTCAGTCGATATCCAGCCAGGACCATGCAAGCGTCCAATCATATTACCCAAACCCAGCGGCAGAAACTGTTCAGTGCTTAAGTCGGGAAAATGTTGAAAGTCAATAGTAAAAGCAGGTCGTAATTGTTTGGTTTCAAAATCGATGATCGCCACTTGAAAAGCCATGAACCTTGTTCCATGAGCGAGATAATTGGTATAAGTGATGAATAATCCCCCGAGCTTTACACTGCTCTTTGCAGGGGCTTTAAGTATGAGGATAAAATCTTCATCACCGTAAAGCGAGTCTGGAGTGAGGTCTTCCGGTTTGATTGGCTGCAGTTGTTCAAGCTGAAAAAGTTCGCCATCAAATATTTCGCTGGCAAACCGTTTGCTCTGCTCAGGCAATCCTTCAAGGGACTGATTGGGGTAATTCACCATGAACGGTTTAAGCACTTTATCCCGGGAAAAAACACCTATTCCTGAATAGTAGAGCACGTGAAGCAGAAATAATCGGTGATTGGTTAATCGACTGATTTGATGAATATTAGCTGATTCTGGCGCTTTGTGCAGAATTTGCCTCAATTGGCGGATTACATCATCCAGTCGAATGTCTTTATCCTCCCCGCTGATACGCTTTTGGAACTCAGCGAACAGGGAAACCACAGCACGCTGCAATGGTAGGCTTATGGCTAAAGAGGAAGGATTCATTTCAATCAATTGAAATTCCTCAAACAAGGCTTTAAAGGGATGGCTTGTTTTAAGGAAAAAATCCTTCTCAAAAAGAGAGGGAGGATAATACTCAAACACCAGGTTTATCCAGGCTCTTTTCTTCTTCGTCCTTAAAAAAGCGTCCATTAACAAGGACTTCAACTCTTTGAGCATCTGTTTACGCAGGTTTTGCCGGCTAAATTCGCTATGACTCAAAAGCATTTTTTCAAACGTGATAAAAAAATTCTCTAACCGCGCTGTGTTTTTAATAACGGATTCCGGTATCAACCGTACCTTGTGTAAGTAGCTCCATTCCAGATTCATCTGACTTAAATCGACGTCACGCAGGTCGACATGGATAAAGCTGGCATAGCTTAAATTGGCACCTGTGAAATCAGCCCCGTCAATGACCGTACCCATCAAACAGGCACCGGTTAAATTGGCTGCACGTAAACTGGTTTTTTTAAGCTTCGCACCCGATAAGTCCGCGTGGTTTAAATCAGCCTCACTCAAGCGGGTGTTTTCGAGCACGGCGTTGACTAATGAGGCACGCTGCAAACTCGCATAACGCAGATTGGCATGGCTTAAATCGGTTTCCTCCAAACGACTGTGGTCCAGTTTGGCATAACGCAGGTCCGCTTGAACCAAACAGGCTTTCGACAGATCCCGCTCAAAGAGCGTGACATGGGCCAGCGGTGCAAAAGAAAGGTCAGCGCCCACCAACGCCATTCGACTAAAATAAACGGAAGGCAAAAGGTTAATGTAACGTTCAGGAAACGTATTTATATGTAAATCGAATAATTCAGCGGGGGTGTTTTTTTTAAGCGCAAAGGCGCCGGATTTATCGATTTTTCCGATGATTTCCGGGTCATTTTCAATGATTATGGAAAGCTGTATTCTTGCCTCGGGGTCAATGCGGGTATCGTTACATGCCTCGCACAAACGGGTAATATCAGGTAATCTGTCATTGTGCCGAGTCAGCATGTAACAGGCAATCTCACGATTAGACATCGGCATGCCATGAGTAACCAGGCTGTAGAGTGCTTTGTACTCGCTTGTGCGTCTGTACCCATTGATAAACGCATAGGCCTCTGCCGGTTTTGCACGGCTCAAATACGCAATGACCTGAGCTGGACTTTTTCTGAAACGATCAGCAAAAGCGATGGCTGCAATGGCTGACCAATGGTGTGACGTGGCTTGAACGGCCAGTAAATCCTCCATGTCGAGGTGACTGAAAACCATAAGCTGTAATTCCTGTGGAAGTAAATCCATCACGGTTTGGCTGGGAAGAGAGGGCGGTAAACGCAATGAAGTGGCGTTGGGTTTTGTGTTGCAGGAAGGTATCTGTGCGGCTATTGCACTGAGCATGTCTTTGCATTGCGCCAAACAACAATAATAAGCCGCGATGGATTTGCTTTCTTCTTTAAGCTCATGATTTGAAATGAGGCGTTCGCTGTTTAATCTCTTTTCAAATACTTCGATAAGACTTTGTTGCAATTGCCCGCAGACATGGAAAAAAGACCACAAATGAGAAGCGGACAAGGCATTATCAATGTTGTATTTTTGGGTAAATAACCTTAAAAATAAATCAATCTTGACGTCATCGACAAGAGAGTTATGGCATTCCAGCCAATCCTGTTCAACGAGCAACCAATTAAGATGTTCTAACTTCTTTTTTAAGGGCAGAGTATTAACAATGAATTCACTTGAACAATGCTCATCCTGGCGTGATTCATTGGTGAAAAAGTTATCGTGATCGAAAAAGTCCTTCAAATCATGTACCCATTGAACAAATTTTTTCGATTTTTTGTCTACACAAAAAAAGAGCGGCAAATCAAAATCGGGGTTTTTTTCTCTGAATTCATGAGAATCAAATTTGTTTTTCATTCATTTTCCTCAAACAGATTAGGGAAGCGGCTGAGGAAAGCGACGAGGGTTATTAGCTAGTCATTAATGAACAGAGACAGGGCATTCGTTTTAATTAAAGGACGGAGCTTTTTGATAACTTATAATCTCTTTACAACAGCCGGGCTGTGGTGTGATGAAGATTGCTAAGTGACCAGTCCTCCGCGTTACTCTGTTGAAGAATAACGAAATTGCTTTAATTGGAGGCATTCTACCAAAATTTTTGTCTTAATCTAAGCCTAACTGCGTTGAGCTGGCTTTGGCATTTCCTGCAAACTTCAATACAATAGCGGTCTGGTTCCTACGATGGCAAAACGATGGTTGAGGTTCAAACGCGAAAAACAGCAGCAGTCGACCCCTTGAAGCGTCCCCCGCATTCGGTGGAGGCGGAGCAATCCATTATTGGCGGCGTCATGCTCGACAATCAGGTTTGGGACAAAATCAGCACCAAACTCTGCGAAGCGGATTTTTATCGTACCGAGCATCGGGTGTTATTCCGTACCATCGTCGAATTGTCCAAGCGGGAACAACCCTTTGATGTCGTGACGCTGCTTGATATGCTTAAATCCAATAACGATTTGGATGATGCCGGCGGCGAAACCTACCTGTTTGAGTTGGCGAATAACACGCCAAGCGTGGCCAATATTTCGGCCTACGCCGACATCGTTCGCGAGAAGTCTGTCCAGCGTCAGTTGATTGCCATTGCGGGTGAAATTGCCGACGCGGCTTACAACCCTTCAGGGCGGGAAGTACCGGAATTACTGGATTTGGCAGAGACCCGCGTTTTCGCAATTGCCGAGCAAACCGGCGGCGACGGCGGGCCTGAGAGCATTAAATCCATTCTGGTGAAGGCTGTGGAAAAAATTGATGCCCTTTACCACAATGGCGATGCCATCACCGGCTTGGCAACCGGTTTAAGCGATTTGGATGCCATGACTTCGGGATTACAACCTTCAGATCTCATCATCGTCGCCGGCCGTCCATCCATGGGTAAAACCACCCTGGTCATGAACATGGCTGAGCATGCCGCCATACGCGGCGGCAAACCGGTGCTGGTGTTTTCAATGGAGATGCCTTCGGATTCGCTGGCCATGCGGATGATGTCCTCGCTGGGAAGGATTGATCAGCACCGCATCCGTACGGGTAAACTCGATGACGACGATTGGCCGCGGGTGACGTCCGCGGTGCATATGTTATCGGAAGCGCCGCTGTTCATCGACGATACCCCGGCGTTAAGCCCCTCGGAAATGCGGGCGCGGGCGAGGCGACTGGCCAAAGAGCATGGTCAACTGGGATTAATCGTAGTCGACTACCTGCAATTGATGAAAGTACCGGGTTTTAAGGCCGATAACCGCACGGCTGAGATTTCTGAAATTTCACGAAGCCTTAAGGCGCTTGCCAAGGAGTTGCAGGTGCCGGTGGTCGCACTCTCGCAGCTTAACCGAAGCCTTGAGCAGCGCAGTGATCGCCGTCCGGTGATGTCGGATTTGCGTGAATCAGGCGCGATTGAGCAGGATGCGGATTTGATTTGCTTCATTTATCGGGATGAAGTATATAACGAGGACAGTCCGGATAAAGGGGTGGCTGAGATTATTATTGCCAAACAGCGTAATGGTCCGATCGGCAAAGTGCGTGTCGCTTTCCTCGGAAAATACACGCGCTTTGAAGATTTGGCGTTTAACGGTTATCAAGGGGTAGATTAAGTGACTAGGCCCACTCGCGTCCAGATTGATTCGCTGGCGCTTCTTCATAATGTGCAATGCGTGAAACGGTTTGCGCCGGGCAGGAAAGTGATTGCCATGGTCAAAGCCAATGCCTATGGCTGCGGTTTGTCGGAAGTCGTCCCCGCGCTGGAAGGCCAGGTGGATGCGTTTGGTGTGGCTTGTCTTGAAGAAGCGCTCGCCATTCGAAGCCTCGGGGCGCGCAGTGACTGCGTGCTGTTTCAGGGCATTTTTACCCCGGATGAACTTGCGGTGGTGTGTGAGCAGTCGTTTCAATGCGTGATCCATCAACCCTATCAATTGCAGTGGTTGGTGGCCAACCCCTTGCCAAAACCCATCAAAGTCTGGGTTAAAATCAATACCGGCATGCATCGCCTGGGTTTTGCACCCGAAGAATGCTACGAGGTGCTTCAGGCCCTACTGGCCTGCCCCTGGGTTGATGACGACATTGGTTTAATGACGCATCTTGCCAGCGCCGATGAACCGGATAATCCCAGTAATCAAAGCCAGATGCAGATTTACCGGGATTTGGCATTACCCTCCAGGCGGTTAATCCAAAGCATCAGCAATTCCGCTGCGATCATGGCCTTGCCGGATACGCATGCCGACGTGGTGCGCCCTGGGATTATGCTGTATGGCGTCTCACCGTTTATCAATCAAACAGGGCAGCAGCTTGGCCTGGCGCCGGTGATGCGTTTTGTTTCCGCCATCAGTGCAATCCATCAGTTTCCCGCCGGGGCACGCATTGGCTATGGCGGAAGCTGGCAAACCAGCCGGCCCTCGCTCATCGGCATTGTGGCGGCAGGTTACGGCGACGGCTACCCGCGGCATATTGCCCAAAATACGCCCGTCTGGGTGAATGGCGTCCACGCCCCGATTGTCGGGCGTGTTTCCATGGACATGCTCACCATTGATTTAAGCCATTGCCCGACGGTTAAAATCGGGGATCCCGTCGAGCTCTGGGGACAGTATATCCCTGTAGAAACCATCGCAATGTCAGCAGGAACAATCGCTTACGAATTACTCTGCCAGTTTTCGCCGCGTGTTCGCCAGGATAAAATTGTCAGCGCATAAATTATGGATAATATCTAACCGGGATGGTAGAATGACAACCGATTTAGTAACTGATTAAACAGGTAACTCACATGAAAAAATTAATTTTAGCCTCAGTTTCAGCGTCATTGCTGTTGAGCGGATGTGCGCAGGTTAATAATGAAGGAATTGGTACGGTAACCGGCGGCGTGGTCGGCGGCCTCATCGGCAGCCAGTTCGGCGGTGGTTCCGGTAAAGTGGCGGCAGCCGCGGGCGGTGCCCTGTTAGGCGCCTACCTGGGCGGCAATATCGGTCGTACCATGGACCGCCTGGACCGTCTGGAAATGCAACGCGCACTGGAAACCGCACCAACCGGTAAAGCAGTGGTCTGGCAAAACCCCGATTCCGGTAACCGTTACACGGTAAGGCCTACCCGTACCTATTACAGCAATTCTCAACCTTGCCGCGAATACACCACCCGCGCCATCATTGGCGGCAAAACCCAGGAAATCTACGGCAAAGCCTGTCGACAAGCCGATGGCTCCTGGAAAGTGGTGAGCTAATCAGCGTTTCCTGCTTAAATCACTGGCACAAATACCCCGTCTTGGGCGGTGTATTTGTGCTATATTTATACAATCTGGCGTATTGATATTCCACTAAGCAGGAGTGTGTCATGGCTGATCTCATTTCTTCTATTTTGCCCCAACCACGCCGTCCCATTGCTTTTGTTGAACCTCAGATCACGGTTTGTGATTGCGTTTCGCTGATGACAGAGAAAGACATCGGTGCACTGGTTGTTCGTGACAATGACAGGCTACTGGGTATTGTCAGCGAGCGCGACATTGTACGCTCCTGCCTGAATAAAAACCTATTGCCTGATCAGGTGACGGCAGCCGATATTGTCTATAAAGACGTGAGTGTTCTGGCAGTCAATGACACGGTCGAAAAAGCCATGGAAATCATTACTCAAACCAAACGGCGCCATGTCCTGGTCAAGGATAAAGACGAACTCATTGCCATTTTGTCCATCGGCGATGTGCTGTTTCATCTTCTCGAAGGGAAAAGCCGAGTCATTGAGCATCTCGAAAATTACATTCACATGTAAGCTGTCCCAATTAGGGTGGAGTGAAGGCAGTCATTCTTGCGGATGTACATTGAGACAGTAGACGGGTTATAGTGTGAAATAAAAAGAATAAAGGCTTATCATGCGGGTTTTTAAACTGCTCTTTGCGTTTGTCCTTGGCTGTTGGGTTCTATCAACCTGGAGTAATCCCGCGCCTATCCGTTGGTATAAACAGAACGATCAGCAGATTGTATTAAAAGTTGATCTCTTTTTATCCACTACCTGCCCCCATTGCCGCAAGGCCGATGAATTCTTCAATACTTTGGTTAAAGAAAAAACATGGCTTGAAATCCAGCGGCATTACATCAATGAAGATAAAGCCGCCCTCGATGCCTTCAGCCAGTTTTTAAAACAGGGGGCAAAGGGCGTTGATGATTATGCCGTACCGGCGATTTTTTTCTGCGACTCCCGCTGGACGGGCTTTGATGAAGCCAAAACCACTGGAAAAAAAATAATCGAAGCGCTTACTTATTGCCGTCAGCAAATCGAAAAAGAAGGTGAATTGACTCCGGCCACAGTCAAAAGCCTGCAACAGTGGGCAACGGCCAGCTGGTATGAAAATAACATTGTCAATCCGCCTTCTGCCGGTTCATTTATACCCATGATGGCTTTCATTGATGCGATAAGCCCCTGTAGTATCTTTGGCCTGTTTGCCTTAATCTCCTTTTTATTCCTGCAGAAAACCCCCGAACGCCAATGGGCGTTGGGCGTTTTTTACCTGGCATTGACGACGTTAACGCATTATTTCCAGCAGGCGAATACGGCGCTGTATTATAAGATTCTTCCTTTCTTAATGATCCCGGCGGCAATTGTCGGTGTTCTTTTACTCCTGTATGTGGTTGAGAAGCGCCTGCACCCCTCGGCGAGGACTCTTTTCAAAGGCATGGGCGTTTTCTTTGGTTTAGCCTTGGTGGCCGGTGTTCTTATTCAGTCCTATCAACAAAATTGCGCACCCAATTTCGCGTTAATTTTTCAGCAGTGGCTGATTGTGCAACCCTTGTCTTCCGGGCAACGCATGGTTTACGTCCTGATCTACCACCTGGTTTATTTTTTCTCGTTGTCCCTGCTGGTTTTATTGATTATGGGCGTGCTCAAGCAGAAATGGGCCGATAAGCACCAGGCTTATCTGCGCGATGTCGCGTTCATTATTCTGGCTTTTGTCGGTGCCATTTTATTGGCTTACCCCTCTTTACTGGCTAAGCTGTTGCCTTCATTCATTGTGATCATCATCGCCTTTGTGGGGGCCTGGATAATCAAAAAGTTAAAAATGGATTACTATTAACATGTCAGGGCTAGTCAGTTAAGGAAAGGAGAAACGATGTCGCGTCAGCCGGATGATCCGCCTTTTTTTCCCATTGCCTGTGAAGTGGAACAGGGTAAAACCTATGACTGGTGCAGTTGCGGCAAAAGCAAAACCCAGCCTTTTTGCGATGTTCACCCTTGCGAAAAGGCGGTGAAGTACCGGGCGCTGGTGACTGAGACGGTTTGTTTTTGTCAATGCAAGCAGACACAGGATCCGCCTTTTTGTGACGGTTCCCACGCGCCATTGTTGATTGAATACATGAAAAATCGCAACAAAAAATAGCTGTCTTTTTAAGGAAGGTTGATGATTGATCCGCAGCTGAAGCAAAAAATTATTAACACCATCAGCAAATACGAGCAACGATGCAATACCCTGCAGGATGAAATTAATCATCTGCGTCAAATCATCAGCCTGTTATTAACCCTGCCGCTGGGAATCGCTGCCGACAGCGTGGCAACGCTTAAAGAAGACGTCGCTACCCATAAAGATTCGGAAACCATTCTCACTCAGGTTGAGCGTTTAATTGCCACTCTGGCGTCCTCGAAACCCGATAACCTGCCGCCCAATCAATCCTCAGTCGGGGCAATCAGTGAGACGGTCAATCAAAGCCTCAAACAATTATTAAGCCATTTAGCGATTCCCCATGAACTTCATGACAAGGTTGAGCATGTCAAAACCCTGTTAAGGAGTGAAATTACCCGCGAATTGTTGCCCAGTGTAATAGATAATTTTACCAAACTGGTGATTGACGCCTTCAGCATTGAGCAGAGCCAGTTAAAAAATTATCTACAGGATTTAACCACTCAACTGCACGATTTTGACAGCTATTTAAAATTCGCCAATGAAAACAGCCAGCAGGCAAAGCACCATTCCCAGCAGTTGGAAAGCGGCATTGCCACGAACATCAATCAGATCCAACGCCATGTGGACAAGGCTAAAACCATTGAAGAATTATCCGGAAAAATCAGCGAGAATTTAGCCACTATTGAACAGCGGATCAAAGAATTTAAAGACAGTGAACAGCAGCGTGTGAAAGCCTACGAAGCCGAGGTGCAGAAATTACAGCAGAAACTGACTGAGTCCGAGAGAACTGCTGAGGAAATCAAGCATAAATTAACCTCGCAACAGGTGATCATTAATCAGGACAGCTTAACCGGCCTGCCCAACAGGGCCTCATACGATGAACACATTCACGAAGCCTATAACCGCTGGCAACGCGGCTATGGCGAATTGTCTTTGGCCATTGCGGACATCGATCATTTTAAAAAAATCAATGACAATTACGGGCATCTGGCGGGGGACAAAGTGTTGAAAAAAGTCGCCGCCCTGTTTAAAAATTCAATCCGTTCGGTGGATTTTATTGCCCGTTACGGTGGTGAAGAGTTCATCTTTATTTTTGAACGGACCAGTGAGAAAGAAGCAAAACGTATTCTTGAGTCCCTGCGTTCAGCCGTGGAGACCTGCGAGTTTTGTTACCGGGACACGCGTGTCGATGTCACGGTTTCCTTCGGTTTGACCACATTTAAACCGGATGAGGACATTGAAACCCTGTTTATGCGTGCGGATGCCGCCATGTATCAGGCCAAACGAGCCGGGCGCAACCGCGTAGAAGTACTCTAGGACTTGATCTCAACCGAGTGATTTGGGATCATCCTTCCATCCTGATTTTTTGGTGCGGGCATGAGTAAATTTAAAGAGATACCTGTCGTGGTTGAAAGCGGCCAGAAATACAAGACGGCAGAAGGCATTGTTGCAATTAAGGATGGCATCAAGTCCGTGGACAGCCACGCCGAGCGTTTGCCTAAACCCAAGTGGCTGCGTATCGTCAATCACACCACGCCCGCCTACCAGCAGGTAAAAGAACAGGTAGTGAAACACCGCCTGGCGACAGTCTGTGAGGAAGCCAAATGCCCTAATATCGCGGAATGCTGGTCCCATGGGACCGCGACCATTATGCTGATGGGTGCGGTGTGCACGCGCGCCTGCCGCTTTTGTTCGGTGGACACCGGCAATCCCCATGGCTGGCTGGATAAAGACGAGCCTGCCAATACAGCCAACACGGTAGCGCTCATGAACCTCGATTACGTGGTGTTAACCTCCGTCAATCGTGATGATTTGCCCGATGGGGGCGCTCAACATTACGCCGATACCATTCGCGCCATTAAAGCCCGCTGCCCGACAACGAAAGTGGAAGCCTTAACACCTGATTTTCAGGGGATTGAAGCCGATGTCGCGGTTTTACTGGACAGCGGGGTGGATGTGTTTGCCCAGAATGTCGAAACGGTCGAGCGCTTGACCCACCCGGTACGGGATAACCGCGCCGGCTACTGGCAGACCCTGAATGTCCTGGCTTTTGCCAAGCGTTACCGCCCCGATGTGTTGACCAAGACCAGTTTAATGCTCGGCCTTGGCGAAACTGACGAAGAAATCATTGCGACCATGGATGATTTACGCCGGCAACAGGTCGATATTCTGACTTTGGGACAATACCTGCAGCCGACAAAAAACCATTTACCGGTGGCGCGTTATGTCACGCCTGAACAGTTCATTGCGTTTCGTGAAATAGGGCTGTCCAAAGGCTTTTTTGAAGTGGCTTCAGGCCCCATGGTACGATCAAGTTATCGTGCCGATCGGGTATTTAAGCGGGATAATCTGGGGCTTTAGGAATTCATTTTAAGGATAAAAACATGTTCACACGCGCCATCGTTCGCCAGCCGGCCAAAAGCCTCGTGCATGGACTCACTTCCGCTAACCTGGGTCACCCGGATTACGAGTTGGCGCTTGCACAACATCAACATTACGTGGAGATGTTGCGTGCCTGTGACCTTGAGGTGACGGTCTTGCCCCCGGCGGACGAATTTCCGGATTCCTGTTTCATTGAAGATCCCGCGCTGCTCACTAACCATGGCGCCATTTTAACCCGTCCGGGTGCGTTGTCGCGTATAGGCGAGGTGGTATTGAATCGCGAGGCGATTGCCGCGTTTTACGGAGAGAATATCAAGGAAATCACTGCGCCAGGGACTCTAGATGCGGGGGATGTGCTGCGTGTGGACAACCATTTTTATATCGGTTTGTCTAAAAGAACCAATCAGGAAGGGGCCAAGCAGCTTATCCACATCCTGACGCATTACGAATACACCGCTTCCGTGGTCCCTCTGAAGGAGGCGCTTCACTTGAAAACAGGCATCAGTTACCTGGATAAGGGCAATTTACTGGTGAGCGGCGAGTTTATTAATCACCCGGAATTCAGACTGTTGCAGCAGCATGTCATTGATGAAGAGGAAAGCTATGCAGCCAATTGCCTTTTAATCAATGACATTGTCCTCATGCCCGCTGGCTTTCCAAAAACCAGACACCTCATCAGCAGCCTTGGCTACGACATCATTGAAGTCGATGTCAGCGAATTCCGCAAACTGGATGGCGGCTTAAGCTGTTTGTCGCTGCGGTTTTGAATGGCCTACTACTATAAACAACGGACGGATATAAGTGGGCATTACCAGTCATAATTTAAAATTATGATTAAAATGTGGTCTTAATTGTGGGTATCACCACATGTTAAATTCTAGATTATACTATTCTGGTATAGCTTAACCGGTATTAACGGGCGTGAGGCAGCAGGTAGTCGCCTCATTGTTTAACTATCGATTTCTGATCAGAGAAGTCGGGCTGTATAAAATTTGGATAGTAATGGAAATACTAACGGATTTAAAAGCCATTCTTCATTCGAAACGTGCCAATATTTATTATTTGGAAAAATGCCGCATTATGCAAAAAGATGGGCGCGTTTTGTATCTAACAGAGGCAAAGCAAGAAAATCAATACTGGAATATTCCCATTGCTAATACTACCTGTTTATTACTGGGGACTGGAACATCGATTACACAGGCCGCAATGCGGATGCTTGCCCAGGCGGGTGTCTTGATTGGATTTTGTGGGGGTGGCGGTACTCCCTTATTGATGGCAAGCGAGGTGGAGTGGCTTACCCCCCAAAGTGAGTACCGCCCCACGGAATACATGCAGGGATGGATGAAATTCTGGTTTGATGACAGAAAGCGCCTTTATGGTGCAAAGCAATTCCAAATTGCGCGTATCGCCTTTCTGAAAAATTCCTGGAGAAAAAGTCGTGAACTTCAGATTGAAGGCTTTAATCCTGATGATTTACAGCAGGAACTGTTGATTTGTGAAACAAAAATCAATAGCGCAGAAGATGTCAATCAATTACTTCAAGGCGAGGCAGAGTTAACAAAAAAACTTTACCAATATGCTGCAAACCGAACTCAATACGGTAAATTTGGCCGTGAGCGCGAAGGTACGGATAAAGCAAACCTATTTTTAAATCATGGAAATTATCTTGCTTATGGACTTGCAGCAACCACGCTTTGGGTTCTGGGAATTCCTCACGGTTTCGCGGTTTTGCATGGAAAAACACGACGGGGAGCATTAGTGTTTGACGTGGCTGATTTGATTAAGGATGCTCTCATTCTCCCTTGGGCTTTTATCTGTGCAAAGGAAAACAGCAGTGAGCAGGATTTTCGTCAGGTGTGTTTACAGGTTTTCATTGATCATAATGCATTAGACTATCTGTTTAATCAAGTTAAAGCGCTGGCTTTAAACAACCGTTGGGAAACTGAACCTAACGGAGAATTATCATGATGGTGGTGTTCGTTTCCCAATGCGAGAAGAAAGCCTTGGCTAGAACTCGTCGTGTCCTGGATGCTTTTGCCGATCGTATTGGTGATAACACGTGGCAAACAATAATTACCCAGGAGGGATTGCTTGCAGTTAAGAAACTGTTGCGTAAAACGGCCAGTAAAAATACGGCAGTGAGTTGTCATTGGATAAGGGCAAGGTCGAGAACGGAACTGGTATGGATTGTAGGAAATAAAAACAAATTTGATCGTGAAGGCAGAGTACCTGTAAACCGAACCTCTAATAATCAGGTTTACCGGGATGACTTACTGGATTGGCATTTGCTGCCTGTTATTCGGTCGCTTACCTGCCTGGCGGCATTATTTCATGATTGGGGTAAGGCGAACGCCCGCTTTCAGCAAAAATTAAATAAAAATTATAAAGGCTTGCAAGCAGACAGGTTACGCCATGAATGGGTATCATGCTTATTGTTTAAGGCATTGATTTTAAATGGAGATAATCCTACCTCAGACACCGATTGGTTAACAAAACTAAAAGAAGGCTTAATAGATGAACAAATCATTAAGGAAACACTTAAAGGGGGGTTGAAAAAGCCCTTGGCTGATTTGCCGAATATTGCCAAATTAGTTGCCTGGTTAATTGTTACTCATCATAAATTACCGGTTAATCCAAATAATCTCTTTAATGGAAGTAAATGTCATAGTCTGGATGGGTTACTTAGTCTCATTGATCAACGGTGGGGTTATGAAAATAATACCATGGATGAGTTAAGGGTTTGTTTAGAATTTCCTCACGGATTATTAACTCAGTCCAATAAATGGTTGTCGCAACTCAGACGTTGGTCAGCCAAACTGCTGGATTTTCAGGAAATTATTTCACAAAGTATAAACGATGGTAGTTATCGGCTACTGTTGCATCATGCCCGCCTGTGTTTAATGTTAGGCGATCATTATTTTTCATCGTTGACGATTGATCAAACCCGTCACTGGCAGCACACAACGGAATTGATTGCCAATACTCAAAAGGACAAATCGCCCAAGCAGGCTCTGGATCAGCACTTGGTTGGTGTCTACGAAAGTGCCAGAGATGTGATAGGAAAACTACCCATTATAGAAAATGGCCTGGAATCCAGTTTCAATACGGCTGAATTAAAAAAGAAAAGTACCGGGGCCTACGCCTGGCAAGATAATGCAGCCAGAAAAATCCGTGATTGGCGTAAGGAGCAGAACGATATCAAAAAGGGTTTTTTTGCAGTGAATATCGCTAGCACTGGTTCCGGTAAAACATTTGCAAATGCCAAAGTGATGATGGCACTTTCCGAGGATGGTGATAGTCTTCGGTACGTCCTTGCTCTGGGCTTGCGCACACTCACATTACAAACAGGCGATGAATATCGCGAACGTATATTCAAAAAAAGTGATGGCTCGGATCTGGCCGTATTAATTGGCTCTAAAGCCATTGCCGATCTGCACTACCAGAACAAACAGGAACAGATACAGGAAAATGAACAAGGTTCAGAATCCATCGAGCCTCTGCTGGCTACTTCGGATGAAATTTTATATCAGGGCGAGATGCCTGAAGACGGTTTAACAACAATCTTGAGAAGAGATAAAGACCGACAGATGTTATACGCGCCTGTTCTGGTATGTACTATCGATCACATCATAGCGGCAACAGAGACAACGCGAGGAGGGCGGTATATTTTGCCTGCGTTACGATTACTATCCTCCGATTTGGTAATTGATGAGGTGGATGATTTTACTGGCAGTGATTTAATCGCTATCGGTCGGTTGATTCATCTGGCCGGTATGCTGGGGCGCAAGGTGATGATTTCTTCAGCCACTATTCCGCCCGCAATGGCTGAAGGTTATTTTAATGCGTACCGCGAGGGATGGATGCTTTACTGTAAAACCCGCAATGCAAGTCCTGTTATTGGCTGCGCTTGGATTGATGAATTTTCCACACAGGTTGAAGAGATTGATACCCTGGAGCATGCCGTAAGGGAGTTTCGTAAAATTCATGATCAATATATCGATAAACGAGTTGAAAATTTAAGCAAATTATTGCCGAAACGAAGAGCAATAGTAATTAATTGCGAACAGGCGATGCACGCCAATGATGAGCCCGTCATGAGAAATAAACGAGAAGTTTGGTTTAATCGAATCATTCAAGCCGCCCTTCACCTGCATGAACAACACCACACAATTGATAAAAAAACAGGTTTACATGTTTCTTTTGGGGTCCTGCGTATGGCCAATATTCAACCCTGCATTAACTTGTCTCTTTATCTATTAGATTATGTTTGGCCTTTAAACACTGAAGCAAGAATCATGGCTTATCACAGTAGGCAAGTATTATTGCTACGTCATGAACAGGAAAAGCACCTTGATCACGTTTTAAAACGTAAAGAGCAAAAAGATGAACAACCACGCGCTTTTTACGATCTGACAATTCGAAATCACCTCGATACCATTGCTGCCAATAACTCCGCCGTAGCGAATGTTTTATTTATTCTTGTCGCTACACCAGTAGAAGAAGTTGGGCGGGATCATGATTTTGACTGGGCGGTTATAGAACCTTCGTCCTACCGTTCGATTATTCAATTGGCGGGACGCGTCAAACGCCATCGTGATGGCGAGGTCAACCAGTCCAATATCAACATTCTTCAGTATAACTGGAGAACAATTAAATATGGGGATGAAGAAAGAAAACCGCGTTTCTACTTACCGGGCTATGAGCCTGTTCCTCAACAGCGTCAAGGCAACAAATTATGTAATGAAAAAGACGACTGCTTAAAAAGTCATGATCTTTTCAAAATAGTCGATACCCATTTAATAAATAATCGGCTTGATTCTGTTCCAAGAATTCAAGAGCGGCCAAAGGACAGTAAAACGCCGATGGCATTATTTGAGCATGCCGTAATTGACAGCCAATTAACTTGCTATGCAGGAGAGGGGCCGGAAACGTTGCAGGGGTACATAACCCGTTATTGGGGCCTTACCGCTTTACCGCAATTCCTTAACCCTTTTCGTAAAGCGATGAACAATGTCAAGTTATATCGGGCAACCAATGCGCAAGGTGAAACCTGGTTTACTGAGCGTGATTCAAGGGGCGATTTCAGTTACACCACTCCCGGCGAATTGGTGCGTCGGGATGATGCCTATCGGATCACAACGGTGTCGTTGTCGTCTGCGCAAACACTACGACTCTGGCTGCCCCGTGATTATGTTCAATTGTTGCGGGAACAGATTGAAAGGCAAGAAACGACTTTGCATAAAGCGGTAAGTCTCTATGGTGAACTGAGTTTGGATTTTTATGAATATAACGTTAATAGTGAGTATGAGTATAACGATCAATTAGGTTTATATAAAAAGGAGAGCAATCATGCTTGATCCGGCAATTGCCGCTTTTTTTTCTGAACGAAAAGAGGGATGGCTTAAAAAGAAAATGAAAGCTGGAATAGAAGCATCGGAAGAAGCAGCAATAAGACAAGAGTGTGAAGAGCTCTTTGGGCTTGAAAATTGGTTGCCAAGAGCAGCAAAGCGTATACAACAAATATCAATTTCAACTCATCCCTGTACATTTTCTCATCCCAGCTCGAGAAAAAATAAGAATGGTTACGTCACTGCTATTATTGCTAAGGCACCCTGGGAGGCAGATGGTTATCTTCGAACAGGAAATACTCCTGCTGAATTAGATGCGCTTGGAAATGCAGCAGTGCTGGATGTTTTCAAGTTTCTTTCAATAATGACTGACAATGGCATGACAGTTATTGATCACATTCGGCAAGATACTGAATGGGCAAAGGCCTTGCTTAATATAAAAGCAGAAAGCCATGAGAATCTGAGAAACGATTTTATCTCAATATTGTCATCCAATGAGACGATGATTACTAGTTCTAAAATTAAACAGGTTTATTTTCCAATTGGGGATGATTATCATCTTTTATCTATTTTGCATAACTCGAGTTTGATATTTAAACTGCGTGATCGGATCGATGCATTGAGATTTTCAGATACTGTTAAAAAAGGGCGGGAACTTAGACGAAGCAATAGTTATCATGAGTCTGGGTTTAAAGAAATCTATAATATAGTAACCATTGGTTATGGTGGCACAAAGCCACAGAATATTAGTGTATTAAACAATCAGTACGGTGGTAAATCACATCTTTTATTATCAATTCCTCCTTTGCTTGAGCAGCATGAAGTAAAGTTCCCTACTCAGGACTTTTTCAGACAGACATTGCGCTTTTCTGATTGCAAAGAAATTCTACAACGGCTCGACAATGTATTCAAAATTGAAAGGGATGGAGTAATTTCTTTAGAAAAAATCCGAAAGGGCCGAGACCGCTGTCTCGGTGAGCTTCTGGATGTAATCCTACAAAAAATGATGGCATTGCGGGAAGTCTCCGCCAACCAATTTCGGGAAGAGTCCAGTAAATTGCTTGCTTGGCAAAAAATATGGCTTTGCGAGCAATATACAAAAGAAAGAACGGATGATTGGCTTGATACGCTCTGCGATAAAATTGTGACCTGGATAGAAAACGCCTACAGGAATGCTATTAAGCATTCCATTTTATTAGGAGAGGCAGAGAGACAGTACATCAAGACTTACATTGATGAAAACAGGGAGGTATTGAGATGAACACTAACCTGATTTTATTACCTCATATACAGATTCAAAATGCCAATGCCTTATCCAGCCCGTTCACCATTGGCTTCCCAGCCATGACTGCCTGGCTAGGTGCTGTGCACGCGCTACAACGAAAATTGAATAAAAACATGTTCCCGGTGACGTTCTCAGCAGTTGGTGTCGTTGTACATCGCTTTAAACTACAGATTTACAAAGGGCCGAAGGATTTTGTGTATTCCATCATAGGAACAGGAAATCCATTGGAACCAAAATCTGAAAAAGACAAACCTAAAGGTAATGCCGTGCGGCCCTCCTTTATCGAAGAGGCTCGATGTCATTTAGAGGCTAGTCTTTTAATTGAGTATGAAGGGATAGAAGCCCAGGATGAACAGCCCATGCTTGAGCTATTGCATCAGTTGGTGCTTGGACAATTTAAACTGGCTGGGGGAGATATTCTGGAATGCAGAGCACCTGAAATTGTTAGAAACTTTAACAAAGCGAAAGGCCGTTTAATGCCAGGTTATGCCCTAATTGAGCGACGGGATTTAATGAAGATGGCTATGGAGCAAGGTCAGGATCCCATGGATGCATTACTTGATTACCTGGCAATCCATCATACCTGCACTAAAGACATTATAAATGGGAAGGAACATGTCAATTGGCAACGCAAACGTAAGTCAAGGGGGTGGATTGTACCAATTGCCACAGGATTTCATGGAATCAGTGAATTGGCAAATGCACTCAATCAACGTGATGCAGGGACTCCTCACCGTTTTGCTGAAAGCGTTGTTACTTTGGGCGAATTTAAAATGCCCTATCGTCTGGAGTCGCCGAATGATCTACTTTGGCGCTACCACGTAGAACCTGAAAAAAATCTTTATCTTTGTATTCAACAAAAAGCAGAATCAGAACTCGACAATCATGACTATTAATCAAGGAGGATGGCTATGGCTAAGAAAGAAAACACCGCATCTGTGTTAGCGTTTGAAAAAAAATTAATCCCCTCTGATGGGTATATGCATGGTTGCCAATGGGAAAACAGAAGCAAAGCCAGTCCGCTTCAACTCATTGAAAAATCGGTAAGGGGAACCATCTCAAACCGTCTTAAGCCGGCGTTGCAAAACGATCCGGTGGCACTTAATAACGAAGTTGAGAAGCCAAATCTCCAAACGGTTGATGTTTGCTCATTAGGTTCAGAACAAGATACGCTTCAGCTCCATTTCACACTTAAAGTTTTAGGAGGATTGAATCATCCCTCGGCCTGTAATAACGCTCTTTTTAAACAGAGTTATCAGCAAGCCGTGAGCCATTATCTGGAAGAAAAGGGGATGAAGGAGCTGGCGAGGCGTTATGCACTTAATATCGCCAATGCCCGATTTTTATGGCGTAATCGCTTTGGGGCTGAAAAAATCCTGGTGGAAGTTAAAGCGTTGAATAAAAATTCAAATCAAAAGTGGATTTTTAATGCGTTGGAGTTTAATCCCCGTGTGATGGAAACAACGAGCAGTGACGTTGAGAGTCTCGCCAGTGAGATTGCTGCTGCATTAGCCAGTGAGGATGATTTTTTGATAATTGATATTAACTGCTACGCAAAGGTTGGTAAAGCCCAGGATGTATATCCCAGTGAAGAATTGGTTTTGGATAAGGGGAAAGGCGAAAAAAGTAAAGTACTTTACCAGGTTGATGGAATTGCGGCCATGCATTCACAAAAAATTGGTAATGCCTTACGAACTATTGATACCTGGTACCCAGAATACAGTAACCCAGTGACATCTGCGGGACCAATCGCTATTGAGCCCTATGGTGCAGTCACAAATTTGGGTAAAGCATTCAGAACGCCCACAGAAAAACAGGATTTCTATACTTTTTTTGATCGATGGGCCCGCGGTGAAAAATTACCAAGAGTAGAGGATGAACATTATGTCATGGCTGTTTTGGTCAGGGGCGGTGTTTTTGGTGAGAGCGATAAATAGGGGAAGAGTATGGATCACTACCAAGATATTATTATTTTTTGCGAACCAGAATTTCCAATGCCAGTGCTTATGAATGCGCTTTATAGCCAATTCCATAAAGCACTATGCGATCTTCATTCGACCTCTATTGGCGTCAGTTTTCCAAAGTACGACAAAACCTTGGGAAATATTTTGCGCCTTCATGGTAACCAAATAGCCTTGCAGGGATTACAAAATTTGAATTGGATCGGTGGGATGAAGGGTTACTGTGTAGAAAATCCAATTCTGTCTGTCCCTGTTTGTACAAAGTTCCGCACGGTTTATCGCAAGCAACCGACTAAGAGTCAATCCAAATTAAGAAGGTTAATAGAGCGCAGATCATTAACCGAGGCTCAAATTGATCAATACGAAGCAAGCAGGATTGCAAATTTTTTGGATAGTGCTTATTTCCAATTGGTAAGTGGCTCTAATGGAAAAAAACACCGACGATACATTGTGCTGGGTAAAATACTCGATCAGCCTGTGCCCGGGGAGTTTGATCGGTTTGGTCTTTCTAAAACCGCCACTATTCCGTGGTTTAGCGAAGATTTACCATGATAATACTTTGATCAGTTAAAAATGGGGGGATTACCGTATAAATCAGGCCATCATTTAGCCCTGTCATACCTTTAATTTTTGCTCTTTAAAAATTTCTAATAAATTCAATAGATTAAATCTGTGAGGAAAAGCATTGGGTAATTGAAGAATTTTTCATTAGGTTATTGTTGTTACTCGGTTTGTGTGTTTATTTGTTCGGTTCACTGCCGCACAGGCAGCTTAGAAAGCCAGTGGGAGGCCATTCATGGTAATCATTCCGTTCACTGCCGCACAGGCAGCTTAGAAACGCACCTTTGGTTCGCTCCCCGGCTTTTGATAGTTCACTGCCGCACAGGCAGCTTAGAAAAGTAGTCCAATCGAGATGATCGCCAGGGATCAGTTCACTGCCGCACAGGCAGCTTAGAAATTCTACGGTTTTGTTGTCGATGCCCGTTAGTTGTTCACTGCCGCACAGGCAGCTTAGAAATAGGGCGTGTGGCCGCGGAGGCGCGACATGCAGTTCACTGCCGCACAGGCAGCTTAGAAAACGCTCATCCCCATCTAGCCACACTACAATTTGTTCACTGCCGCACAGGCAGCTTAGAAACAAACATAATTTTAATTGTGAGACGATTTAGTTGTTCACTGCCGCACAGGCAGCTTAGAAATTGCTATTGAGCATGGGGTAATATACTATGAAGTTCACTGCCGCACAGGCAGCTTAGAAATAGTCGACTCTATTCTACCCCCGTATACAAAAGTTCACTGCCGCACAGGCAGCTTAGAAAACCAGTTGTAGGGAAGCATTAATGCTGCGCAAGTTCACTGCCGCACAGGCAGCTTAGAAATCGAAATGGCCAAAAAACTACAAAACGAATACATTCACTGCCGCACAGGCAGCTTAGAAACTCTATTTCAATGACGAGGCAATAAACAATGCGTTCACTGCCGCACAGGCAGCTTAGAAATTTTGTTTCGCTACGCTAGAAGATGGATTATCGTTCACTGCCGCACAGGCAGCTTAGAAATTAGAGCTATACGTGCCAAAACAGAAATGTTTGTTCACTGCCGCACAGGCAGCTTAGAAAAGCCAATGACACGTGTTCCTCGACCTTTCACAGTTCACTGCCGCACAGGCAGCTTAGAAATGCTTGGATCAACGTCATAACGTACAAATCAAGTTCACTGCCGCACAGGCAGCTTAGAAATTAGAGGTTAATATGAAGAAATTAATATTATGGTTCACTGCCGCACAGGCAGCTTAGAAACACGTATGCGCATGTTTAATGGCCTTATGTCTGTTCACTGCCGCACAGGCAGCTTAGAAAAAAACAAAAACCCAATTGTTACGCATCCCCAAGTTCACTGCCGCACAGGCAGCTTAGAAATCTGCAAACACCCGGCGGCAGAGTTTTTCCTCGTTCACTGCCGCACAGGCAGCTTAGAAACCAGAACGATAACCGGCTTGATGCGCGTAAGCTGTTCACTGCCGCACAGGCAGCTTAGAAAATGTTTTGCCACGTATGACGATGGGTATAAATGTTCACTGCCGCACAGGCAGCTTAGAAAAAACTAATTATACAGCTCACGATGACGTCAGCGTTCACTGCCGCACAGGCAGCTTAGAAATCTAAGAAATGACAACAATTGCTTATAAAGACGTTCACTGCCGCACAGGCAGCTTAGAAATACATCAACAGGATGGCTTTCCAAGAATTTTAGTTCACTGCCGCACAGGCAGCTTAGAAAGTGCAACCTGAATATCTTCCGTGCTCACATTCGTTCACTGCCGCACAGGCAGCTTAGAAAATTAGGAATTCGTTATTCAGTAGCCGAGCATTGTTCACTGCCGCACAGGCAGCTTAGAAAAATACATGAAAGGGCGTGTCCTAGATGATGAAGTTCACTGCCGCACAGGCAGCTTAGAAATAGATATTTCATTGCTGCAACAATACGGTCACGTTCACTGCCGCACAGGCAGCTTAGAAACGTATCCAATTTAATAGAGAGGACCTCTAAGAGTTCACTGCCGCACAGGCAGCTTAGAAAATCAATGTCTTCATACATGCCGGCATTGTTTAGTTCACTGCCGCACAGGCAGCTTAGAAAATTTTGTTGTATTCCAGCATGTAGTTGATTGCGTTCACTGCCGCACAGGCAGCTTAGAAACTAAACGCCAGGGGCACATTAAAGTTAAAGTAGTTCACTGCCGCACAGGCAGCTTAGAAAAATTGCCCCGCAGCCTGCCGCCGACATAACCTGTTCACTGCCGCACAGGCAGCTTAGAAATATATTTTTGATGGGTGTAAGCTATAGTTATTGTTCACTGCCGCACAGGCAGCTTAGAAAGCCGAATACGATCACTATGCGCGCGCCTTGCGGTTCACTGCCGCACAGGCAGCTTAGAAAGCGGGAACTTCGGGGACTACCACGTTATCAATGTTCACTGCCGCACAGGCAGCTTAGAAAAATGACTACCTTGAGGTGAGGTATTAATTATGGTTCACTGCCGCACAGGCAGCTTAGAAAATAGACCAAAACTGTCCCATGTTGGCATATCCGTTCACTGCCGCACAGGCAGCTTAGAAATCATACTGTAGATACTCACTTCCGGTCATCTTGTTCACTGCCGCACAGGCAGCTTAGAAAAATACCTTTTCCACGGTCCTCTAAAACTTAGAGTTCACTGCCGCACAGGCAGCTTAGAAAAGTAGTCCAATCCAGATGATCACCGGGGATCAGTTCACTGCCGCACAGGCAGCTTAGAAATGAACTTTTGCTCCCCCACCTTGGTTTGGGTAGTTCACTGCCGCACAGGCAGCTTAGAAATACAACTGGTGGCTCCAAGCTTGCATGAACATGTTCACTGCCGCACAGGCAGCTTAGAAAAAGCCCGCTGGGCATTGTTGCATGATGCAAGCGTTCACTGCCGCACAGGCAGCTTAGAAATCCAATACAGCCTGAATTTAGAGATGATAGGGGTTCACTGCCGCACAGGCAGCTTAGAAAAAAAGCTTGATAGAAAAGCCTATTACGACACAGTTCACTGCCGCACAGGCAGCTTAGAAAATACAGCGGTGATCAAACAGCCGCTAGTTTATTGTTCACTGCCGCACAGGCAGCTTAGAAACCGTTTTAATCGGCGGTTATCAATACAGGGAATAGTTCACTGCCGCACAGGCAGCTTAGAAAATCAAGATAAATGCCGTTTTTCCAATTTGTCCGTTCACTGCCGCACAGGCAGCTTAGAAACAAAGTTTCGCGCGCGTGCGCGGGTGTTGTATGTTCACTGCCGCACAGGCAGCTTAGAAACTTAAAATCGCAATGCCTTTGTCTTGGCAATAGTTCACTGCCGCACAGGCAGCTTAGAAATCTTTGAATGCTGGCTTGTTATCGATGATTTTGTTCACTGCCGCACAGGCAGCTTAGAAATTTCAACTGATGCCAACAAAGACGTAGTGAGGGTTCACTGCCGCACAGGCAGCTTAGAAAATTATGCCTTGGAGAGGGTAAAATTAAAACACGTTCACTGCCGCACAGGCAGCTTAGAAATAAGCCAAAAACCCCTGATTCAAACGGAAAAAGTTCACTGCCGCACAGGCAGCTTAGAAAAGCCGCATGCTGCAATTAAAAGCCAGAAACTTGTTCACTGCCGCACAGGCAGCTTAGAAAACCACCCAATCATTGTTAACAGAGCCAATAAACGTTCACTGCCGCACAGGCAGCTTAGAAATAGGTCAAATTGAAATGCTCGACGCTATGGATGTTCACTGCCGCACAGGCAGCTTAGAAAAGTGTTCCCGCTTAAGCATCTGCCCCACCTTCGTTCACTGCCGCACAGGCAGCTTAGAAAACAACTCCGATAAGTCGATAGTAGATTTGGTTGTTCACTGCCGCACAGGCAGCTTAGAAAAATATCTTATAAATGGAATACTTAGGGTGAATGTTCACTGCCGCACAGGCAGCTTAGAAACACGATGTCCGGCGACCCGACACTAATAAAAGAGTTCACTGCCGCACAGGCAGCTTAGAAATTAAACGCGCTTATCTCGTCGTTTATATCTTTGTTCACTGCCGCACAGGCAGCTTAGAAATAACTCCACCGAACCTGACAAAGAGAGGTCTAGTTCACTGCCGCACAGGCAGCTTAGAAACTTGTCTTCGCAGGCGTGCGCTACGCGATAGAGTTCACTGCCGCACAGGCAGCTTAGAAACGACGCTGTATTTGTCAGAAGACGACTCAATAGGTTCACTGCCGCACAGGCAGCTTAGAAATTGAAGAGAAAGTCGGCGATATTTCCCTTAAGTGTTCACTGCCGCACAGGCAGCTTAGAAAATAACGCTCGCCCCATTTCTTTTGCTGATCTTGTTCACTGCCGCACAGGCAGCTTAGAAAAACATACCGTCACCCCAAAGGCAAGGACGGCCGTTCACTGCCGCACAGGCAGCTTAGAAATTTATCGGAAATTGCGCCAGACTTATTCCAAGGTTCACTGCCGCACAGGCAGCTTAGAAATTCTTGCATTAAGAGGTTGTATACTGCCCAACGTTCACTGCCGCACAGGCAGCTTAGAAATATTTGTGTTTCGCTCTTTTATTTTCTAGCAGGTTCACTGCCGCACAGGCAGCTTAGAAAAGATACCTGGTTTTTATTCAGTTTACCGAATAGTTCACTGCCGCACAGGCAGCTTAGAAATGCCCAGGCATCGCATTAACTTGCTCGAGATAGTTCACTGCCGCACAGGCAGCTTAGAAAGATAGGATCACCAGCCGAACCTTCAGCGTCTGGTTCACTGCCGCACAGGCAGCTTAGAAATCCTGTCCATAATTATTAAAGCACAGCTAAAAGTTCACTGCCGCACAGGCAGCTTAGAAAAGCAATCCCTTTGCTGTATTCATATCTCGTCCGTTCACTGCCGCACAGGCAGCTTAGAAATCTCGCAAAAAGGGCATCTTTTGTTTTCATCCGTTCACTGCCGCACAGGCAGCTTAGAAAAATATACAAAGATGATCAAGTCGGCGGCATTCGTTCACTGCCGCACAGGCAGCTTAGAAATATTATCTTGTTCAGACGTTGAAAAGTTCCAGGTTCACTGCCGCACAGGCAGCTTAGAAATTATCAAAAGCCATCGCATCACGTTGCCTTAGGTTCACTGCCGCACAGGCAGCTTAGAAAATACATATATGGCGATCACCAAATTTTTATTTGTTCACTGCCGCACAGGCAGCTTAGAAATTACAATTAGTTCGCATTCGCCGTCTAATTTAGTTCACTGCCGCACAGGCAGCTTAGAAAAAAATCGGGTAGAGGCCATAAGGAAGGGCTTGGTTCACTGCCGCACAGGCAGCTTAGAAAACTACCTTAAAAAATATAATCCTGAATTGTTTGTTCACTGCCGCACAGGCAGCTTAGAAAATCATGCCGGGCCAGTTGATCTTTAAATCGTTCGTTCACTGCCGCACAGGCAGCTTAGAAAAAAACATAGAGCCACTGCCAATCGAGTCTTTGATTCACTGCCGTATAGGCAGCAACAAGAATAAAAAAGTGTTTTCAAAAAACAAGAAGCTAAAGGAATAACTCGATCGGTAGTATCTACCCCTACCCCCATCTATGCCAACCGAATCCCTCGACGCGCCATGTGCCTTTGCATCAGAAAAGCAGTAAACCCCATCAGCGCGCCAAGAGCGACAGCGATGACGCCTACCCAGAGGTAATAATACTGGTAAATGGGGAGCGTTTGCTCCGCTGATTTAACAGCTTCGGGGATATCAACCCAGCCTGCCAATTGTCCGGAAATGGCATTGGACAGCGAGCTTGCAAGGTACCAGACGCCCATGGCAAAGGCGATGTTTCGTCCATCGCAATAAAGGCCGATCATGCTTAAGCCGATGGCGCTCACCCATAATTCGGCCAAGGTAATCAGCATGTAGGTAAGCGCAATGTAATTCCCTTCGACATAGCCCTCGACAGCCTGCTGTGAGGCAAAGGCCATGATCAGCAGCGCCAGACCGGACAGGAGCGTTCCTGCTGCGAATTGATAAGGGATGGTAAACCGCGGAAACAGGCGGTAAAACCGGGGTAATTGCGAGCCAAGCACAATAATGAGCAGCGGATTTAAAATTTGATATTGCGCCGGAAGAATGGTTAAGCCGAACAGGTTGAGGTTGGAGTTGCTTTTGGCAAAAAGCACCAGGGTACTGTTCATCTGATTGTAAATAATAAAAAAGACAACCGCTTCAACGATGAGCAATAACGCAATCAGTTGTCGGTTGCGGCTCTCGCCGGATAAGGCGAACGTTTTAATGAGGAACCAGGCAATCCCGGCCGCGCAGCCTGAACCGATGACCAGGCTTGCAATCTGGACATGGGAATAGGCCAGCAGGGTAAAGGCATAAATGGCCGCGAGGTAAGCGCCCAGACGATAACGTGTTTTGGCGGTCATCGGTTGCTGGTCTTTGCCCCAGATGACATTGTCATAAAGGGAATAGCGCCTGGCAAAATTAAGCGCCGCAATGGATTTGCCAATGAAGGTGACAGCCAGGACCGACAGGGGGCCGTAGGCGCTGTCCAGTAAAGCCGGAGCCAGTATCGTGGCGAGCAGGGCGCCGACATTGATGGCCATGTAGTAAAAGGTCATGGCCGCTTTGGCTTCAATGGCATCGTCTTCATAAATACGGGAAACGAGACCGGAGGCGGTCCCCAATAACAGGGAGTTGGTTGCCGGAATGAAAGCATAGGCAGCGATAAACAGTTTATCGCCAAACCCGTTTAAGCTTAAACCGCTTAACATGACCAGCAGATAGGCTAAAGCCAGCATGATGCTGCCATAAAGAATGGCACGCCTTACTCCAAGCACCTGATCCGCCATAAAACCGCCCAGAACCGGCATGAGGTAACTGGTTGCCTGAGTGATGCCAATAAAGGCGTAGGCTTTGGCATGACTGTAACCCAAACCATGCGCCAGAAGGGGACGGGTTAAAAATAAAACGAGGACCGTGTTTAAGGCATAAACCGAAAACTGACTCCAGAAGGTGATCATCACGATGTTATTGGTTTGCAGTTGGCGGGTATCCCAGACGGGCAGTTGTTTTTTTATGGCTTCTAAAAACACGTCGACTCCTTGTCTTTATGCGTAACAGCGATTATTTCTTGGCGAGGATCACATCAATAATATGGGTGTCATGGTAGGGAAAAGTAAAGATCCTGTCGAATAATCGCTTCAGGCGCGCCACTAAAAAATTTTTAGGCAGCATGCGCAACGACAGGGTATTTAAAAACCAGGTTCCCTCAATGCCAAAAAGGGCCAGTTCATCAATGTTATTGAGCGTCACCGGAATATGAAGGCGCTGATGCTTAACCACTTTAAACTGATGCTGGGCGAACACATGCATTAATTCATCCAGCCCGCTGGCTACCGTGGTGTTTTTTACCATGGTTTTGTAATAATGGCCGACCACGCTGCTTAACATGGTGCCCTGGGCGATGAAATCGGCCAGTTGCTGCTGGGCAATGGGGAAGGATTCATACGTCGTTGTAATTAACGAAAAATAACCATTGGAGCGCGTCAGCAGGTCAGCCTCTGAGAACAGGGTATGGATAGGGATGTAGGCATTGATGAAATGCGCCAGAACCAAATCTTGGCTGTGATGGGGGAGATAATGGCTCGCTTCGGTGGCGCTGGCTTCGATGGTGGTCAGGGGTAGCCTTTTTCGGGCTTCAGTCAGCATTTCGGAGGAAATATCAATCCCGGTATAATGAGCATTGGGAAGGTATTCTCGAAGTTTTTCAAGAAAGGCGCCGTTGCCTACGCCAAAATCAAGAATCTTGTAATTCTCTTTAAAACCCAAATGTTCTTTCTTAATCTGTTCTATTGCCGTTTTATGACTCTCGCTTAAAGAGCCAAAGCGATCAGCTGTAGCGTAGTGACTCGCGATTTCGTTATACATGGCCTTTAAGGACATGTAACCACCCGGTTGTTAAACGTTAAGCCAGTATATAGCCAATTACCCGGCTTTGGCGACTTTTTTCTTTTTTAAATCATTTCACTTCCGCGGGCTAAAATGAAAATCGGTAAATTTTTTTCACGATTGAACTGTTTTTGTTTAATTAAGAGATTTTTTTAATTTTGGGTGCTATGATTCCCGGCCATGTTTATCGATCATAAACATTCAAGAGTACGGATGCTGTATTAAAAGAAAAATAAGTGTACTTGTAACTGTAAAAGTTCAATTTAGATGGGATGAAGAAGATGTTAGCAACGTTATTGCCAAGAATAAAAAACAAAGAAGCAATGATTAGCATTGTAGGACTTGGGTATGTTGGATTGCCCTTGATGCTGCGTTTTGCCGAGGTGGGTTACCGCGTCATTGGGATTGATGTTGATGAGCGTAAAAACCAGGCGATTAACCAAGGCCGTTCCTACATTCAACATATCCCGTCAGAGCAGATTGAGGGTGTAAAAAATTACATCACGGCCACGTCTGATTTTTCGCAGGCCGCCGAAGCGGATGCGATTATTCTCTGCGTACCGACGCCTTTGGATAAATACCGCGAGCCCGATTTAAGCTTCGTGCTGCAGACCATGGATTCTCTCCTGCCTCATCTTCGCGCGGGACAGGTGATTTCACTGGAAAGCACCACGTACCCCGGCACCACCGAAGAGGAATTGAAAACCCGGATTGAAAGCCGCGGGTTTGTGGTGGGCCGCGACATTTTCCTGGTTTATTCCCCTGAGCGTGAAGATCCAGGCAATCAACATTTCACCACCGCGACCATTCCCAAAGTCTGCGGCGGAGATACCGAGGCCTGCCTTGAAGCAGGGCTGGCCTTGTATTCAGGCGTTATCGACAAGGTTGTGCCGGTTTCCTCAACGAAGGTAGCCGAAATGACCAAACTGCTTGAAAACATTCACCGCTCCGTGAACATCGGTTTAGTCAATGAAATGAAAATTCTGGCCGACAAAATGGGTATCGACATTCATGAAGTCATCGATGCCGCCGCCACCAAACCCTTTGGCTTCGTCGCCTATCATCCCGGACCCGGTATTGGCGGCCATTGCATCCCCATCGATCCTTTCTACCTGACCTGGAAGGCGAGGGAGTATGGCCTGCATACCCGATTCATCGAATTGGCTGGGGAAATCAACAGTGCCATGCCTTTGTGGGTTGTGAATAAGGTGGCCGATGCGTTAAATGAACGCTCCAAGGCAATCAAAAACAGTAAAATACTGGTTTTAGGAGCAGCCTATAAACGCAATGTCGATGACATGCGCGAATCACCCTCGCTGGAAATCATTGAATTGCTGCAGGAGAAAGGTGCGCTGGTCAGCTATTCTGATCCGCACGTACCGGCACTGCCGCCCATGCGTCATCACCATCTGGAAATGAAGAGCGTGGATATCACCGCCGAATCCATCAGTCAATACGATTGCGTGGTTTTAGCCACAGCCCATAATGCCTTTGACTATGCCCTGATTGCCGAACACGCGCCGCTGATTGTCGATACGCGCGCGGCATTCAAGACGTTTAAAAGCAATAACATAGTGAGTGCCTGATGATGAAAAAAGCACCCTGGAATATCACGGATCGCAAAATCAACATCGCTTTGGTTGGCTGCGGTCGCATTTCGCGCAACCACCTGCAATCCATTGCCGAACACCGCGATCGCCTGAACCTGACGGCGGTGTGCGATATCGATGCCGAGGCCCTGCAAAAAGCCACCAGCGAATACGGCGTAGACGGCTATCGAAGCCTTGAAGACTTGTTGCAACACACCAATGCCGACATCATTTCACTGTGTACGCCGAGTGGTCTGCACCCGTCTCAGGCCATCCAGATTGCCCGCAGCGGCCGGCATGTGTTGACTGAGAAACCAATGGCCACCCGCTGGCAGGATGGCTTACGCATGGTGAATGCCTGCGATGAAGCCGGCGTCCGCCTGTTTGTTGTGAAACAAAACCGGCGCAATGCCACCCTGCAGCTCTTAAAGAAAGCCATTGACCAGGGGCGTTTTGGTAAGATTTATCTGGCCAATATTAATGTTTTCTGGACGCGGCCACAGGATTATTATGATCAGGCGTCCTGGCGCGGTACCTGGGAATTTGATGGCGGCGCATTCATGAATCAGGCCAGCCATTACATTGATTTAATCCATTGGCTGCTCGGTCCCGTGCAATCGGTTCAGTCCATGATGGGAACGTTAGCCCGCGACATTGAAACCGAGGACACGGGCGTGATGAACATCCGTTGGCGCAGCGGCGCCATGGGGTCTGTCAGCGTGACGATGCTAACCTATCCCAGAAATCTTGAGGGTTCAATCACCGTTCTCGGTGAAAAGGGCACGGTCAGAATTGGCGGTGTGGCCGTCAATGAGATTCAGCAATGGGAATTCGCCGACAGGCAACCCGAGGATGATCAAATCAAGGCCGCCAGCTATCAGACAACGTCCGTGTATGGCTTTGGTCACCCGCTTTATTATGACAATGTGATCAATACCCTGCAGGGCAAAGAAGAACCGGAAACGGATGGCCGTGAAGGGTTAACCTCGCTGGAATTATTAATTGCTGCTTACCGTTCCGCACGCGATGGTTCAACGGTGCATTTACCCCTGGAGTTATAGTATGTCGTATCAGGCTCATGACACTGCCATTATTGATCAGGGTGCCGAGCTGGGTGAAGGCACACGCGTTTGGCATTGGGTTCATGTCTGCGGTGGGGCGCGCATTGGCGAACGTTGCAGCCTTGGCCAGAATGTGTTTGTCGGCAACCGGGTGGTGATTGGCAATAATGTTAAAATACAAAACAACGTGTCCATTTATGACAATGTTACACTGGAAGACGATGTTTTCTGCGGCCCGAGCATGGTATTTACCAACGTGTACAACCCCCGCTCGGCCGTCTCCCGCAAGGACGAATACCGTGACACACTTGTAAAACGGGGTGCGACCTTAGGGGCGAACTGCACAATTGTCTGCGGCGTGACCATCGGCGAGTACGCGTTTGTGGGCGCCGGTGCGGTGGTTAACCAGGATGTACCGGCTTATGCCCTGATGGTCGGGGTTCCGGCCCGGCAAATCGGCTGGATGAGCCGTTTTGGTGAACGGCTTTTGTTCAAAAAAGAAACGGACGGCCTTTCTTATGCCAAATGCCAACAGACGGGCGACATCTATATTCTGACTGAAAACAATACCGTGGCATTGATGGAACAGTAGGACGGGGATTTATTATGATTAAAGTGTGTACGATTGTGGGTGCGCGCCCACAATTCATCAAAGCCGCCGCGGTGTCCAGAATCATCGCGAAACGGGCTGATGTGGATGAAATCATCATCCACACCGGGCAACATTACGATGCCAATATGTCGTCGCAGTTTTTTGACGAGTTATCCATCCCGCAACCGGGCTACCATTTAAACATTGGCTCAGGCAGCCATGGTCATCAAACAGGGCAGATGCTGGCCGCCATTGAAGACGTGTTAATCCGGGAAAAGCCTGACTGGGTTCTGGTTTACGGGGATACCAATTCCACGCTGGCCGGAGCCTTGGCGGCGGCTAAACTTCATATTCCCGTGGCGCATGTCGAAGCGGGACTGCGCTCGTTTAACCGTAAAATGCCCGAAGAGATTAACCGCATCACGGCCGATCACCTCAGTCAATTATTGTTTGCTCCCACAGAAAACGGCAAACAGCAATTACTGAAGGAAGGGATTGACCCCAGACAGATCGTTAATGTCGGCGATGTGATGCTCGATGCGACGCTGTTTTACAATGAACTGAATGCCTCAAGGCAAACCAAAGTCGATGAGTGGCAACTTCTGGCTAAACCGTATGTGTTGGCAACCATTCACCGTGCTGAAAATACCGACAATGAATCACGCTTGCAGAATATCTGCAATGCCCTGATTGAATTGAGCAAAACTTATCGGATTATTCTGCCGCTGCACCCGCGCACCCGTGCTGCCTTGAGCCAGAAAAGCTATTTTACAACGCTGGAAAAACAAGTTTTTCTGACCGAGCCGGTTGGCTATCTCGACATGCTGGCCCTTGAAAAGCATGCGGCCTTTATTGTGACCGATTCCGGTGGCGTGCAGAAAGAAGCCTATTTCAATCAGGTTCCCTGCATCACGCTGCGCGATGAAACGGAGTGGGTCGAGCTGGTGGAGGCGGGCTGGAACCAATTGTGTTCGCCGGATGAGGCGTTTTCGTTACATGATTATGTGGTCCGTGCCAAAACGCTGGTCTTAAAACAATCGGCTGAAAACCTCTACGGTCAGGGGCGCGCCGCTGAACGAATCGTTGAGATTTTAATTGAACACGCCAGCCGGTAACGCAGCGGGCGCTGCCGATTACCTCATTATCGGTGCCGGCATCATGGGCTTGAGTATTGCGCGCGAATTGCTTCATTCAGAGCCCAGAGCAAAAATAGTGGTCCTTGAAAAAGAAGTCGCCGTTGGCTTGCATGCCAGTGGTCGGAACAGCGGTGTGTTGCATTCGGGTATTTATTATCCTCAGGGCAGCCTGAAAGCTCAGGTTTGCCTGCAGGGCGCCCGATTAATGGCCGCGTATTGTGAAGAACATCGATTACCTCTCAATCGTCTGGGTAAAGTGATTCTGCCGGTCAAACCGGACGATCAGGCGGCGCTAACCTTGCTCCATGAGCGTGCCAGGGCCAACGGCGCGCGGGTGCAGATGTTTGATGCTAACGAGCTGCGTGACATCGAACCGGAAGCGTATACCGCGACAGGGCAGGCCCTTTTTTCGCCTGAAACCGCCGTCGTTGATCCGTTAGCCATTGTGCAGCATCTGTATTTCAGTTTAGAAAGGCAGGGGGTTGTTTTTCATTTTAATTGCAAAGGGTTGAGCATTGATACGCAGCGCCAGCAAATCCATACGCAGGCGGGTTGCTTGAGTTATGGTTATTTGTTTAATACCGCCGGATTATTTGCGGATAAGATTGCAGAGCGGTGCGGTCTGGACAAACGGTATGTGCTGTTGCCCTTTAAAGGGTTCTATTACGAGGTGGCTAAACACTCGGATTTAACCCTCAATCATTTGATTTATCCGGTACCGGATATGAATGTGCCGTTTCTCGGCGTTCATTTCACCAAAAGCATTTCGGGCAAAATATACATCGGACCGACAGCCATTCCCGCGTTTGGACGGGAAAATTACCGTGGATGGCAGGGGGCTAATCTGTCGGAATTGCTGAAGACAATGACGCTGTTGGGCCAGCATTATTATGCCAACCGGCAGGGCTTTCGCACTTACACGCATCAGGAAGTCCCCCGCCTTTTTAAATCCCGTTTTTTAAGCGCCGCCCGCAGTCTGGTGCCCAGGCTTAGGTCAAACGATGTCTTGCGCAGCAAGAAGGTGGGTATACGGGCGCAATTGTACGATCAGCAGAAAAAAGAATTGGTGATGGATTTTCTAATCTCCACCACCAAAAATGAAACCCATGTGTTAAATGCGGTGTCGCCCGCATTTACCAGCGCATTCAGTTTTGCCAAAATGGTGGTCAACGAAAAAGAACGCCACCAGGCTGAGTTAATCAAGGAGTCAAGGTGAATATTCGTGGTGCAAAAGTCTTAGTCATCGGCGGGGCCGGTTTTATTGGTGGATTTGTTGTCAGGGAATTGCTTAAAACCGATGTGGCCGAAGTCATCATTTATGATAATTTCACCCGCGGCAAACAGGCCAACATTCAAGACTGCCTGAAGGATCCCCGCTGCCAGGTGTTCCCTTACGGCGGCGATATACGGGAAACGGATGTACTGGATAAGGCATTTGAGGGGGTGGACTACGTTTTTCATCTGGCAGCCATGTGGCTTTTGCATTGCAAGGATTTCCCGCGCACGGCATTTGAGGTGAATGTTGCCGGAACCTTTAATGTGCTGGAAGCCTGTGTCAAGCACAAGGTTAAAAAGCTGATCTATTCCTCCAGCGCATCCGTTTATGGCGATGCGGTGGAGGTGCCGATGACAGAAGAACACCCGTTTAATAACAAGAATTTTTATGGTTCGACCAAAATTTCCGGCGAAGCCATGTGCACTGCCTTTTATGATCGATACGGCTTGCAGGTCATTGGCCTGCGCTACATGAATGTCTATGGTCCAGGCCAGGATCAACATGCCGTTTATTCCGGCGTTATTCCCATCATGCTCAATAAAATCGATGCCAATGAAGCCCCCACCATTAATGGCGATGGCAGTCAGGCTTATGATTTTATCTATGTCGAGGACGTGGCCCGGGCCAACCTCTGTGCGCTTCAATCAGAAACCGCTTATGGTTTTTATAATGTCGGAACAGAAGTGCAAACCACCATTAAGCAATTGTGTGAATTAATTCTTTCGCTGAAACAGTCCAGGCTCATGGTCAATTACAAGCCATACAGCGCGGACGATGCCAGGCAGTTAGTGAAAAATCGAATCGGTTCGGTACAAAAAGCCCGTGAGGAAATTGATTTCCAATACCGCTACGATTTAAAAACAGGGTTGGAAAAATTGATTCACTGGCGAAAGACCGGGCAATTTGAGTTTTCCACTATTCATCAATTACCTGAAGTAGTTTATTAAGATCAAGGAACGTTATGAAATACATACCAATAACCAAAGCGGTATTTGACGATACAGAAAAGTCAGAAATGATTAAGCCACTTGAATCAGGTTGGGTAGTTCAGGGTCCTTATGTTAAACAGTTTGAGCAAATGTTTGCAGAATTTACTCAGAGCAAATACGCCAAAGCTGTAAGTAATTGCACAACAGCATTGCATCTTGCCTTAGTGGCTTTAGGCATAGGGTCTGGCGATAAGGTGGTTGTACCGTCCTTTACTTATGTTGCCTCAGCCAATGCAGTAGAGTATACCGGCGCAGAAGTTGTCTTTTGTGATATTGACTTGAGCACATTCAATATCGATGTCAGGCAATTGGAAGAAATTCTTGCAACCGAAGCCAACATTAAAGCGATTATGCCAATCAATCTCTTTGGCCTGTGTGCTGATCTGCGTGAGATTAATCGCTTGGCTAAACAATATAACGTGGCGGTAGTCGAAGACTCTGCCTGTGGCTTTGATGCCTGGCTAGATGGTCGACATTCAGGTACATTTGCAGAAGTGGGTTGTTTTTCCTTTCATCCACGTAAATCGATAACCACCGGTGAAGGCGGCATGTTAATCACCGATGATGAATCTATTTATCAGAAAGTATCCCAATTGTGCGATCATGGTGCTTCAAAATCGGATTTGCAGCGCCATAGTGAAAAAGGGGGATCCTTGCTGCCTGATTTCACTATGCGCGGTTACAACTACCGTATGACCGATTTCCAGGGCGCCTTGGGCGTTTGTCAGATGAGAAAAGCAAAACAAATCATGGAAGGGCGACGAAATATTGCTCAACAGTACAATGAAGCATTAAAAAACGCAGGTCTGGATTTGCCCTCTGTTGAACAAGGGTATATCCATGGGTATCAATCTTACGTCTGCCTTTTTTCATTGGGGACTGAGCATGCGGATTTAACCATGGATAGAATTAATGCCTTGAATATCAAGCGTAACCATATGATGCAGATTTTGGAAGAAAACGGGATAGCAACACGTCAGGGTACCCATGCTGTCCATACTCTTGATTATTATGCCAAAAGGTATCAATTGCGAGATGAGCAATACATTAATGCTTATGCAGCGGATAGACTAAGTATTGCATTGCCTCTGTATGCTCAAATGACTCCCGAAGAATTTGATTACGTGGTTCATCACCTGAGTGAGGCGATTCAGTGTGTGGCATAACCGGCGTACTTTCGCTTTCTGCTGAACCTATCAACGTCAGTAAAATAAAGGCCATGTGTGATGCCATAGCCCATCGAGGTCCTGATGGTGCGGGGTATTTGTTGGCCCATACGGGAATAAATCACCCGCGTGGTCAACAGTACTACCAGGCCTTTACAGAGAAAAAATTCATCAATGAATCCGGATTAATTCCCTGCATCGATGAACCACAGGCCGAGCATTATGTGCATCAACACCCTTGGAACGTGTTTTTGGGTCATCGGCGCCTCGCTATTCTGGATTTGTCATCGTCGGGTTTTCAGCCCATCTGTGATTTATCAAAGAAAATATGGTTAACCTATAATGGTGAGATTTATAATTTCAAAGAAATCAGAAATGATTTGATTAAACTGGGTTATCAATTTTATTCCAACACCGATTCGGAAGTGGTAGTTAATGCTTATCTGGAATGGGGGATTGAGTGCATCCATAAATTTAATGGAATGTTTGCTTTTGCATTATGGGATAGAAGGCAAAACAAAGTGTTTTTAGCCCGTGATCGATACGGGATAAAGCCGCTGTATTACACGCGAATTGCAGGCAATCAATTTGTTTTTGGCAGTGAAATAAAAGCGATTTTAGCGTATTTAAATGATAAACCTTCGCTTGATTTTGAAGGTTTGTATGAATATTTTACCTTTCAGAATTTTTTTACGTCCAAGACTTTATTCAACAATATTACTTTACTGCCCCCGGGTCATTATTTGGAAATTAGTCTTGATAAAGACAGTAACATTTCGCAAACAGAATATTGGGATTTTAATTTTCGTGAGTCCACCGAAATTAAAAATGAAAATGAGTATGTCGAAGAATTACTTTATTTATTTGAACAAGCGGTTCACCGCCAACTCGTCAGTGATGTAGAAATAGGTAGTTTTTTAAGCGGCGGTATGGACAGTGGTTCCATTACCGCCATTGCATCCCGTCAATTACCCTATATGAAAACTTTTACGGTTGGGTTTGATTTAACGCATGCATCGGGCATGGAATTGGGTTTCGATGAAAGAGCCAAATCGGAGCTCTTATCGTACATCTATAAAACAGAACATTATGAGATGGTGTTAAAATCGGGTGATATGGAGCGTTGCCTGCCAAAATTTGCCTGGCATTTGGAAGAGCCTCGAGTTGGGCAAAGTTATCCTAATTATTATGCGGCAAAGCTAGCAGGAAAATTTGTTAAGGTGGTGTTATCCGGCGCAGGCGGCGACGAGTTGTTTGGTGGTTACCCCTGGCGATATTATCGTGCCGTAAAAAACGATAATTTCACTGATTATGTTGATAAATATTATCAATTCTGGCAAAGACTCGTGCCGAACAGTGAATTAAAACAGCTCTTTTCCCCCATTTGGAATGACGTTTCTCACGTTTGGACGCGTGATATTTTTGAATCCGTATTTAAGCACCACTCTGAAAAGCTGTATAACGCGGAGGATTACATTAATCATTCGTTGTATTTTGAAGCTAAAACCTTTTTACATGGCTTGTTGGTGATTGAAGACAAATTATCAATGGCTCATTCATTAGAAACCAGAGTTCCTTTTCTAGACAATGACCTGGTCGATTTCGCTCAAAAAATTCCAGTGAGTTTCAAATTAAACAATCTCCACGAGGTGTTAAGAGTGGATGAAAACTCTTTGGGAGACAAAGCCAAGAAATATTATCATAAAACAAATGATGGTAAATTAATTCTAAGGAAAGCCTTACAGAAATACATGCCGCAGGACTATCTTACAGCAACGAAACAAGGGTTTTCGGCCCCTGACAATATTTGGTTTAAGGGAGACAGTTTAAAGCTTATTCAACGCAATTTACTCAGTGAGGAAACGATGATTTATCGTTACCTGGATTCTAAAAGTGTAAACCATTTAGTGAATCAGCATTTGGAGGGGCAGGTGAATCGGCGCTTGTTAATCTGGTCACTGCTGAATTTTAACGAATTTATTAAAACGTTTCTTGCTGAATCGCATTAGTTATCAAGAGGTCTTTTATGTTACCAAATTTTATCATTGGGGGAACTTCTGCAGGGGGAACGTCGTTTTTAACCTCCATCCTTCTTCAACATGGTGATATTTATCTGCCAAAGAAAATGCGACCCGAACCCCATTTTTTTTATTATACCCATAAATATACCAATGGTATCGAATGGTACAAGCAGGAATGGTTTTCCGAATATGCTGGACAAAAAGCAGTAGGTGAACGCTCATCGTCTTATCTTTACCATGAAAACAGCGCGCTTAGAATTAAGCAACATCTCCCTGATGTAAAATTAATTTTCGTACTTCGTCATCCAACGGAAAGAGCATGGGCCAATTACCGCTACACAGTACTGAGTGGTTTGGAAGAACTTGATTTTGAAGAAGCATTACGGTTAGAGTCCAAGCGTATTGAAGAAGAGGTAGGTATTTGGCAAGAGGTTCAACCGCACGATTATACAGGGCGTAGTTATTATGGTAAGCAAATCGAATTTTATTTAAAACTGTTCCCTTTTAGTCAAATTCTCTTGATTAGCTCTGAAAAATTGAATAATGATACCCAAAATCAGATTAATCGAATTACTGATTTTCTCGAAATCGAGCGTCTGGAGAATTTTGACATACCGGTTACATTCACTTCTCTGAGTGTTAATGAGCCTCGTGTTCAGGCACAATGCAGAATGGATTTGGGTGGTGACAAATTTAATCTGATCATTGAATCCATACGTCGAAAGGAAGATGATCTCAGCATTTATGCGGCTAATGAAGAGGAGCTGAGGGTAATTGAAAAATTAAAAAACAATCTGTCCGATAAAAAGCAGCCTTTGCTGGCCAGCACGAGGGATAAATTGAATAATTTATTTGCAGACGATCAAAAGAAACTGTTTTCTTTAGTCAAAAATCATGTGGATTTTGAGCCATGGCTTTAATTTGGATTACTGGTTTTTCTGGTGCGGGTAAAACGACAGTTGCTAAAATTTTACAGGAAAAAATGACCGCTGCAGGAAGTCATGCTGTCCTGCTGGACGGCGATGAACTTCGGAAAGCACTGGGTTATACCCAGCAGTATTCTCGCGATGAAAGGAAGCAAATTGCTTTCAAATACGCTCATCTTGCCAGTTTAATTGCCAAACAGGGCATCGATGTCATCGTCGCTACTATCTCGATGTTTGAGGAGGTTCGGACCTGGAACCGTCAGAATAACGCCAGTTATTTTGAAGTGTATATTAAAGTATCCGAGCAGGAGCGCCGAGCACGGGACCCAAAAAAACTATATGCATCCGGGCAGGATTTAGTGAGTGAGCAATCCCTCTATGAAGAGCCCCAAAACCCGGATGTTACTTTTGATGAAGAGCGGAAATTATCGCCTGAAGACATGGCAACAATAATACAACAATCCATTTTCGAATTATAAGGAAAACGTTATGCAACATGGTAGCTTTACCGGTCTGGCTAAAAATTATTCTTCTTATCGGCCTGGCTATTCACAATCAGTTCTTCGAGCCCTTTTATCACTGTTAAACAAACCCGTTGAAATGTGCCGATTTGCAGACGTAGGAGCAGGAACTGGCATTTGGACGCGAATGCTGGCGGATACCAATCCTGAGATGATCATCGCTGTCGAGCCAAATGACGATATGAGAAAAACAGGGATTGATGATTCATGCGAAACCAAAATCGAGTGGAAGAAAGGAACAGGAGAGGCGACAACCCTTGCTGATCAATCGGTGGATATGCTCTCAATGGCGAGCTCCTTTCATTGGGTTGATTTTAATGCTGGATGTGAGGAATTTCATCGGGTTCTTAAAGAGAATGGCCGTTTTGTTGCTTTATGGAACCCGCGTTTAATCGAAGCCAATCCATTATTAAAAGAAACAGAGGATTATTTGCACGTCCTTAAACCTGACATCAAAAGAGTTTCTTCTGGAAGAACTGGTTTGGTTGACACATTAACGGAGCGTTTACAACAAAGTGGATTGTTCACGGATGTTGTTTATATTGAAGGAAAACATACGGTTTCGATCTCGCCGGAACAATACATCGGTGCTTGGCGCTCGGTCAATGATGTGCAATTTCAGTTAGGCAGTGAGAAATTTGAAAAATTTATCCAGCATGTTGAACAGGCACTTGCAAAACACCACACAGTCGATGTGACCTATTTAACGCGAGCGTGGTCCGCACTTAAAGTGTAGCCGGGAGATTCAGAGTGACTTCAAAATCGCAAGTTTTGAATTCTTTAAAAAGCAAAATAAAAAAGGCAAGGATACTGGACCTGGTTTTTTTTACCGTTGAAGATTGGTATAAAAATAAACAAGACTGCCTTGACAGAATCCACAATCAACTGAATACGACGAATTACATTGTGCGGAGCAGTAGCCGTAGTGAAGATCAGGAGCAAAGTTCCAATTCGGGTAAATATGAGTCTCTATTAAACGTCAGCCGGGATAATCTACCTGACGCCATTAATCAGGTAGTTGCTTCGTATGGTGAATATGCTGATCCGCAAGACGAGATTCTTATTCAACCCATGCTTGAAGATGTGGTGATGAGCGGTGTTCTTTTCACTCGTGATCCTAATACGGGCGCCCCCTATTTTATTATTAACTATGAATTAGAGGGGGATACGACTGCAGTGACTTCTGGTGCATCGGCTGGCCATACTTACGTTATTGCAAGAAGCTGCAATGCTCTTCAGGATAAACGAATGCTTCGTTTACTGGATTTGGCAATCGAGTTGGAAGCCTTGCTGGGGCAACCTAACCTGGATATTGAATTTGCTTATGACAATAAAAAACAATTATTTTTGTTGCAAGCCAGACCGCTCATTATAAAAAGTCTTCATAAGGAATTAGAACAGCATGCGCTGTTAAGTAAAATTAAAAAGAAATTTTTAAGTTTGAATGCGAAGCATCCCTATTTATATGGATCGCGAACAATTTTGGGGATTATGCCCGATTGGAATCCGGCAGAGATTATTGGCATTCGACCAAAACCGTTGGCATTAAGCCTTTATAAAGAGTTGATTACCGATAGCATATGGGCTTATCAACGAGATAATTACGGTTATAAGAATTTGCGAAGCTTCCCCCTGCTGATTGATTTGATGGGGTTGCCCTATATCGATGTCCGTGTCAGTTTTAATTCATTTATTCCGAAAGATCTGGAGGCGGGACTTGCGGATAAATTAGTCAATTATTACTTAGATCGGCTGGAGGAAGAACCCTTTCTACATGATAAGGTTGAGTTTGATATTGTCTTTTCCTGCCACACCTTTGATTTGCACAAGCGGGCTGAAAAGTTAAAAGCTTACCATTTTAACGACGATGAGATTGGTGCGATCGTTACCTCTCTTAAGAATTTAACCAATAATATTATTCATCGTGATCAGGGTTTGTGGATTAAGGACATTGAGAAAATCGAGGAGTTAAAGATTCGTCACGAGCGTATTTGCAACAATGATACCTTTGATGAATTAACCAAAATTTATTGGCTGATTGAAGAGTGTAAGCGCTATGGTACGCTACCTTTTGCTGGATTGGCCCGCGCGGGTTTTATTGCCGTGCAATTGCTAAACTCCATGGTCGCTGAGGGAATTTTAAGTGCTGATGAGCGATTCTGTTTTCTGAACAGCCTTGACTCGGTCAGCACCCAGATGACTCGTGACATGCAACAATTGGATAAACAGCATTTTCTGCAAAAATACGGTCATTTGAGACCTGGGACTTACGATATATTATCCCCCCGGTATGACGAAGAACCCAATCTCTATTTTGATTGGAATAAAATAAAACGCATGACGTCTCATCAAAAGGACGATTTTAAATTGAGTCTCTCGCAGATGAGGCAGATTGAAACGTTGCTTGATGAGCAAGGTATTGAACACGATGTAGTTGGCTTGTTTAATTTTATGAAATTAGCCATTGAAGGGCGGGAATACGCAAAGTTTGTTTTTACAAAGACATTGAGCGATATACTTTCTATATTGAAGCAGTTTGGTTTAAAAAATAATATTCATGTGGATGAAATTGCCTACATGGATATTAAAGATCTATTAAAGCATTTTTCAACATCCTGGGATTGCATTGAGGAATTAAAAAGGAATATCCAGGTCAACATTGAAAAATATAAGATCACCAATCAGATTATCTTGCCTCCATTAATCGTAAAACCAGAGGATACAGAGCAGTTTACTTTACCGGAAAGCAGACCCAATTTTGTGACTCGAAAGTCGCTGACTGCGCATGTGGTATCCGATCTCTCTGACCCTGAAAAAATGAACGGGGCGATTATTTTTATCCCCAGTGCTGATCCAGGATTTGACTGGGTGTTTACTCATCAAATTGCTGGATTCATAACGGCTTACGGGGGCGTGAATTCTCACATGGCTATTCGTGCCGGCGAATTAGGCTTGCCAGCCGTCATTGGTACCGGTGACAAACTGTATAATCAATTGAAATCGGCTTCACGTATTCATATCGATTGTGGAAATCAACTCGTGGAGGTCCTGCATTGAAACAGATCGGCATAACCATGCGGGTGGATTACCATGAAAAAGTGGATGAAAAGCGGGATGCTATCGACCAGCGCTGGTATAAATTTTTAAATGCCTGCCAACTATATCCCATTCCTATTCCTAACTTTATGACTGGCCTGGATTGCCTATTAACTCAAAATTGGGCTGGCTTTATCCTCACAGGAGGAAATTCACCTGAGAGTCTCGGCGGAGATGCTCCAGAGAGAGATCAAATAGAGCAGGCTCTGATGGAGCTCGCTGTTAAAAAATCAATTCCCGTTCTCGGCGTTTGTCGCGGAATGCAGGTTATTCAGCACTATTTTGGCGTTAACCTCATTCCTGTGACGGAGCATGTCGCTGTTCGCCATACATTTCATTATCGTGGGAGTGTTGTCGATGTGAATAGCTACCATCATTTCGGTGCTTTGGATTCGGTTCCCAGCTTAATCGTGGATGGGCGTAGTGAGGACGGTGTTATTGAGGCTATTTCACATCAGTCATTACCGATCAAGGGCATCATGTGGCACCCAGAAAGAGAGGATACATTTTCTGCGGTTGATATAGAACTTTTTAAGAGCCATTTTTGCTGATGAAGAAAGAATTATTGCGTTTGATTGAAGAGACAGGGGATAAAATTCTGTGTTTTTACGGAGATAAAACCTTTGATCTAAAAAAAGATGACTCCCCGTTAACCCTTGCTGATCAAGCTTCCCACGATTATCTGGTTACACATTTACCACAAATTAAAAATGTTCCTATTTTATCTGAAGAATGTCATGTCGATTTTGATCAAAGAAAAAATTGGGAAGAGTTTTGGTTAATTGATCCGCTGGACGGGACGAAAGAATTCATCCATGGGTTTGATGATTTTTGTATCAATATCGCTTTAATTCAACAAAATAAACCGGTCCTGGGATTAATTTATGCTCCGCTGCTGAAGGAGTTCTATTTCGCAGAGGAGGGGCGGGGATTTGAATATTTTGGCCCTGGCCATGAGCTTGAAAGGGATAGTGAATTGGTTGTTGCAACCAGTCGCTTTCATCATTCCGAACTGACAAGTCATTTTATGACTTTAAACAATCTTTCCAAGGTTTATACCATAGGGGCTGCGCTTAAATTTGGCAGAATGGCGCTGGGTCAAATTGACCTCTATCCCCGCTTCGAGGGATCGAAAGAATGGGATACGGGTGCCGGGCAACTTATTTTGATCGAGGCTAATGGCACTGTGCTCGACCTGCAGACGAGAAAATTACCCACATACAATAAATCAAACATAAGGAATAATTTTTTTATGGCGTACAGGAATCATGTCGATATTAACCAGTTTTATTATCCGGATTTAGCATGAAAGCAATTATTTTGGCCGCAGGCCGCGGCAGCCGTATGGGTTCTTTAACTGAAGAAAAACCGAAGTGTTTGACAGCAGTGCATGGAAAACGGCTTATCGAGCATCAACTCGATGCATTGTCCGCTGCGGGAATTAAAGAAATCGCTTTGGTCACTGGTTATAAGTCGGAGTGTTTGACTGGTTACGGAACGGTTCATTTCCACAATCCTCAATGGTCACAGACCAATATGGTCGCCTCATTATTGTGTGCAAGAACATGGCTTGAAGACGATGATTGTATAGTCAGCTATTCCGATATTTTTTATTCTGCAGACATAGTCAAAAAGTTACTCCAGTGTGACGATGAAGTATGCGTAAGTTATGATCCGCATTGGCTGGAATTATGGTCCAGACGATTTACACAACCCTTAGACGATGCCGAGACATTTCGCCTGGATGAGCACCATTATTTGCTGGAAATCGGTAAAAAAACGCTTATTATTGATGAGATTCAAGGGCAATACATGGGGCTTTTGAAATTTAGTAAAGAATTTTGGCGTCATTTCTTTAGTTCCAATGATGAAACAATTAATTTGAATAAAACGGATATGACCTCCTTTCTTCAACATTTAATTCTTAAAGGTTACAAAATCAAAGCCATTGCTAACTATGATTCTTGGGGAGAGATCGATCAGCCAGAAGATATTGATGCAGTAATGAGCGGGTTTTGATAAGGATTATGGGTATGCTTTATTTATTTATTTTACTCATCAGCAGTTTTGGATTTATTCTGGTACTGGACCCTTACGGTCTATATAGAAAAAATACAGAAAAAAAGCGATTACCTTACTACACTTGGTACCATTATAATTTTATTAAAAAAGTTAAAGAAATTGATTTGGGATTGTTAGGCTCCTCAGCCATCAATTATTACAGTAAGGAGCCTTTTTTGAAGGAGGCTAATACTGTTTTTTTCATGGGAGTAGAAAGCTCCAATATCCACGAACACCTGGCATACGGCCGTTTGTTGTTTAAGAAAAATCCAAAAAAAATCATCTTTTTTTATACTTTTTATGCCATGAACCCTTCGCGAGCTTTTCAACCGGAGTTCAAGGCCAATATGGTAAAAAATAATAATTTGTTAACCGATATTTATTATCAGTATCTAACCCCGCGTCTTCTCAAGGATCTTTATCATGGTTTTCTAATCAAGTTAAAAAGGAAACCAGCCAAGCCGCAACTTTTTTTAAGCGATGGAAGACGGACGCAATTGCATTATTTGAATCGCAAAGATTACGAGTTTGATGAAGTACTGGCTGATTATCTGGCGGCCATGTCCATTGATCCGCATTATTACAACAGCGAGCGATTTAAACAACCCGATTCCATTGTTCCAGCATTCGAACTCGTCAGAGAGTTTAAGGAAGAAGCGGAGAGGATGGGGATTGAGATGGTGTTTGTGGCTACTCCTGTTTACAGAAGCACTCTCGCTCTGAAATATAGATTGGGTTTATGGGATACCTACACACGTTATCGTCAGGAGATGCTGAGGATTGGCGAGTTCTATGATCTTAATCTCGATTTTGATTTAGTCACCAACAAGGATAATTGGTGGGATACGCACCATACTCGTCATGGGGATTATGTCAGTGAACTGATTATTAACAAAGCGTATCTGGTCAATCAGACTAATCTGGAGAGTACGACCGAGCAACTTAAGCCTGTTCAGAAAGAACTGGACCAGGTTGATGCGTTGCTGACTCAGTATAAACGATGGGATTCCATGAAAGAGAGGGTTAATAAGCGGGTACAACAAACGCCCCCCCTGGGTTGAAGTATCATTCAAAGAACTCTTGCACCTCGTGGTGCTAGCTATATAATTAGCTGAGTGTATTTATGCTTATAGCGGAGTGGGTGGATAGATAATATGATGAACGAATATATTGCAAGTGAATTCACCCTGACCGCCTATAAGGCCTTGTTAACTCTTGCTCAAACACGCTTTTGTTTTAAAAATTACTCCAATTTTCTCGACCATGATAATTTTTTGCTGCTAAGGCATGATGTGGATTTTTCTCTGGAACATGCCTTAAAAACTGCACGAATTGAACACGAGATGCAGATTGGAAGTACTTATTTTATTCATCTTCATAACGAGTTTTACAATGCCCTTGATGTTGGCTCTCTTAAATTAATGAGAGAACTCTTGTCGTTGGGACATCATATAGGGCTTCATTTTGATGTTCACTATTACAATATAAAAGGAAAAGAGGAATTAGAGTATTGGTTAGCATTTGAAAAATCCTTGATAGAGCGGGTATTGGATTGTCGCATTGATGTATTCTCTTTTCATAACACCAATGATTTTACTATGGGTTGTGAAGAACATGATTACGCGGGCATGCTGAATACCTATTCTACTTATTTTAAAACGCAGGCGTCTTATTGCTCCGATTCCAATGGGTATTGGCGATACAGAAAATTAGAGGAGGTATTATTAGATCCTGAAATCAAAAAATTACAAGTACTTCTACATCCCGAATGGTGGACTGATGAGGAACTGATGCCAAGAGAAAAGGTATATCGCTGTGCTCAATATCGATTTGAGAGTACGGTTGCGAATTATGATCAAGCCCTTATTGATTTTGGCCGATTAAATTTAAGCTAATAAAAATGCAATTTATAAAAAAATTTTTCAAGTCATCCATGCCCTGTACGGCCCCTAAGAAACGCAGTGTCGTATTTTACCGACATAGTTACTACCATTTTTATTACTTGGCCAAAGCCTTGCGTAAACGTGGATGGGATGCGATTGTGGTCAATTTAGAACCGACAGATGGGATAAATGCCAATTTTTATCATGGCGAAGATATGAATTTATACGATGAGGATCCTGTCCAATTTAATAAAAACATAAAAAATTTTTTTCAAGAAGCCAAATCCAAATACCGTTTAATGCATTTTGCAGGAGATGGGTATCTTTCTTTTTTTCCAGGCAATACCACCAGCAACGAGCCTTCTGACATTATTGAATGGAAACAGGCTGGCAATAAAGTCGCCTACACCATCAGCGGTTGTAACAGCGGTATTTCCCAATCTTCAATTTCATCCTGGTCAATGGCAGACAACGGGTTAAAAGTCTGTGATCGTTGCATATGGCAAAATAATGAAGAGGTATGCAGTGATGCCAAGAATCTCAGATGGGGAAAAAAAGTCAGTAATTACTGTGATTTAATCTTTACTGAAACGTTGCCTGCACTGGATTTTATGGGCGCAAAAAAAAATACCATACGCGAGCCAGTAACAACATGCCTGGATAGGACCATCTGGAGATCCAATTTATCGATACCACACCATCATTGGGTTGATAAAAAAACAGAGGAAATTCTTATTTACCATGCAGTGGGCAACTATGACACACGACACTCGGAAACCCGAAATATCAAGGGGACGCCTTTTGTATTTGAAGCGATTGAACGCTTAAAAGCGGAGGGCTATCCTGTCAAATTAATGTTCATTACTAATCAATCGAATGAGGTGATTAAGTATTATCAGGCCCAGGCGGATATCATCGTCGATCAATTAAATTTCGGCCGCTATGGTGCCAATGCAAGAGAAGGGATGATGCTGGGCAAGCCTGTCATTTGCTACCTTAATCAATTCGAGTATAAAGAAGAGGATAAATTGCTTTCTTTACAGGAATGCCCTTTAGTTTCTGCAACCGAAGACTCTGTTTATAAGGAATTAAAAAATCTCATAGTCAATAAAGAATTGCGGTTGACGATCGGGAACGCAAGTAGAGAATACGCGTTAAAATGGCATGATGCAGAAGCCTGTGCTGAGCGATATGAAAGAATTTATGATGAACTCTTTAAGGAAACGCGTTAACGAATGGCTATGCCCTTAATTTGTAGCATTTTATGTCCTTGGTTCTTGTTTTAGAAAACAAAACCCCCATTTTCTTTACTGATATTATCAATAATAGACTGCCATATACAAAATTATTTTTAATTTGTATAATTATACGATATGAATATAATTTTGTATAATGAAATGAATTTAATTGAAATTTGGCATTATCACAGACCTGAATTAGCGAAGATATATTTAGACACTTTAAATGCCGGTTTAGTTACGTCTACAACTATTTTTGCTCCGCGTCGTGCTGGTAAAACTTCATTCCTTTTGAAAGATTTGACACCGGCAGCAGAAAAATCAGGTTATACAGTAGCATATGTTGACCTTTGGCAAACAAAGTTATCACCAGGGGTTTCTATTGTACGTGCTCTAGAGCGAGCCTTGGAGCCTAAAAATGCGGTTCAAAGTTTAGTTGCAAAGCTTCATACACCAATAAAAAAAATTAAAGCAAAGGCTGAATTGGCAGGAGCAACAGTTGAGGGCGAGATTGAGCTCGGGGATTCTACTAAGAAATACCAAACAGAAATAGCCTTGCAAATCGATGTATTGATTGATGAGTTATGTAAGAAAAAACCTGTTTTACTACTTATTGATGAAGCACAGGAACTGGCAAAAACTAAAGAGCATGAGGCAGTTGCAACAGCATTACGCACTGCAATAACAAGAAATCAAAATCGTTTAAGAGTAGTATTTACGGGCTCTTCACGAACTCAGTTAGCACATGTGTTTTCTAATTCAAACGCACCTCTCTACTCAACCGGAGCGGCTATAGCTGACTTTCCGAAGTTGGATCGTGATTTTGTTGAGTATATAGTGGAGCGTTTTAAACAATCTACTGGTAGAACATTACCAATCCTTCCTGCCTGGCAAGCATTTGTTAATTTTCAACAACAACCCGAGCCCTTTTTGGTTGGTATTGTCGATATGATACTTAATCCATCGATAACATTGGAAGACGCGATGAAGCTGGTAGCAGATAAACTTGCTCATACTGAAAATCATGAAGGGGCTTGGGCGGCACTGGATGCAACGCAAAAAGCGTTGGTTCGCATGATTGCCCAAGATCCATCGTTGAAGCCTTTTAGCAAAGCAGTAGTTTTAAAACTTCGTGTAATTATAGGTATTGAATCTTTGGAGGTTACACATGTTCAACGTGCAATGTCTAAACTGAGTAATGTAGTTTTTAAGTCTCCAAGAGATACGTATGAATTTGAAAATGAAGCGTTCGCGCAATGGGTTAGAACCCTGGCTGAATAAACAATAAGATAAACCAATTCACCTTATTTAATGATGGCCATTACAACAAGATCAATGAAATTGCCATCAATGCATGCAGCCTTTCTCAATATTCCTTCGATTTGAAAATCACATTTTTGATAAGCCTTTATTGCTCTTTGATTAGTGCTCAATACATTTAAGTAGATCCTTTTCAGATTGAGACTGCTAAAACCCCAATCAACCAGTTTTCTTACGGCATCGGATCCGTAACCTCGATTTTGATACTCTCTCTCTCCAATTCTGATTTGCAGTTCGGCATTGTGGTGGATCTGACTAATATTTCTTAGCGAACAAGAGCCTATTAATTTATTGTCCTGATTCTCGAGGATTGAAAATGTAATAGCATCTGATGGTTTAAAAAGATTGTCGAACCATTGCTGATGCTCCTGCTGAGAAACCTCTTTAAAATTGCCATTGAATAGAACCAGTTCCTTGTCATTTATCCACTTGAAGTAGTTTGCGCTATCAGACTGCAAAGGGAACCTTAAAGTAACTAAATGACTATTCATGTTTTTCCTGAATAATACGAAATGAGATAAAATAAGACGTATCTCTTTTTTATAAAATAAATGTTGTTATCATAGTCCCAATAATAGTGAATTGAAAGGATGTTTATGTTGGTCTGTGCAATCCACCAGCCTAACTTTTTCCCCTGGAACGGTTATTTCGACAAAATAAAACGCGCTGATGTTTTTATTTTTTTAGATGAGGTGGCTTACCCCAAAAGCGGCAGCGGCTCGGGGTCGTGGTGTAATCGGGTTAAGCTGCTTAATAATAATCAGCCCTCTTGGTATGGGTTGCCGATTAAAAAGGAATCGGGTATCCAATACATTAAGAATGTTACTTTTTCGGATAAAGCATTTCACATCAAAAAACTTAAAAAATCCCTTTTTTTCAATTATAAAAATGCCCCGTATTATGAAGAGGTCATGGCAAAAATTGAGCCTCTGCTGGATTTCGATACCTCCTCGCTGGCTGAATATAACATTAATGCGGTGATGGGTCTTTCCGCGTTATTGGGATTAAAAACCCGTTTTGTGAGGCAATCGCAATTGACTCATCAAGAGCACTCCACCGCATTATTGATTGAATTGTTAAAGCAGGTTAAGGCAGAGGCTTATCTTTGTGGCAATGGCGCCGGAGGCTATCAGGAGGATGAGCTGTTTTCACAGGCAGGGATTGAATTGATCTATCAAAATTACAACGCGGACAAGGATCAATGGCTGCCAATCCGGCATGAAAGCGAAGCAGGTTTATCCCTATTGCATAGCCTTTTTTACCGTGGATTGGCAGTTTAAGGTGTTATTATAGGTTTTACTCAACGATGAAATTAAATATTTTACTATTATGCAACAAGCCTCCTGTGGGCAATGATGCCAATACCATTATTGATCACATCGACGCATTCACGGACTATTCAGAACATACCATCTGGCTTTTATCGAATCTGGGGGATTTGAGTAGAAAACTGGATTTGCAGAAGTTTGATGCCATTATTATTCATTATTCACTGTGCATTTTAAATAATAATTACCTTTCGCAAAGCGCCAAGACGAGATTACGAAATTATCAAGGGTTAAAAATTATTTTTGTTCAGGATGAATACCGGCAAATTAACAACATGATCAGCCAATTGCAGTATCTGGATGTGGATGTCCTGTTTACCTGCTTCCCTGATGGAGAAATTGAGCGGATCTACAAGAAATCCGATTTACCCAAGGTGAGTAAATACAACAATCTAACGGGCTACATACCGGAGAGGCTGTTGCAATTGGGGCCGCAGCCGCCCATCAAATCCCGTCCTGTTCATGCGGGGTACAGGGCCCGGCGATTGTCGGCCTGGTTTGGTGAGTTAGGATACGAAAAATGGAATATTGCTGAAAAATGGCAGGAACATACCCGTGGGAAATCCATTGTTTCCGACGTGTCTTACCATGAACGAGATCGTATTTATGGTAAAAAATGGATTGAATTTCTAAGCCGCTGTAAAGCCACTCTGGGTGTGGAGAGCGGATCAAGCGTCATGGATTTCACCGGCGAACTGGAAAAGGAGGTTGAAGCGTATGAATTGACTCATCCTCATGCTTCGTTCCAGGAGATACAACAATTGTATTTCCGTGAATACGAAGGGTTATATAGGTTAAATCAGATTTCTCCTCGTTGCTTTGAAGCCATCGCTCTAAAGACCGCCTTGATTTTGTATGAAGGGGACTATTCGGGGGTTCTGGTTCCCAATCGCCATTACATCGTGCTCAAAAAAGATTTCAGTAACATGGATGACGTCTTAGCCAAATTAAACGATAATGATTACCTTCAGGCCATGGTCGATAGAGCATACGAGGAGGTTGCACGCAGTGGACAGTACAGCTACCAATCGTTCATACACTACGTTGACGGTGTGATTTCTAACGAGTTTCAGCAACGAAACAAAAGACTCGCAGGTAACTATTACGCCATTGATGAGTATAGAAAAGACATACGGCATGTCTCCATAAAAAGCAGATTATTTAAACTCGGCATGGGGACTTTTCAACGGCTACCTCCAGGCATGCGCTCGGTGATTAAGGGTATTTTAAAACCTAAAACCACACTTAAAATGCTTAAGAAAAAATATTATCAATTGAAATGATGGATTGGGGTAAATGACTCAGGCTCATGTTTTATTTCTTGCCGACACAACGCACCATACTGGCGCTGTGCAGGATCACATTAGGGCAGTCACTTCCAGTGATAAACTGCATTGGCATATCCTCAATCCGCTCGTTTGTAAAACCATTGATAAACTTGATCTCTCCCTCTTTGATGCGGTGGGTATCCATTACTCCATTAAACCGTACACACACTATTATTTATCAGCAGGCCTAAAGAAAAAAATTGCCGCTTATTCGGGCACCAAGTTCTTGTTTCTGCAGGATGAATATCAGAACGTGAATGGAGTGCAGGAGTATCTTCACAGTTTACAATTTGATTTGCTCTTTACTCTGGTTAATCAAAGCATCATAGCCAAAGCTTACCCGGATCCCAGGCTTAAACACTTAAAAAAAATAACCGTTCTTACTGGCTATGTGCAGGATGAGATGAAATATTATCAATCGCCTGCGATTGGTGAACGTCAGATTGATGTGTCTTATCGCGGCAGACGCTGTGAGTATTGGTTGGGAAGTCTCGCTTACGAAAAACAATGGATTGCTGAACAATTTACAAAACGTGTGAGCAAGGGTGAGTGGCGGCTGGATATTAGCCTTGAAGAATCCGATCGTGTTTATGGAGACGCGTGGATAAACCTGTTAAAAAATTCCAAGGCTGTTTTAGGAACAGAAAGCGGTGCCAGTGTATGGGATTTTGATGGCAGTGTGATTAAAAAAACCAACCATTTCATGCGTAAAAACAAGCAGGCGGGCTTTCCTGAAGTGTATGAGCACGTGTTAAAGCCTGATGATGGTAAGATCCTGTACAATGCAATTTCTCCGCGGGTGTTTGAGGCGGCAGCAACTAAAACGGCCATGATTATGTTCCCGGGGTACTACAGTGGTGTCTGCGAGCCTGACACGCACTACATCGTTCTCGAAAAGGACTTTTCCAACCTTGATAACGTCCTGGAACGCCTGCGGGACACTGAGTTTTTGCAGGCCATGGTTGACAGAACGTTTGACGATTTAATCTTGTCAGAAAAGTACAGCCAGCATGTCTTCTCCAATTTAATCGCGGATCAACTATTGCTGCAGATAGGGCAGCAAAGGAAAGGGCAGGAAAAGGCTATTCAACAGGAATTTCAGACGCTAGAAAAATACCAATGGCTGAACGTTGTTCGACGTGGCGCCACTGAATTAAAGTTTATACTGGCCCAGTTCTTTAAAATGCTTTTAGATGACAAATACACCGTAGCCACTCGCTTTACAATGTTGCTAAAGGGTGCCCACCGTTACATCACGTATTTAAAATCCCGATTGGCCAAGGTCTAGAGTGGCTGGAGTTCGTTATCCAATCCATGAGTGGATGCAGCTAATGCTTAGATTAGCTGCAGAATGTATCGTTTAATAACTCGCAGGAGTGGATTAAAAATAACAACCCGTTGAGTAAGAAAAAATTTAAGCTTTCTCAATAGGCTTATTTGTGCAAATTGGTTAACCGTGATGTGCATAACGCGGCTAAGCTTATGTTGAATGAAGCCTTTTATCTTAAAATGAGGTTGTATCCTTTTTTTAGGGATTTTCAGGAGCTGGGTAAACTCACCGAGCTGGTAAGGATTGTTGACTTGTATTTTATTGCGTAATTTGAACTGTAGGCTAATCAATTCATCAAAACGATGAACAAAGCTTGAATAGTGATACTGGCGATTAAGCGCGATGTCTTCATAAGCTCTGTCCGCCATGTCCTGCAGGTAGCGAATGTTTTTAATCTTGTTAATGACCTCAGTAATATTACTGAAATCCTTTTTAAGAGGGATGTAATGCTTATCTGGGATTAAAATGCCGGAATAATCACCTTCATACAAAACCAACACAGTTTTTAAAGCAATGGCTTCAAAACAGCGCGGTGAAATCTGATTCAATTTGTACAGACCCTCAAATTCGCTGAGGTATATTTTTTGGATTTTTTCAAAGGAGTCTTCCGGATAAGTTGCCTGATGAAAATCAACCAGTGTTTGCAACTGCCCTGTAAAATCCATGACGCTGGCCCCGCTTTCGACGCCTAAGGTGGTCTTACAGGTGAGAAGGAATTGAATCCAACGTTCACCATAAATCCGATCCTGTTCATTGTAGGAAATGTCAACGCTTAATCTGGTATCGTTCCCGACGTATTGATTCCATTGTTCTACAATATGCCATTTCTCATAACCGAGTTGGCCTAACCAGAAGGGCACCTTGCGGCTGCGGTAGCCGACATCAATTTGACGTTGCGAAATCGGGGGGATGGAAGAAGATAAATCCAGCAATCGTTGAGGAATATACCCTGTTAAATTGGAGTATTTCGCCAAAGAGGGCAATTTAGATGGACAATAAATTCTATCCATCTCTTCTTCAGGAAAACAGGTGAATAAAACATCAATGTTTAAGTAGTCAATTTCTGAAATAATTTTATTAATTAGCCGGTATTCATCCTGGATAAACATGATTTTTAAACCAGGATAATTTCGCAAAAGGAGTTTGGATTGTGGAGAAATATAATAATCATTAACCAGTGAGCTGGAATAGTGAATCACAATGGCATCAAACTTTTCCAAATTCAGCTGGGGAGTGATATCTCCAACATTAGAATAGGTATAAATCGTATGCTGAGAATACCTTTCGAACGCTGTAATATGATCAACAATCGTATTGGCATCTGCCGCGGATTCTGGTTTATTACATAAGAATAAAATGTTTAGCTTCATATTTACATCCATTAACTATCAAGCCACGTTTCAAATTATTTTATCGCTTCAACATAAAGATCGAGCCCTAAATACCGGCACCATTTTGTATTTAAATAATCTGCGCGAGGCCCCATTTTCAGGAGCGGGATTTTTTTCCATTGTAGCACGACACAATCATCGAAATTTTCGCGAGTGACTTGAATACGGCTGTAGTCAGCAAAAATGGATTTCAAATCGCTAATGGAAAAAAATTCCGTTTCAGGGGCGGCCTGTTTGCCATCCACTGATGCATCATAGGCATGGCGCTGAGCCACGGTCGGTCTTTTGATCAAATATTTAAAGCCCATCAGTTGCTGTAAAAGATTGCCGGCAGTGTTGAGTGGCCAGCGAGTCCATTGACGAAAAGAAAACTTGTTATACACCATGACAACCGCTTTCCCACCGGGCTTTAATATCCGGTACGCTTGATCCACGCATTTTTGAACGCTGCCGGTATGATGGAAGCAACCAATGGACACCACCATATCAAAATAATTGTCCGGGAAGGGGCATTCCAGCATGCTGCCTACGCGAACATCACCGGTCAGTCCCTGTTGCTGTAAGCGGTGTCTGGCCATGGCGGCTGCATTGTCAGCAATGTCAAGCCCATGGTATTCAGCACCGTGCATGGCCAGGTATTGAGCCATGGTGCCGTAGCCTAAACCAATCTCCAGTACTTTTTTGCCAACTATTTCTGAGGCAGGAAGGTATTTTTTAAGGTAAGGGTAAACATTGAGGTAATAGTCATCAAAAATGGCCAGACTCGACGGACTTGAATCAATAACACCCAAATATTTTGCCAGTGCACTACCGCATAACTCATTCCAGTACGCTTGATTTTGTTTATCAATTTCTTCCTGCGCAATGTTAGCTGACATGGTTATTCCCTTAATAATTGATTGTTACTGTGTTAGATGACAGAAGTAAAATACCCTTTGATTTTTCTAAATCGCGATAAACCGAAAAAATAAAGCAAGGCTGCAAGCCCAGAAACATAGATTAGGCCGTAAATTAACTGGTTTGGTATTGTATGATAGACCAGTGGCTGACGGAAGCCTTCGGTAAGAATATAAAAGGGATTGACCTGAGACGCTATTTGAATAGGTCTAGGCATGGATTCCAAGGTATAAAAAATAGGGGAAACAAATAAAATCATCATCAGAATATTAGGGAGAACAATGGCTAAATCCCGTAAAAAAACAGTCACTGCCGAAAGAAAAAAGCCTAGTCCAATCATAAAAAAATACATGATGGCAATGACTGGAATAATCATTAACGCTTCCCAGGATGGGCTGTTGTGATCCGCTATCATAATGATGATTAGAAAAAACAAACTGACGAGCAGCGGTATAATTGAAATTAAGATGGAAGAAACCGGTAAAATCTCGGTTTTAAACGCCATGTTTTTTACAATCCCGGTATTGGAGACAATCGAATTCGCGGAATTGAGTAAACCTTCGCTGATGGCAAGCCAGGGGCCATAGCCGCTGATTAACCAGACAACGTAAGAAAGGGTTGTGGTGGCTCCTGGCAATTTGGCGCGATAAACAAAGCCAAAAATAAACGTGAAGATACTGAGCATGATGATGGGGTTAAGGACCGCCCAGACTCCTCCCAAAGTGGAAGCAAGGTATCTGTCTTTAAGATTGATCCTGAAAAAATTATAAATCATGGAGTAGTCAGTTCTATCAAATCCGAACATACCGGAGCTTCCTTATTAACTAATTTAATTTCTGCAGGGTAGTGGAGCAAGGGTGCACCGCCACTAGGCATGCAATTATTTTTAATTTCAAATAGCCTGGTAAAATAATTACTGCAGATCGTGCTTTCATTCAGCTGCAATTTCAATTGGTAATAACCCTTATTTAATACCAGGGGGGTTAGTGACAGTTCCAGGATAAACGAGAGGTTTTGTTTCTCTTTTTCAATGCCGCCTAAATCATGAGTTGCCTGGTAAACAACGATGCCATCGATGCGTTCAATGGTTATATCGAGTGTTGCTTTACCGGGATGACGTCTGTTCATTTCAATGCCGGTCATGAAATTATCCTGGGTATAAAAAACCGTTTGCGGATAATCACTGTCGGCCAGTTTTAAAAGAACATGGGTTATCTGATAGTTGGAATCCGGATGAGTTGTTGACTCCTCATGGCGGGAATGCTGAGTCTCCGTGGCCTCATCCTCTTCTCTGATTTTTTTCAAGTAGCTTTGGGTCACGATGTCCGGGGTGTCATCCATCACGATTTCGCCTTTTTCCATCCATAAACAACGATTGCACATGGATTGAATGGTGGCCATGGAATGGGAAACCAAAAGGACGATTTTGCCTTTTTTGCAAATGTCTCTGATTTTTTGAGAGGCCTTTTGTGCAAAAAACATGTCGCCTGCGGAGAGGGCTTCATCAATAATCAATATTTCCGGCTCAATCTCGACCAGCATGGAAAAAGCAAGCCGCGATTTCATTCCGGTGGAGTAGGTTTTAACCGGTTTGTCTATGAAATGTTCTAATTCAGAAAATTCGATGATTCGGTCGATAATCGAATTCATCAATTCGCGCGATTTTCCCTGAATCTCGCCATCAAGATAAATGTTTTCTCGACCGCTTAAATCTTCCCTGAGCCCTACGCCAAGCGTCATAACGGCCGTGACCTTGCCTGTGATGGCTATTTCGCCGCTGCTGGGACTGGCAATCCCTGCAATCAGGGAAAGCAGTGTGGATTTCCCGGCGCCATTGCGGCCAATAATACCGACGGTCTCACCGGAATGCAGGCTGAGGTTAATGTCTTTCAACGCAATTTTGTCATCCTTTCCTCCTTCTTCGGAGGGTACGGGATCTGACTTTTTCAGATTATCGCTTAGTCGAGAGTAAAAAATCTTGGAGAGATTTTTAATGTCAATGCTGGGCGTTTGCATGGTGTTTAATCCTTATCTGCTTACCCCAGGGTAAATGAACCGACGCTTGAGAAGTCTCCCCGGTCACGTTTAAAGGGATCCCATTGCCGTATGTCCAACTGCGGCTATCCAGTTGCAAACTATCAACGGTTGGATCCAATGATTTTAAAAAGAGATTAAAGTAATAATCGCCAGCCACAAGCGGGAGAGTCTTGATGCGAATCACAAGTGAATTAATGCCCTCACGGCAGGGAATCTTTACATACTCGTCATTCAGTAAAATAATGTCCCAACCGTAACCGCCGCGAAAGCGCTCTATCGAATAATTCACCGAAAATGGGACGGATTTTTTCAGTAAAACCTGAAAAGAAAGTTGGCAGTCTTTGCCGCTTTGAGCGGTGTAAATGGGGTGAGCAGGAATAATTTCTGCAAACTCTTTAGTCGGTAAGGGTAAATTCAGGTACTTTTGTACAATGGTGTCTGAACGTCCCCCTGCGGTAATCTTCCCCTTGTCCAGAATATAAGCGTATTCGCACAGTTTAATGACCGCAGACCAGTCATGGGTGACCAAAATACCGGATGCGCCATTGGAAAATCGTTCCCGCAACCGTTTCCAGCACTTGGCTTGAAAATGCTCGTCACCTACGGATAAGAGTTCGTCAACCAGATAAATTTGATGCTGCACCTCCGTGGCAGTTGCGAAGTACAGCCGTGCGGCCATGCCCGAAGAATAGGTATAGATGGGTCTGTAAAAATCCTCGCCAAGTTCGGAGAAGTCCTGGATGTTACTGATTAATTTTCGGCGCTCAGACTTGTTAGTGCCATAAATATCAAGGAACCGATCGGCATAGGCATAACCTGTCAGGCGGTTATTACCCAGTCCGCCCATTTCAAAAAGACAACTGGCTTCCCCTTTAATGTGAATGATGCCGCTGCTTGGCGCGTAAACACCGCCAAGAATGCGTAGCAGGGTACTCTTCCCTGCGCCATTGCGACCGAGAATACCAACAAATTTGCCTTTAGGAACTTGAAGGTCGACATTTGACAGGGCTTGAAATGAATTAAACGGTGTATTTTTATCGCGAAAGACGATACGCCAGTTCAAATGCTCGTCAATGATGTAAAATTTTTTGGATAAGTTTTCACAAGAGATAGCATATCCTTGTCCAGTGTTCATCAGCGATACTCTTTTCGAAAGGATTAAACCTTAGGGTAATGTCGCAACAGGTCCCGTGGTTGACACGAAATGATAATGTCTCGTTCTGGTGTTGTCCAGTTGAAATTCATGAATTAGCCGTCAGAGCAATTGCCAACCGGGCTTAAGGCATTTATCATCGATGCCCGTCACTCACTAGGAAATTGAGAAGGTTATGGATTTCACTCGCTCCGGGATAATGAAAGTGTTAGGCGGTTTTTTAGGCTTTTGTATCAGTGTATTCAATCCCGTGTTTGCCAATGAATTGTCTGAAACCAGGCTTTTTTGCCAATACAAGGATGCCTTTAAACAGCATGCCTGCCTGATTGAGCATGCGGTGCAAGGGATTAATTATTCCTTAAACAATACGCTATCCAGGAACGAGATGGATATTTATCGTGCGTTGGAGGCCATGAATCTGATTCAGAATATCGCCGGTTCCGGCCGTTATAACTACCTGACCTTAACGAGTGAAAAATCAGTAGCTTTGTCAATGAATGAACAGTCGCTGATGCTCAAAAGAGGGTATGGTATTTGCGGTAATCATCAAGTGATGTTTTTACAGATAATGGAATTATTGAAGGTTAAAGCACGCCCGGTGGATTTTTATTATACGGACATCAATGGGCAATCCTGCAATCATGCCGCGGCGGAAGTAAAAATCGGTAAGAAGTGGCGCTATTTTGACATTACCTGGGGGAGTATTTGGGTAAAAGAAAAGAATAATTTATCCACTCTTTTATCGCTTGAAGACGTATTGGATAAAAAAGGGAAACGCATGTCCGGCTTAAACAGCTGGTACCTGCACTTTACCTACCCGCGTTTAGTGGGGGATCCTCTGGAATATCTGACGGCTAAGCCTTTACAGATTTTAAGAAATAAGGGCGGACTTCTCACGGTGCCCGTCGTGAATAACCAGGCTGCGTTTGACGGCTTGCCCAAATACATCGGTAAAACGTCATCGAGCTCCCCTTTAAGCATGAAATTTAAAGACATTCCGCACTCGATGGAAGCCATTATTGATGTACAAGGAAAAGGAGGCTTGTGCACAAAATCAGCGATAGAAACAGCGTCAGGCCATTATGCGATTCAACTGGGAAAATCGTTAATCCAGGTGGCGCCAGGCAGTGAATTGGCCATTAAAGGGGACGATGCGTATTGTTATGCGGTGATAAACAATGTCGAGTTCATCCCAGATCGCGACAGTTACCTTCAAGCCAAGCCTCTTTCGTATGCCGCGTTAAAACTCATGGCTTATGTCAACGACTATGCCTACAAGCCTACCCGTAGTGGATAAGGGTTAACATGGTTTGACCAATGATGAGGGGATTGCTATTATCCTAAGCCACTGATGCCTGCCTAAGTATTCAACAGCGATGTATCAGATTGTAAAAAAATAAATAAAGGAATAGGTACCTATGTGTGGTATAGCGGGAATTTTTAATCTTAAGGCCGCTGCTGTAGAACAGCTTGAGAAAAAACTTCAGGTGATGAACAAGCTGATTGCCCATCGCGGGCCGGATGATGAAGGGATTTGGACAAACAAGAATAAAACGTTTGGGTTGGCGCACCGCCGTTTGAGTATCATCGATCTGTCTCAGCATGCTCATCAGCCCATGCTGGCTCCCACCGGTGAAGTCATTGTTTACAATGGTGAGATTTATAATCACGTCGAATTGCGGCAGGCTCTCGCCGCCCACTGGACATTTACCACCCGTTCAGACACGGAAGTGATTCTGGCGGCCTACAAGGTGTATGGCGTCGATTGCGTCAAACAGTTTAAAGGCATGTTTGCTTTTGCCATTTGGGATGGTCAAAAATTATTCTGCGCCCGCGATCATTTCGGCATTAAACCCTTTTATTACACCGAACAGGACAGTACGTTCTACTTCGCATCCGAAAGCAAGGCATTATTGCCTTTCCTGCCGTCGATTAAAACGGAGCGGCAGTCTTTCGCGGAATACATTACTTTCCAATACCCGATGGGTAATCGTACCCTGTTTAAAGGCGTTCATCAGTTAGAACCTGCGCACGCTATGCTAATCAGTGCCGAGGGTAAGAAAGTATGGCGTTTCTGGGATGTGCATTACCACATTGACTACGATCATACACCCCAGTATTTTTACAACAAGCTTGAAGAGATTCTGCACGAATCGGTTAAACTGCATACCCGTGCTGATGTCAACATCGGTGCTTATGTCAGCGGCGGGGTCGACTCAAGCCTCATTGGTATACTGGCTACTCAGCAAAAAGGAGAAGCGCTGCCTTTCTTCCATGGCCGTTTTCTCGAAGACAAGGCCTATGATGAAAGCGAGTACGCGCAATACGCAGCGCAGCTTTGCGGCACCAAATTACAGGTTCGCGACATCACGTCTCAGGATTTTGCCGATACGTTCCGTAAAATCATCTACCATCTTGATTTCCCCGTCGCAGGCCCCGGGGTGTTTCCGCAGTACATGGTGTCGGAAATGGCGTCCAAGCAGGTTAAAGTCGTGCTTGGCGGCCAGGGCGGCGATGAGATTTTTGGTGGGTATGCCCGTTACGTCATTGCCTATTTCGAGCAATGCATGAAAGCGGCCATTGAGGGCAATTACAAAAAAGGCAATTTCGTGGTGACGGCGGAATCCATTATTCCCAACCTTGAAGTGTTGAATGCCTATAAACCCCTGCTTAAGCGGTTCTGGAGTCATGGTCTGTTTGAGCCTCTGGAAAAACGTTACTTTACGCTGGTGGATCGCGGCATGGACCTCGATGGGGAGGTCACCTTGACCGCCGCAGAAAAAGAACACGTGTACAATGAATTCATTGAGGTGTTCAACGCGGCTAAATTTGAAAAGGCAGAATCGTATTTCGACAGCATGACGCATTTTGATTTCAAGTGCCTGCTGCCAAGCCTGCTTCACGTCGAGGACCGAGTCAGTATGGCCCATGGTCTGGAGGCGCGCGTGCCTTTCCTGTACTATCCGCTGATTGAATTTGCCGCGACTGTTCCGGCTAACGTGAAATTTGCCGATGGCCGCATGAAACACATGTTAAAGCAGACCTTTGCCACTATTTTGCCCAAGCAAATCTTAAACCGTAAAGACAAAATGGGCTTTCCGGTTCCATTAAATGAGTGGATTCGCGGAGATTTGAAAGAGTTTGTATTTGACATACTGCACACCGGCTTGTCAAGGAAAGACAATTTCATTGATTACCAGCGGATTATTAATACGATTGATGATTCAGGCAAATTCAGCCGTAAAGTCTGGGGCTTTTTATGCTACGAGATGTGGCATCAGGTATTCCATGATCAAGCCCATACTTACCGCGCCATGCTGAATCACAATAATGAATACGCAACCATAGGAGAAAAGTGAATGAGAGTTTTAATTACAGGAGGATCCGGTTTTGTAGGATCACATTTGGCGGACAGATTATTAGCCAGAAACGACGAAGTGCTGGTTATCGATAACTTTTCCACCGGTCGCCGCGACAATTTAAAACCTCACCGTAATCTGCAGATGGTTGAGCAAACCATTGCTGACACGGCTGCAATGGAACGAATTTTTACCGAATTTAAACCGGATGTTGTTGTCCACGCTGCGGCTTCTTACAAAGATCCAGACAATTGGGTTGAAGACTGCAAAACCAACGTTTTAGGTACCATTAATGTGTTGAATGCGGCTAAAAAAGCCGATTGCAAGCGCATTGTTTATTTCCAGACTGCACTTTGCTATGGCTTAAACCCCAAAGAACAACCCGTTTCACTGGATCATCATTTTGATGCCCGCGGCAGCAGTTATGCCATCAGCAAGACTGCCGCTGAACATTATGTCGAACTGTCTGGCTTAAGCTTCGTTTCGTTCCGCCTGGCCAATGCCTACGGTCCCAGAAACATCAGCGGTCCGCTGCCGACGTTTTATCACCGTCTGACTTCCGGCAAGGCCTGCTTTGTGATGGATACCCGCCGTGACTTTGTATTCATTAAAGACCTGGTGGATTGCGTAGAGCGTGCTGTCGATGGTCAGGGCCAAGGTTATTACCATATCTCTTCCGGTAGCGATTACTCGATTAAAGAGCTGTTTGACGCCACCTTAGCGGCTTTGAATCTTAAGCTGGATAAGGAAGTGGAAGTCCGTCCCCGTCATCCCGACGATGCCTTCACCATCCTGCTTGACCCATCCAGAACCAACAAGGATTTCTCATGGAAAACCTCAACGCCGTTGGTCAATGGAGTTAAAGCAGCGATTGATTACTATAAAGAATACGGTATCGAGCAAACCTTTACTCACCTGCGCTCAGAAGAAACAGAAACTGCGTAAAGGGTAACGGATGCGAAAGAGCAGGCTTAGCCTGCTCTTTTTTTGAAAAAATCTTGAGGATGAATCATGACCAGTTTTTCAGGAAAAAAAATACTTGTTGTCGGCGGGGCCGGCTTCGTAGGGAGTAATTTAACCAATAAGCTTCTTGCTTTGGATGCAGCCAACGTGATTGTTGTTGATAATTTGTTATCGGCTGATATTTCCAGAGTCGCCACGCACCCCAATCTGGACTTTATTCACGCGTCCATTACCGAGGATGCAGTGCTTTATCGACTGCCGGACGATTTAGACTATGTTTTTCATTTAGCCACCTACCATGGCAACCAGAGCTCCATCGAAGATCCATTAAAAGATCATGAAAACAATACGCTGACCACATTAAAGCTGTTTGATCGCATCAGCAAATTCAAGTCGCTCAAAAAAGTAGTCTATTCCTCTGCTGGCTGTGTTGTGGCCAAGAAAACCTTTGATTATGCGGAAGCCACGGTCGAACAGGAAGACGTGTCCCTGTACTTAGACAGCCCTTACCAAATGTCAAAAATATTCGGCGAGTTCTACGGCAACTATTATTTCATGCGCTACAACATGCCTTTTGTCAAAGCACGTTTCCAGAATGTGTATGGACCGGGCGAAATTTTAGGTGCGGGTCAATGGCGGGGAAATGCCAATACCATCTGGCGTAATGTCACACCCACCTTCATTTTTAAAGCCATGCACAACCAGGCGTTGCCTCTGGACAACGGCGGCATTGCGACCCGTGATTTTATTTACGTGGATGACATTGTTGACGGTCTGATTGCCTGTGCGCTGAAGGGCAAAGAGGGGGGTGTTTACAATATTGCCTCTGGTGTGGAAACCTCCATTCTCGAATTGGCCACCATGATTAACGAAATCACTGGCAACACCGCGGCCCTGGATAAATTGCCGCCCCGAAACTGGGATCGTTCAGGCAAGCGCCACGGCGATACCAGTAAATCAGAACGCGAGTTGGGTTTTAAAGCCCAGGTTTCGTTGCCGGAAGGGTTGCAACGCACCGTTAACTGGACTAGGGAAAACATGAGTACTATCAAGCAATGCGTAGCCAAGCATGCGCGTTATGTCCCTGAGATTAAACCATTTATTGCATAAAGGGCAGGGCTGATTTCTTGTCATCCCCCGCGCAGGCGGGGGATCCATCGTTCTGTAATCCAATGCCATCCATTTCCGCAGTCTTCAACGCCGAAAAGCACCCCCCTTTTCCATGAGCGCAAAGGTCCTGAAGAATAGTAAGCTAAGGGTGGGAAGGCTCAGAGGAACAGCAGGGGTGCCCCTCGCCTCCCTGTTTTTAGTCAAGACAATAACATTGATCATTAATTGGTCATTGTGATAACATTATTTTCTTTTGTTCACTGGAATCCCTATGCAAACCAAAGCAGAGCTTCTTCAACCCATCGTAGAAAAGGCGCTGTATGCAACCCGTCTGATCATCCATAGTACTCAAATCGCACGACATACTCTTTTTCCTTCGCAGGAAGTGGCCCAGGTAACGACCATAAGGCAGCGTGCTGAAGCGGAAATTGAGAAGCGCACCACGGTTATCGCCAATGATCTGAGCTCGAGCCTGTTAAGGTAATAAGACAGCTCTCCTGACTATTCCGCAAAACAATACTGCTTTGCACTCTCGACCCCGGGTTGATCGAAAGGGTTAATACCCCAGATCACACTCTGTGTGTATATTTTATGCTCATAAAGCGCAATAAGCTCCCCAATAGCAAAAGGAGAGCAGGAATCCAGGGTAATTCTGGTGAGCGGCACATTGCCTGGAATGGTGGCGTGGGGGCTGGTTTCTGATTTAACACCCTGGGTCAGCACCGTCACTTTCATGTCGCAGCTTTGATTAATCAGTTCGCCCTCATTTTCTTTTATCGTCAGTGTATCAATGGCTACTCGATGTGTTCCCTGGCAGAGCAATTGAAAATAGCTGTGTTGCGCCTGATTACCCAATCCACCCCAAACAATCGGACCGGTGTGGTAATTGACGCGCTCCCCGGCCTGATTGATGGATTTGCCGTTGCTTTCCATGTCCAGCTGTTGGATGTAATGGGGGAAGTAGGCTAAGCGTTGAGAATAAGTCAGCAGCAGCAAATTATTAATGTCTAAAAAATTAATGTTCCAGATCCCGGCTAAGGCGAGAAGAACAGGCATGTTGCTGGCCCATTCAATCTGTAAAAAATGCTGATCCATGCTGAAGGCGCCGGCAAGAATGTCCATAAAATGCTCATAACCGATGGCAATCATGGTGATTAAGTTAATGGCAGAGCAAAGGGAATACCGGCCGCCTACCCAGTTCCAGATAGGCAGGGTGTGGCTGAAGCCTAAGGTTTTAGTTTTGGGAATATTGGCTGTTACAGCGATAAAATGCCTGTCCATGCGCGAGCGTTCGCCAATCCAGGCGATGGCCTTGTTGGTATTGTACAGGGTTTCGCGGGTGGTGAAGGATTTGGATGAAATAATGAACAACGTGGTTTCGGGTTCAAGCGCTGCAACGACGGAATCAAACGACAGCGGATCCACGTCTGAAATAAAATGATAACCCAGATGGGGTGCGGTGTAAGGTTTTAACGCATCGATACAGAATTGCGGGCCTAAATCCGAACCGCCGATGCCGATATTGACAATGTCTTTAATCGGTTTACCGCTATAGCCAAGCCATGTGCCGCCACGGATCTTTTCTGCATACTGACGCGATTGCTCTCTCGCTTCCTCGATGTCGATGAGGATATTGCGGCCATCGACAATAATTGGCTCATGGTGCAATTGCCGCAGTGCTGTGTGCAGCGCAGGTTTGTTTTCACTCTGATTAACCCGGCCCCCCTGCATCAATTGCTGAATATGATCACGTAGTTTTCGCTCTTCTGCCAGTTGAATCAAGCCTTGTAAAATGGGTTGATTAATCCGTTGATTGGTTAAATCCAGAGTAATAAGGCGATTGGAAACGATTAATTCCTGTTGGCGATTGGGATTTACGTTTTTTAACGCAGGTATCGACGTGTGATGGATGGATTCCACCTGCTTTTGCAAACTGATCCATGCATTTAATTTTGTTAATTGCATCATGCTGTTATAATTATTTTTTTTATAAAAATACCATTGTTGGCAAGGAATGAAAATGAAATTTTTTAATCAGGACAAGCAATGATTCCAATGGCATCGTATGGTTTTCTCTTTGTTCTTTCCTGCGTATTCACTGGTTTTGTCCGGCGCTATGCGCTAACCACTAATCTTCTTGATATTCCTAATGCACGCAGCTCCCATACAATCCCTACGCCGCGTGGCGGCGGTGTTGCGTTTGTGATTTGTTTTCTTGCGGCCGTGGGATTGTTTCTGACTCAGCAGCGGGTCTCCCCATCAATGGGCCTTATTTTCATGGGGCCTGGGCTTCTGGTGGCCTTGCTGGGTTTTCTCGATGATAAATACCAGTTACCGGCGACGTACCGTTTAATCGGTCATTTTGCCTTAGCGATTGGGGCCGTTTTATTATTGGATAATTTTGCAAACCTTCCTCTTTTTTCCGCGCATCGAGCGTGGCTTTGGGCAGGGCAATTTCTCGCCGTTTTTTACCTGGTCTGGGGATTGAACTTATTTAATTTCATGGATGGCATTGACGGTTTGGCCGCCGCCGAAACCATTTGTGTCTGTTCAGGTGGAAGCCTGCTGTATTTTTTACAGGGCCATACGGAACTCGCGGCTCCTCCATTGCTACTGGCCGCGGCAGTTGGCGGGTTTTTAATCTGGAACTTTCCACCGGCCCGTATTTTTATGGGGGATGCCGGCAGCGGTTTTCTGGGGTTTGCTGTGGGTGTTTTTTCGCTGGAGGCGGCTGTTCATCAGGAACGGCTATTCTGGTGCTGGTTTATTCTGGCTGGCATTTTCTTTACCGACGCGACCTTAACCCTTATCCGCCGTGGCTTGCGCAGGGCTCGCTTACTGGAGGCGCATCGTACCCACGCCTATCAGCATGCCGTGCAATATTACGGTAAACATTGGCCGGTGACGGTGGGCGTTATCCTCATTAACCTGTGCTGGCTGCTTCCTATTGCTGTGATGCTTGAGAGGGGCATTCTGGGACTTCTACCCAGCCTGGTTCTCGCCTACCTCCCACTTTTCGGCCTCGCCTGGTCGTTTCATGCGGGGGAGGAGAGGGTTAATAAGGCATAAGGCCGCGACACCCGGTTCTCACCGGCAAGGTTGACGCTATACCCCATCTGCCGGTTGCCCAGGCGTGGCAGAATAATGACAGTCGACCTCAGTCAAGCGGACCTACTTTTACGAAATAAAAAAATTTCTTAATAATTTGTTAAGATAGGTTGTGTAAACTTACAATCAGAACAGTTGAAATTGATTGTTTTTTACACAAACTGTAGTCACCAAATGCACCATGGACGCAATCTATGGAATAGATTGGGGGCTGCTATAGAAGGGAGATTTATAACTATGCTAATTTTAACTCGCCGTATTGGTGAAACCTTGATCATTGGCGATGATGTTAACATCACAGTACTTGGTGTAAAAGGAAACCAGGTTCGCCTTGGTATCAATGCCCCTAAAGATGTTTCTGTCCATCGTGAAGAAATTTATTTACGTATCCAGCAGGAAAAAGAATCCGATTCTGAAGAAACGGTATAACACAGAATACATCGCAGTCGTCCAGTCCCGGATGAAATAATCTAGTCCGGGACAAATCCCTCGTCCTCTCTCCCGTTTACATTGCTGACAACGACGCATCGCCTGACGAAAGAAAATGCTTATGACCCTGTGAGTCCATCAGACACAATTGCCCTGCGTCATTTACCCCAAGCGCCTGTCCATGGATCGTGCCTGTGGGTTGCGATACGGTGATGTCCTGACCTTTGAGCAAATCGACGTCAAGCCATTGTTGGCGAAACCCTTTAAACCCTTCTTCCTTGAATTGTTCCAGGTATTGATTCAGGCTGACAATCAAGTCGGCAATCAGGCGATTGCGGTCAAGATAGTGCCCGGTAATGTCGTATAAAGAGCACCAGGGTTTATCAGAAAGCGACTCCTTTTTAGCGGAGGAGTTGACATTAATGCCGATGCCGATAATTAACTGCGCATTGCCGTTGCTTTCTGCGCTGACCTCAATCAACACACCGGCCAGCTTTCTGTTTTGCCAAAGCAAATCATTCGGCCATTTGATGCCAATATCCTCCGCGATGTGATTACACTTAAGGCAATGCAAAAGGGCTAAGCTGACCACCAGGCTTAAACCGGACAATTGCGACAGGCACTGATTCCATTCACAGCGCAAGGAAAAATAAATATTATCGCCAAAAGGAGAGGACCAGTGTCTGCCAAAGCGGCCCCGACCCTGCGTCTGCTTTTCCGCACAGCAAACGGTTAACGGGTGAGTGAGGGGGAGGCTTTTTAAATGGCTGTTGGTGGAGTCCAGCTCAGCCGCCAGATGAAAATCAATGGCGGTGCTCACCGAATGATCATTTAAGCGGCTTCGAATTAAGTCTTCATTAAGCAGGATGAGCGGGGTCAGCAATTGATAGCCGCGTTGCGGGATGCGTTTAATCGCAAGCCCCCAGGCCGTTAACTGGCTAATCTGTTTCCAGATGGCTGTGCGGGTAATCTGTAAAAATTCACCCAGATCACTGCCGCTGTGGCATTTCCCATCGCCCAGGCGGTGTAAGAGCTTGATTTGCAGGGGACTTAATTGTTTCATGGTTTTCCTGAAACGAGAGGTAGATGATCCGGTTCCTCAGGTAACGCGCTTAAGGCGCGATAATACCAATCCGTGACCTCCGGGTGACAGCATAGCGCGGCGCAACAGGCAGCGGCAGGCATAAACGAAACCATTTGCCAGTGCCGCGAATGCAGGGCATCGTCAATGATGACGGGTTGCTGAGGCAGGATGGGTACCTCAAATTGCCGGGTTGGATAAGATAAACCTAGGCCAAGCACCTTAATGAACGCTTCTTTTTGAGCCCACACATTAAAAAAGGCCAGGGGCAAGAGCCTTTGCGGTAATTGCGCCAAGGATTGATTTTCCCTGGCTGAAAACGAATGCATAGCCAGTCCGTAATAAGGTCTGGCTGAAAAGTGCTCAATGTCAATGCCTAAGGGGGTGGTCTGTCCCACCGCCAGCAAGGCGGTGTCGCGGGAATGGCTTAAGTTAAACTGCAGGGAGGGGTGCTGAGGCAGCCAGGGTTTGCCCTGTTTTAAATAATCAAACACCAGGTTTTTCGCGGAGACAGTAAGATAATGGGCAAGAATAAGCCGCATCATGGCCCGGGCTGTGGTAAAGCGGCGTCGATGCCTGGGGAAATAATAGCGGTTGGCGCGTGCGATTTCCTGTTCATTAAGCAAGGATTGAGCCCAGGTCGGCTCGATATCCAGGGGGAACTGCCAGACATCGATGCGTTGCGGATGCAAATCGCTGTCGTTCAAAGGCAGGGATTTAAACAGGGATTTACTCATAAAAAGGGATCAACGGTAGCGTCAGAATGCAGTTAAAGGTATCATAGCGCATGATAATAAATTCGCCAACGGGTTACGTATGAGCCTACAATTTTTGGATTTTGAACAGCCAATTGAAGAGTTAAACCAGAAAATAGAAGCGTTGCGCATGGTCGGAAGCGACAATGAAGTCAATTTGAGCGAAGAAATTGCCCGCCTTGAAGCCAAATGCGAAGAATTAACCGCTTCCATTTTTTCCAATTTAGAGCCATGGCAGGTTGCACAAATGGCAAGGCATCCGCTGCGCCCGCAAACCACGGATTACATTGAAAGCATTTTTACTGATTTTCAGGAGCTGCATGGCGACCGCCATTACTCCTCCGCCCCGGCCATCATTGGCGGTATGGCGCGCTTAAATGGCGAACCGGTGATGGTCCTTGGGCATCAGAAGGGCAAGAAGACAAAGGAAAAAGTCTATCGCAATTTTGGTATGGCACGTCCTGAAGAATACCGTAAAGCCCTGCGATTGATGAAGCTCGCAGAGAAATTTGAAATCCCCATTTTTACCTTTATTGACACAGCCGGCGCCTACCCCGGAATCGGGGCGGAGGAGCGGAACCAATCCGAAGCCATTGCCCGTAACCTGCTGGAAATGGCAAAATTAAGAACCCCCATCCTGTGCACAGTGACGGGCGAAGCCGGATCAGGCGGTGCGTTGGCCATCGGTGTTGGAGACCGGGTTTTCATGCTCCAGTACAGCATTTATTCCGTGATTTCACCCGAGGGCTGTGCTTCCATTTTATGGAAAGACGCCGCCAAAGCCAGTGAAGCGGCCAGAGCCATGGGCATTACCGCCGATAAAATTTCCGAATTCAAACTCGTTGATGGGGTCATCAAAGAGCCTTTAGGCGGTGCACACCGTAACCTGCCCGACATGACGTCCCGTTTAAAGACCATGTTGAGCGAGGAATTGCGATCATTAAAACGCCTGCCGATGGATACCTTGCTTGAACAGCGTTATCAAAAATTCATGGCCATGGGTGCCTGTGACTGATAAAACCCGGGCGCCAGACTGGCTGCGTGATTTGGCGGCTTACGAGCACCTTTTTGTCGGATTCAGCGGTGGATTGGACTCCACCGTACTGTTGCACCTCTTAAGCCAACACCCTGCTTTTATCAAAAAAGTAACGGCGGTGCACATTAACCACGGTCTAAGCCGTAATGCCTCCTTATGGCAGGAGCATTGCGAGCGTCTCTGCGAGCAATGGCAGGTGAATTTTATTGCCCTCACCGTTCGTTGCGACCACCGGGCCAATGTGGAAGAAGCGGCCCGTGTCGCGCGTTACCAGGCGTTGGGAGCTCTGATTAAAAAAAACAATTGCCTGCTTATGGGACATCACCTCGATGATCAGGCTGAAACCCTGCTTCTTCACCTGTTTCGCGGTGCCGGTGTGGACGGTTTGACAGCAATTCCTGAAAAAAGCACCGTGGGCGAGGGGGATTTACGACGTCCTTTACTGAGTTGCACCCGCCAGTCACTGCAAGCCTACGCGCTGGAACATCGACTACGTTTCATTGACGATGAAAGTAACGCCAATACCCGTTTTTCCCGCAATTTCTTAAGGCAGGACATTTTTCCTTTGCTCAAAGGCCGATGGCCAGGAGTCACTCGAAATCTCGCGCGTACGGCCGAGCATTGCCGTCTGGCACAGGCCAATTTAACGGATTTGGCGCACCTGGATTGCCCTTCCCTGGCAGAAAAATCCCGGGTGCTGCCGCTGCTGCCGCTGCTGCGGTTAAACAGAGCCCGTCTCGGCAATGTGCTGCGGACGTGGTTACGTCAACACGATGTTCGCATGCCCAACACCCTCACGTTTAATCGATTAATGGATGAAATGATCCAGGCTGCACCTGACAGCAATCCTGAAATCCATTGGCAGCAGGTGACAATCAAGCGTTATCAACATCACCTTTACCTGTCGCCGTCACGGCCTGAATGCACATCCCCTTTACCCTGGACCACCTTTCCAAACACGCTTTGCCTGCAAGGGATGGGGAAATTAACGGCAGAAACCGCTGATGAAGGGTTATTTATTCCATCAGGCAGCCAACTGGCTATTCGTTTTCGTGAGGGCGGTGACACGTTTTACTGGCATGGACAGAACAAATCGCTGAAAAAATTATTTCAGGAGTGGAAAATTCCCCCTTGGCAGCGACAGCAGATTCCTTTGTTGTATGTTGATAATCAGCTTGCGGCGGTAATTGGTTATGCTGTCAGTGATCTTTTTTATCAGCGCCGGGCAGGGCGGTGCTACAAGCTGAGCCACATTATTAACCAATAGTTAATTAATGTTAATCAAATGCCCTATTTATTGAAAATTTCGGAATTATTAAACTAAGCTCCTTAGTCAGGAGAAAAAAAATGATTTCAACTTTTCGTTTGATTTGGTTACTGAGTTACATCACAACAGCGTCCGTGTCCGCCGCTGTGATTACTCCCGGTCTGCCGGCAATCGCTGATTCCTTCCAATTAAACATTGAAGCCATTCAATGGATGATCAGTGCCTTCTTAGGCGGTTATGTCATTGGCCAGCTGATTTATGGGCCTTTAGCCAATCGTGTAGGGCGGGTGGGCGCGTTACGCGTTGGTCTGGTGATTAATCTGTTGGGGCTACTGGTGTGTTATGCCGGCCTTCTGTTTCATTCCTATGGTCTGCTCATCGGCGGGCGTTTAGTCAGTGCGCTGGGGGCGGCGAGTGGTCTTTCATGCACCTTGATGCTCATCAATGAATGGCTGCCTGAACAGCAACGCCGCACGGCCTTGTCTTATTCCATCCTGGCTTTCACGCTAGGCATCGGTCTTGCGGTATCCCTTGGAGGATGGATAGTCACGTATTGGCAATGGCAGGGTTGCTTTGCCTTGCTTTTCATTCATGGCGTCCTGTTGCTGGCAGGGACCCCTTTTCTAAAAGAGACGATGATAATCCGCCGCCGTGTCAACCTCGCGCAAATGATCACCGCTTATCGCCAAACGCTGGCCTCGCCGGGACTCGTGGTTTATGCCCTGGCCGTGGGGTTCTGCTCGGCCATCGGTTATTGTTATTCTGCTGCAGGCCCTTTAATCGCTGAACGGTTTTTGCATCTTTCTGCTGCCGCTTATGGCTCCTGGAATTTAGTCAATATGCTGGGGATGCTGATGGGTGGCCTGTTGACCAAAAGACTCCTGCAGCGCTGTTCGCCCCAACGCGTGGTCGGCTACGGTTTTGGCGGTTGTACCCTGGCATTGCTCGGCCTTTTCCTGATGTGGCAGCAGCACTGGTTATTGCCGATTGGTTTTTTTATCCACACGTCATTGTTGTATCTGTTCAGTGGCTTTTTATTCGCTGGTGGCTCCTGCCTGGCTACGGCCTCGGTCCAGGACAAAAGCAATGGTTCAGCCATGCTGAGCTTTATCAATATGCTGACTGCGACGCTGGCCGTCATTGTCATGGGATACACAAACACCAATCCCTGGTTGGGATTTGTTGAAATCATTCTGCTGTTCGGCAGCGTGATTGCAGGTACGTTTCTCCTGTTTCAGCACAAGACAGGCGCTTCGCTCAGGCAGGGCGTTTGAAGGTGGTGTCCCGCGAAGGCCTTTGGAGGCTTCGCGGTAAAAAAATCAGCATTCCGGCAGATTGACTGCAAGCCCCCCCATGGAGGTTTCCTTGTAGATGCTTTGCATGTCCATGCCGGTCTGTTTCATGGTTTTAATGACTTTATCAAGGGAAATCTGATGCTGGCCATCGCCGATCAAAGCCATCCGCGAGGCGTTAACCGCTTTTACGGCCCCCATGGCATTGCGTTCAATGCAGGGAATTTGCACCAGTCCAAGGACCGGGTCACAGGTCATGCCCAAATGGTGCTCCATCGCAATTTCGGCCGCATTTTCTATTTGTTCAATGCTGCCGCCCAGCACAGCAGTCAAGCCCGCCGCCGCCATGGACGAGGCGACGCCGACTTCACCCTGGCAGCCGACTTCAGCCCCTGAAATGGAGGCGCCTTTCTTGTAGAGAATCCCGATGGCCGCGGCGGTGAGGAAGTAAACATAAATGTCTTCCTTGCTTAGGCGATCATGCGCTTCCTGGCAGTACTTGAGCACGGCAGGAATAATGCCGGCAGCCCCGTTGGTGGGGGCGGTGACAATCCGTCCGCCGGCGGCGTTTTCTTCATTCACCGCCATGGCATAGAGATTTAAACGGTTCATGATGTCTGATTGTTCAAACACGCTGGGAACCCCTTTGTGTTCAATGAGCTTTTTGTAAAGATCCGGCGCACGCCGTTTCAGCAGTAAACCGCCCGGTAAAATGCCGGGATGATGGCAACCGTTATTGATGCATTCATCCATCACGTTGGCAATGGCTAAAATGCCTTCCTGAATCGCATTTTTACTGCGCCAGGTTAATTCATTGACCATCATCAATTCGGCGATGGTTAACCGGTTGTCCCGGCACAGGCTCATTAATTCAAAGGCAGTGGAAAAAGGATAGGGGGGCGCATTCGTGTCTTCCGAGGATTTGTCAAACTCTTCTTCGGTGGTTATGAACCCGCCGCCTATTGAATAATAGACCTGGCTGCGTAATAACTGTTGATTAACATCATAGGCTGAAAAACGCATGCCGTTACTGTGCCGTGGCAGCAGTTCCTTCTGTAAAAACAGGAAATCCCGCTCCTCGTCAAAAAACAAGTCTTTTTTGCCGCCCAAAAGGAGCTTTTGCGAGCTGATGATTTCCCGCATGCGGGGAACCATGGAATCCGGTACAACACTTTCCGGAGTCTTTCCTTCAAGGCCGTTTAAAATGGCTTTGTCTGTGCCATGGCCTTTGCCCGTTAGGGCCAGGGAGCCATACAGTTCAATTTTAATTCGTGACGCGGCGGTAAAATGGTCTTCCTTCTCCAGAAGCTGCACGAAGGCGTAGGCCGCTGACATCGGCCCTACCGTATGAGAACTGGATGGGCCGATACCAATAGAAAACATGTCAAAGAGGCTGATGCTCATTATCAACTCGAGTGTTTTAAAATATAGCAATTTTAGATGTAAAACCCTGACTAAACAATAGAAGCAGGCTTTAAAAAATACAAGGTTGTTAAAACACGGCCTTAAATAATTAATCGTTTACCTTAACTGGTAATTTCCCGGAAAGTTAGGCAGAATAATCAAGCAATTTTTCCATGGTGTTCTAACGAGAATAGAAAGGGGATCTTTATGAAGATGAAACTGGTCGCTGCCGCTGTCGTAGGCCTGGCAATGACAACCGCATTTGCTGAGACAAATACCGCCGCTCCCAGCACGACTACACCAGCTACTGCCGCAACACCTGCAACATTAAACACTGATATTGACAAGTTGTCTTACAGTATTGGTGCTGATTTGGGCAAAAACTTTAAAAAGCAAGGCATCGAAATCAGTCCTTCGGCAATGGCTAAAGGGTTACAGGATGGCATGAGCGGTTCTCAGTTATTGCTGACTGAAGATCAAATGAAAGACGTGTTGAGTAAATTTCAGAAAGACCTGATGGCAAAGCGAAACGCTGAATTCACTAAAAAGGCAGAAGAAAACAAGTCCAAAGGCGAAGCGTTTCTGTCTCAGAACAAAAGCAAAGAAGGCGTGGTGACGCTGCCAAGCGGTTTGCAATATAAAATCATTGAAAAAGGCAATGGTGCTAAACCAACCAAGGATGACACGGTCACGGTTGAATACACGGGTCGTCTGATTGATGGTCAAGTGTTTGACAGCACGGATAAAACCGGCAAACCAGCCACATTCAAAGTGTCTCAGGTTATTCCTGGCTGGACTGAAGCCCTGCAATTAATGCCTGCCGGCTCCGTCTGGGAAGTCTATGTTCCTGCTTCTCTGGCTTACGGTCCACGCAGCGTTGGCGGACCCATCGGCCCGAATGAGACCTTGATTTTCAAAATTCATTTGATTTCTGTCAAAAAGACTGACGCGTAATCTTCCATTCCCGGGGCTAAGTCCCCGGGAATCTGTCTGTCATTGTCCCAGTTGAGAGTCACCCATGACTAAACGCCTGTTTATTGTGTTTTTACTTGGCTTTTCTTCAGGGTTACCTCTTGCCTTGATTACCAGTACATTGCAAGCCTGGTATGCGGACACCGGACTCTCGGTTCTTGCCACCGGCATGCTGAGTCTGGTTGGTTTGCCCTATGTGTATCGGATTTGCTGGGGACCCTTGCTGGATCGTTACTCGTTATTTTCCTTGGGTAAACGCCGCAGCTGGATGCTGTTGATGCAATTGGCCCTGTTGCTTGGTTTTAATGGTCTTGCCTGGTTTACACCACGGCAATCCCCCGAATTGATGGCCTTTATCGCTTTGATTCTCGCTTGTTTTTCAGCCACGCAGGATGTGGCCATTGACGCTCAGCGTGCCGAATATTTACCGGTTCCTGAGCATGGGATGGGCGCGTCGCTTGCTGTCTTTGGGTATCGTCTGGCGTTATTGATTGCCGGGGGCCTCGCGCTAATCATGGCGCATCATTTGGGATGGGCGGTGACCTATCGCATAATGGGTTTGTTGATGCTGGTTGGGGTTTTCGCGACGCTCTGGAGTGAAGAACCCGTGCATTACGGTGAGGAAAACACGGGATTCGTCAACGCGTTTCTTGCGCCCGTCAAGGATCTTTGCCAACGGCGCGACATCATTCCCCTGGTGTTGTTTATTCTCTTCTATAAATTGGGGGAGGCTTTTACGGCCACCACCAGCGGTATCATCATGCCTTTTTTAATTCAGGGCGTTGGTTTTTCGTTAGAAACCATTGGCTATGTGAATAAAATGCTTGGCATTGCCTCCATTCTATTGGGCGGGTTGGCGGCGGGATTTTTGCTCCTGCGTTGGTCTTTGTACAAGGCGCTGCTCAGTTTTGGGCTGTTGCAGGCGATAACCAATCTGCTGTTTGTGGCTCTGGCGCTCACAGGTAAAAACCTGCCTTTGTTTGCCGCGGCCGTCATTTGCGACAATTTTGCAGCCGGAATGGGATCGACCGCCTTGGTTGCCTTGTTTATGCGCCTGGTGAATCGCCAATACACCGCGACCCAGTTTTCTATTCTGGTGGCCGTTTCGAGCCTGCCCCGTATTTTATCCGGTCCTTTGGCCGCCTTGCTGCAAATGGGGGTAGGGTGGGTCGGCCTCTATCAGCTTTCGTTTTTTCTGGCCTTAGGCTTCATCCCGTTTTTAATCATGATAAGACGTGAGACCCAGCCTGAACCTTCCATGGCCGTGCTTGAGCGCGGTTGATTAAACAGCCATTTTTTCATTTAGGCACTTTTTGCAAAATAAGAATAAAAAAATTCATTCTTCCATCCAATTTGAACAAAATTTAAACTATATTTATAGAATGTGCCTTATGGAATACGATGATGGATTGTCCTGCTGTTGGAATTACCAGTGTCAGTTTGAGTTTTCCCCCCTTGTACATGCATCTCAGAGAATTAGCCGGTTTACGCGGCGTTGACGTCGAAAAATACACCATTGGGTTAGGCTTGAATGAAATGGCCCTTTGCGGCAAGCACTGCTCCGTAATTGACTTAGCCATTGGCGCTGCTCGAGGGGCCATTGCCCATTGGGGAGGCTGCGTTGAAGACATTGGCCTGATTGCTGTCGGTACAGAAACACCAGTGGATTACAGCCGACCTTTAAGCGCCTGGGTGGCTTCTGAGCTTAAAATTCAGGGGCATGTACGTTCTTACGAAGTGAAACATGCCTGTTATGGCGGAACCTTAGCTATCCTGCAGGCTGCGGAATGGTATTTAAGCCAGACCAACAGGCAAAAAGTGGCGTTGGTTATTGCGGTGGATGAAGCGCTGTATGCTGAAAATGATGCGGGTGAGCCGACGCAGGGCGCGGGAGCTGTTGCGTTTATTATTGGTCCTCCGGTCCTGGCGGCGCTTAATGTCGGTCATACCATTGCCTACAGTGAACCCGTGTTTGATTTCTGGAAACCGCTGGATAAACATTACCCCGAAGTCAATGGGGCGTTCAGTCTGGAATGTTATAAGCGCGCGGCGGTATCCTGTTTCAAAAAGCTTGTTGAGGATCGTGATCCCATGCAGGTTTTAACGCAGTACAGGGCGTTGTGTTTCCATGTACCCTTTCCCAAAATGGTCTATAAAGCCTTTGGATCGGTGGGAGAAAGCCTGGGTCTGACCGAGTCAGAAACCAATGAACTCTATCAGAGCCGCGTTGCTCCTTTCATGGCCTGGAATCAACGCTGTGGCAACGCCTACACTGCCAGTTTATGGATTATGTTTGCCTATGCCCTGGGCCAGGCGTCCGCCAATGAACAGTTTTTATTGTTTTCCTACGGTTCTGGCATGGGCTCAGAGCTGATTGGCTGCTCAATCCGCATGGAAAATGAGGATAAAGCCTGGCACCACGAGGCGGAGTATCAATTGAATAACCGGCAAGAGGTCTTTGCCGATGATTATGTCACCATACGCCAGAATAAACCTTCAGAATAAGGAATCAATGAGGGGCCTTAAGGACAAGGTTTGGGTGGATTTAAGGAGGAATGACTAACGCTTGCATAGCCGTGTTGCTATCAGGAGGATCCAATGCCGGAGAATAATCAATTCGAAGGATTTTCAAAATTGACACGGATGGAACGGTATCAACGACTTAAAGCACTGGGTGCTTTAACCGATGAAGACATTGTTTTTTTACAGAGCGGGGCTGTGACTGATCTGCGTTTGGCTGAAAACCTGATTGAAAATGCCATTGGCTATTTTCAATTGCCCCTGGGCGTCGCCGGTCATTTTCGCATCGATGGTAAAGACTTGGTCATTCCCATGGCGGTTGAGGAAACCTCCATTATTGCGGCCTTATCGAAAACGGCCAAATGGGTCAGAGAATGCGGCGAGATAACAACAGGCATGGAAGGCGACTGCATTATCGGTCAGATTCAGATCGCTCATGTTAAAAACAGGCTGCAACTGGAAACCCTACTGCAGGAAAACAAAGAAAAACTGATTGCCATGGTGAATTCGTCGATCGCCTCCAGCATGGTTAAACGCCAGGGTGGTGTCAAAGACATCGAATTGCGGACAGTGCCTTATGGGAATGGTGAGCTGATGGCTGTTATTCATGTCACCATGAACCCTGTGGATGCCATGGGTGCCAACCTGTTGAATCAGGTGCTTGAATATATGAAGTCACCCATAGAGCAGTTGACTCAAGAAAAGGTAAGCCTTTGTATTTTATCCAATTTAAATGATAAAAAAATAACGACCGCTCAGGTTGTGATTCATGAGGTCGATGCGGAGCTTGGCGAAAAAATCGCCTTGGCTTCGGAGTTTGCCAAACAGGATCCCTACCGTGCGGCAACGAACAACAAAGGGGTGCTCAATGGCATTGATCCGGTAGCCATTGCCACGGGCAATGACTGGCGTGCAGTGGAAGCAGGAATCCATGCCTATGCGGTAAAGCAGGGGCAATACCGGGCGATTACTCAATGGTCCTATCGCGATGGAACACTGTACGGAGAATTCAAAGCGCCACTGGTTGTGGGAATAGTCGGCGGTGTGACGACGCTGCATCCTACCGCCAGAATGGCTTTGCGCATGATGAATATCCAATCAGTCAATCAGTTGTCCCGTATTATGGCGGCAGTCGGTCTGGTGCAGAATTTAGGGGCGTTAAAGGCCTTGTGTACGGTGGGAATAAGCCAGGGGCATATGAAGCTGCATTTAAATAATTTAATCTTAAAAACCGATGCAACCGAAAAGGAAATCCCGCTGTTAAAGGCGAGGCTTGAACAATCCCTGTTGATCAATAAACACATTACCGAACATGATGTGATTGCTATCCTTAATGACCTGAGAGAAGCCTTACGAAATGATGAAATGGAACGTTCCCGCTAAAACCTTCCTGCTGGGGGAATATGCTGCCTTGGAAGGCGGCTCGGCGTTGGTTTTAACGACTAAACCCTGTTTTGAACTGACCCTGGTCGATGAACCGATAATAAAAGGGATTGACCCGGCGTCTCCCGCGGGTCGCTATTGGCTCAGTTTGCCTCCGGTTGCACAGGGCCTGAGCTGGCATGATCCCTATGATGGTATTGGCGGACTGGGCGCTTCAAGCGCTCAGTTTCTTGCCGTGTATCTTGCTGATTGCCATTTACACAACCATCACCCTAACCGCAAGGCGCTGCTTGAGCGGTATTTCCAGTTTGCCTGGGATGGCAAAGGCATTAAGCCAAGTGGTTATGATGTGTTAGCGCAGGAGCAGCAGCAATGTGTATTTATCAATAGACAACGCAGTGAGACGCGTAATTACCCATGGCCTTTTGGTGAATTGGGTTTTATATTGGTTCATAGTAGCAATAAATTACCTACGCACCAGCATTTACAATCCTTTCAATTGCAGTTTTCAACCGAAAGGCTATCACGGCTTGCTGACCAGGGTTGTATGGCTTTTGAGCAAGCCAATGACACCCTGCTGGTCAATGCCGTTAATGCCTGTCAACAACAGCTTGAAGCCTTGCATCTGGTCGCCCCAGAAAGTGTAAAGGCTATTGCTGCCTTAAAAAGCAATGAAGGCGTTGTGGCGGCAAAAGGCTGCGGTGCTCTGGGTGCCGATGTTATTTTACTGCTGGTTGAAAAACGCCGATTGAGCGGGCTGCGTAATGAATTATTGGCACAGGAGTGTAATGTTCTTGCTACTAATGTGGATTTATACATAGGCGAGCATTTAGTCGAGTCATCAAGGATAAAAACAAGAATTTGAAGCAGGAGCAGTAACTTATCTGTATTTGATTACAGGGATGGGGTGTGTTAACATTGAGCAAATAGAACTTTATTTGTTATTCAGTGTTCGGTAAAGTCGAATCAAAAAAGAAATTGCTTCACTCCATTAGACCCTCAGTGTTTAGTACATCTACTGTTGATATAACTGAATTTAGAAATTTTCTTAAAGATAATCAAAAAAAATCAATCAACGCGAAATTTTTGCTGGAAGACACGAGGTTTCATCATCTAGACGATTTTGAGAAGCGGTTTTTAAATGATCTCCCTCTTGTAAAGGAAATTATTGCTCAGGAAATTAATCGGCCTGAAGGAACGTTTGCTTTTTACAATGGAAGCTCGAATGCAGTAAAATTCTTACGCATGGCCATGAGTGCTATTTCTAAAGAAATGGCTCAAACAGACCCGCAGGCTGTAAAATCTAATCTTGTTTTTGGTGCTGTTAAATCTCAAACCTATTCACCCAAAACATTTTTTGAGAAACATTTGGATGGGAATCCCGCGTTATACCCATTTAGCGCTGAGTATAATTCAAAAAAACCATTACTTGATCATGAAACCAAAATTGCTAAAGTTGTCTTGGCTGCCTCAATGCTATTGCATGATGGTTTAATTGGTGAAACTGCCTGGCTTATGTATCAACGGAATATGAGCTTCTCAATCAGTAAAGAATCCGATTTTGTCAAAAGCATCCTGCAGGAATTTTGCATAAAAAATGGGCTTGAACACTTTCCTATTGATACCGTTGCTGCCTATTATGATGAATACCGCTCTGTTTTACAGGCACAACTGCTGCAAATTTTTGTCAGAAAAGAAAGCTTCAATTCTTTGGGATACTATTGTTATGCGGGAGGGGTACCCCTCGTTAAAGACAGTGTTGCATTTCTAGACCAGCTTTATTCTGACCTGAATAAACACAGCTGTTCAAATTGGGAAAGTTGTATTACCGAAAGACTGGGGTATGCCCTTGAGGAAGAGAAACTCTACCATTTGGTCCATCCTCAGCATGCCCCGAGTCATAAGCTTCTCAAATCAGACAATGCAGTATGGCACGAATTTTTACAGGTTCGGTTTTTAACAGCCAATCCAGATTTTTATAACTCAGAAGAAGTGAGTGTTAATGAGTATTATAAATCCGATGAAGCGTATCAGATGGCTAAGAAACTTAAATTGTCGTTAAAACTTGAAATTCAAGCCTATTTTAAAAATAAGGGTAATAATTCAGACAATCTCTTGCAAGAGACCAGTGCATTGGAAACCTGCCATTTAAACGTTGGTACCGAGGGTCGGAGTCGAACCGACACGATGTCACCATCACCGGATTTTGAATCCGGCGCGTCTACCAATTCCGCCACCCCGGCACACACGCCGCCATTATAACAAAGATAGCCATTGAAACAATGGTCATACTAAAATAATTTAATAAAATTGCTGTTTTATTGCCTGTTTCCTGCATATCATGAGGCAAGCTTATTGCGAGTAAACCGAATGAAAAAAACACTAGTACTTACAGCATGCTGTTTGATGGCGTGTACCGGGTATGCGGCAATCACGACCTGCCCCGATCCCAACACCACCTCCCTGCAATGGGGCGAGCCGCCGGCTCCCTGGGTTGTCAACCCGTATTCCCCACATATACCCCAGGGGGAAGCGAATACGGCATTCGTCAGGGCTAATCTTTTAGTGGCGGGTTTGGGGCGAGGGGTGGTCTGTACTTATAAAAACTCGCTGGGCGAATACTCCATTTGGTGGCAAGTGCTGGTCAAAATTCCTTCCCGCAATGATTACCGCTGGATAGATACCTTGGGCGGATTTGTCTGCACTCAATCGTTAACCGATTGTGAGTTCAGTGCGGCCAGTTAAGACGTTTATCCTTGCATTATCGATAAAGTGGAGAGGCTGGAAGTAAAACCGAATTGAGTAAAAAGGCATCTTTCCCGCGAAGGCGGGAATCCAGGCGCAAGGCCTGCGCCGAGGATGACAGGGGGCGGGAGTAAGGTTGCTCCGTACCCCTATAATCGATCCTCAGTAATAGTGATCATCATTTCCAGGGCTTTTTTTGCATTGTCGATAACCCACTGCTGATCCTGTTCTTTCAAGCGTTGACGCATGCCCGTAAATTCGTTCACCACATCGCCGGCTTTGACTTCGTTATACGCCATGGGTTTACCCTGGCGCAGAAGATCAACCAGAGCGACCAAATGCGGCGGATCATTGCGCGACATGGTGGCGCAACCGCAGCCCATGCCTTTTTCATGATCCTTTTTGGGGGCTTCCGCAAGATTAACCACGGTAATTCCCAAGTGGCGGCAATATTGTTTGACATTTTCCACCATGTGGTTTTCGGTACCGATAGCATAGTGCCGGGTTCCGGCCCGATCATTTACCACATAATCCCAGATGAAGGCAGTTGAGCCGGCCTGATGGGCTGTGCGAATGACTTCGTTACGGCATTCCGGGTGCACGACGGTTGTATAGCCTTGACGATGCCAGTATTCGCACATATCGGCACTGTAATGGGTATGAACCGCGCACTGACTGGAGAATAAGATCAGTTCGGCTTCGTCAAACTGCTTTAAGGTTTGACTGTCCTGCGCGGCCAGTGAATACTGAGCCCCTGCCGTCCCGCCGGGCCAGTAAGCCAGCTTGTTAATGCCAAGCCAATAAGCGACATTTTCCCCCATGTGCTGATCCGGGATAAACAGAATCTTTTTGTGTTGTTTCTGGGCCCATTGGAATATTTTTTTGACATTGGAACTGGTACAGACAGCGCCGCCTTGCGCGCCGGTCATGGCTTTCACCCGCCCGGAGGTATTCATATAACACACCGGCAGGATGTTTTCTGCGCCGTAGCGCTCGTTTAAATCGAGAAAAGCCGGTTCCACCATAAAATCCTTGGCCAGCATTTCCATGGTGCAACCGGATTTGGGGTTAGTGATGTAAACATGCTGGTTATTATTGGCAAGGATACTGATGGATTCCGCCATGAAATGCACGGCTGATTCAATGATGACTGACTTTTGCGGATTGTTGGCGGCCATCAGCGCCAATTGATAGGAATCGCCAATCTGCCCGCCAAATTGCTCCACGAGACGAACAATTTCACCGCCCATGTAATAATGGGCCAGCAACAACAGTTGATCGCCAAAATGATCCTGAGCCTTTTTTAAATAAGGCGTCATCCAGGCCAAAACCGTTGTCAGTTTGCGATCAGGCAGGGCCAGGTATTCCTCGGCATAAGGAATGAAATCTTCCTGATACCAATCGAGAGGGTAGTCGCTTTGACAAATGCTCATGTCGTTGGTAATCGACATCAAGGTCTTCTCGGGTTGGTAAGTACTGGCATCGGTTAACATAATTTCATCTCAACTAAATAACGAATTTTGGGGGGTGGTTAGCCTTAGGATACTTTCTTCGGCATAGGCATTTTGACGGGGAAAATCTTCACGGTAATGGCCGCCGCGTGACTCCCGGCGGGACAATGCCGCCCTGACGATGAGTTCCGCATTCAGCACGATGTTACGTAATTCAATAAAATCCCGGGTGATGCAATGCTTCCAGTAGTATTCTTCGATGACTTCTTTTCGTTTCATTATTAATTGTAGTAAATCCTGCAACCCGGCTTCAGTTCGAACGATGCCGGCGTAAGAGGTCATTTCACCGCGAAGACCTCGCCAGTGGGCATTAATCTGGCTTGCCCGCCGTGCATTCACTTCGCCGGGAGAGTTCCAATTGGGAATGCGCTCCACCTCTTTGCTGAAGGAGGTAATGTCTTTCAAGGAACAACGCGCCGCATTACTGGCCATGACGATGGCTTCAAGCAGCGAGTTGCTGGCCAGACGGTTTGCGCCATGCAGTCCGGTAAAGGCCACTTCGCCAATGGCGTAAAGCCGCTTTAAATCAGTCCGCCCATCGACGTCAGTCAATACTCCGCCGCATTGATAATGGGCAGCGGGAACCACAGGAATCATATCCTGGCTCATGTCGATGCCAATGCCGAGCAGGGTGGAATAGATTTGCGGAAAGCGTTTTTTCAGAAAGGCGCGGGATTGATGGGTAATGTCCAGATTGACATAGCCGCTGTTGCTCTGCTCAATCTCACTGAAAATGGCGCGGGCAACCACGTCGCGGGTAGCCAGCTCCAGATGGTCCGGGGCATAACGGCGCATGAAGCGCTCGCCATTATCGGCATTTTTCAGCAGGGCTCCTTCACCACGCACGGCTTCGGAGATTAAAAAATTGTTGAGCGAGTGATGGTGGAGCAGGGTAGGATGGAACTGATAAAATTCCATATTGCCCACACGAGCCCCGGCGCGGTAGGCCATGGCAACGCCATCGCCGGTGGCCACCATGGGGTTGGTGGTGTAGCGATAGGTTTTTCCAGCGCCGCCGGTCGCTAAAACAACGCAGCGTGCGGCAAAGGCATGGATAAGGTTCTGATTGCAATCAAGAACATAAGCCCCTAACACTTCGCCCTGAATGTCAGTCCTGTGCGGGTGGTAATGGGTAATTAAGTTCACCGCGACATGATGCTCAAAAAACTCAATCTGTGGATGCTTTTGGGCGGTTTGAAGCAGGGCCTGGGTGACTGACAAACCCGTTTGATCGCCGCAATTAAAGATACGCCGATGCGAATGGCCGCCTTCCTGAGCCAGAACAAAATGACCCTCGCTATCCTTGGTAAACTGCACGGGGTAGCTTAACAACTCCTCAATGGCCTGAGGCCCCTGACGAATAATGAATTCGACTGCCGGGGGATAGCAGAGTCCATCGCCGGCGTGAAGCGTGTCGGCAATGTGCGCTTCCAGCGAATCCTCGCCGGATACCGCCGCGGCTATCCCGCCCTGCGCGTAGCGGCTGTTGCATTCATTGAGCTCGGCTTTGCTGATGAGTGCAATGCGGATGCGAGGTTCGAGTTTCAGCAATTGCAGGCAATAATGCAACCCGGCTAAACCTGTACCCAGAACCAGGACATCAAATTCCTTCGCGCTTCCCTGCTGTGAAAGCGTACTGTTCATGAGAACGCCTTTACCAGTTGCGCGGCAAGGCCGGTGTAGGTTTCCGGAGTCAGATTAATCAGGCTTTCTTTGGCGGCTGCCGGTATATCCAGCGTTTGAATGAATTTTGTCAAATTGTCCTTGTCGATGCCCTGGCCTCGGGTTAAGGCTTTTAATTGTTCATAGGCATTGGGAATTTGATAACGGCGCATGACGGTTTGAATGGCCTCGGACAAAATTTCCCAATTTCCTTCAAGGTCATCGAGGAGGGCCTGCTTGTTGATTTGCAGTTTGTCATTGCCTTTGGCAATGGCTTGATAGGCAATCAGGCTGTAAGCGAAAGCCACACCCAGATTACGCAGGACGGTGGAGTCGGATAAGTCGCGCTGCATGCGGGACTGGGTTAATTTATTGGCGAAATGATCAAACAAGGCATTGGCCATGCCGAGATTCCCTTCGGCGTTTTCAAAATCGATGGGGTTGACTTTATGCGGCATGGTGGAGGATCCCACTTCTTCGGCCACGGTTTTCTGAGTAAAATAATTTAGGGAAATATAAGTCCAGATGTCACGTGTGTAATCGAGCAGGATATTATTGATCCGAATCATAATATGGCAGACTTCAGCAATGCCGTCATGCGGCTCAATCTGGGTGGTGTAGGCGCTGAAAGACAGCCCCAGCGAACTGACAAAACCGGCACAATGCTTACGCCAGTCAATTTCGGGGTATGCCACAATGTGGGCGTTGTAATTGCCGACGGCCCCATTGCATTTGGCCGGGATTAAAACCTCGGCCAACTGCTGCTGCGGCCGTTTCAGGCGGGCGACAAAATTGACCAGCTCTTTGCCGATGGTGGTCGGCGTAGCCGGTTGACCATGGGTCCTCGCCAGCATGGCCACATCGCCATGCTGCTTGCCAAGCAGCATAATGCCGCCAATGATTTCAGCCAGGGTGGGCTGGATAATCTGGGCAATGGCCGATTTGAGCATCAGGGCGTAGGCGAGGTTATTGATGTCTTCCGAGGTGCAGGCGAAATGAATAAAGCCGCAATAGGCCTTTAAATCGTCCTGTCCGTTCAGCTTGTCCCGCAGGTAATATTCAATGGCTTTGACATCATGGTTGGTTTGCTTCTCAAACGCTTTGACTTTTTCCGCCTCGGCCTCATTAAACTCGCTTAAAATCGCATCAAGATAAGCTTTGCCGCGCGCATTCAGCGGCGGTAATTCTTTAATGTCGTCATTACCGGCCAAGGATTGAAGCCAGCGGATTTCGACCATCAGACGAAAATAGATAAGTGCATACTCACTGAAATAAGGGCTTAAGCTCGTGGTTTTTTTCAAATAACGGCCATCAATTGGTGAAATGGCATTCAATGAGGAGAGAGTCATGTTTTCAACCGCCAATTTATAAAGCACATATGATATTAGATGGCGACCAAGATGTGAATTAAAAACCCCTGATTCTCTGCAAATTAACACCTTATTGCTTTTTTAGTGGATATGTAATCGATTTAGCGATTTAATAATAAGGCGAGTAAGCCGGATAAAGCCGCTTGAACTGATGCAAGGACGAAGGGATGCGCTTGCTTCTCTTTTATATAATGATGATTGCCCATGGCTGCTGTGCCGCAACGGCCGCTAAACCGTTGACCTTTCCCGAAGCCCTGCAATTAGCCTATCGCCATAATCCGGAACTGCAGGTGGCCATTGCCGAGGTGGAACGTCTAAAGGGGAGCGTGATTCAAAGCGGTTTACTACCCAACCCTTCCATTTCACTGGAAGCGGAAAACATCGGTGGGTCCGGGCAGTATCAGGGCTACGAATCAGCAGAGACCACCTTGTCCGTGACGCAGCCTATTCCCCTGGGTCATCGACTCCATTACCTTCGCTCAGCTGCCTATGCCGGCTATGTGGCCGGTATTGCCCGTCTTCGTGTTAAAAAAAATGGACATTTATAGTCGGGTGGGTATGGCTTATGTGGATGCCCTCTATGCTGCTCAATGGTATACCGTAACCCGCAAGCTGACTCGCCTTCATCAGCAGATTGTCTCGGAAATCAAACGCCGCAATGTCGCCGGAGCCGGCACGGAACTTGATTTACGATTAGCTGAAATCCGGTTTTATGAGGCCAAAATACGTGAGAACCGGGCGCGCCGTGAGATGTTGCTGGCAGAGGCCATGTTGGACAGGGTGATGGGTGTAGAAAAAATGAAGGGGCGGCCATTGACCGACCGGGGCCTGTCGCATCAAAAGATGCAATGGCGGCGTATTGTGGAAAAAATGCCTGAAAGCCCTGTGCTTAAAGAGAAAAGACTCTTGCTAAACGCGAGGCGCGCTGAGATTACTGCCGTTAAAAAAGAAGTCTGGCCCAATTTGGTGGTGCAGCTTGGGGGCCGCCATTTTTCCGATGACGGCAACAATGCGGCGGTGGTTTCCACCAGTTCGCAAGTGCCGGTCTTTGACCGTAACCAGGGACGAATTGCCGCAGCCGAGGCGCAATACACCCAGGTTCTTCAGGAAATAAACGTATTGCGCCTGCAGTTGAAGCAGCAGCTCTACCAATACCTGCTCGAATGGGAGCAGAATGTGTATGAAGCAGATCGGGTGACCCGTTCCCTGTTGCCGCTGGCAAGAAAAGCCGTGAAACTGGCCGAAGAAGGCTACAAGCAGGGGCGTTATACGTATTTGGAATTATCCCAGGCGCTGACGATGCTGTATCAGGAGGAAAAGCACTACCAACAGGCGCATGCGAACTACCACAAAGCCCTGATACAAATGACAGGAATATTGGGCATTTCAACAACCAGGAAGCGCACATGTTGAAAATCTGCTTAAGAGTAAGCCTTGCTGTGCTGGCCTTGCTGGCCTCGCCCCCCCTTGCTGCCCATGGTGAGATCGAGGCTGTCAGCGGGCATGAGGCAATAAAAACAGGTCCTCATGGCGGTAAACTACTACTTCACGGCCCGTTAAGCCTTGAGGTGACGATGTTTGAAAAAAACAGCCCGCCGCATTGGCGCGTGTATGTCGTGGACTCAGACGAAACAATCAATCCCCGGCAGGTGCAGCTTAAAATGACGTTGACTCGTTTTAACGGCAGGGAGGAAACCATTCATTTTATTCCCATGGAGGATTTTCTGGAAAGCCGTCAGGCGATTGATGAACCGCATTCCTTTGATGTTCATGTCATCCTCACTTACCAGGGGAAACACTACCAATGGCAGTACGCCGATTACGAAGGGCGTTTGACCCTGTCAGATGACATGATGAAGGCCGTGGGCATTAAAACCGCCATTGCTAAAGGCCGTCTTATCGACAGGCAATTGACGGTAGTGGGCAAAATTGTCGCAAATCGCGATGCCATGGCGCCTATTTACCCTCGTTACGCCGGCATTGTCCAATCCGTGTATAAAAATTTAGGCGATGACGTCAAGGAAGGGGATAGGCTCGCAGTCGTGGAAAGCAATGAAAGCCTGCAGGATTATACGATCACAGCCCCCATCAGCGGGACGATAGTAAAAAAGGCCGTGACCGTGGGAGAAATGGTCAAAATAGATAACCCGATTTTCGAAATCGCCAATCTCGACTCAGTCTGGGCTGATTTGACCCTGTATCGCAAAGAAGCACCCTTGGTCAAAAAAGGCATGAACGTTATCGTCAGCAGTGATGGTGGCAAGCCCCGGATGGTCAGTAAAATCAGTTACATTTCACCGCTGGGTATTGAAGACAGCCAGACTGTACTGGCCAGGGCGGTATTAGCCAATGCTGACATGAAATGGCTGCCGGGAATGTATGTCAATGCCAAAATCACTGTCAGTACCCGCCAGGCCGCTGTGGCTGTTCCGCTGAAAGCCATTCAACGCTGGCATGATCAACCCGTTGTGTTTGTAAAACGGGGGAATCAATTTGAAGCCACTCCCGTAAAACTGGGCGATCAAAACAATCACTGGGCGGAAATTCTTGCCGGTCTTGAGCCAGGGGATGAATATGTCGTTCAGAACAGTTTTTTTCTAAAGGCGGATTTGGACAAGTCCGGGTTTGGGCACGAACACTAAGGAGAGGGGATGCTTGAAAAACTCATTCATTTCTCGCTCGCGCAGCGCTGGTTTGTGCTTTTTCTCACCCTGATTATTGCAGGCATTGGCTTTTACAGTTTTCAATTCCTGCCCATCGATGCCGTGCCGGACATTACCAATGTCCAGGTACAGATTAATACGGAAGCACCGGGTTTTTCACCCTTTGAAATCGAACAACGCGTCACCTTCCCCATCGAAACGGCCATGAGCGGGTTGCCTTCGCTTGATTATACCCGATCCCTGTCACGCTATGGCCTGTCGCAGGTCACGGTGGTGTTTAAAGACAAGACCAATATTTACTTTGCCCGGCAATTGATCAACGAGCGTCTGCAGCAGGTCAAGAATAAACTGCCAGCCGAGGTTACGCCTGAATTAGGTCCTGTGTCTACGGGACTCGGTGAAATTTTTATGTACACGGTCACCAATAAAGCGGGGGCGAAATCCCGCTATAATTCGACCGAATTGCGTACCATCCAGGACTGGATTATTAAGCCGCAATTACGTCAGGTCGCTGGGGTGGCCGAGGTGAATACCATTGGTGGTTTTGAAAAGCAGTACCACATTACCCCGGATCCGATGCAATTGTTCCGTTACAGTTTAAGCCTCGAAGATGTCCTTGAAGCGCTTGAACAAAACAATGCCAATGTCGGGGCAGGCTACCTTGAACGTAACGGCGAACAATACCTCATCCGCGTGCCGGGGCAGGTTAAGCGCATCATGGACATTGAAAACATCGTGATTGCCAGTTACAAGGGAATCCCTATTCGCATTGGCGATGTCGCCGAGGTGAGTCTCGGTAATGAATTGCGTACGGGGGCGGCCACCGAAAATGGCAAGGAAGTGGTTCTCGGAACGGTCTTTATGTTAATGGGCGAGAACAGCCGCACGATTTCGCAACGGGTAGCGGACAAATTAACAGAAATCAATAAAACGCTGCCGGATGGGGTGGAGGCTAAAGCGGTTTACGATCGGACTGTTCTTGTTAATGCCACCATCAATACGGTTAAAAACAACCTGTTTGAGGGCGCTTTGCTGGTGTGCATCGTTCTCTTTGTTTTTCTAGGCAATCTGCGGGCCGCGTTGATTACCGCCCTGGTTATTCCCCTGTCCATGCTGCTGACCATCAGCGGCATGGTAGTCAATCAGATCAGTGCCAACCTGATGAGCCTTGGTGCGCTTGATTTTGGTTTGATTGTCGATGGTGCGGTCATCATTGTTGAAAATTGTTTAAAGCGCCTGGGTTTAAGACAACATCAATTGAAGCGCCTATTGACGGAAGACGAGCGGCAAAAGGAAATTGCAGCGGCCACAGTGGAAGTCATACGGCCCAGTGTGTTTGGCGTGTTAATCATAACCATTGTTTACCTGCCTATCCTGACTTTAAGTGGTGTCGAGGGAAAAATGTTTCTGCCCATGGCAGAGACCGTGATCATGGCCCTGCTAGCGGCTCTCTTTTTTGTGGTGACCTTTGTGCCGGCGGCGGTGGCTGTGTTCTTACGCGGCCGTGTCCACGAAAAACCGAATGCGCTGCTGATGCGCATGACCCAAGCATATGAGTGGTTACTGGGCTGTAGCCTGCGTTACCGGCAGATCATTACAGGCCTTGCTGTTCTGGTTACCTTGCTGAGTCTGGTTCTTGCCTGGCGTCTTGGAGCAGAGTTTATCCCCAGCCTGGATGAGGGGGACATTGCACTGCATGCGATTCGAATCCCCGGGACCAGTTTGACGGAGGCGGTGGCGATGCAACACCTGCTGGAAGAGCAGATTAAGCAGGTGCCTGAAGTAGCCAGCGTGTTTTCCAAGCTCGGTACGGCAGAAATCGCCACCGACCCCATGCCCCCCAATGTGGCTGATACTTTTGTTATGATTAAACCGCGCAGTCAGTGGCCTGACCCACGCAAATCCAAACAGCAGCTGGTGAAGGACATTGAAAAGAAAGTCACCCGGATTCCGGGTAATAATTATGAGTTTACCCAACCGATCCAGATGCGGTTTAACGAATTGATTTCCGGGGTGCGAAGCGATGTGGCGGTGAAAATTTTTGGCGATGATTTAAACACATTGATCGCATCGGCCAACGCGGTCCGCGACATCCTGGTTACCGTGCCAGGCGCTGCAGACGTTAAAGTTGAACAGGTTACAGGCCTGCCTTTGTATACCGTCGTCATTGACCGCGTCTCTCTGGCCCGCTATGGCTTACAGGTCAGCGAAGTGCAGAATGCGGTGGAAATTGCTTTGGGTGGTAAAAAAGGGGGCGAGCTGTTTGAGGGCGATAAGCGGTTTGATTTGGTGGTTCGTCTGCCGGAGAAATTACGCAATGATCCCGATGTCCTGCGACGCATTTTAATTCCTTTGCCCATTGCCGAAGACGGTGAGCGTCATTTTATTCCATTGACGGAGGTGGCCGCCATCGAGCGCAGCGAAAGCCCTAATCAAATCAGCCGAGAAAATGGCAAACGCCGTATTGTGGTCACCGCCAATGTACGAGGAAGCGATTTAAATTCCTTTGTCAGCACCGCGATGAAGAAAATAGAGCAGAATTTAAAATTGCCCAGTGCTTACTGGATTAGCTGGGGCGGTCAGTTTGAACAGATGGAATCTGCCGCCAGGCGCCTGCAATGGGTCGTGCCGGCTGTTTTATTCATTATTTATCTGTTGCTTTTTATCGCTTTAGGCCATCTCCGCGATGCCTTTTTGGTGTTTACCGGCATTCCTTTGGCCTTAACAGGAGGGGTCGTGGCTTTATGGCTGCGGGGGATTCCCCTGTCCATTTCAGCCGGCGTGGGCTTTATTGCCTTGTCCGGCGTGGCCGTCTTAAACGGCTTAGTCATCTTAAGTTTTATTAATAAATTGTATTACGATGAGCATGTTCCGTTGCGCCTTGCCATCATCCAGGGTTCGATCGCGCGGTTAAGGCCGGTACTCATGACAGCGCTGGTGGCTTCTCTGGGTTTTGTTCCCATGGCGTTGGCAACCGGTACCGGAGCGGAAGTGCAGCGTCCGCTGGCTACAGTAGTCATTGGCGGCATTCTCTCATCCACCCTGTTGACCCTGGTGGTGCTGCCCTGTTTGTATTACCTTGCTCACGCCGGTCGGCGTCGTGAATCCCAAGGCGTTGAGTAATTAATACTTCGCTTAATCATTCACATCAAGAGGCAATTTCAGTAGAATGATTCACATTTTTAAGGATTTAGGGGTGGTTTATGTCTGTCAGCATCCATACGATTGATTTTAAACACTTGGGTATGCAGGACCTGGAACAAGTGGGCGGCAAGAATGCGTCGTTAGGTGAAATGATTAGCCATTTATCCGCTGCCGATGTCCTGGTTCCTTCAGGCTTTGCCACCACAGCCGACTCCTTTCGTGCTTTTTTATCGCAAAACGGCCTTGATCAGCACATTTATGAGATGCTGTCCAACCTGGATCCGGACAATATTAACCAGCTGACGCACGTGGGTAAAACCATTCGTGAAAAGGTGGTGAACACACCGTTTTCGAGCGAATTTGAAGCGGCTGTCAGACAATCCTACGAGCAACTGGCCAAACACATCGGTCATGAGGATTTCAGCGTGGCTGTTCGATCGTCGGCTACGGCGGAAGATTTGCCTGACGCCTCCTTTGCCGGCCAGCAGGAAACATTCCTCAACGTCCGCGGCATTGATGCGGTGCTGACTGCCATCAAGCACGTGTTTGCCTCGTTATTTAATGACCGGGCCATTTCCTACCGTGTACACCATGGTTTTGCCCATCACGATGTTGCTCTCTCGGCGGGAATTCAACAGATGATCCGAAGCGACATCGCCGTAAGCGGCGTGATGTTTACGCTGGACACGGAGTCGGGTTTCAACGACGTGGTATTCATTACCTCGTCGTATGGGCTTGGGGAAATGGTTGTACAGGGTGCGGTGAACCCGGATGAATTTTATGTTCATAAACCGGGCTTAAACGCAGGCAGGCCGGCGGTGATTCGTCGCAACCTGGGCAGCAAAGCGCTCAAAATGGTTTACTGCGATGATCCCAGCAGTGGCCGCAATGTCAAAACCGAAGAGGTGAAAGGTGTAGAGCGTTTGAAATTTTCTCTGACCACGGACGAGATAGAGCAGCTTGCACGACAGGCGCTCATCATTGAAAAACACTATGGCCGCCCCATGGACATTGAGTGGGCTAAAGACGGCAAAGATGGCAAATTGTACATATTGCAGGCAAGGCCGGAAACGGTAAAAAGCCGCGCCAATACTCAGGTGCTGGAACGTTACACCCTGAAAGCCAAAGGCGACGTCCTGAGCGAAGGGCGCAGCATCGGTCAGCGCATCGGCCAGGGGCGTGCCCGAATTATCAAAGACATCAGCGAGATGGACAGGGTAAAACCCGGCGATGTTCTGATTTCCGACATGACCGATCCGGATTGGGAGCCGGTTATGAAACGGGCCGCTGCCATTGTCACCAACCGGGGCGGGCGCACCTGCCATGCAGCCATCATAGCCCGCGAGCTTGGCATTCCGGCCGTGGTCGGCTGCGGTGATGCCACAAAAGCAATCCGTGACGGGGATGAAGTCACTGTCAGCTGTGCCGAGGGCGACACCGGTTATATCTATAAGGGGTTGTTGCCCTTTGAGCGCATCAACCTCAATGTGGACACCATGCCGGAACTGCCCATCAAGGTGATGTTGAATGTGGGCAATCCTGAACGGGCTTTTGCTTTTCAATCGGTGCCTAATTCAGGCGTGGGGCTTGCACGTCTTGAGTTTTTAATTTCCAACACCATTGGCATACACCCCAAGGCGCTGTTGAATTACGCTTCCCTGGAAGATAAAAAGCTTAAGCAGTTGATTGATGAAAAAACCGCGGCCTACGAATCGCCGGTGGAGTTCTACATCGAACGTTTGAAAGAAGGCATTGCCACCATTGCCGCTGCTTTTTATCCCAAACCTGTGATTGTCCGTTTATCTGATTTTAAATCGAATGAATACGCCAATCTGGCGGGCGGGCAATATTATGAGCCGCACGAGGAAAATCCCATGCTCGGATTCCGCGGCGCTTCCCGCTATGTGTCGCCCGACTTTGCCGATTGTTTTGCACTGGAATGCAAGGCCGTGCGGCGTGTGCGCGAGGACATGGGACTTCGCAATGTGGAGGTGATGATTCCCTTCGTGCGTACGGTCAACGAAGCATCACAGGTGATTGATGTGTTAAAGGAACACGGCCTTTCACGCGGTCAACAGGGATTGCGGATTATCATGATGTGTGAATTGCCCTCCAATGCCCTGTTAGCCAGTGAATTTCTGGAGTATTTTGATGGCTTTTCCATCGGTTCCAATGACTTGACGCAATTGACCCTGGGCCTTGATCGCGACTCCGGGTTGATCGCCTCGCAGTTTGATGAGCGCAATGACGCCGTGAAGGCTTTGCTGCACATGGCCATTTCAACCTGTAAAAAGGCTGGCAAATACATCGGTATTTGCGGTCAGGGTCCGTCTGATCACCAGGATTTTGCTGAGTGGCTGATGAAAGAGGGCATAGACAGCGTGTCGTTAAATCCTGATTCCGTGTTGGATACCTGCCTGTTTTTGGCCGGAAAGAAAACATGAAGCGGCTTTCCAGACTCTTACTGATCGCCGCAGCCTGTTTTCCGGCTTTGGTATTTGCTGGAAGTAATACCCATGAACAGGATCCGCTGGCGTCAGTGATTTTCTGGGTGAGTTTTATTTTTATCTTTGCCTTGTTGGGACGTTACCTGGCTAAGCGGTTTAATCAGGCCGGGGTGCTTGGGGAGCTGATCCTGGGCGTGGTGTTGGGCAATGTCTGTTATTTTTTTGGCTTGAAAATATTTGTGGTGCTGCGTGAAGGCTCTGCGATTTTTCACATCATGCGCAGCATGCTGGATGGCGTCTCCCTGACGCAAGCGGTTAAAACAAGCATTCCTGATCCGGTTTATGCCAAACAGATGCTGAACGCCTTGACCAGTCCGGATGGCATCGAGTTAATCAAGGCAGGGTATGTTCTGGACATTCTGTCGCGTTTCGGCGTTCTTTTTCTCCTGTTCATGGTGGGCCTTGAAAGTTCGCTGCAGGATTTGAAAAAAACGGGGAGAGAATCTGTCCAGGTGGCGATCATCGGCGTGGTTGTGCCGATTATTCTTGGGTTTGTAGTCGCCCATCTCTTATTGCCTGAAGCGTCCTATAAAGCGGACTTGTTTGTTGCCGCCACCTTGTCGGCCACCAGCATAGGCATCACCGCCCGCGTGTTGTCGGAAATGAAAAAACTTAAAACCCGCGAGGCGAGGACTATCCTGGGCGCGGCCATGCTCGATGATGTCCTGGGACTGATGATTTTAGCCATTGTCAGCAGCATTGTTGTCAGCGGCGAGGTGGAAGTATTGCAGATTGTCTGGGTGTTGGGCTCAGCCCTCGTTTTTTTTACTGTGGCTGTTTTGTTTGGTCCATGGGCTTTGCGGCAGGTAATCCGCTTTTTAAGTTTCCTTGATGTGTGGGAGGCCAAGCTCTTTGCATCCTTTTTCTTTCTAATGACGCTGGCCTGGCTGGCCACCGTCATGCAGTTGGCCGCCATCATTGGCGCGTTCGCAGCGGGTCTGGTGATTCATGATGGTTTTTTTGAAGTCGATGACAGCGAGCGGCAATACCGGTTGGATATCAAGCAACTGATTGCTCCGTTTGAAGCCATTTTAGCCCCCCTGTTTTTTATGTTAATTGGTATTCAGGTCAAACTGGAATCATTTTATGACTGGCGCGTGCTGGCTATGGCGGGTGCGTTAACCCTGGCGGCCATCGTTGGCAAACTGGTCAGTGGCCTGGGCGGCAATAAAAAGGACGATCGATTGCTGATAGGGATTGGTATGTTGCCCCGTGGTGAAGTGGGATTGGTTTTTGCCTCCATCGGCAGGACCCTGGGGGTTATTTCCGATAATCTGTTTTCAGCCATTATTTTAATGGTTATCCTCACCACCTTAATTGCTCCTCCCTGGCTGAAAATGCAATACGCACGGCAAAAAAAATTAAAGGTGAGTCAGGCATGAATATTCCTTTCGATGAAATCAAAGACAATGTAAAACGTGCACTGGCTGAGGACATTGGTTCTGGCGATGTCAGTGCGGCACTGCTGCCAGTCGAGTTAAAGGCCGTGGCTGAAATTTTTTCGCGCGAGCCCATGCTGGTCTGTGGTCAGCCCTGGGTCAATGAAGTCTTTGCACAGGTTAACCCGGCCATTGACATTCAATGGTTGGTTGATGAGGGGGCCTGGTTGGCGGAACCCTCGACGCTGTGCAGAATCAGCGGTCGCGCCCGTGACCTGTTAACCGCGGAAAGAACCGCGTTAAATTTTTTACAAACCCTGGCCGCCACAGCCACCCAGACCTGGCACTATTTACAGGAAATTAAAGGCACCAAAGCCCGTTTGCTGGATACACGCAAAACCATTCCCGGATTAAGGCTAGCGCAAAAATACGCTGTTGCCTGTGCGGGCGGTATGAATCATCGTGTTGGTTTATACGATGCTTACTTGATTAAAGAAAACCACATTAAATCCTGCCGCTCCATTACGCAGGCTATTTTAATGGCACGTGAGCAACGGCCGGACTTGCTGATTGAGATCGAAGTGGAAACGCTTCAGGAGTTGCTGGAAGCGTTGAATGCTGGCCCCGACCGTATTCTGCTGGATAATTTCAGCCATGCCATGCTGGCAGAAGCGGTGGTTTTAAATCAACCTTATCAATGCCAATTGGAAGCCTCCGGAGGGGTGACGCTGGATACCATCCGCTCCATTGCGCTCACGGGCGTTGATTTTATTTCTGTCGGTTCGATAACCAAGTCCTTACACGCAATTGACTTGAGTTTGTTAATCAGGGAAATCAAATGAATGCAAAAATCGTATTAACCGGGGGCGGCAGTGCCGGTCATGTCACTCCTAATTTAGCCATGATTGAAAACCTTGAAGAAGAAGGCTGGCAAATTGATTACATTGGTTCTGCCGATGGGGTGGAAAAACAGATTATTGGTAAAACCCGTGTTCCCTTTCATCCCATTCAGTCAGGTAAATTACGCCGTTATTTCAGTTGGCAGAATTTTTTAGATCCGTTCAAGATTGTTTATGGTTTAATCCAATCGTTTTGGTTGTTGCGGCGTTTGAATACAGACCTTGTTTTTTCCAAAGGCGGATTTGTCGCTTTCCCTGTGGTGGTGGCGGCCTGGCTGAATCGCATTCCTGTCGTTGCTCATGAGTCGGACATGTCGCCCGGACTTGCGAACCGCCTGTGCCTTCCGTTTGTGAATAAACTCTGTGTGACTTTCGCCCCGGCAAAAAACCATGTTAAACGACAGGATAAGGTGGCAATAACGGGGACGCCCATTCGTCGGCAATTATTTAATGGCTCGCGTCAGCGTGGTCTTGCACTGTGCGGTTTTAATGACAAACAGGCCATTTTACTGGTTATCGGCGGGAGTCTGGGGGCTCAAGCGATTAATCAGGCCGTGAGGGAAGCGTTACCCAGGCTGAGCCACAACTATCAGATTATCCATTTGTGCGGCAAAGGGAAGGTGGATGAGTCCCTGCAAACGGCGCCGGGTTATTTTCAACTGGAATACGCCAGCGACGAACTGGCTGACTTGTTTGCCGCTGCCGACGTGGTGGTTTCACGGGCCGGAGCGAATGCCCTGTATGAGATTCTTGCCTTGCAAAAACCGCACGTGTTAATCCCGCTTTCAGCCAAAGTAAGCCGCGGCGATCAAATTCAGAATGCTGGCTATTTTAAGGAGCAAGGGATTAGCATTGTCATTCCCCAGGAAGAGTTAACCACCGACCGCTTGTTGATGGCCATTGATGAGGCGGAAGCGAATCAACAGGACATCATTCGGCGCATTAAATCGCTGAAAATTGAATCCGCCACCGTGAAAATCATGAATCTCATTAAGGAGCAGTTGCATGTTGAATCCCCAGAAACTGTTTGAAGGAATTGAACAGGCCTGGCAAAACGAGATCCTCCCCAGTCTCGTTGACTACATTAGAATTCCCAATAAATCGCCGCATTTCGATAAAGACTGGCAGACGCATGGTTTCATGGAAAAAGCAGTGTCCCATGTTGCCCAGTGGTGTGAAGCCCATGCTCCCCAAGGCATGAGCCTCGAGGTTATCCGGTTAGAAGGCCGCACGCCGCTTCTGTTCATGGAGATTCCCGGTGAATTAGAGGAAACCGTATTGCTGTATGGGCATCTCGACAAGCAGCCGGAAATGACAGGATGGCAGGAGGGACTGGGTCCCTGGCAGCCTGTGATTCGTGACGGCAAGCTTTATGGCCGCGGGGGCGCGGACGATGGCTATGCGGCTTATGCCTCGTTAACGGCCATTGACCAGCTTAAGAAACAGGGATTAGCCCATGCCCGCTGTGTATTGATTATTGAAGCCTGCGAGGAAAGCGGCAGCTATGACCTTCCTTACTATATCGAAGCCTTGGCTCATCGCATTGGCGAACCCTCGCTGGTCATCTGCCTGGATTCGGGGGCGGGGAATTACGAACAATTGTGGATGACCACTTCCCTGCGCGGCAACGTGGTGGGTGAGCTTTCGGTGGAATTGATTGAAGAAGGCGTCCATTCCGGCAGTGCCAGCGGCATTGTCCCCGACAGTTTTCGAGTGGCGAGGCAACTCATCAGCCGTATTGAAGACGAAGCCACAGGGCAAGTGAAATTGCCTGAACTGTATTGCGAGATCCCTGAGGAACGGGTGAGTCAGGCGCGTCAGTGCGGGGAAATTCTTGGAGAGGACGTTTACCGTGCGTTTCCTTTCCATACGGATGTCAAACCCGTGACGAGTAATAAGACGGAATTAATACTGAACCGCACCTGGCGGCCTGCTTTGACGGTGACCGGCGCTGAAGGGTTGCCAGCGATTGCCAATGCTGGCAATGTCATGCGTCCAAAAACGGCATTTAAATTATCCATGCGCCTGCCGCCGCTGGTTTGCCCGCAAAAGGCTTCCATGGCCCTGCAAAAGGCATTGACCGAAGAGCCGCCTTACCAGGCCAGAGTCGCCTTTCATATTGATGACGGTGCACCGGGTTGGCATGCGCCATTAATGCCCGAATGGCTTGCTAAAGCCGCTGATGAGGCCTCCATGGCATTCTACAATAAGCCTGCGGCTTATATCGGTGAAGGGGGCACCATCCCCTTTATGGGCATGCTGGGTGAGAAATTTCCACAAGCTCAGTTTATGATTACCGGTGTATTGGGACCTCATTCCAATGCCCATGGTCCCAATGAATTTCTGCATTTGGATATGGTAAAAAAACTAACTTCCTGCGTCTCGTATGTTCTTTATCGCCATTATTTACAATTTTCAAATAATCGCTAGACAAAACAAGAACTTACTGTCATAATTCGCAACCTCTTGTTACGGAAAACAACAAGAGGTTGATGACGGCAAATGCCGTTAAGTCCAATCACAATAAGGAAAAATTATGAAAGCAAATCTGATTGCTATGGTTCTGTCATTTATATCAATGTCATTCCCTTTGTACGCATCACCCACACCCCTCGGCACAACCGCGACCGCTCAGGAAGCAGAAACGGCCGCTCCTAAAATCAACCTGAATACCGCTGAATTAAAAACGCTGATTCATTCCTTTAAAGGAATTGGTGAAAAGCGGGCAGAGGCCATTGTTAAATACCGTGAAAGCCACGAGGGTTTTAAATCGGTCGAAGAATTGGCGGAAGTTCCAGGTTTGGGGCAACAGTTCATCAACAGGAATCTTGCTGAACTTAAGGAAACGTTTAGTGTGGAGTAATCTCCCAGCCCGCGTAAGCGGGCCTCTTTTCCGTTCTCGGATATAAAAGTAAATGGAATAACATGTCGGGTGATAGGCCTTATTTTGTTTATATATTATCCAGCAACGCTTATGAACACTTTATACCGGTGTTACAAGTAATCTAGTGCGGCGGATCGGAGCAACACAAAGAAGGACTAGTTGAAGAAGATTTACTAAAAAATACAAGGTTTATTATTTGGTCTATTATGAAATTCACTCAGCGATTTATGAGGCCATTACAAGAGAAAAACAGCGCAAGAAATGGAACAGGTAATGGAAAATTAATCTAATCCTACAAAAAAATCCTCAGTGGCTTGATTTGATTGGATTGTTTTGATGGATGGATGCCCGCCTGCGCGGGCAGGACACGGTGTGGGTTATATGTGGGGTATAACAGATTCATTTAAGTTTTGCTCACAGCAGATTTTATCCGGTAGGGGCGAGTCTCTTTTTTTGTCCTCTCCGCGCAGGCGGGCACCCATGATAGCTGCTGCGATCCCCAATCATTCAACATGCAAGGGAATAATGCGAAGTAAACGACCGGGAAAATCAGTTCCTGGAGGCGAGTAGTGGGGCTTCGCCTATTGGCTCACTATGGAGGGTAGAGAATTTTTTATCATGGATAAAGAATCTTAATAAAGACCTGTCGATTTTTACCCAAATATAGGTTAAAGTACAGTCCAAAAAAAGAACGAGGTAGTGGGGCTCATGTTCAGGAAATTAAGGGGCGTTTTTTCAAACGATTTATCCATCGATTTGGGAACAGCTAACACATTGATTTATGTAAGGGATAGAGGGATCGTTCTTAATGAACCCTCCGTCGTGGCATTAAGAAACGAATCAGGACAAAAGCGTGTGGCGGCTGTCGGGATAGAGGCCAAGCGTATGCTGGGACGAACCCCGGGCAATATTAATGCCATTCGTCCGATGAAGGACGGGGTTATTGCCGACTTCTTTGTCACAGAACGCATGTTGCAACATTTCATTCATAAAGTGCATGAAAACCGTTTCTTAAGACCCAGCCCGCGAGTGCTGGTCTGCGTACCTTGTGGTTCTACCCAAGTCGAGCGTCGTGCAATTCGCGAATCAGCCATGGGTGCTGGTGCGCGTGAAGTCTTCCTCATCGAAGAGCCGATGGCGGCAGCATTGGGTTCGGGGATGCCGGTCGAAGAAGCCAGCGGTTCGATGGTTGTCGACATTGGCGGCGGCACCACGGAGGTGGCTATTATTTCCCTCAGCGGTATTGTGTATCATCAGTCTGTCCGTATTGGCGGCGACAAATTTGATGATGCCATTGTGTCTTACGTTCGCCGTAATTATGGCACCTTGATTGGTGAAACCACGGCAGAGCGTATCAAGCATGAAATTGGTTCTGCTTTCCCAAGTCGTGATTTGTTTGAGATTGAAGTCAGGGGCCGTAATCTGGCCGAAGGCGTGCCGCGAAGTTTCACATTGACCAGTGCGGAAATCCTTGAAGCATTGCAAGAACCTCTGTCCGGTATCGTGGGTGCGGTTCGAGCCGCCCTAGAGTTGGCACCGCCTGAATTGGCTGCTGACATTGCTGAGCGCGGTATGGTTCTCACTGGCGGGGGCGCTCTGTTGAAAAACATGGATACCTTGCTGATGGAAGAAACTGGCCTGCCCGTACTAGTCGCAGAAGATCCTTTAACCTGCGTAGCGCGTGGTGGTGGTAAGGCGTTGGAAACAATGGATTTGCGTGGCGGTGATTTCCTCTCAACCGAATAATTCGAATAATAAGCTTTTTGGCAAGGGCAAACACCGAGCGTTCAGCTTTGTGTTTGCCTTGATGTTTTCTATTTGCTTGATGTTTTCTGACTACCATTACCAGTACCTGGGTCATGTGCGTAGTGGGTTTTCCTTCATGGTTTCGCCTTTGCAATACGCTGTTGATTATCCGGTGCGTATCATGGGTTGGGCTCAGGCTTTAGTGAGCGCCAAAACCTCCTTAATCAGTGAAAACATGGAGTTACGCTATCAGCAGACGCTGCTGGAGGCTGAGCTTCAAAAGCTCATGGCCATCAAGGAAGAAAACTCGCAGCTTAGAGAACTGTTGCTGACCTCTTCCAAAGCCAAAATGAAAGCCATGGCGGCCCAGATTCTGGCTGTCGATACCAGTACCGCGCGGCAATTGGTAATCCTTAACAAAGGCAAACGGGATGGCGTTTATACCGGCCAACCCGTTCTGGATGCCAAAGGGGTGATGGGACAAATTATCGATGTCGGGTATATGACCAGCACGGTATTGCTGATTTCAGATGCCAAGTGCGCTGTGCCGGTTCGAAATACCCGCACCGGCGAACGAGCTATTTTAGTGGGTACCAATAATTTGGGGCAATTGTCTTTGATCAATCTGCCGCGGACCTCATCCACCAATAAAGGGGATTTGTTGGTAACCTCCGGGTTGGGACGGCTATACCCTGAAGGTTATCCGGTTGGACGGGTTGAAAATGTAACCAGTGTGCCGGGCGATGATTTTATCAAAGTCGAGGTAAGCCCTGTTGCTCTGCTTAATCGTAACCGTCTGGTGTTATTAATTTGGCCTGATAAAGAGCAGGAAATCTTAACGGCGCAAATTAACGAACGCATGAATGCATTGGGAGCCGCCACATGAATTCCTTGAAATGGCGCTTGCCCATTGCTTTTCTAATCGCGCTGATTTTAACGATCATGCCACTGCCTGCCTTTTTGGTTACCATCCGACCACCCTGGATACTCTTGCTGGTGCTTTATCTGCAGTTTTACATGCCGGATTATTTTCGCGTCAGCATACTGGTTATGCTGGGCCTGGTTCTGGATGCCTTGCTGGCTACCGTGATCGGCGAACATGCTTTCGCCCTGTGTTTAACCACCTGGCTTGCAAGCAGTAAAGCCAGACGCTTTTATTTCTTTCCTATCGGACAGCAGATGGCGTTGATTGGGTTTTTCTGCGCCTGGTATCAGCTTACTGTGTTTTTTATTGATGCTTTTCTTGGTTACACCATGAATTGGATGACAGTCATTGGCGGCACGCTGTTAAGCATCCTGGTCTGGCCCTGGATAAGGCTTGCAGCAGAGGAAACCTTATTGGTCAGGGCGCGCTTTAAAACCTGACCTCATCAGCCTCCGCTGGCTTGAAAATTGACAGCTGAATTGGCGTAATGCTGAATGATGTCGAGGTAGGGTTCCATCATTTGACCTAAACGCGAGCTCGTCAATGCACTGTAATCGATGGCGTCCAATGAATGAAGCTTTTCACCCCGAAATGGTTTATCTTCGACAAGCGCCACCAGTTTTTTTGCGGCTCTAATCTTCACTTTTGCCGAATGACCGCCTTTTACCCCAAGGAAGTTGGATTTATAATGTTTGGATTTTTTTTCGGATTTTGCTTCTACCTGGCGTAAGCCGATGTACTGGCGCAACGTTCGAAGGAGTTCCTGTTCCCTCGCATTGAGCTTGCTTGTGGGTGCTTTGTCTGTTTTCTTTTCAATCGTTTTTCGCTCCTGTATAGGCTCTGGTTCTTTTTCCTTCTCTTTCTCTTTCCCTTTACCCTTCTTCACGTCATTGCTTTCCTCAGCCAGCGCAAAATCAGGCTTATCGCTACGTTGCATTAATTGCACAATGATCTGGTTTTGTTGATGGGTGCCCAATCGCACCTGGGCCTGATAATAAAGTTCCTGTAACTCGAAGTCCTGGGCGGTATGGGAATAGCGGGGAGCAGGAATTGCATCGACGATGTCATTAAACACCCGATGAAGTCTTGCTATGGCATCCGGCTGTTCGGCAAGTTGGTTAATGGCTTCTGTAATGTAATCCAGTTTATCGAGCGGGGATGCGGTATTGGCAAGGGCGTCATGTAGCGTTCTCAGGGAGGGTTTGCCTGACTCAAAAAGTGGGAGCAATGGATTAAAATCGTATTGCATGGAAAACTGTCTTAATTCCTGGTTTTGATCAAAATAAGCTTGGGAATTAAGAAAATAATGATTGGAATAGGGGGGATCGGGTTTTTCCGGGTACAAGGGATGCCGTCTGTGCATGGGGTAGCCAAAAACATTCTCGCCGTTATAAATGGCTGTGGTATTTAAAATTCCTCGTTTCAACACGTCGGCATGATGGCCATACACATCATAGATGTTGGGTTCGAAGAGTGTTGCTGGGGGAAAGCCATTCTGGATAAGTAAACGATTTTGCAACAAGTTAACAAAAGTGCGGCCATTGGCATCCCCAAATGGATGGATGCGCTCCAGTGCTTCCGTTGTTTCACCAATGAGTTGCAAAATAGCATCTGGATCACTTAATGTGCTGATGGTTTCATTGTAACGAGCGATGGTTTGTTGCACCAGTGACTGGGGATTGGCGGGGGCCTGGTAATGAATTGCTTTGCCTTGGCTGATTAAAAAAGACGCGAATGCCAGATTGTCTCCCTCCCCGACGTATTTTCTGCGCTCTTCTTTAATGCTTGCCGGGGTAATAAAGCAGGGTGAAGACTCCTGAAATTTAGGCCATAACATGACTCCTTCACCGTCCTCCTCATCAGGCCCACTCAACGCATGGTTTTCTATTTTATCCAATAAATCCGCTAATCCCGAGACTGTCATGCGTCCTTGCGATGGAAAAAAATTAAAAAAAGGGGAATCTACCCTATAAGCTCCCCGAGCAATGTTCTCATTATTTCCCAAAAAAACATTGTTGGTCACCGTCGCATGCAGCGCGAGTATCAGCTCCTCAGAAATGATGGGATTTTCCAGATTCTCAAGAGACAGATTTAAACCTGTAAAAAAGGCATTGAGTGAGTTGTCTTCTCTTTGGCAGTACTCCACCCACCCATGATCAGGCTCAGCCTTGGTTGCGGAATTTCCTGTTATGCTGGAGTAAAGCTGGCCATCGACGGCCAATTGCCAAAGGCGGTTTCTAGGGTAATTTCGTTTAAATTCCGCCAGCGCTTCCTCCGCTGAGGTCGGCCTGACGTTAAACTGTTCATGTGGAAGGAGGCGTTTGTTGCGGGTTTGGTTATAAACAGCCAATTCTTCCATTTGCTGATACCAGGAGTCGAGGTCTTCAAGGTTGTTTAAGGCATGCTTTTCAAAGCGAATCTGTTTTAAGTCAGAGAGAGGAATTTCGTTTTTTTCAAGCGCGTGTTTAACCTGTTCCGTGGGTGTGGACTCCGATTTGATATCCAATGGGATTTTTCTGTTGGAAGACTCAAAGTACAAGACTACTTTCATGACGACAATCCATATAGACAATGTGTGTCAATTATAGTCTACTGGGATTGTATTTATTCAATTGCTGGTCGGTGAAAGTTCTGGAGTTACTCCATTTCAATCACCTGGTACTCCCCAGGTTTAAGATCGCCAAGCGACCACTGGGCAATGCGATGGCGAACCAGTCTTAACGTAGGAAAATCAATGGCGGCTGTCATTTTCCGCACCTGATGATTTTTCCCTTCGCTCAAGATAACCTCCAACCAGGTTGTGGGAATGTTTTTTCGAAAACGAATGGGCGGATTTCTTGGCCATAATTTCGGTTCTTCAATGAGGCGGACTTTGGCCGGCCGGTAGTGTACGCCGCCGATCAGAATGCCTTCCCTTAAAGGCATCAAATCCCTCTCCTCGGGTTGGCCTTCCACCTGAACCCAGTAATATTTCTGTTTATGAAAGCGGGGATGTGTTAATTGATGTTGTATCCTTCCCTCATTGGTTAAAATCAGCAAGCCCTCGCTGTTTTTGTCCAAACGGCCAGCCGCGTAAAAGCCTGGGCGCTTGATGAAGTCCGCCAGGGTCTGCTCGTGCTCGGTACCACTGAATTGGCAAACCACGCCATAGGGTTTATTAAAAAGTAATAACGTACTCAAATGAATCAAACTGTGAATGGAAAGAATAAATCCTATTATGCCGTGAATGGGAGTTGGGACAAAGCATTTTGGCATGCTATGATAATTGCCTCTTATTAGACGGAGTTGCCAATGACATTTGAAAAAATTCGTATCCCAACAGAAGGGCAAGCGATAACCGTTGCCGCTAATGGTTCTCTGCAGGTTCCTGACCAACCGATTATCCCTTTTATTGAAGGGGATGGCATCGGCGTGGATGTAACTCCCCCTATGATTCGTGTGGTTGATGAAGCGGTGAAGAAAGCTTACGGCGGCAAGCGTAAGATTGCCTGGATGGAAGTCTATGCCGGTGAAAAAGCCACCAAAGTGTACGGCAACGATCAATGGCTGCCTAAAGAAACCTTGGACGCCCTGAAAAAATACGTGGTTTCAATCAAGGGCCCACTGACCACACCCGTTGGCGGCGGTATCCGCTCATTGAATGTGGCCATTCGTCAGGATTTGGACCTCTACACCTGCCTTCGTCCTATCCGTTATTTTACGGGTGTACCCAGTCCGGTGAAAGAGCCCTGGAAAACCGACATGGTTATTTTCCGGGAAAATTCCGAAGACATTTATGCCGGTATTGAGTGGCAGGCGGATTCCCCGGAGGCAAAAAAAGTCATTGAATTTTTGCGAAACGAGATGAGTGTAAAAAAGATCCGTTTTCCGGACCATTGCGGCATTGGTATCAAGCCGGTGTCAGAGCAGGGCACTCGCCGTCTGGTTAAAGCGGCTATTCAATATGCCATTGATAATGATCGCGATTCCGTTACCCTGGTTCACAAAGGCAACATCATGAAATTCACCGAAGGTGCCTTTAAGGATTGGGGATACCAGGTTGCGCGCGACAGTTTTGGCGCCAAAGAATACCAGGGCGGCCCGTGGATGGAATTTAAAAACCCCAAAACCGGTAAACAGATTGTCATTAAAGACGTGATTGCGGATGCTTTCCTGCAACAGATTTTGCTGAGACCTGAAGATTACAGTGTCATTGCCACCTTAAATTTAAACGGTGACTACATTTCCGATGCTCTGGCGGCACAGGTAGGGGGCATTGGTATTGCGCCCGGCGCCAACATGAGTGATGAAGTGGCTGTGTTTGAGGCAACCCACGGTACGGCGCCAAAATACGCCGGTCAGGATAAGGTGAATCCCGGTTCCCTGATTCTGTCGGCCGAAATGATGCTGCGCCACATGGGCTGGACTGAAGCGGCGGATCTGATCATTAAAGGGGTCGACGGCGCCATCGAAGCCAAGACGGTGACCTATGACTTTGAACGCCTGATGGACGGGGCAACCTGTGTCAGCAGTTCAGGCTTTGCAGAGGCGATGATTAAACACATGTAAAATAAATCGGCCCGGAAGACTTAAGAAAGCATTTTCCGGGCCGATGATTAATTCAGGGCTTAACGAGGCAGTTGATTGTACAGTCAGTGATAATCTCCCTGTTTTTCATCCATGGATGGTCCGAATACCCACAGGAAAGCTATAATTGAAGGAGAGATCAAAAGCATCCCTCGTCATGATGAGTGTTATATGGACAGGATGTAATTGAATATCACAGGGTTTAATTTTTTCATTGATTAATTCCATTTTTTACTGGCCAAATGAGCGTTGTAAGTCTATAAAATTAGTAAAGGGTGTAAGAAAATGAGCGGGCAATTTTTAGAGGAAATTGTCGAGCGCAGGACAGCGGAAGCAGAAGTACTGCCTGCACTCAAACAACCTAAAAAATTCAGAGTAATCATGCTCAATGATGACTACACCCCCATGGAATTTGTAGTGAGTGTGTTAAAGCGTTTTTTTCAGTTAAGCGAGCAATTGGCTACACAGGTGATGTTGCAGGTTCATTTTGTTGGTAAGGGTGTGTGTGGGGTGTTTACGAGGGATATCGCAGAAACAAAGGTCGCTCAGGTTAACGATTTTGCCAGAGCGAATGAACATCCCTTATTATGTACCATGGAGCCCGAATAATTGGTGGTGGGGTTGAGAGGAGCAAAGAAATGTTAAACAAAGAACTTGAATTCACCTTAAACCTTGCTTTTAAGGAAGCCAAAGAGAAACGTCATGAATTCATGACCGTTGAACATCTACTCCTTTCCTTGCTCGATAATCCTGCAGCAGGCAATGTGTTGCAGGCCTGTGATGCGAACATCGATGCCCTTCGCCGTGATCTGATTGAATTCATTGATGAAACCACGCCGCGAATCCCGGATGATGAACTCGATAGAGAAACACAACCCACCCTGGGTTTTCAACGCGTCCTGCAGCGCGCAGTCTTCCATGTCCAATCCGCCGGAAAAACCGAAGTGACCGGTGCTAACGTACTCGCTGCCATATTCAGTGAACAGGAAAGTCAGGCGGTGTATTTTCTGCGCCGTGAAAACATTACCCGTCTGGATGTCATTAATTACATCTCCCATGGGGTCTCCAAGTACCATAATAATGACCTTAACGAAGGCATGAACTCCTCCATGGACGAAGAAATGATGTCTGGTGAAGGCACGGAGTCGCCACTCGAAAGTTATTGCACCAATTTAAACAAACGCGCCAGAATGGGCAAAATTGACCCATTGATTGGCCGCCACGAAGAAATCCAACGCACCATCCAGGTGCTTTGCCGCCGCCGCAAAAACAACCCCCTGCTGGTGGGTGAAGCCGGTGTGGGCAAAACGGCCATTGCTGAAGGCCTGGCCCGCCGCATTGTTGATGGCGAGGTGCCTGAGGCCATTCAAAATTGCATCGTTTACTCCCTGGATTTGGGGGCATTGCTGGCGGGTACCAAATACCGCGGCGATTTTGAAAAACGGTTAAAAGCCGTCCTGAAGCAATTAGGTCATCAAGAAGGCGCTGTTCTATTCATCGATGAAATTCATACCATCATTGGTGCTGGTGCTGCCTCAGGCGGCGTAATGGATGCCTCAAACCTCATTAAACCCCTGCTGGCCAATGGCGAGCTGAAATGCATCGGTTCAACCACGTACCAGGAATACCGCGGTATTTTTGAAAAAGATCGCGCCCTGGCTCGGCGTTTCCAAAAAATTGACATCACAGAACCGTCTGTGGAAGAAACCTTTGAAATTCTTAAGGGCTTAAAAGGACGTCTTGAAGAGCATCATGGGGTTAAATTCTCCATTCCAGCCTTGAAAGCGGCGGCTGAACTGTCGGCAAAATACATCAATGATCGTTTCTTACCGGATAAGGCCATTGATGTGGTGGATGAGGCCGGCGCGTATCAAAACCTGTTGACTGCCAATAAACGTCGTAAAATCATCAGCGTGACAGAGATTGAAAGCGTGGTAGCTAAAATAGCCCGCATACCGGTTAAAAAAGTGTCTGCGCGGGATAAAGACACCCTGCGTAACCTGGAGCGTGACCTTAAATTACTGGTTTATGGTCAAGACATTGCCATCACTGCCTTAGCCTCCGCCATTAAACTGGCCCGCTCCGGTCTGCGTGAACCGCAAAAACCGGTCGGATGCTTCCTGTTTGCCGGCCCCACCGGGGTAGGTAAAACGGAAGTCACACGCCAGTTAGCGAATGTCCTGGGTATTGAATTGCTGCGTTTTGATATGTCGGAGTACATGGAGAAGCACACCGTATCCCGTTTGATCGGGGCCCCTCCAGGGTATGTGGGTTATGATCAGGGCGGTTTGCTGACCGAAGCGGTCACCAAAAACCCCCATTCCGTTCTACTGCTTGATGAAATTGAAAAAGCGCATCCGGACGTCTTTAACCTGCTTCTGCAAATCATGGACCACGGTACCTTAACCGATACCAATGGCCGTCAGGCGGATTTCCGTCATGTGATTTTGGTCATGACCAGCAATGCCGGCGCCAGTGAAATCAGTCGAAATTCGATTGGCTTCTCCCTCCAGGACAACAGCAATGACGGCTTGGAAGTGATTAAGCGTCAATTCAGTCCAGAATTCAGAAACAGACTGGATGCCATCATTAATTTCGCACCGCTGGACAACGTGACCATTGGCCTGGTTGTTGATAAGTTCATCATGGAACTTGATGAGCAATTGAGTAATAAAGGGGTCACGTTTAAAGTCGATAAAGCCGCGCGGGAATGGCTGATTGAACATGGCTATGATAAAGCCATGGGCGCACGACCGATGGCTCGCCTCATTCAGGAAAACATCAAAAAACCCCTGGCCGATGAGTTGCTGTTTGGAAAATTATCCAATGGTGGCCACGTCACCTTGAAAGTGAAGGACGGTAAACTGCATTTTGACAGCCATGATTACCGTGAGGGTGTGTGCTAAAGTCATTCCTATTAGAAGCCCGTTATCAAAATATCCACAGTCATGTGGATATTTTTTTATGTTAAACGGTTTACCGAAACCAACAGTTGAATCGGAGTAATTGGATTTTATGTTAAGTGTCATTATTATTGCTAAAAATGAGGCAGCCAATATCCAGCGATGCCTGGAGTCGGTTAAGTGGGCTGATGAAATCATTGTTCTGGATTCAGGCAGTACGGATCAGACGGTGGAAATTGCCAAAAAATACACCGATAACATTTATTTGACCGATTGGCAGGGTTATGGTGTTCAAAAGCAACGTGCGTTGTCGGTGGCGACGGGTGATTGGGTCCTTAACCTCGATGCAGACGAGTCGGTCAGTGAGGGCTTAAAATTTGCCATTCAACAAGCCATGGATTTAAACGAAGCAGACGCCTACCGTATCCCCATTTACATGAATTTTTATGGCAAGCCCATGCGCTATTCCTCAAGCCCCAAACGCCACATTCGCTTGTTCAAGCGGGAAGGCGCGCGTTACAGCGATGACATTGTCCATGAAAAAGTGGTGCTGCCGCCTGAGGCGAAGGTCGAAAAATTAAAACAAAGCATACTTCATCACTCCTATCAGGATTTAAGTCATGCCATTGCCAAAATGAACCGCTACTCGTCTTACACCGCAAGAAGCCGCCGCAAAGAAGGCAAGCCGCCGTCCTTTATCAGTATCCTGTTTTCGGCAGGCTGGATGTTTTTCCGCTGCTTGATTTTACAGCGCGGATTTTTAGACGGGAAAGAAGGGTATATTCTCGCAGTCCTTAACGCCGAAGGCTCGTTTTATCGGGGCGTTAAACAACTCTATCCCGATCGCCGCATTAGCGATTTACCGGATACCAAAGAGATTAAAAAAGAAGAGAATGGTTAAAGTCGTTCTCTTTAGCTCAAGCGGGAAGGCAGGAAAGCAGCACTAAAACGCCAGTTTCAATTGTTCCCAATAGCTGTTGTAGAGCGCCAGCGTTTCTTCCCCGACATCCCGCTGAAAATGGGCTCTCTTCATGGTTTCCGCATCCGGGTAAACCAGGCGGTTATCACGAATAGAGGCAGGTAATTTAAGCCAGGCTTCGCGGTTGGTAATGGCATGGCCTTCCTTCAGGGCAATTTGCTCACTCACCTCGGGTTTGAGCAGATAATCAATAAAGGCATATGCCTCCTCGGGATGCGGCGGATTGACAGGAATGGCCAGGCAATCCACCCAAACCACAAAACCATCCAGAGGGTAGGAAAAGCCAATCGCTTTATTCTCCGCCTGGGCTTTAAAGGCATCGCCATTCCACGCGGAACCCAGGGAAGCGTCTTCATCAATCATAATGGCTTGAATGCTGTCGCTGGCAAACAGTTTAATGTTGGGAACCAATTGCAGTAAATGCTGGTAAGCTGCATCAATGTGCTTAGGATCGCGATCGTTTGGATCAAAACCGAGGCTCATGAGAGCTATGGCGAAGACTTCGCGGGAATCATCAAGCAGCATTAACTGATTGCGCCATTGCGGCTGCCACAGTTCACGCCAGTAGGCTGGCGGATGGCTCACCCGTTGTTGATTAAAGAATATGCCCGTTGCTCCCCAAACCAGGGGAACGCTGAAATGATTGCCCTTATCGTAATCATTGTGCGAAAATTTTTCATCCACATGGTTTATATTGGGCAAGCGATCAGGATCAAGCCGAGTCAGCATGTTGAGTTTGCGCATGCGTTCGACATAATAGGCCGAAGGCAGGATGACATCATAAATGCTGCTGTTGCTGGCTTTTAATTTGGCAAAGAGCGTCTCATTGCTGTCATAGGTTGAAAAATTAACTTTAATACCGGTGTCATGTTCAAACTGCTGAACGACTTTTTTGGGGATCTCGCCGCCCCAGACATACACATTGACGACTTTCTCCCCAAACGCGGCGGAGGTAAAAAAAACAGTCAGAAAAAGCAAAACGCGGGTCATATTTTTTTACTCGCAAGCCGATGAGCCACAATGACTAAAATCATGGACAGTGCAAAGGTAAAGGAACACAAGGCATTTAACTCCGGGGTTACGCCGGCCCGTACCAGGGAATAAATCGTCAAAGGCAGGATATTAAAATCAGGGCCGGCGACAAAATAACTGATAATGACATCGTCAAATGACAGGGTAAAACACAAAAGGAAGCCGCTTAATATCCCTGGCCATAACAGGGGCAGCAGGATTTTAGTCAAGGCCGCGTAGCGGCTGGCCCCTAAATCAAGGGCACTGAAATAAATGTTGGGATTCAGCGTGTTGATGCGGGTATTAATGGTAATCATGACAAAGGGAATACAAAAGGTGATGTGAGCAATCAACAGGCTGGTGAAACCTAAAGGAATCTGCGACACATTAAAGAAAATCAGCAGGGCAACACCTAAAACCAAATCAGGGATGATAATGAGCAGCAACAGCAGGGTATAAAGAAATGTGCGATGACGGGTTTTAAAAAGGAACAATTGCACGCAGGCAAGAAGGCTAATCACGGTGGCGGCTGCGGCTGCGCACAAACCTAAAATCACGGAATTGCTGAACGCAGCCCACAAGCCGCGATCATGAAACAGTTCGGTATACCATCGCAGAGAAAAACCATGCCACTGCAGTGAGAATTTGGCGTTGTTGAATGAATAAATCACCAACACCAGAATCGGAATGTAGAGCATGGCATAGACGCAAAATAAAAAAGCTTGCCGGGCAAGTGACTTCAATGGGTAACCTCCTTATTCAGGCCTCGATAGAAAACCAGGAGTAAAACCAGTAGCAAAGTCAGCACAACGCTGGTGGCCGAGCCCTGCGGCCAGTTCTCTACCACCAGAAATTGGTTCTGGATTAAATTGCCAAGCAGGATGGAACGGGCGCCGCCTAAGACATTGGGGATATAAAACAGGGTCATTGCCGGTAAAAAAACCAGCAGGCTGCCTGACACAATGCCGCTTGCCGTATTGGGTAAAAATACCCGCCAAAAAATAGCCCATCGGTTAGCGCCTAAATCTTTTGCCGCTTCAATCAGGCGGAAATCAAAGCGTTCCATGTTGGTAAATAATGGGAGCACCATGAAAGGAAAGAGGTTATACACCAGGCCGGATATCACAGCGAAGTTGGAATAAAGCAGCGACAGAGGCGTCTCAATCAGGTGCAGTTTAAGGAGGATAGCGTTTAATACCCCTTTGAATTTAAGGATGGCAATCAAGGAATAGGTACGGACCAGCGAACTGGTCCAGAATGGAATAATAATAAGCAGTAACAGCAGGGATTGATGCCGGGATTTAATCATTAAATAACTGAAGGGGTAGGCAATCAACAGGCAGAGCACGGTCGTAATCAGAGCAATACCCACGGAGCGCAGGAAAATTTTAGCAAACACCGGGTCAATTAAGGCCGTGTAGTTATCCAGAGTAAACGGCAGAGTCACCAGATGAACACTGTCTCTGGATAAAAAACTCGCGATCACCACCAGCGAAAGTGGAAGAAAACTAAACAGTAACAGCCAGCCATAAAAAAGCGTCAATGACAGGGATTTAGTTTTCATAAGGCAACAGGACCTCCCAACCTGGCAGCCATTCCACCCAGACCGTTTCATGAAGGGCATATTCCAGCTTGTCATCATCTTCATCAAAAAATTCCGAGGCATTGATCACGGCGCCTGACGGGAGGGCAACTTTCAAATCCACCGTGGAGCCTTTGTAGATAATGTCCAGGATTTTGCCCGGCAGCATGCCGCGCGGCTCCGTGACCTCCGACAGGCTCCACACCCGAATGTCTTCGGGCCGCACAATCACATGCACCTTATCCCCGACCTGATAATGGCCGGTGTTTTTGCATTGAATGCGGACGTCTTCGATGGTGGTGGTTAATTCGTCGGTATCCGCCGCGATGACGTCGGCGTTAAAAATATTGGCTTCGCCGATAAAGCTGGCCACGTGCAGGTTAGCCGGGGTTTCATACACCTCACGCGGGGTGCCGACCTGTTCGATGTGGCCCAGATTAAACACCACGATGCGATCCGACATGGACAAGGCTTCTTCCTGATCATGGGTGACAAAAACGAAGGTCATGTTCAAGGTTTTCTGGATTTGCTTTAATTCGTACTGCATGGCTTTGCGCAGGCGGTAGTCGAGCGAACTTAAGGGCTCATCGAGCAACAGCACCTGCGGGCGGTTAATGATCGCCCGGGCAATGGCCACTCGCTGCTGCTGGCCGCCGCTTAACTGCCTGATATTGCGATTGGAAAAAGACTCAAGCTGCACCAGACGCAGGGCCTCAAGAACACGGGTCCTTATTTCATCCTCGGCAATGCGTTTGCATCGCAGCGCAAAGGCGACATTTTCAAACACGGACAAGTGCGGAAACAGCGCATAGCTTTGAAAAACGGTATGCACATCGCGTTTTTGCGGGGGCAGGGCGTTGACGCATTGCCCATTGATGTAAATTTCACCTTCGCTGGGTTGCTCAAAGCCGGAAATTAAACGCAGCAGCGTGGTTTTTCCACACCCTGAGGGGCCAAGCAGGGTAAGAAATTCCCCGTTATAAACCGTGAGATTTAAGCGATCAAGAATGAGGGTATTGCCATACGATTTGCTCACATCCTTGATGTCTATCAGCGATATGGTCATGAATAATGTCGAATAAAATCCGCAATTATGAGGTCTCCTGCCGCGATTGTCCAGGGTTTTAGACCACGCGGCAGGGTAGGCATTTACCAGGGCGTCACTGAAACAGTGGGGGTTGTGTTGGGTTGTAATGAACAGAGTTCGGAAATACTGCCGTCGTTGCAAAGCACCACGCCCAGTTCATTGACGGTAAACACGCCGCCTTGCCAGAGGCAGCAGCCGGGAAGCAATTGCAGATCCATCACCGCATGACGGGTACAATAGCAGGACGAATAATAACCATTATTGCAAACATAGCGGCCAGCGGAGGAGTCGCAGTAATTGATGCCTCCCATTTGTGCACAGCAGACATCAACGTTGCAATTGCGCGGGCACTGATCCTGACACACCCCCTGGGTATTGGGTGCGCATGAACCGGCAAAAACAGGTGAAAAGCTCGGAGCGAGCAGGCAAAGGAAGAATATCGAACTGAATAAGCGCATTGCGTTTCCCCAGGTTATCATCTGTTGAGCATATCATAAGTTTCTGATGAAAAAGAAGTTATTCGGCGGGGTTTATTCGCCTGTAACACTTCGCTCACACGCTATGCAGCGATTGGTACTGCATGAATGACTAGGGTTCCATCTTTTCCAGGGCTTGCGGCAGAACCAGGGAGTCTGAATCCAGATCAACAGCCTCAATCTTTTGAAAACGCTGGGCGATTTTGCGGGCAGAGGTTGTGACCTCGCCCACGTCATGATGGGCGAGATCAATGTGTTTGGACAGTTTATCCATGCGCTTTTCGAAGCGCTGAAAATCGTCGGCCAGTGCGTGTAGATGTTTTTGAATAATATGAACCTGAGTCCGCGTGGCATCGTCTTTTAACACAGCGCGCGCCGTGGTTAACACGGCCATCAGGGTGCTCGGTGAGACGAGCCAGACTTTCAGGCGTTGCGAAAGGGCGATCACCTCGGGGTAATTGGCATGGATTTCGGCAAAAATGGCCTCAGCCGGAATGAACATCATGGCGCTGTCAGTGGTTTCTCCGGGAATAATGTATTTCTCGGCGATGTCCTTAATGTGTTTTTGCAGGTCTTGGCGAAACTGTTGTTGCAAGGGCTTGCGCTCAGCCAACGACAAGGCATTGTTCATCAGTTTCTGGTAGGTTTCGAGCGGAAATTTGGCATCAATGACAATGTGCCCTGTCGGCTCAGGCAAAAACAATACGCAATCGGCTCGTCGTTGATTGGACAAGGTGTGCTGCATGCGGTAATGGTTGGCGGGAATCATGTTGTCGATCAGCGCGGCCAGCTGCACTTCGCCAAAGGCGCCGCGTGCGCGTTTGTCTACCAGCACATCCTGCAGGCTGACGACATGGGACGACAGTTCGGTGATTTTCTTCTGCGCCTCGTCGATGATGGTTAAACGCCGAACCACATCGGTAAACGTGGTGGAGGTTTTTTCAAATCCTTCCGTCAGTTTATGGTTAACCTGTTGGGTAAGCGAGTGCAGGTGGTTGCGTATTTCTTCCGTCAGCGATTGCAGATGCGAGGTCAGTGAGCCGGCATGTTGTTTAAAGCTGTGGCCAATCTGCTCACGGACATCGGTCATGTGGCGTTGAACGGTTTCACTGATAAGACGCTGGCTGTTTAATTGCCCCTGAGTTATCCGCTCAACAAGCGGTGTCTGGCTGGCGTGCAATTGCTCATTGAGCGACAGATGAAGCTTGTGTAATTCATCAACCAAAAGCAGCTGGGTTTTTTCTTGGTTCTGATGGTATTGGCGACGCAACTGAGCTAGTTTTCTAAACAGCCCGAGGCTTAAAAAAAAGTGCAGGGCTGCGGCAATGGCCACACCCTGCAAGGCAGTGAGCTGTTGAAAAAAACTCATTCCTGTCCTATCTGTTGAAGCGGAATTAACGGGCTGTACTCATAGACCGCTTTTAACTGACCGTAATCCGTCAATTGCAGGGCTCCTAAGTAATAGGGGGCTTTGTATGTCGTGCTTTCTTCGGGATGAAAACTGAAATTCAATTCATTAAGGCCCGTGGCGAACCAGGCGGCGGATTGCACCGTATCGACAGGAATCACGTCACCCTGGTCGTTGGTCGCAAACAAAACGGCCTGCAGCGCGTAACGGCTGCCGGTGGCGACTTCGACGTGGGCTTTGAATTGAAATGGTTCGGCCGTATTGTCCCGATTAATGCTTCTTACTGCCGCTGACGGAATGGTGTAGGAAAAGGCGGTGTGCGCCTGGCGCTTGACATTGCGGCCGCCGACATCAGTATCCACCTGCGCTTCAATGTACCAGTTTTCACCGTGAAATCCCTTTTCAGAACGCAGCATTACCTTGGCCTGGTAAACATCCCAGGAGACTTTTTCAAGCGTCAGCGCCCGTTGATTGCCATCCGGAGTGACCAGATTGGCAGTAATAACATCGATGGGGTAGCCTACGGCATCGTCCCGTAAACTGAAGGTTGCAATCAACTCATCCCCATAATGATAACGCGCCTTATCGGTGGCCACCGTCAGGTAAGCATTGGACCCTTGATCAAACACATGAATGATATAGGCATCCTGCTCATGGCCTTTCACCGGATCACTTTTCAGAATGAAACGGCCAGAACCGAGTTCGGGTTTCAGTTGCATGGCCATGAGGCTTTCACCGCCAAAAGCGGATTCTTTCAGCCCCTCCTCGTCGGCGAACAGGGCAGAAGCCTCTTTCAGGGGAAGCACCTGATGGGCCTCTGTCTCCAGATTGAAATTCAGCTTAAGGCGGGAATTCGCGGCCGCAGGGCTGATACGGATGATTGCACCCGGGGCAAGCGTCTGCAATGCGACCCCCTGACTTAACTGCTGAAGGGTGGTTCTCAGGCTGTACTTATTGCTTTTCTGGGAGTGCATGGTTTCATGGCCAAGCGGCAGATGATTGGTCGGCCAATCGCTGCTTAAATTGTCATGCGACAACGATTCGCAATGATCGCACTCATAGGGATGCACGGCTTCCTGGGGTAAAGTGAATGCCAGGCTTTGGCCTGCCCATAAGGCAGACACCATCAGTAAATAAGTTGCTCTCACTTTCTAACTCCTTGTAACAAGAGATCATCGCGTAATAGGTGCTCCAGACCAAAGCAGGAATGGCGGCTTTGATTATGACTTAAAGGGATGCCGTCCTGCGTTCGGTTGATGTCAATAAACCAGAGATCGCCGGCCAGTTGTTGCGACACGCAATTTAAAAAACCGTCTGAACACTTGTCCAGATAAATTTTGGTGATTTTTAATCCGGCATTGAGAAAATAACCATTGCAATAGCTGGCGGAAGAGAAGGGCGAAGCGGTGACGTCGGTGCCAATCACGGTGCGGAAAGAAACCGGCAGAGACAACCGTCCCGGCGTACCCAGGAGCAATTCGTCGTTGAACAGAGCCATGTCGCCTACGCGTTGTTGACGGACTGAGTCATTGCGATAGCCAAGCAGCCAACCGAGCGAGGATTCAAAAATGTTGCCGTCCATCACCTCGTCTGCTAACGGCGTACCGCCGCTTGAGGGAGCAATGGCAATGACGTCTGCAATCCGGCGGCTTAATTTGTAATACCGCTTATCGTAAGTGGGATTGGACAGAATCCAGCGCAGCACATTGGCGCCGTTGGAGTGGGTGTAGACAACCAGTTTACCTATTTTTTTGGCCTTGATGAACGCCAGCAATTGATCGGCGGTGCATCCGGCGGCGTCTTCATGCCACATGTACTGACTGTAATCGCAGGCGACAACCCAATAATTGTCAGGGTTTGGTAACGACTCAGCCATGTAGGCAATGAAGTCTTTTTTCCAATACCCGCCATTGGCATCGGTACGGTGATCATTGGTGCCGTGAATGAAAGCGATACCGAGGTTATCGGGAGAGGAGGCGGAAAAGCTGACGCTGGAAAAAGCAAAGAATAACAAACAGAAAAAAAATCGTGATAAGTCCATTTCTTAAAAGCCCTGTTTAAAAGCCAAGCGGTATCTATACCATAATCGGGAGTTTGACGGCAAGAAAAAGAGGAATAAATCGGTCCTTGCCGTGCGCATTAATTGGTTAGGTAAACACGCTTAAGCGGCAGGCGCTTTACTGTGTCTTGCCTATAATTATGCTAGACTTTGTTTTTTTATTTTCGATGACTAACCTCCATGACAGAGACGGTAAAAACTCAGGACGAGATTGTTCAAACCCTGGATGCGCTTCGCGAGAAAATCAGAGAATATGATTATCATTATTACGTGCTTGATACTCCGTTGGTGCCGGACAGTGAATACGACCGTTGCTTTAAAAATCTACAACAATTGGAAACACAATACCCTCAACTGGTCACGTCGGATTCCCCAACGCAGCGCATAGGCGGCCATGCCGCTGTCGCCTTTGAACCGGTCGCCCATCGCGTCCCGATGTTATCCCTGGGCAACGTGTTTACTGATGACGAATTGCGGGCCTTTTTCAAACGGGTCGCCGATCGCCTCGAGTGTGATCCGGCGGGTTTGGTGTTTACCTGTGAATTGAAGCTCGATGGCCTGGCGGTCAATCTAACCTACGAGCACGGCCTGCTGGTGTCTGCAGCCACCCGCGGCGATGGCGCCGTGGGTGAAAACATCACCAATAACATTAAAACCATTGCCGCAGTTCCCCTCAAACTGCACAGCCCCAATCCGCCGGCGTTTGTGGAAATTCGCGGGGAAGTCTACATGCCCAAAGCTGGTTTTGAAGCGATGAATGAAAAGGCGAGGCTGGCGGGAGAAAAAACTTTTGCCAACCCGCGCAATGCGGCGGCCGGCAGTCTGCGCCAGCTTAACGCGGGCATTACCGCAAGCCGTCCCTTGGCAATCTATTGCTACGGCATCGGCGAATGCGAGGGCGCGTCGTTACCCGACACCCATTTTGAGCAGTTGCAATGGCTTAAAACCATGGGGTTTCGCGTGTCGCCAGAGAGCCAGCGGGTCATTGGCATTGACGGTTGTCTTGACTATTACCATACCATGGCCAGGCGGCGGGATGCCTTGCCCTATGAAATCGATGGCGTGGTATATAAGCTCGACAGTATTCCCCTACAGAAAAAACTTGGCTTTGTGGCCCGTGCGCCGCGTTTTGCCTGCGCTCACAAGTACCCGGCGCAGGAGGAAATGACCCAACTCATCGCCGTTGATTTTCAGGTGGGCCGTACCGGCGCTCTGACGCCGGTGGCGCGTTTGCAACCGGTGACCGTTTCCGGCGTGACCGTCAGCAATGCCACCCTGCATAACATGGATGAAATCCAGCGCAAGGACATCCATCTTGGCGATACGGTCATCATTCGCCGCGCCGGTGATGTGATCCCGGAGGTGGTGTCCGTGGTGATGGAAAAACGCCCTGGCGACATCAAACCCATTGAATTGCCGGCCCATTGCCCGGTTTGCGGGGCGGATGTGGTCCGGGAAGAGGGGGAAGCCGTGGCCCGTTGCACGGGAGGATTGTTCTGCGGGGCGCAGTTAAAACGAATGATCTGGCATTTTGCATCGCGGCGTGCGATGGGCATTGATGGACTTGGGCGCGTGATCATTGATCAATTGGTGGAAGAGAAATTAATTCTGGATGTGGGCGATCTCTACACGCTTGATGTGATGCAGGTTGCCGCCTTGCCGCGCATGGGGCTTAAATCCGCGGAAAATTTACTGCAATCCCTGGAAAAGAGCAAAACCACGACCTTCCGGCGTTTCCTGTATGCGCTGGGGATTCGTGAAGTGGGTGAAGTCAGCGCCCAGGTTCTGGCGGATGAATTTCAGACGATTGACAACCTCAAAGCCGCCACGATGGAGCAATTGCTCGTGCTCAGGGACATTGGCCCGGTGGTCGCCCACCATGTGGTGCAGTTTTTTGCTCAGGCGCATAATGTTCTGGTGATTGACAAATTATTAGCCGCCGGCATTCACTGGCCGATTGCCAGTCCGAAAACCGTGGACAATACCCACCCGTTCTTTGGTAAAACGGTTGTCCTGACCGGCACGTTAAGCAGCATGGGTCGTGAGGATGCCAAAGCCAGGCTTCATGCGGTGGGTGCCAAAGTGACAGGCAGCGTGTCAGCGAAAACCGATTTCGTCATTGCCGGCGTTGAGGCGGGTTCCAAACTCGATAAAGCCATGGATCTTGGGGTTACCATACTCAATGAGCAGGAATTTCTTAACCGGCTGTCTTGACTAAAGCAGTCGGTGCTCCCATCATAGTATCGGATAATCAGGCATTTAAGGAAAGGATTCATCATTTGAACATACTACGCAAAAGCAGCTTACTTTTGTTATGTATCTTCCTGTTGTTGACGCCGTCTGCCTGGTGCCTCGTGCTGAATGACCCTTATCCTGACAATGAATCGCAGGAAAAAGTGTACTACTCGTCGTTTGCAGAGCAGCCGAAAACCCTTGATCCCGCACGCTCCTACTCCAGTAATGAATACCAATTCATCGGGCAGATTTACGAACCGCCGCTTAAATACGATTACCTGAAACGTCCCTATGAATTGATACCGCGTAGTGCAGCGGCTATGCCTGTTGTCCGTTACCTCGATGAAAACCATAACCCCTTGCCTGAGGCAGACGCCAGCAAGACGGCTTACAGTGTGTACACCATTCAAATTAAGCCGGGTATTTTTTATCAACCCCATCCGGCCCTGGCTAAAGACAAGAGCGGGCACCCTCTGTATCTTGATTTGCCAGCAGACTACCTTGAAGACAACGACATCAGTAAATTGTCGGATTTTCCCAAGACCGGAACGCGGGAATTGATTGCCGATGATTTTATTTATGAAATCAAACGGCTGGCATCGCCCGCCGTGAGTTCGTCCATTTACGGGTTGATGAGTGAACACATCGTTGGCTTTAAAGCCTTTGCTGCTTCGCTGCCGCCAGTCAAGCGCGGGGTGTTTCTTGATTTGCGCAAGTACCCGCTTGAAGGCGTTAAAAAAATCGATGATTACACTTTCGAAATTACGTTAAAGGGGCAATACCCGCAATTTTTATTCTGGTTGGCCATGCCCTTTTTTTCACCCATCCCCTGGGAGGCAGATCAATTCTATAGCCAGCCTGACATGGATGATAAAAATCTGACGTTTGATTGGTATCCCATCGGTACTGGCCCGTTCATGCTGATTGAAAACAATCCCAACCGGCAAATGGTCCTGCAGAAAAATCCCCACTATGCCCAGGAGATTTTCAGCGGCGAGGGCAGTGAGGAAGACAGGCAAGCGGGCTATCTTAAGCACGTGGGCCAACCGTTGCCCCTGATTGACAAGGCCATTTACACCCTGGAAAAAGAAACCATCCCGCGTTGGAATAAATTCCTGCAGGGCTATTATGATTTATCCGGTATTTCCGCCGACAGTTTTGATCAGGCCATTCAGATAGGTGATTCCGGCGAACCTACGCTGACTGAAAGCATGAAAGACAAACGGATTCGCCTCACCCAAACCATCGATCCAACCATTTATTATCTGGGTTTTAACATGCTGGATCCCGTGGTCGGCGGGTCTGGCGAAAGGGCCAGAAAATTGCGCTTGGCCATTTCCATCGCCGTTAATTTTGATGAAAACATTGCTATCTTCTTTAATGGCCGCGGCCAGGCGGCACAAGGACCGATTCCACCAGGAATATTTGGTTACCGCCAGGGCAAGGAAGGCATCAACCCCTACGTTTACACCTGGGATGGCAAGGCTCCGCAACGCCGCACCATTGAAGAAGCCCGGGCACTGATGCGTCAGGCGGGGTACCCGGACGGGATTAATCCTGAAACCGGACGGCATTTAATTCTGCATTACGATGTGCCGGTCGCCGGTGGGCCTGACGACAAGGCAGTGCTCGATTGGATGATTAAGCAATTCGCTAAAATTGGCATTGATTTAAACATTCGGGGTACACAGTACAATCGCTTCCAGGAAAAAATGCGTGATGGCAATGCCCAGATTTTCAGTTGGGGGTGGAATGCCGATTACCCGGATCCTGAGAATTTTCTATTTATGCTGTATGGCCGTAACGGCAAGGTGAAGTATGGCGGAGAAAATGCGGCGAATTATGAGAACAAAGAGTATGATCGTTTGTTTGATGAGATGAAAAACAGACCCAGTGATGACGAGCGCATGAAACTCATTGATCGCATGGTGGACATTGTCCGGCATGACGCGCCCTGGGCCTTCGGCATTAACAGCGAAACCATGACCTTGTCGCATCAGTGGATTTCACCAACCAAGCCCGGTGCCTTTAATGTGGATTTGCTGAAGTATTTGGCCGTGAATGTCGCTGAGCGTAATCAATACCGGCAGGAGTGGAATCAACCGATATTCTGGCCTTTAGGTGTTGCGTTCATCGTTCTGTTACTGGTGTTTTTGCCCCTGTTTGCGGCTTACCGCAGAAAAGAGCAGCAAATGGCTAAGAGGATGCGGGGATGATTGCCTATTTATTCAGACGCCTTGTTTACACGATTCCTATTTTACTGGGGATTAATCTGATTACCTTCGCGCTTTTTTTTATGGTCAATTCACCCGATGACATGGCCAGAATGCACCTTGGGCAAAAGCACATCAAGCAGGAGGCCATTCAGCAATGGAAAGCCCAGCACGGTTACGATTTACCCCTCTTTTACAATGAACAACAGGACGGCATTAATCGCTTGACCGACACGCTTTTTTTTGAAAAATCCTTACGGCTTTTTTCGTTTGATTTCGGCGTGTCCGACGAGGGCAGGGACATCAGTTACGACATCTCACATCGCATGTGGCCAAGCCTTGCCATTGCCTTGCCGGTTCTGTTGATTGGCATGCTGGTTGATATTGTGTTTGCCATGGCCATGGCGTTTTTCCGCTCCACCTACCTCGATATCAGCGGCGTGGTGCTTTGCATTATCCTCATGTCCATTTCGAGCCTTTTTTACATCATCGGCGGGCAGTACCTTTTTGGCAAACTGTTAAAATGGGTGCCAATTTCCGGTTATGACGGCGGCGTTGAAAGCATCAAATTCATTGCCTTGCCGGTGATTGTCGCAGTCATTGGCGGGCTGGGCGCTGGAGCGCGCTGGTATCGCACGTTGTTTTTGGAAGAGATGAATCGCGACTACGTGAAAACGGCACGGGCTAAAGGCCTGTCGGAGATTCGCGTTTTGTTTCGCCATGTATTAAAAAATGCCATGCTGCCGATTCTCACGGGCGTGGTGGTGATTATCCCTTCGCTGTTTATGGGAAGCTTGGTGCTTGAATCGTTTTTTGGTGTGCCGGGATTGGGCAGTTACATCATTGATGCAATCCAGCAGCAGGATTTTGCCATCGTCAGGGCCATGGTGTTCTTAGGTTCGATTTTGTACATTGTTGGTCTTATTCTGACCGATATTTCCTACACTTTGGTGGATCCGCGTGTGAGGTTAGGCTGATGATAACATTCTTATGGACTGATCAATGCTTTCTTGGCGTACTGGTGATTGGTTTGCTGCTCACGCTTTACAGTCTGCGCCGGGAACACAACCGTCGTGCGTTTAAACAATTATTCAGGAAGCCTCTCTCAGTCAGCGCCGGTATTGTTTTGGGTTTTTTTCTGGTGATTGGCATTCTTGATTCCATTCATGTGAAAGACAAACCCGATAACGTGTCAAACGACAACGCCAAGGCCAGTACCCTGTTAGAGCGGTTATTGGCACCCCTTGGACAAACGTATGAGAAAACGTATTCTGCACCGCTCGCCTTGAATTTATTCAGCACCGAAACCGTGTTGGTCGATGGGAAAGCGCGGCAGATTTATCCGCGGCTGCAGTACCCGGCTGCAACAATTCATAACCAGCAGGAAAAAGAACAGTTCTTAATAAGCGTTCTGCTGAAAGCCGCCGGCACAGCCATGCTGATAACCGCGTTGGTCTGGGGCGTTTTTATCGGGATTCAGTTTAAGTCAAGCGCACGGCCATGGCTGCCCCGGGGCCGGCATGTCTTACCGTTGCTGGTGTTCTTTTTATGCCTGTTCGTGGCATTGGCCAGCTACTGGATTTCACGGCATCTGCATTTGTTCGGCACCGGCAAAATTGGCCAGGATATTTTTTATTACACCATTAAAAGCATACGCACCGGCTTGGTCATCGGCCTGCTGACGACTTTGTTTATGCTGCCTTTGGCATTGCTTTTAGGCATTGCTGCGGGCTATTTTGGCGGGGTTATTGATGATGTGATCCAGTACATTTACACCACCTTAAGTTCTATTCCGGGCGTCTTGCTGATTACCGCCTCCGTGCTGTCGATGCAAACCTACATTGCCAATCACCCGGAGCAATTTGCCACGCTGCATGAAAGTGCGGATGCCCGTTTATTTGCTCTGTGCCTCATCCTTGGGGTAACCAGCTGGACAAGTCTTTGTCGTCTGTTACGGGCCGAGGCCCTGAAGCTGCGTGAAATTGATTACGTCATGGCTGCCCGCGCGCTCGGCAGCAGTTCTTTCCGTATTCTGCGCAAGCATCTGCTGCCCAATGTCATGCACATCGTGGTTATTACTCTGGTGCTTGATTTCAGTTTTCTGGTGCTGGCAGAGGCTGTTTTATCCTATGTGGGCGTCGGGGTGTCGCCGATGACCATCAGTTGGGGAAATATGATCAATGGCGCGCGCCTTGAATTGGCGCGGGAACCGGTGGTGTGGTGGCCGATGCTCGCCGCCTTTGTCTTTATGTTCACCCTGGTTTTGGCGAGCAATCTGTTTGCTGACGCGGTCAGGGATGCCTTTGATCCGCATCAGGCCCATGCCTGACAAGCCTGTACTGGGAAACCGAATACCGTATATAATGGCGGGTTTTTATTTCTTGTGAAGGTGCATTATGCTTCGTTTTTTTACACCAAAGCCTGAAACGGTGATGACGCTGGCCAATTTAGGTCTGCAAAGCCTGGTTCTGGGTTATTTTGCCAGCCACTCGGTCAACAAGACCAAAGCGCCGGTAGGCGACACGTCAACTCAGCAAGAAAGCGTGTCTCAGCAGAGTAACCAACCTCGCTGAGCGACAGTAGCCTTCCCTGGCCTGCATGGCTTGCTCCAGCTTACTTTGGCGTTGTGGGCGTTGGTGGCTGACTGCCGGTCTCCTCTATCGCGGGTGCGGTGATTTTGGGTTCGTTTTTAATCTCCGGTGTAAAAAATGAACCCTGTTGACTGACGCGGGAGGTAGGCTGACGCGGGAAGAGGTGGGTATTCATCACTTCTGCTACCCCATTGATCACCCCAAAGGCGATAACATTATAGAATCCCCCCATGCCGGCCCCGCGAACCAGCCGTCGCACGCCGCCTTGCTGCCACAAATGCATGAACATCTCAGTCAGTGGCGGCGTTTTTAACGTATCCTTATTGACCTGCCGAATTTTTTCCTGATAGACATTGTCCAATATACTGGCGAAGGGCGAGATGGCAAATCCGGAAATGACGGAGGTGGCTGCGGTATGGGCGAACACATGATCGTTTTTAGGAATCAATGGATTAATGAATTCGCTGACAGTGGTTGTCGCCCCAATGCAGGCTAACGTGGTGACAAAATTGCGTCCGCCGCGCGTCAGCATGCCTTCTTTCGCAAACTGAAATTTTTGACCCAAAGAGAGTTCGATTTTATCCCCTAACGCATCGAGAATCCGTTTATTGGCGTAATATTGGGTAAGAATAGTATCAATTCCCCCTACAATGACTGTGGTGACCAGCATCTCGCCGTATTTTTTAAACACTTTGTTCTCATGTTCGCCAATCATTTCCCCGACGTGGTCATTCACCTTTTCCTTGTTGGCAATAACCATGTTTTTAAGTGCAGCCTGTTTTTGTGTCGTTAAAAAGCCGGTAAACAATTTCGAAAAGAACTGGTGGTTGGCCATCATGGGGGCATAGCCCTGTGAGCGAAAGCGGGTCATCATCACGTCCATGGGATGCAGAATCGTGGCAACAGCGACGCTGGTGCCAAAAACGCGAATGACACCCTCCACATAAGGGTTACGTAACAGGTCGTGCTGAGTGAGCGGTAGGAATCGAAACGGGGATTTCTCAGTCGTTGCGCTGTCTTTTTTTATCTGGTTACCTACATCGTTTTGATTGGTACTCATAATAAGCCCTCGAGGTTATACGGCAATCCTTTGGCCTATTTGTAATAATTGTGTTTTTTAGATAAACACCATGGTAGTCCTGAAGTCTTAATTCATCCTTAAGCAAAAAATCAAAATTCTGTAAATATTCTCGTTATTTACTGCAGAAATTGTAAAAAGAAGGCTTTTTCTTTCTTAAAGGCAGATGTGCTAGAATGGCCTGCTCCCATTACACAAGGTTTTGCAATGAATAAATGGTTTACTGTACTCCTGGCGGTGACGCTCTCCTTTGGCGTGGCCATCAATGACGCGGCAGCGAAACGCTTTGGCGGACGCTTCATGGGCATGGGCCGTTCTAAAACATCCTTTTCTACCCTGTTTACAAAAAAGAGTCCCCAGAACTTAAACAGCAAGGCAACCGGCACGAAACAACGCGGTTTTTTACGCGGTTTGCTCATTGGCGGCGTGTTAGCCAGCTTGTTCATGGGGCATGGACTGCCCATGGCCCTGTTATCCTGGATAATGATTGCCGGTTTGATTCTTTTCATGATGAATCGTTATCGACGCAAACAGCCTATGTACCGCAGGTAGGGTCATCTCTCCTCTCCCAACATGGGGAGGGAGAGGGCTGCGAGGCCAATCCTTTCGTGACGCGCTCGATCAGGGCAGGTTTTTATCAACGCTTAATCGTTTAAGACTTGCCCTGCCTGAATGAGTTCGGTAGAGTTCCCTGATTCCGTTTAAAAAGAAAAACAAGCATGCAATCGCGATTCGTCCATCTGCGCGTCCATACTGAATTTTCCATGATTGATGGCCTGGTGCGTATCAAGCCTTTAATGAAAGCTGTGGTTGAGCGCGGCATGAACGCCGTGGCTGTGACGGACTACTGCAATCTATTTGCGGCCGTGAAAGTGTTTACCACGGCCATCAGTCAGGGGATTAAACCCATTATCGGCAGCGATTTGCCCTGTTATGATCCGGAAAATCCCGAGCAATTGTTCTCGTTACTTTTGCTCTGCCAGAATGAAACAGGCTATCGTAACCTGACCTGCCTGGTCTCCAAGGCTTATCAGGAAGGCCAATACCAGGGGCAGCCGCGGGTACAGACTAAGTGGCTTGGCGAGTTTGCTGATGGTTTAATTGCCTTGTCGGGCGGACGTGCCGGCGCCATTGGTAAAGCCTTGTTGCTTGGTGATGAAGACGCGGCCGTTTCACTGGCGAAAACCTATGCCGAATGCTTCCCCAATCGCTTTTACCTTGAAATCCAGCGCACGGGCCGGCCGGATGAAGCCTTGTACAATGAACGCCTTGTCAAATTGGCGGAAGCACTGAGCCTGCCCCTGGTTGCCACCAATGACGTCCGTTTCTTAAACAAAGATGATTTCGAAGCTCATGAGGCGCGGGTGTGCATCCATGACGGGTTTACCTTAGCGGATCCCAGACGCCGCCAGGAATACCACGCCGATCAATACCTGCGTTCGGCCGATGAAATGGCAGATCTTTTTAAAGACCTGCCCCAGGCCATTGAAAACACCGTGCTTATCAGTCAGCGTTGCACCGTGAAGCTTGAGCTTGGGCATAATTACCTCCCGTCCTTTCCAATTCCAGCCGGCATGACCATTGAGGATTACCTGTCACAATTGTCGCGTCAGGGATTGGAGGAGCGTTTATTGCAGATTTTCAGGGGGCAACCGCCAGAGGTTCTCGCGGCGTCACGCGCGCCGTATGATCAACGCCTGGAAGTGGAACTGGATGTGATTAACCGCATGGGATTTCCCGGTTATTTTCTGATTGTGGCTGATTTTATCCAGTGGGCCAAGCAAAACGGGGTGCCCGTGGGGCCCGGCCGTGGCTCAGGTGCCGGATCACTGGTGGCTTATGCTTTGAAAATTACCGACCTGGATCCTTTGCTGTATGAACTGCTGTTTGAGCGGTTTTTGAATCCCGAGCGGGTATCGATGCCTGATTTTGACATCGACTTCTGCATGGAAGGCCGTGATCGGGTCATTGAGTATGTCGCCCAGAAATACGGCCGGCAAAGCGTTTCCCAGATCATTACCTTTGGTACCATGGCTGCCAAAGCCGTGGTCAGGGATGTGGGCCGCGTTTTGGGCCATCCCTATGGTTTTGTTGATAAAATAGCCAAATTAATTCCCTTTGAAATTGGCATCACCTTAAGCAAAGCGCTTGAGGATGAGGAGGAACTCCGCCGCCGTTATGAAGACGAAGAAGACGTCAAGGAACTGATTGATCTGGCCTTAAAGCTCGAGGGCATTACCCGTAATGCCGGTAAACATGCCGGGGGGGTGGTCATCGCTCCCTCGAAGCTGACGGATTTTACCGCCATTTACTGCGAACAGGGGTCAACGCAGATTGTCAGTCAGTTTGACAAGGATGACGTAGAGGCGGTTGGGCTGGTTAAGTTTGACTTCCTTGGCCTTCGCACCCTGACCATCATTGACTGGGCCCTGGCCACTGTCAATCATCAATACCAGCGCGAGAGCCGAGCCGCGGTGGACATTGCCTTAATTCCCACAGACGATGCCAAAACCTTTGATTTATTGAAAGCCTGCCAGACGACTGCGGTATTCCAGTTGGAATCCCGCGGCATGAAAGAGTTAATTCATCGCTTGCAGCCAGATTGTTTTGAAGACATCATCGCACTCGTGGCGTTGTTTCGCCCCGGCCCCTTGCAATCGGGCATGGTGGATGATTTTATCGATCGCAAACATGGCCGCGCCAAAGTCGAATACCCGCACCCCGATCTGGAGGCCATCCTGAAACCGACCTATGGGGTGATCCTGTACCAGGAACAGGTCATGCAAATTGCACAGGTATTGGCCAATTATACCCTGGGCGGCGCGGATCTCCTGCGTCGGGCCATGGGCAAGAAAAAACCAGAAGAAATGGCGAAGCAGCGGGCTATTTTTATTGAAGGCGCAACCGGCCGCGGCGTGAATGAAGACACGGCGGCTCATATTTTTGATTTGATGGAAAAATTTGCCGGCTACGGGTTTAACAAATCGCACTCGGCTGCCTATGCCCTGGTTGCTTATCAAACTGCCTGGCTGAAGGCGCATTACCCTGCCGCCTTTATGGCGGCAGTCATGTCCTCTGACATGGACAACACCGACAAAGTGGTGACGTTTATTGACGAATGCGCCCAGATGCATCTCAAGGTCCTGCCGCCTTCGATTAATCAGTCCAGTTATCCGTTCACGGTCACCAATGATCGATGCATACTTTTTGGTCTGGGGGCGATAAAAGGGGTAGGGGAATCGGCCATTACCGTCATTGTAGAAGAACGAAAGCAGGGCGGGCCCTATACCGGTTTATTTAATTTCTGCCAACGCCTCGATTTGCGCAAGGTAAATCGCCGCGTGCTTGAAGCCCTGATTAAAAGCGGCGCGCTCGATGACTTTGGTGTGGAGCGTGCTGTTTTGTTTGCCTCGCTTGAAAAAGCACTAAAAGTTGCTGAAAAGAAACAGCACAATCAAACCAGCGGGCAAACGGATTTGTTTTCATTGATGGATAATGACGAGGTTGAAGAAGATTACGTTCATTTTAACCCCTGGGCTGAGTTGACCCGGCTTGAAGGAGAAAAAGAAACCCTCGGTTTTTATCTCACTGGCCATCCTGTTGATCAATACGCCCGCGAATTCAAAGGCGTGGTCACGCCCCTTGTGCAATTAAATCCCTCCACCAGTAAAAAAGCCTGGATCTGTGGATTAGTCACCGGAATACGCCGCATTTTGACCAAGCGAGGCAAAAAATTGACTATTCTGGCCCTTGAGGACGCCTTGAAGAAACTGGACGTCGTCGTTTTCTCTGAGGTGTATGAGGCCTTGTCCAGCGAAGTACAAAGTGGGCAAATGGTGGTGATTGAGGGAGAAATCAGTCATGATGATTACAGCGGCGGCGTTAAAATGACTGCCAATCAGGTGTTGTCAATTGACGAAGCGCGTACCCGCTTCGCGCGTAGCCTGATGGTGTCGATAACATCGGACGATAAGCCGCTTGTTCCCACACTGCAATCCTTGCTCAAAGCCAACAAGGGTCACTGTGCTGTTCAAATCCAGTATCGAAATAACCAGGCCACGGCCACGTTAAGTTTGGCGGCCGAATGGCAAACCAGACCCAGCGATGCCTTGCTGAAATCATTAAGCGATTTGCTGGGAGAAAACAAGGTATGGATGAATTATTAACGACCCAGGCACAGGTCAGTGATTAAAAAAATTTCCCAGCCGTTTGGCGGCTGCGCGTTGTTCAAGTCGCTCCGGCGAGGGGGTGTTTTCTGGCTTAAACCGGGCGGCTGGGTAAGAAGCAGGCTTGAACAGCGGCTCTGCCCTGGCCAATACACTACCCAGTTCCTCTTCCAGTTTTAAATGCGGGTAGGTGGTTTTATAAAACTGCGCTGAACAATCGAGGCCATTCAGCAACGCCTGATGGAATTGTGATATGGGTCCGCGCAATGCGGCTAAATGATCCAGCACAGGCCCTATGGCAGCCTGTTTGACTAATTGTTTAAGGGTTTGCTCCAGTGAATCAAGCGACTTAAGCATCGCTTTTTGCAGTTCGCAGGCTTTTTGCAGGCTTAAGTAAAATCGCTTGTAAGGGGTTTTCCCAAGCGAATGGGCTTCACGGTAGCTCTTCGCCTGATGCTGATACCGGCTCGCGATACGCAAGAGAGAATGCAGCAGTTCACCCAATAAATAAAGCAATTGGCTTAAATCGTCATTGCCTAAGGCAAACGCCAGGCGCTCCAAATTAATGGTTTGCGAATAATGAGGGCCTACACCCAGAAGCTGCAATAAAATGGGCTCCAGGCCCAGAAGTCTGGACAGGGCATTCTGCAGATCGAGGCGGTATTGCAAAGTCAATTCAAGTAGTCGGCCACGGTGTTCGAGGGGTTCCTGCGACAGTAACACCGCGTCCTCGTCGAGCAGCAAGTCGTTAATGATGGCTTGCGATGCACGAAGAGTATCTGCTGCACTGGCGAGCAGGGTGTCAAGTTCAATGGGTTGCTGGTGGGTCATGCCGTTTACCTTGTCTTCTCACGGTCAGTGTACCATAAAGTGCGGTCCTTGATGGTGAGTGGAAATTTTTCTTTTTTTGCGGGGAGGCATAGGCTAACATGATCCTATCTTGTTAAGGGATTGGGATTATGATTAATTTTTGCCGAAAAATGATTCTTCTTGCACTTTTGCTATCGTTTGCCGGCGCGCTGGCGGCCAAGGAAAAGGATCAACTGTATTATCGTAATTTCTGGCATCCGGATTACCGCGGCGCCCGCCTCGATTATTGCACCATGGATGGCAGCCAATGCGGCATGGCGGTGGCGAACCGTTATTGCAAAACCATGGGGTATCTTCGTGCGAATCAGGCAATAAAAGCCAATAACCTCGGAGTCACCAAATACATCGACAGCCGCGGGCGTTGTCAGGGGTGGCTGTGCAACGGCTTTAAGACCATACGCTGTGTTGGCGTCTCGCAAAAGAAGCCCAAATTTTATCATTACAGCATGAGGCGTTTTGTTTATCCCCGTTATGATAATTTCCGCATTGATTGGTGTTATGACGGCGAAAAAGGCTGTGGACGCCGGGTAGCCCAATCGTTTTGCCGCCGTATGGGATTTTTACAGACTAAAAAATTTACCATTGAGCGCTGCGTGCCGGCCACCAAGGCCCTGGGAAATCAAAAATTATGCTTTGGCCCTCAATGCAATGGCTTCAGTGAAATTACCTGTTCCCGTTAAGGCAGGAGGGCTTGTTTAATTTATGACACAATGAAAAATATACGTCATTTATTTGACAGCCTGAGGCATACTAACCGATACTCAACTAATAACGGTTTCGACTTAAGGATAAGTGTATGAGTGAAAATGAGACTGTCCTGGTCATTGATGATCACCCGGAGCGCCGCAATAAACTGAGTGTTATTGTTGAGTTTATTGGTAAAAACGTCACGGTGGCAGGGTATCAGGATGCCAAAACATTGGCATTGGACCATGTGCTGGCAGTCATTATTGCCGCAGACCCTCGCTCTGACGCCTGCCTGGCCATTGTTCATTCTCTGATTAAGTCTTCTCCTCATCTCCCTTTGATCTTAATCGATTACCCGCAGGAGCCCGGTGAATCCCTGCCAAGAAACATTACCGCGATGCTTAATTTCCCCTTTACGTATGCGCAGATGCTTGAAGCCTTGCACAAGTGTCAGATTGTTCGTGATCGCGCTGCAGAGGATTCCTCGACTAAACAGGCGCATTCGCCTTTATTTCGCAGCCTTGTCGGCAACAGCGAGTCAATCCGCCAGGTTCGCAAACTCATTGAACAGGTTGCTGGTACCGAAGCCAGTGTGCTGGTTCTGGGTGAGTCTGGGACGGGAAAGGAAGTGGTCGCCCGCAACATTCATGCCTTATCGTCCCGAGCAGGAAAACCCTTCATCCCCATCAATTGCGGCGCAATTCCCAGTGAATTGTTGGAAAGCGAATTGTTTGGTCACGAAAAAGGTGCTTTCACTGGTGCCATCACCTCCCGACAAGGCCGTTTTGAGTTGGCCAATGGCGGGACCCTGTTTCTCGATGAAATTGGGGATATGCCCCTCGCCATGCAGGTGAAACTATTAAGGGTTTTGCAGGAGCGATGCTTTGAGCGGGTCGGCAGTAACCGCAGCATCGATGTTAATGTCAGAATCATTGCTGCGACCCACCGCAACCTGGATGCCGCGATCCAGGAAGGAAAATTTCGCGAAGATCTTTATTATCGCCTGAACGTCTTCCCCATTGATATGCCGCCCTTGCGTGCTCGAAAAGAAGACATCCCGCTGTTGCTGAATGAGTTAATTTCCCGAGTTGAAGGTGAAAATCGGCCTGGAGTAAGGCTTTTACCCGCCGCACTCGATACCTTAAGCCATTATCAATGGCCAGGTAATGTACGTGAGCTTGCCAACCTGGTTGAACGCCTGACCATCCTTTACCCCAACGGCATCGTTGATCGTGACGACTTGCCGCGCCGCTTCAGGATGGATGAGCCGACCGAACACGGCATTCTTGGAACGGAGCGTGAAACCCTGCTCGGCATGGTTTCACAGGACCAATCAGGCAATGACGGCATTGATTTAAAAGAACATCTGGTGAAAACAGAACTGGCCATTATCAGCCAGGCCCTGGATGAGTCGGATTGGGTTGTGGCACACGCCGCCAGTTACCTGAACATGCGTCGCACCACACTGGTTGAAAAAATGCGTAAATACGGGTTAATCCGACCAGAACGGGCTTCCTCCTCCTGATTGCCTGACGTACAGGAAATCCAGGGCATAAATCAGGCTATTCTCCTTTCGGCGGTTCTACAGGGTCAGCACCCTGTACTGGGGGTTTTGTTTTTTTAGGCGCAGGTGTTACGGGTTCAGTCGTTTTTGCCTTACCCACCACCACCTCATTGTCAGCAGCCGGTTTGGATTGCTGTTCTTCGGCGGCTTCCCCTTCTTCACGCTTTTTTTTGTAGTCGTCAATGATTTCGCTGACGCTTTGTTTCACGTCTTTGAATAATTTTGAAGCAATTGACGTCATTTCTTTAAAATCAGGTAATTTTGATTTGAAATCGCTCATAATCTGCTCCGTGCATGCCATTGTTATTAGTTAATTATATACCCATTTGAAAAGACAGGTTTGTTTCTCAGGCAAAGGGGTGCAACAGTTGAGCGGCAGGGCGTAAAATTCGCTCGACCAATGACGGCTTGTGGTGCGAGGCAATTTTAAAGACCTTGTAATCTTCCATTTTACTCATCAGGTACTCGTCACTGGTTTTAAGGCTGTCCACCAGACGCAGATCAAAGGCGTCTTTTGCCAGCCAATGCTCTCCTGTGGCTACTTTGTCGATGTCCAGTTGCTGGCGGTTTTGCAGTACGTAATCACGAAAGGCGTGATGAATTTCTTCCAAATCCTCCTGGAATTTCTGCCGGCCTTTTTCCGTGTTTTCACCAAACATGGTTAATGTGCGTTTGTATTCGCCTGCGGTGATCATTTCAAAATCGATGTTATGTTTTTTCAACCAGCGGTTAAAATTGGGTAATTGACCGACAACCCCAATTGAACCAATGATTGCAAAGGGGGCGGCAATGATTCGGTTGGCGACGCAGGCCATTAAATACCCGCCGCTGGCTGCCATTTTATCGATGGCTACGGTCAGTGTGATGTTTTTATCGCGGATCCGCTGCAATTGCGACGCAGCAAGCCCATAGCCATTAACCACCCCGCCAGGGCTTTCCAGACGAAGGAGTACTTCATCGTCTTCACCGGCAACACTTAATACGGCATTGACGGCTTCCCGCAATGACTCGGTTTGGGATGCCTTGATGTCACCATGAAAATCCAGAACAAACAGGGTGGGCTTGTCTTTGCTGCTGAGTTTGTCTTTCTTCTTTTGGCGGGATTTTTTTTCCTTGATATCCTTGATTTCGTGGTTCATGTGCCGCTTTAGCGCATTAAATTCTTTGTTCAGGGAGACAATCTCAAGCTTAGGCCGTTTACTGCGTCCAAGGGCCATTAGTCCAGCCGTCACCAGTAAAATGGCAATCACCAGGGTGATGCTTTTGAGAAGAAATAAACCGTAGTCAGATAAAAATTCCATCGCTTAGCCTTTTAATAGGATGAAAAAACAGAATTATCACTGGGGAAATGCTTCGGTGCAAGTTTGTTATAGGAATACTTGCGGCAAGACGCAATTCCCGCTAGTCTGCCGTTTTAGGTATTAAGGCTTCGTTATGCTTGAAGTGATTAATCTAGCCTATGATTACGATGACCACCCCGTCTTAAGCGGCGTGCAATGGACGCTCGCTCAAGGGGAATTATTGCATCTTCGCGGCGGCAATGGCGCAGGTAAAACGACACTCTTGCGTCTGTTAGCAGGCCTTACCCAGCCGATAAGCGGAGAAATCCGTTTTAAAGGGCATCCTGTCGAAGAAACTAAAACCGCCTACCAGCAGGCCCTCTGTTATGTGGGCCACAAACCGGGTTTGAGCGCCGCGCTAACCGTGAGCGAAAATTGCCGGTTTGACTCCCATTGGCCGCGCTCCCGTGTGCCCCTTGATGCGTTACTTGCAACACACGGTTTGCAGCATTTAGCGGATCAGCCCTGTGCGCATTTGTCCGCTGGCCAGCGGCGCCGTGTCAGTCTGTTACGTCTGGCCATGACCGACGCACCGGTGTGGCTGCTTGATGAACCTCTGGTCGCGCTGGACGAGGACGCCATTGCGTTGCTGGTTAATTTAATGAACACCCATCTGCAACAAGAGGGAATGATTGTTCTGACTTCTCATCAGGAGTTGCCGTCTTTCCTGAAAAAGACTCAGGAGTACTGTCTGTGACGACTGGCATGCGGCTTTTTAAGAGGCAATTTCACCGGGAATTGCTGGTGCATCTGCGCCAGCCGCGTACCTTGTTGCATGCCACCCTTTTTTTTCTGATGATTACCGTTTTTTTTCCGCTGACGGTGACGCCTGAACCCCAGCTTCTACAGCAATTGGCACCGGGGTTGATTTGGACGGCCATGTTACTGTCCTTCCTGCTTGCTTCAGAGAAATTCTTTCAGCAGGATTATGAGGACGGAGTCATCGAGCAATGGTTAATTTCTTCTCAGGATTTGCCTGTTATTGTCACCGCCAAAGTAAGTGTCCATTGGCTTCTTCAGTTAATTCCCATGCTGATGTTATGTCCGTTACTGGCGATGTTGTTTTCGCTTAACCCCTCAGAAGCAGCCGTGCTTGCCTTAAGCCTGATTGCCGGCACGCCCGCGATTATTTTTCTCTGTGCGCTGGCTGCAGCATTCAGCACGGGACTTGAGCAGAGGGGGGTATTGATTGCCCTTATTCTGTTACCATTCGCTCTTCCAGTCATGATTTTTGGCAGCGCGTCCCTGCAGGCGGCCATTCATGGCATGAACGTCAGCGGTTACCTGGCTTTACTACTGGCCTTCTCGCTTCTGGCCATTCTTTTTCTGCCCTTTGCCATCAGCGCCATTCTTCGCATTACGCTAAGCGATTAGCGCCCCGGCGTTGAAATCCACGCCTTAATACAGCCTTAAGTTTATTTTGATATAGTTCATTGACTAAAAAATCAACACTTTGATCTAATTGAGTTGGACTAGATATGTTATTGCAGCGTGTTTTAGAACGAATCAGTGAATTGGAAAAAATCAGGCAGGTCCTTAAGGAAGAGAAAAAAATACTTGACGCCCACCGTGCTCATTTACTTGCGGGCGTGAGCCCTGTCTCGTTAACGGCGTTCGAGGCGTATCGCCAACAGCAACTGATTTTTATTAAAAGGGAATCAGCCCTTGAGCAGGAATACGCTTCCCTGCAGATAATGGCTCAGGTATTAAATCCCAGCCCCCCTGCGTTTGAGCGTTTAATCATTGGTGCGGGTGTTGCAGGAACACTGCTTTTTCAAGAGTTTTCGCCTGCTTTTCGTTCCCAAAATGCCGCTCGACCGGATTTACCCAATATTCTGGTTCTTAATGATCCCAATAATCTAAATACCTGGCCAAAAGAAGGCTCAAGGGTTATGGGGCAGCCAGCCAGGGTGCAAACGCCGACCGGTTTTTCTTACCACTCGACTGATTTTGATTTAAAGAACGGGGAAGACCCGACAAATCCTTATAATTATGTGTTGGCGAACGATTTTCATCGTGCGCTGGTGGCCACTCAGGTTGATCTCGAAATGCCGATTTTGCAGGCAGAGGCAAAGGCCATTGAAAAACGGGAAGAGCATACTGACCGTTGGGTATGCGGCGATTATGAATACCGTTTGAGGGTTCTTTGTAAATTCGAAGAGAAAACCGAGGAAGTGTGCTTATACACGCATTACGTTGACATTTGTGCTGGATTAGGCTCTTCCCGTAAACTGACCGACTCTCAAATTGCCCCGGCCCTCGCAGAAAAACTCGTTAAGACACAAACCCTGATTTATGCTCAGGATGGCGATGTGAATCTGGAAGGCGAGGTGCTTTTATACGGCGGCTCAGCCATTAACGCGGCCTGGGCTACTGAACTCCTTGAGCGTTCAGAAGAAAAAGACAACGTAAAAATCAAAAAGCTCGTTTCACGGAACCGTAAAGGCCTGGATGACATCAGCACTTTAAGCCGTTTCATCAGCGAAGCCTGCGAAAACCGCCTTGAACTCGCGGTGGGCGAATTGGCCAATGTGCGGGAATTGGATGACGGGCGTCTGGCTGTTTCATTTAAGGCCAGAGAATCCGGTCCTTACGAGGGGTTAAAAGAGGACGAGGAAATTATCTGTGATAAGCTGGTCGTGGCTATCGGCCAGGTCAATCCTGGAATTACTGACGGTTTAAGCCAGTTCAAGCAATGCATTTATAAAACCCATTTAGACACGCCTCCCATTCCACTCGGAACCTATTCGCAGGATCATCGTATTTTTGTCTGGGGGGCTGCGGGAACGCTGGGTATTGGTTTGGCGAGTGGAGAAAGAGAACGCTTTGTCAAACAGATACAGGATCATGCCAACAGTTTCCCTTACGAGTCCATGGCCTTGGGCGGAATCTTTCGTGTCTCCTGGGTTATCCCCCAGATGTGCAGGCACCTTGGAAAACTCGGGTTGTTTCCCATGACGCCAGGGTATGATTCAAGGCGATTGCTGTGTCCTGATATTAACCAGGCCACCATTGAAGATCTGGAAGCATTAATCGCCAGCGACAATCCTGTTATTCGCCGCAAGGGTGCCGAAGAGATCATTAAATTGCGTTGCGCAGTCATGCCAAACCACAATAAAGACGCGCCCGGTATCCAAAGCATGGCGCAATTGCAAACCATTCTTCCCCCTGAATTGCTCGTCCATATTCGTCGCGTTTACTTTCCTTTTGCCCCTGAGGCCGGGCTTCCAAAGCCAACCACAGGCAAGATCAAGCTGTCTGGTAATCGCCACGGCTTATTTACTCCGCCCATACCGCCGGTGGATCAATTCGATGAGTCGATTTCCCAATTGAATGCCCTGATGGATGAGTCAGATATTCAATTGCCAGTCATTGATTTGCCGCGGGCTCCGGATGGCGAGAAAGAAATAGAAACGCTCATTGATATTCTGGATCAAAGCCAGCGGGTATTCAGTTAATTAGGAAAATCGGTCGAATTTATTCCAATCAGCGAATGGATTAGGTAAATTAGGCGGCTAAACGCCTTCAGGAGAAGTTTTTGGATTTTACAACGCTGCCATACGCAGACAGAACAGCCATTGCGGAATTGCAAGTATTCATCAGCGAACTGGAAAGCCATACCTGTGAAGGCAAGCTGATTTACACATTGAATGAGTCACAGCAAGGCCGGTTGCTCACGCTGATTAAAGCAATCAGTCTGTCTCTGTTAATTAAGCTGGCGATGGAAGACAACCACGTCAATGCCTTGTGCAGACACCCTGTTTTGGAACCTCACTGGAACGAGCGATGGCGGCTAAGCGGCCGTAATCCGCATGAAATGGCGATAAAAAATAATCAACCGGTGCATGAATACCTGCCGCAACCCACCATCCCAACTTTCCAGCTGCTGCAGGGCATTTTTCTCTACAGCCAATACAGAACCAACAGTGATGCCGCCATGCTTCATTTGTATGAAGCCGCAGAGGCCGGTTATTTTCCTGCATTAAGCGTGTTAACCAATCACTGCCTGACGCAACCGGATCTACATCATAAAGCACTGAATTATGCCGCCTTGGCCGCTAATTATTACTGGACCCCGGGCTACCTGCTTTTAGCCGTGACTGAACTTAAGCTGGAACAGTATGACAAGGCGCTGCTTCATTTGATTATTGCTGAGAAGCTCCTGCCTTATTCAGACACCATGATTAACAATGCCTACCAGGGGCAGTCTCTGGCGGTCATTGCCCAGCCACTGATGCCGTCTCTGGATGCCCATAACTGGATGGAAGCAAAAATAAAGCTTGCCCAGCTAGGTCATCTTCCCCTGAACATGGTGACCAGCCGCCTGTATGCGCAAGCGGATCGTGTAGTTGAGGAGATCAAGGCAATCTTGACCCCCATGCCGGAGGAGCCAGAAAAAACCAAAACGGACAATTCCCTGGGTCCTCGTTTTAGCTAAACGAAGGCATTGGTTGTCCCTCCTTGCCATTGCATGATAAAATCTGCCTTTTTTGAGTCCTGCTTAAATCCCTTATGTGGAAATTTCTCTACCAACTGGCGTCGCCCAGAAATTTTTACCAGCTGACGCAACGCTGGCTTCCTGTATTGGGAGGGAGTGTGTTGCTGACCTTGCTGCCGGGCCTTGTCTGGGGGCTTTTTTTCGCACCGCCTGATTACCAGCAGGGGGATGCATTCCGCATCATTTATATTCATGTTCCAGCGGCTTTTTTATCCATGTCCCTGTACGCCTGGATGGCTTTTCTCGCCGTGCTGCTTCTTGTCTGGCGGATTAAGCTTGCCGGGTTAATGCTCTCGGTGGTGGCGCAGCTCGGTGCGGTAATGGCCTTTTTAGCCTTAGCCACTGGCAGTATCTGGGGAAAACCCATGTGGGGCGCGTGGTGGGTATGGGATGCACGGTTGACTTCCGAACTTATTCTCCTGCTGCTTTATATCGCTATTCTGGCCATTCGGTCGGCTTTCAGTGATTCCGAGCGCGGCGATCGGGTGATTGCCATTCTGACACTGGTGGGACTCGTGGATCTGCCCATTATTCACTATTCGGTTTACTGGTGGAACACCCTGCACCAGGGATCGACCCTGTCGGTGTTTGCCAAGCCTAAAATTGCAGCGCCGATGCTATATCCCTTGCTGCTTTCCTTGCTTGGTTTCACCCTGTATGCGTTATGGATTATTCTGCATAAAGCCCGCAATGAACTGTTGCTGCGTGAACGGCGCCAGCAATGGGTGAGAGAGTTGGTGGAGGAAAGACAATGAACTGGTTGGCAATGGGGAAGTATGCCATGTATATCTGGCCGGCTTATGGTTTGGTCTGCGGGGTTTTAGCGCTGTTGCTGCTGGATATCAAACGGCAGCAGAAACGAACACGCAGTAAACTGAATCAATGGTTCAGGCGGCAATGACCATGCATCCTGTCCGTCAACGAAAATTGATTTTAATTTTAAGTCTGCTCGCTGGATTGACTCTGGTGACGGCGCTTATCATGTATGCTTTGCGCCAGAATATCAGTTTGTTTTATACCCCTTCGCAAATGGCTGAGGGCAAGGTAACCCAGGGGCAAAAGGTACGGATTGGCGGCATGGTGGTCAAAGGCAGCATTGTTCGCGGAAGCCAGGATTTGACAGTCCGCTTTAAACTCACTGATTTTAACAACGAAATAGAAGTCAGCTACCGGGGTATATTACCGGATCTGTTTCGCGAAGGGCAGGGGATCGTGGCCTTAGGCCAGGTGCTTGATGAGGGCCATTTTAATGCCGCGGAAGTGCTCGCCAAACACGATGCCAATTACATGCCGCCAGAAGTCAAAGCCGCCTTGGCTGCTCAGGGGAAAAAATGACAGCAGAACTGGGTTTATTTTCGTTAGTGCTCGCGTTGCTGTTTGCGGTGTTGCTGGCAACCATTCCAACCGTTGGCCTGCTGCGCGCCAGAGCGGGCTGGATTGCGACAGCACCCGCATTGGCAGCGGGGCAATTTATGTTTATCAGTTTAGCCTACCTTGCCTTGACCGTCTGCTTTTTGCGTGATGATTTTACGGTAATCTATGTCTTGAGCAATTCCAGCGTGAATTTACCCTGGTTTTACAAACTCTGCGCCGTCTGGGGAGGGCATGAGGGGTCCATGCTGCTTTGGGTTGCCATCCTCAGTTTGTGGATGATGGGTGTCAGTTTTTTCAGCAAGAACCTAGATGAAGCCCTCCGCACCCGTGTGCTGGTTGTCCTGGGACTCATCAGTATTGGTTTTATTTTATTCCTATTAAGTACGTCCAATCCGTTTGCGCGTCAATTCCAGGTGCTCAATACGCAGGGACGGGATTTAAATCCCTTGCTGCAGGATCCAGGCTTTCTGTTTCATCCCCCGATGCTGTACATGGGCTATGTTGGTTTTTCGGTGGCGTTTGCTTTTGCGATTGCGGCCCTATGGCTTGGCCGGGTTGAATCTTCCTGGGCAAAATGGACAAGACCCTGGACACTGGCGGCCTGGTGTTGTCTAACCACGGGCATTACTCTTGGAAGCTGGTGGGCTTACCGCGAGTTAGGCTGGGGCGGCTGGTGGTTCTGGGATCCGGTCGAAAACGCCTCCTTCATGCCCTGGCTGGTGGGTACCGCGCTGATTCATTCCCTGGCGGTCAGCGAAAAGCGACAGCAATTCATTGCCTGGACATTATTATTGTCCATTACTGCTTTTTCGCTAAGCCTCGTGGGAACATTTCTCGTTCGCTCGGGTGTGCTAACCTCTGTCCATGCCTTTGCCGTGGATCCACAGCGGGGCCTCTTTATTTTGTGCTTTCTGCTGACGGTTATTGGTGGCTCGCTGCTGTTGTTCGCGCTTCGTGCGCCGGGCCTTACGCGGCGGAACAATCCCGCCTTGATTTCAAAAGAAAGCGCCTTGCTTTTAAACAATGTTTTTCTTGCCGTTATCATGTTAACCGTATTGATGGGAACGATTTATCCCTTGTTAATTGACGGCCTTGGACTTGGCAAGTTATCGGTGGGGGCGCCGTATTTCAATACGGTATTCGTTCCTCTGATGATTCCTTTGCTGCTGCTGATGGGATTAGGCATTCATTTACGATGGCAAAAAGACACTCTTCCAGCGGTTCTAAACCGTCTGAAGAGTGTCTTTGGCATCAGTGTCCTTATTCCCCTTGCGATCCTCCTGTTCATTGAACAGCCCATGAATGGTTACAGCCTGCTTGGGCTTATACTGGCTGTGTGGATCGTGCTGAGTACCGGCAAACTGGTTTACCTCCGGGGGCGGGAGCGAGGGTTTAACACCCTGGGTCAGGCGTTTTGGGGAATGGTGCTTGCTCACGTCGGTGTGGCTGCCGCGGTTATTGGTGTGGCCATTTCCAGCGGCTATGGCATTCAGGATGATGTCAAACTGGCGCCCGGTAATGAAGCGATGATTGCCGGCTACCGCATTCGGTTCATCAGTGAACAACCTTTGCAGGGGCCTAATTATCAAGGAACGCGTGCCCGCTTTGAAATCAGCCGCGGATCGCAGGTGCATGTGATTTATCCTGAAAAACGCATGTATACCATCGGCCAAATGGCAATGACGGAATCAGCCATCGACGTCAATCCTTTCCGCGACATTTACGTGGCTCTGGGGGAGCCTGTGGATGAAACGGCTTGGTCTGTGCGCCTGTATTTTAAACCCTTTATCCGTTGGATCTGGAGTGGGGGCTTTCTGATTTTAGCCGGTGGTTTGCTTGCCTTATCCGATCGCCGTTATTACCGGCAGCAAAAAACCGTCCCAGCCCATTTAGGAGTGAGTCAGTCATGACACGACTAATCAACTGGCGTTTATTGCCCTTTTTCATTTTTGTGGTCTTGGTTTTGTTTTTCTGGCGGGGACTGTCCCTTGACCCTCAAAAGCTCCCTTCCAGCAAGCTTGGTCATCCGCTGCCTGTTTTTAAACTGCCTGTACTGGGTCACGAAAGCAAGACCATGACATCCGATCGCTTAAGAGGGCAGGTGAGTTTATTGAATGTCTGGGCCAGCTGGTGTGCTGCCTGTGTTGAAGAGCAGGTTTTTCTGCTGCAGTTGGCCAAAGAGGGGATCCCACTGTATGGCCTGAATTACAAGGACAATAGTGACAATGCGTTAAAATGGCTGGCGGAATGGGGAAATCCCTACCGTCTGATTGCCGAGGACGCCAAAGGCCGAGTAGCCATCGATTTAGGGGTTTATGGCGCACCGGAAACCTTTCTTATTGATAACAAGGGCATCATTCGATATCGCCATGCCGGCATTCTGGATGAAGCAACTTGGAAAAAAGAATTTCTGCCCCGCATTAACCAATTGAAAAGACAATCATGAAGAAAGGGCTGGCCTACATTCTGATACTCATGCTCTGTTCGTTGGGTGCGGCCCAGGCGAACAGTTTTTATCCTTTGGATTCTCCCCGAAAGGAAGCGCAATTTAATCACTTATTGAAGGAATTGCGTTGCCTGGTCTGCCAAAATCAGGATTTGGCCGATTCCAATGCTGATTTGGCGAAGGATTTACGCGGGCAGGTGTATGATCTTGTGAGGGAAGGGAAGAGCGACAGTGAAATCATTCAATACCTGACTGACCGTTATGGCGATTTTATCCTGTTTAATCCCCCGGTCAAGGCGGTCACCGTGCTGTTGTGGTTTGGTCCCATTCTGTTTCTGGCATTGGGGTTACTGGTTTTTTGGCGGACAGGTTTAAAGCAGGTTGCACATGAATGAGAAATGGCTTTTATTGGCTTTTGGTGCGTTGATTCTTTCAGCCCTGCTGCTGCTTTTCTTTAGTCTCCGGCAGACAAAAGGCACGCTGATTGTCCTTGTTCCCCTTTTTATTGCAAGTGCCTGTGTCGGCTACTGGTATTGGGGAAGCTGGCAGGCCTTAAACGATTATTCACGGCAGCAGGCTCGTATGCAGGACGTGAAGAAAGTGCTCGCGACGATTAAGGACCCCCAGGATTTAATTGTCCGTTTGCGGCAGCGTTTGGACGATACGCCAGCGAGTTCGCGCGGATGGTACTTATTGGGCAGGCTTTACCTCAGTCAAAATGAATTACAGCAGGCCAAGATGGCTTTTAAAAAAGCCATTACTCTTGATTCTGACAATGACACGGCGAGAATCAGTTACATCCAGGTTCTGTTATTGCTCAATCACCAACAGTTTAATGAGGAGATGACGGCGCAGTTGCATCAGTTGTTGAAAAAAAATCCGCAACAACCGGATGCCCTGGCCATGCTTGCTGCCAAAGCGTATCAGGAAAAGGAGTTCAGTGAGGCGATCGTTTACTGGCAACAACTGCTTAAAATGGTTCCAGGTAATTCGGAGACAGCACAGGGCCTGCGCAAAGCCATTGCTAAAGCACAACAACAGTTATAGAGTGGTAGTTCCCATTTATTTGCTATTCATAGTCTAGTATGTAGGGTTAATGGTCGAACGTTTTCAAGGAGGAAACATGACAAACCGTGTTTATCAAATTGTTGAATTAGTGGGTACCTCAGAAGAAGGCATTGAGGAAGCAATCAATAATGCCATCGCTCAGGCGGCAAAAGTTCATGGCAAACTGGACTGGTATGAAGTACTTCAAACCCGCGGTTTTATCGAAGGCAGTGAAAGCAAATACTACCAGGTTCATTTGAAAATAGGCTGCCACGCGCATTAATTGCCCTTCGGTGTCATGGAACCATGGATTCCCGCCTTCGCGGGAAGGACAGCTCGGGAACGCAATGCCATTCCCTGCCGCCTGCTTCCTTTCCCGCCATCCCACATTCTTCCCGCCACCTCCCGTATCCTTCCCGTCATCCTCTGCGCAGGTGGGGCTCCATGCCGTTCAGGTGGTATGAAACAGGATAATTACGTGGTGGGAGGGCCGATTCCAGGGTTATTTTCTGTCACTGCAGGTTAACAGGTGAATAAACGTCCATTTCATCCTGTTTCGCTTTTTTGATTGTCGATGAGTTGATTTTAAACAGACACAGGTTAGCCAGGCGGGGCACCTTCTCTTTGCTACCCAGTAATTCACGGCGATAAAATTCGGTAGCCTCAATGGCTTGTTTAGCACCCTCAGGATTGCTGCCAGGTCCTGTTAAATTAAAGCGTTGGGGGGTATGGGCGCCATCCAGCAAGATGTGTCGAAAGCCTGGATCATAAGCTTTTATGTCAGGCAAAATACCGATTTTCTTAGCCAGCGAATTTAAAAATTCAATCTCATCGCGTTTAGTCGGCGTTTCTTTTATTTCCTTAAATAGTGTTTCTTCACTGGGTAACGGACACCTGCCGCTGAATACCCCGCACGCCAGCCGTGCCTGTAAGTCCACAATCGGAAAGACCGCACCACGTGCGCCTTCGTACATGCCGATGACCGCGAGATTAGGAGATAACATCGTGTCTTCGTAGGGGTTGGGAAGGTGCCTTAAATGTTCGGGAAGAAAGGGCAATTGACGCTGATACCCGGTGCAAAAAATCACATGATCGAATTCATAAAACTGGCCATTGGTGAGTTTCATGCCCTTCTCGGTAAAAGAGTCAATCTCACCTTTCGCAAAAACGATTTTTTCTTCGCGGCATCGCTTAAAATAGTCTTCAACAATGGTAAATTTCATGGGCGATGCGTTCGTCATTTGCCACTCAGCAAAGTCCTGTTGTTCCTGACAATGTGCATGTAAGAACGTCACTTCTTCCTCAGGCGATTTAGGCGTTTGGCTGTTGGCGTAGGTTTTTAATAAATCCCGGGGTAACCAGGGCCCCTGATGTTCAGGATCAGCAGAGCGGTATCGTTTAACGCACCAATGCTCCTGGCGAAAATGATGGGTTGTCAATGCGGCCACGGGTGCTAATTCTTCGGCTATGGCTGTACCGCTGAATGAATTACCGACCACCAGCACTTTTTTTCCGGCAAAGGGTTTAGGACCCTGATAATCGGCACTGTGGCTCATCTTGTGTCGAACGGTTTCCAGTCCTTTAAATGGGGGGATAAACGGGTGGGAAAATTTACTGCTGGCTACGATAACGGCATCAAATATTTTTTCCTGGCACGCAAGAGAATCGTTCTGTTGCCAGCGAACCAGCCATTGATTGTCCTTAGGTTTGATTTCTATAACCTTCGATTCAAACCGCACACAGGGTAGGAGCTTAAATTCTTTCGCATACGCTGATAAATAAGCATAATGTTGCTCAGTGGTAGGAAAATCCGGGGTATTGGAGGGCCATGGAAAATCAGAGAACGCGCCTGTATAGCGAGAAATGTTACTCTTCATGCCAGGCCAGGCTGTGCCTTGTTGATGGGCGGCGTGCTGTGCCTCGCCCCAGACACCGCCAATCCCTCCGGACATTTCAAAGGCAGTCGGGCTCAGTCCTTCTGCCAGTGCTGCCTTGATGGAAGTCAGGCCGGAGGGGCCTGCACCAATAATTGCTATTTCCTTTCCCATTTGTCCTCAACTCATTAAGTGGGGGTAAAGGCGTTATAGGGTTCTATTGACCCCACCTGCTGTGTCAATACCACTGCTTCACTGGGAACCTCTTTTTGCGGTTTATAAAACGTGGCATGCCTGGCATCTGACAGTGAAGGCACTTCAACCTTGCCATTTTGGCGCGTGGGGCTTAATTGTTGCAGACCTGCTGTTAATTGCTTAATGCGGGCAGACGATTCCACCAACTCGTTGCACACCACGGAGAAAGGGTAATAAGCATAACGGCATTTTTTACCCTGGTAGGGTGTGGGCGAGGAAATGGAATCCCGGGTGGTTGGGATGACGGCATTTTGATTTATCCAGGTTTTGAGGGAATTGTAATCCGTGATTTTGGTCGATCCTGGAACTGTCCGCCACTGATCATTGTCGAGGTATTCTTTTACCAGCAGAACAGGGCGTTCGATTTCCATGTGTGGAAATAGCTCGTCTTCAAGCGTCAGAGGCGTCTTGTGCTCGAGCGCTTTTGCAATGCCGGATAAATTTTCAGCCAAGTGGTAATGGCGTTCGAGTTCTGCCTTCAGTTTCTCTGCCTGTTCATGGAAACGCACCAGGCGCTCGGCCTGCTTCAATTGGTCTGGATCAATACCCTTCGCTTCTTGCAATAAGGACGTTGTGTTGCCGATATCCAACGATTCCAGTTTTACATCGCCCATTTCCTGTTTCAGATCATCCACATCGACGGATTGCGGGCTGTTATCGCTAGCGGGAGCACGGTCAGGGGTGAGGTTAATCAAACCGAGCAGGTAGGTGCTGGCTGTGGCAAAGTAAGCAATCGGCTGGGAAAAATTTTCGCCCACGCCCTGCCACCCATCCAGGAATGCCGCGGCCAGCCCTTGAAAGAATACCTTGATCCCGTCGCCGATGGCTGTGGACAGGGCCCAAATGGCAAGGACAGGGACCAGGCCGGCACTGATTAACCAGAAGACAGGTGCAAACAGAACAGCAACAATCATGGCCAATGTGGAATTTAAACCCCACGCATTCAATACGGCGCTTGCAAGAGCAGGTGCCAGCACAACCCAAGCCAGGGCGGCAACAACATAACCCAATGCGACAAAAAGTTGAACCAGGGCGAACTTGAGTAATAAAACCAAAGGCCCGAGGAGTATGGCCGTTGTGTAGTTTAGAAACTCTAAAATCTTTTCCATGATTAGAAGCCTTAGCCAGAGTTATACAGCAGGCCTATCCTAACCCTGCGCGGTTGGTTAAGCAAGGGCATTGCTTTCATTCAGTACGTTCAGGAATTGAAGCCCATAGTGTTCGAGTTTGTATTGACCGACACCGGTAATATTGCGTAACTGCATTAAGGTAGATGGTTTTTTGTCCACCATTTCCTGAAGCGTCATGTCGCTGAAAATCATAAAAGGTGGTTTGTCTTCTTCCTGAGCGATGTCACGCCGCAATTGGCGTAATTTTTCAAAGAGAGGATCGTTAAACGCAGGGGTAGTCGTTGCTTTTTTACCGTGTTTCGGTGCGGGTAAATCCTTAGCCGGCAAGGTCATGGAAACCTGCTCTTCGCCTCGCAATACCGGAATGGCTTTTTGCGTAAGCCGCAGCACATTGAACTGGCTGATGTCCTGATAGCAATAGCCTTTGTGAATCAACTGCCAGGCGAGATGCTTCCAGTAATGCGCGGAACGGTCGCGGCCGATGCCATAGGTGGTTAGCTGGTCATGGCGAGCTTCTTTGATCTTGTCCGATGTGCCTCCCCGCAGGACCTCAATGGTATAGCTCATACCATAACTCTGACGCAGGCGGTAAATACAGGATAACAGCTTTTGCGATTCTTCAGTGGCGTCTTCCACGCGCGGAGGACTATCACAGACATCACAGTAATTGCAGGCCGCCGGCGTATTTTCATCAAAGTAATTTAAAAGAATCTGCCGGCGGCAATGGGCTGCCTCGGCAAAAGCGAGCATGTGATTAAGCTTGGCTGTGTCAACGCGCTGCTGATCGTCGTTGTCGGAGGCGGCAATCCAGGCACGAAGCCGTGCGCTGTCCGCCGGATCAAACAGCAGCAAGGCCTGGGCGGGTAAGCCGTCCCGGCCGGCACGGCCGGTTTCCTGGTAGTAACTTTCAATGCTTTTGGGCAGGTCATAATGGATGACAAAGCGTACATTGGGTTTATCAATGCCCATGCCAAAGGCGATGGTGGCTACCACGATATCTATCTCATCATGCCTGAACAGCGATTGCACCTGGCGGCGTTCCTCATGGCTTAAACCGGCGTGGTAGGCGCGCGCTCGCAATCCTTCGTCTTTCAGCTTTTCAGCCAGACGCTCAACGCCATTGCGGGTACTGCAGTAAATGATCCCGGCCTTTTCCGGTTGAGTATCGAGAAATTGCAGCAATTGCCGACCAGGATTATTCTTTAGAAGGACTCGATAATGAATATTGGGGCGATTAAAGGAGGCCACGTAACCGGTGGGATGGTAATTAAGCCTGGCAATGATGTCATTACGAGTCTGCTGATCGGCCGTAGCGGTCAGAGCAATAACGGGCACATGGGGAAAATGGGTTTTCAGCAGGCCAAGGGCACGGTATTCGGGACGAAAATCATGCCCCCACTGCGAAATGCAATGGGCTTCATCAATGGCAAACAGGGCCAGATCACACTGTTGCAGGCGCTCAAGAAAGGACGGGTGGACCAGACGCTCCGGTGCGATATAAAGTAAATCAAGCGCTTCGTGATGCAATTGCGACAGAACTTGTTTGGCTTCTTCCGAGGACAGCGATGAATTGTAATACGCTGCACGCACGCCCTGCGCTTTAAGTGCGGCGACCTGATCCTCCATCAAGGCAATCAGGGGCGATACAACGATGGCAACTCCGCGGCGAACCAGCGCGGGGATCTGATAACATAAGGATTTGCCGCCGCCTGTCGGCATCAGCACCAGTAAGTCCTTACCCTGAATGAGGTCGTCAATGATGGTTTTCTGCAAGCCTCTAAAGCTGTCGAAGCCAAAATATTTTTTTAAAGCCAGCGCAGCATCGTCAGCCTGTGGAGCGAACTTAGGACTCGTTTCCATGTGATTTTTTTTCTTTTTTTATTTCATGAACGCTAAAAGTTGGCATAATATCATTTTTTAGAAAGGCCTCCACCATTAAAAATTACGCAATGATGGCGGTTTGGGAAAGACTAAGGATGGGTTATGGATTTTCAATTGACAGACGAACATGTGGCCTTCCGTAACATGGCCGCTGAGTTTGCCCGCAACAGGTTAGCGCCCAACGCCGCCGCCTGGGATGAGCAGGATTATTTTCCGGTTGAAACCCTGCGGGAAGCGGCTGCACTGGGCATGGCAGGAATGGTTGCTGCGGAAGACATTGGCGGGGCAGGTTTAAACCGACTGGATGCCGCTTTGATTTTTGAGCAGCTTGCCATGGGCTGTGTCACCACCAGTGCTTTTCTCTCCATCCATAACATGGTTACAACCGCCATAGACCGGTATGCGACCGAACCGCTGAGAAGCACCTGGGGTAAGCGCCTGACTGCCATGGAGGTGGTGGCCAGTTACTGCCTGACGGAGCCTGAATCAGGTTCCGATGCTGCGTCGTTAAGAACCCGTGCGGTTAAAGACGGCGATCATTACATTCTTAATGGCGCCAAGGCATTTATCTCTGGCGGCAGTGTCAGTGACATTTACCTGTGCATGGTCAGAACCGGTGACTCAACCCATCATGGCATTTCCTGCTTTCTGGTTGAAAAAGACACGCCTGGTTTAAGTTTTGGTAAACTCGAAAAGAAAATGGGATGGCGAAACCAGCCAACCTGCATGGTTTATTTTGAAAATTGCCGTGTCCCTGCCAGTCATCTTGTGGGTGAGGAAGGCATGGGGTTTAAAATCGCGCTCAATGCCCTAAACGGCGGCCGGGTCAACATTGCCGCCTGCTCGCTGGGCGGAGCGGCCGCTTGCCTGCGGCAGACACGCAATTACATGAATGAGCGTCGGCAATTTGATAAAAAGCTCACGCAGTTTCAGGCACTGCGTTTTTATTTTGCCGACATGCTGACTGACTTTGAAGCGGCAAGGTTGATGGTGTATCGTGCAGCGGATGCACTGGACAAAAAAGAGGAACACGCACCCATGTACTGTGCCATGGCGAAACGCATGGCGACGGATGCGGCCTTTCATATCAGCGACAAGGCCATGCAGATTCATGGCGGTTATGGCTATCTGCATGACTATCAGATTGAACGCATCTTTCGTGATTTACGTGTTCACCAAATCCTTGAAGGCACCAATGAAATCATGCGGGAAATCATCGCGAAGTCCACTCTGGACGAAGACTATTCAATCGAATAACAGGAGTTATCATGAATGTAATTGAACAATCATTAGACAGCGACGGTATTCTTACCCTGACGCTTAACCGCCCAGAAAAGCTCAATGCGCTGAGCCAGGACGTGTTATTCCTGTTGTCAGATCTGGTGGCTGATGCCAAAAACAATCCAAAGGTAAAAGCGCTGCTGATTACTGGCAATGGCAAGGCCTTTTGTGCGGGAGCCGACATTTCGCGGCTGGCAGAATGCCAGGCTGAAAGTGGTTATCAATTTGCCTGTGATGGTCAGGCTGTATTCAGGCAGTTGGAAACCCTCGGAAAACCCTCGCTTGCCGCTGTCAATGGCTTTGCCTTTGGCGGAGGATGTGAGCTCGCGATTTCAGCCACGTTGCGCATTGCCTCGTCAGCCGCCAGGTTCGGCCAGCCGGAAGTGAAGCTGGGAGTGATCCCCGGTTATGGGGGTACTCAACGGCTGGCTCGCTTAATCGGGAAGGGACGTGCCCTTGATTTATGTTTAACCGGCCGTTTTATCGATGCCGAGACGGCATTGCAATGGGGTTTAGTCAGCGCGGTCACGGAGCCTCACCAATTGTTGGACGAAGGGCGGCAAATCCTGAGAGGCATACTCGGCATGGCCCCTCTGGCTATCCGAAGCGTCATGGAGGTCATTGATCACGGCTACGATTTACCGCTCAGCGAAGCGCTGCATCTTGAGGCGGTGCATTTTTCAAAAGTGTGTGCCAGCGAGGATAAAACAGAAGGGGTTAATGCCTTTTTGAACAAACGCCAACCCGAATTCAAAGGGGAATAGCATGACAGCGGATATCCTGTTTGCAAGGCAGCGTCACTTAGGATTTATTACCTTAAACCGTCCGGAAGCGTTGAATGCCCTGACTTTGTCCATGATTAAAGCCATGCAGCACCAGCTACTGCACTGGCAGAAGGATACATCCATTCATGCCATTGTCATTCAGTCAGCGCCTGGAAAAGCCTTTTGTGCCGGCGGCGATGTGCGTTGGCTGTATGAAGCAGGTAAAAGAAAAGATCCGGAGCAAATGCAGTTTTTCTGGCATGAGTACCGCTTAAATCATTTCATTCATCATCTGAACAAACCCTACATTGCCCTGATGGATGGGATAACCATGGGCGGGGGAGTCGGGGTGTCTCTGCATGGCTCCCATCCGGTGGCCAGTGAACGGTTTGTCTTTGCCATGCCGGAAACCGGCATTGGTTTTTTTCCCGACATCGGGGCCAGTTATCTGCTCGCGCGCTGCCCTGGCCAATTGGGTGTTTACCTTGGTTTAACTGGCAACCGCCTGAATGCGGAGGAGGCATTGACCATGCAGTTGGTTAAACAACAGGTGAGAAGCGAGCAGTTTCCGGCTCTATTGAATGCCCTGGAGGAAGCGGATTTGTCAGAGGATGCCTACCGGGGCGTTGACGATTGCCTCAGCCGGTTTGCCGCGCGCAGGGGCAATGCCGAGATCGAAAATCATTTGGCGGAATTGGATCACTGTTTTCGCTACCCTCATGTTGAGGCCATCCTGGATTCCTTGCGGGAAGTTGACAGTGAGTGGACAAAAAACCTCGCGTCCAAGTTGCTGGAGAAGGCGCCTTTAAGTTTAAAAATCACCCTGGAGCAAATCCATAAGGCAAAAAGCCTGTCGATGGCGGAGTGCGTTAAAATGGATTATTGCCTGGTCAGCCATTTCATGACCGATCATGATTTTTACGAAGGGGTGCGGGCGTTATTGGTGGACAAGGACAAGGCACCAAAGTGGCAGCCGGATTGCCTCGAACGCGTCACTTCGGCCAGGGTGGCTGATTATTTTGAATGCGAAAACGCCCTCGAACTGATTAATGAATAAGGGTCAGGAAGGGCCTGATTCAGGCGATTCCGGATCCGCTGGTTCATTCAGGGGGGATAATTTCGCTTCCTCCTGTTGAAGGGTTGATGACATGCCCCTGGCAAAAAAAGCCCCGTGGGTTTCAGCCAGGCTGGGGGAAAGCAACGATTTTAACCAGCGAAGCATGCGGTTGAAGGGATCGTTCTTGCGGTGTGTGGCCAGCATGGCCTGTGCCGTTGTTACCTCGTTACAAAGCTGATGAAGTGTTTTAGCCGGTGCCTGGGGTGTAAGGAGTATGGTAATCATCCGGTTCACCACCTTGCTTTTCTTGGCATGCCATCCATCCGTTGCGTTTTCTTCCTCACCGAGTTCGTCTATTTTGTTTTCCTGTTCGAGGTGTTCTTTATAATCACAGAGGATTTGAATCGCCTTAATCAGCTTGTCCGTGTGCTGAATAATGGACGCCTGTTGTTTTTCAGAAATGGCCTGTTGAAGAGCTTTTCTCGCCTGGTACAAAACGACCACCATCAACTTTTTTTCCTGCAGTGAAAAAGGATTTCCCAGACAGAATTGTTCCAGGTCATCCAGTTTGGATAACTGCGTGAGGAACTGCTTGTGGGCTGCCAAATCCTCGTACTGCAGTGGAATGTGGTGTGCAGGGAAAGAAAACCAGGGTTGGTCAGGGAATAAGTGCATCTGTATGGCTGACACGTTATGCTGTGCAGTATGGCCCTTCACTTCGCTATTTAAAAAACCAAGCTTCTCGGTATGTTCGTAGAGTTTTTTCTGCAGTAAACCCTCAGGCGATAGGTAGAGTTGATGAATCTCAAATAAATAGCGTTGGTTTCCTTCCGTTTCTGTAAACTCATCGCTTAAAATGTGTGCGGCAAGCTCGGGGGCTGCAAAGGCTAAGGCACAACCAATGGAATGTCTGACTTTGTCAAAATCGGACGCTTTGTCAAGGACTACAGCCTCACTGCCAATGATGGCATGATCACGTGATTGACCCTCAACCACGGATTCAAAAAAAGAGGCTTCTTCAATGGTCACGGTTTGAGATGTTGCCTGCTCGCGCGCAGTATCCGGATGATTATAACAAACCAAATCCAGCATGCCGCCCTTGGCGTAATTGGGGCGTTTTTTATCCGCGACATTTAACACGTTCTCGACATGGGTTTTATAAGTCGATTCGCGAGACTCACGATGATTGCCCAAGGGTGCCATGACCAGGCTTTGCATGGCCGGAATGCGCCGGCCTTCCTGCCAACAGTTCGTTGAAGCCTCATCGTCCTGCAATTGATTGCGGGTATTGGCATCAAAACCGGAGATCACCGTATCGGGTAGTTTTCGACACAACTCCTCGTAGCTGGACGCCTGCACGCGTTGTGCCTGATGAATGTTGGCCCAATCCAGCGCCCGCGTTTCTTCGTTAGCTGAATCAAGATGGGCGCTGGTTAAATCCAGGGTAAATTGCTCATCCTTTTTTTGCACAATCAGATGGGAGAAAACACCGCCCTTGTTGTAGGCTGAGCCTGAAATCCGTGCGCCTCGGCGAATGCGAACCTGGTCATCGGCATTTTTTTGAATGGTAACGTCGTGACTATGGATGGCAAGAATCATAATGCCGGTGCGTTTATGAAGCTGGGTTTTCCCTTTGGTGTGCGTGGGCATCCTATGAATGGGGGTGATGGTCAGGTTGTCTGGCAGATTCGCCTGAAGTTCCTCTCGTGTCTTTTGAAAGTGGGCTTCCTGGCAAAAAAGAAACGTAATGTCTGTGTTTTGAGCGGCAGCCTGAATGTTTTGTGCGGCGGCCTCTCCGGGAGTGCCATTGCCGCAATTGGCGGTCAGCGCTTTAAAAGTTAACATGCACATCCTTAAGGGAATTGATACCGGATACCCGGCTATTTTATATCGAGTGACTATTAATTGTACATATGCTTAGTATAAATCCAAAAGAAAACTTCGCCAGACAAGGGATAAATTGTTTGTTCGCGTAATTTCACTTAAAATCCGCAGCATGAATCCATCGCAGGCGAGATTATGACCGATTTTTACCTGGACTTTCGAAAACGAAGGACCTTTGCCATTATTTCCCACCCCGATGCGGGTAAAACCACAGTAACGGAAAAGCTACTCCTGTTCGGAGGCGCCATTCAGCTTGCAGGAACGGTAAAAGGCCGCAAGGCGGACCGGCATGCCACCTCCGACTGGATGGAAATGGAAAAAGAACGGGGAATTTCCATTACCACGTCCGTGATGCAGTTCGTACACAATGATTATGTGATGAATTTGCTGGATACCCCCGGTCACGAAGACTTCTCAGAAGACACCTACCGCACGTTAACGGCTGTGGATTCAGCGCTGATGGTAATCGATGTGGCCAAAGGGGTGGAAGAAAGAACAGTGAAACTGATGGAAGTATGCCGTTTGCGTGATACGCCCATCATGACGTTCATTAACAAACTGGACCGTGAAGGCCGCGAACCCATTTCATTGCTGGATGAGGTCGAAACCGTTCTGGGTATTCAATGCGCACCGGTGACCTGGCCTGTAGGGATGGGTAAACGGTTTAAGGGCATTTATCATCTCTACCAGGACACCGTGTACATTTACCAACCGGGTAAAAACACAGAGAAGCAGCAGGCCCTGGCAATCAAGGGACTGGATAATCCTCAATTGGATGAGCTTCTGGGTGACAGCGCGCAGGAACTTCGCGATGAAATCGAGCTGGTCAAGGGCGCCTCGCATGCCTTTAGCCTTGACGATTACCTTTCCGGGAAAATGACGCCGGTTTATTTTGGGTCTGCGATCAATAATTTCGGAATTAAAGAGCTGTTGGATGATTTTGCCCAATACGCACCCGGCCCCATGCCGCGGCAGGCCACGGAGAGAATGGTGCAGCCAGAGGAAGACAATTTCAGCGGCTTTGTTTTTAAAATCCAGGCGAATATGGATCCGAAACACCGCGACCGTATTGCTTTTTTGCGCATTTGTTCGGGTACGTTTAAACGGGGCATGAAACTTAGCCATCTGCGCCTGAACAAAGAAGTGCAGATTGCCAATGCCTTGACGTTTATGGCAGGCGATCGCTCGCATGCGGAAATGGCCATGGCTGGGGATATTATCGGTCTGCATAATCATGGCACGATCCGTATTGGCGATACCTTTACGCAGGGAGAAACCCTCAAATTCACCGGCATTCCCAATTTTGCGCCGGAACTCTTTCGTTTGGTGCGTTTAAAGGATCCTTTAAAGAGCAAAGCCCTGATTAAGGGGTTGATTGAATTATCAGAGGAAGGGGCGACGCAGGTATTTAGGCCTTTAAACAGCAATCAACTGATTTTGGGTGCCGTAGGAACACTGCAGTTTGATGTGGTGGCTCATCGCCTGAAGCACGAGTATAAAGTGGATTGTGTTTATGAGTCCGTCAATGTCTCCTGTGCCCGCTGGGTTTATGCCGACGATGAAAAGGCCATGAGCGAATTTAAAATCAAAGCGCATGATTATCTGGCATTGGATGGCAGCGATACCCTCATGTATTTAGCACCAACGCGGGTCAATCTGACGATGGCAGAAGAACGTTATCCAAAAATCACATTTTCTGCGACGCGTGAACATTAATGGGATTTCCCCCTCATGGAGGGGGAAGCACGTTTAGGTGGAGCAGGTTGCCTTCACGGTGTGAGGACCATAATTGGTTAATTCCACCTGGGCACCGGAGTCGGCACTGATTTCAATGTGATCCCGGTTGTGGATGGTGATGACGGTTTGTTGCCCTTTAGTGAGCGGCATCCCATTGATTTTACCGGATTTGCTTAATGCCTTGACCAAGATATTATTGCTGGGGTCTTCACTGTGCATGACGCAGGTGGCAGTGACAGTCCAGAAAAAATAATTGGAAAACACTTGCGGGCTATTGGGGGGAAGGTCATATTCCACAGTAATTCCTGGAGCAAGCTCATGATGAGTTGCGGCCAGTGAGGAACCACTGAAGAGGGCACAGGCGGCCAGTAACGTACACGCTGTTTTTTTAAGCATTGTTGCTCCTTGGTGTCAATTCAGGGAGCTAAGATAGCTTTATTTTTATTGTCTGGCAAATAAATCGGCACACCGAATGGAAGAGGGGCATCTGTGCAGGCTCAAAGAAAGCTCGGATCAATTAACCCATTGCAGCCGCAAGCCCACTCACAGAGATGTCAGGAAGAAAAGACCGTCGAGAGCTCCATTTCGTCTGCTACCCATTCCATTTTCGTGCATTGCCTGCGATTGTTAATAATATCAAGTTGTCGATGTGCCCGGCTCTCTTCAAAAAAATTCTGGCGCCTTCTTTCCTGGCGTTCTGCTTTAGAGTGATCACTGCAGGGACGGCGGGTGGATAAATAATGCAAATAAAATTTTGAGGATGCAGTGGATCCCTCTTCGTTAATCTCCTGCTCTCTGGTGCGAGGAACGGTGGATTTAACTTGAGCGACAGGCAACCAATTGGAGCCCATGATGGAAAATAATTCTCCATTTTGGGCGGCTGAAGTCAAACTGCCCTGGTAATAATGGATACGATTTTCCTGAATTGCAGGCAAATTACTCTGAATCAATTGGGCCAAGGCATGGTTTTTTTCCTTGCTTCCACAACAGTACAGGTGAAGGTCCTGAATTTTGTAGTGAATAAAAAGAAAATCACTGCTAAAGCGCATCGCGGTCTCTTCCATGGAAATGCTCTCGCTGACATCGAGATTACTGTGGTTATACAGCTTCAGTTCATCACTGGAGGAACCATGGGCACAGAGATAGATGGCAGTGGAGGGAGGAATTGCATCATAGTCAATCTCGTCCTGATAAAAGATCACCTGAATTGTGTTGCCAAAATGGTAGACGTGATTGTTTACCCACGCATTCATTCCCGACGCTAAGTCTCCGGCACTGTTTCTAGGAAAAGGTACATACAAAATTATCATAACAACACAACCAAGATGAGCATGGCTTAAAATTGTACTACATGTACCTTAACGAAAACTTATCTCAGTGCATTTCCTCCAGTGCTTTAGCTATTGATTCCGTCATGACTTTGGCATCGCCAAACAACATGTAGGTGTTGTCGCGGAAGAACAAATCATTATCAACGCCAGCATAACCTGCTGATAAGCTGCGCTTGACGAACAGGACAGTCTTTGCCTTTTCGACTTCGAGAATGGGCATGCCGTAGATGGGAGAATTAGGATCGGTTTTGGCCGCCGGATTGGTAATGTCATTCGCGCCAATAACAAAGGCCACGTCGCAGGTTGAAAAATCCCGGTTAATCTCACTTTGTTCAAACACACGATCATAGGGAATGTTGGCCTCAGCGAGCAGAACGTTCATATGCCCAGGCATACGCCCAGCCACCGGATGAATGGCGAAACGGACGCGGATATCGCTTTTCTCAAGGGCGTCCACCAGTTCTTTTACCGCATGCTGGGCATGGGCCACGGCCATGCCGTACCCGGGAACAATAATCACGTCTTTGGCATTGCTGAGTAAGAACGCCGCGTCTTCACCATTGGCCTGACGTACGTTCTGGTTTTCGTGCCGGCTCGCCGCCAGCGCGCTGTCGCCGCCCTGCAAGCCGCCAAAGATGACGTTGATAATGGAGCGGTTCATGCCCACGCACATGATGTAACTTAAGATAGCCCCGCTTGCCCCCACCAATGCGCCGGTGATAACCAGCAGATGGTTGCTTAACGTAAAGCCAATACCGGCTGCCGCCCAGCCTGAGTAGGAGTTCAGCATGGAAATCACCACCGGCATATCCGCACCGCCGATGGGAATAATCAGCAACACACCAATTAAAAAAGACAATAGGGCCATGACGATGAACACATGAACGGATTGAGTGGCTATAAACACGCCCAGCAAGGCGACAATCGCCAGACCAATGATTGCATTCACAATACCCTGTCCGGCAAATCGCACCGGTTGACCGGACATCAAACCCTGTAATTTAAGAAAAGCAATGATGGAGCCTGAAAAGGTAATAGCACCGATAATCAGGCCCAGACTCATCTCAACCAGGCTGGTTTTTTCAATGGCACCGGGAGAACCGATGTGAAACGCCGAAGGCGCAAGGTAGGCGCAAAAAGCGACCAGTACGGCTGCAAGACCCACCAGTGAATGGAAGCCGGCGACCAGTTGCGGAATGGCTGTCATGTTGATTTTCAAGGCGATAAGGGTGCCGATGAGTCCGCCAGCAATAATCAGGCTGATAAGCAGCAGATGATGGTTAATTGAAGGCATCATCAGGGTTGACCCCACGGCGATAATCATCCCCAAAATACCCAGCATGTTGCCGCGACGTGAACTGGAAGGACTGGCAAGCCCTTTGAGTGCCAGAATAAAACAAACGGCGGCAATCAAATAAAAAAATGAAATAAGCGTAGTCATGGCACTGTCCTCTTACTTTTTATACATGCGCAGCATGCGTTGCGTCACGACGAAACCGCCGAAGATATTGATAGCCGTGATAAAAATGGCCAGGCCGCCCAACACGGTAATGGTCCCGGTCATACGGATGCCTGTGGCAATCAGTGCCCCAAGGATAATGATGCTCGAGATCGCATTGGTGACGGACATGAGAGGCGTATGCAGTGCGGGCGTGACTTTCCAGACCACATAATAACCAACAAAACAGGCCAGCACGAAAATGGTTAAAATGGCCACATAGGCATTGCTTAACGAACTGACTTCAGGCATTGATGGCCTCCTTGGTCTCAGTGGTTTGAAAAGGAAAATAGCGGCCTTCATGCGTTAATGTGGCCTGTTTCACAATCTCGTCTTCGGCATTGAAGGTCAAGGCATCCGGTGAGGTCACCAACAATTTCAACAGATTGACCACGTTGTTAGCATAAAGCTCACTGGCTGTGGCTGGAATGAACCCGGCTAAGTTACTGTAACCTACAATCGTAACGCCTTGATGATGAATCACTTCATCCCGCTGGCTGAGTTCGCAGTTTCCACCCCGCGAGGTGGCAATATCGACAATCACAGAGCCCGGTTTCATCTGGTTAACGGTTTCTCGGGTAATCAGCACTGGTGCCGGACGCCCCGGTATCAAGGCAGTCGTGACCACAATGTCAGCTTGTGTGGCGTATTGATGAATCAGCTCTGCCTGTTGTTTTTTATATTCCTCGCTCATTTCCCGGGCATAACCGCCGCTGGTTTCACTGTCTTCATCCGTGCTGACTTCAATGAATTCAGCGCCGAGGCTTTCAACCTGTTCCTTGGCGGCGCGACGAACGTCGAACGCATAGACTACCGCACCCAGGCGTTTGGCCGTGGCAATGGCCTGCAAACCAGCGACACCGGCACCAAGGATCAGCACTTTGGCGGGGTGAATCATGCCGGCTGCGGTCATCATCATCGGAATGGCACGATTAAAATGGGCCACGCCCTCAAGAACCGCCCGATAACCGGCCAGGTTGGCCTGCGATGATAAACTGTCCATGCTTTGTGCCCGACTGATGCGGGGAATAAGATTCATTGAAAACGCAGTAATGGATTGTTGCTGGCACCACTGCATTAAGGGGCTCTCGGGTTCATTATCGAAAGGCGCTATTAACAGCGCATTTCTTTTTAATTGCGGCAGGTCAGCCGGCGACGGCACGCTGACGCAGGCCAGAATATCGGCCTCCTGCAAGAGAAGGGCGCGATCACTGACAATCACGGCACCCGCTTCCTGATAGGCGCTGTCGGTAAAACCACAAGCGGCCCCAACGTTCTGCTCACAGTGAACGGTCAATCCCAATTTCTGGTAGTGTTTGAGACTATTGGGGGTAATGGCCGCACGAGTGTCCCTTGCATGTTCGTTTAAAGCGACAATAATCATGGTAATGTCCATTTCACCTGCGATAATTTATCGTATTGCAATCCATTTGATTTTGCTAGTTTTTTGCGAATAAGTAATTTTACCCGCAATGGACCTTCCCCCAAAACAGGTAATAATTACGCTTGTCGCGGCAACCGGTTTTGCTTAATTTACCGGGTATGTCGCAAGTCCAGTTTTCGCTTATGGGGATACTCTGCTTTTTTGCAGGCATTGCGTTTTTTTATTCGCAATCGCTTTATGCACTCGTCGTTGTTTTTTTTGGTTTACTGTTTAAAGCCGGCTGGGGAATCCTTGTCTGGTTTCTGGCGGCCTGCCTTTGGTCGTGGCTTCATCAGCATGCCATCGCAGAAAAAAACATGCCACTGACGCCCGTGATACAGCAGGCCCTGATTAAAGGAACGGTTGTTTCCATTCCTGCGGTTCACACGGATAAAACCCAGTTTCAGTTGGCATTAACGGCGATTAACGGTCAACCGGCCAAGGCATTAATGCTCTTAAATTGTTACCAACGTTGTCCCGAGGTGCATGCGGGACAAGGCTGGCAATTCCATGCCAAGTTAAAACGCCCGATTAATCTTCGTAATCCAGGTGCTTTTGATTACCGGCGTTGGCTGACGGCGAGGCACGTGACGTGGACAGGCTATCTGAAACCAGGCCAATCCCTGTTGATCAAGGAGGCGCCAGCGGACAAACTGCTGGTCTGGCGGGAGCGGTTGGCAGCTAACCTGACGCGCAGTATTCCTAAAGGCGAGGAGTTGGGCATTGTTCAGGCGTTGACTCTGGGCGTCACTCATCAGATGGGTTCTGAGTCATGGGATTTGTTTCGCCGTACCGGGACCACTCATTTAATGGTTATTTCGGGTGCGCACATTGGGTTGGTGGCCGGATTTTGTATGGGGATTACGCAATGGCTATGGCGGCGTTGGGGGCGGTTATGCCTTTTTTGTCCATCACAGCAGGCCGGCAGTCTGGCTGGCATGCTCGCGGCGTTCAGTTATGCCTTGCTGGCAGGCTTTGGTGTACCCGCACAGCGTTCGCTGGTCGGGACGGTGCTGTTGTTGTCACGCTATTGGTTAAGCCGACAGTTTACTGTCTGGCAGGCCTGGCGGTATGGGTTGTTTCTGGTGCTTTTGTATGAACCCCATGCCGTCCTGTTGCCCGGTTTCTACCTGTCGTTCATGGCGGTGGCAGTGTTGATTATCACGCATCGCCGCTATGGGTTGACCGGTATAAAACAAACCCTGGCGCTGCAACTGGCCTGTCTGGCCGGATTGATGCCCGTGACTCTGTATTGTTTTGGTTATGGGGCGATCAATGGGTTGCTGGCTAACCTGTTGGCCATTCCCTTGGTCAGCTTTGTTCTGGTCCCTTTATCGCTGATTAGTTTGATTATCAGCAATGTTGTTTCCTCCTCCTGGTTGATGATGCCGGTTATTGGCACCACTAAACTGCTCTTGCTTTATTTGCGCTGGATTGATTCGTTTGCCATGGTCAATCTGCAGGTTGGTATTCAGGAAATAAGCACCGTGGTGATCCTGCTGTTGGTCCTGGGACTCTTGCTGGTGCTGCCTTTAAAATTAATCTGGCCCGCCTTGTTTTGCATGCTGTTGGCGGTGTGGGTTCCCAAACCGTCGCGTCTTGAACGGGGCGAGGCCCGTATTGACGTGCTGGATGTGGGGCAGGGGTTGGCCATTGTGGTCAGCACCCGGGAGCATTACCTTATCTACGATACCGGTATGAAATTTTTCCATGGCAGTGACATGGGAAAACTGGCTGTTATTCCTTACCTTCAGGCCATGGGCATTCCCCGCATTGATAAAATCATCATCAGTCATCCTGATTTGGACCATCGGGGAGGGCTTGAGTCAATCGAGGAACAGTATCCTGGTGCGGAGTTGCTGGTGGATCGGGTTGATTTTTATCATCGCGGACAGACGTGCCACCACTACCCGGATTGGGAATGGGATGGCATTCAATTCCATTTTTTTCCTGTGCTGCAGCAGTTTAATGACAAGAACAACTCCTCCTGCATCCTTCAGATTAGCCGAAAGGGGCAGCACGTTTTACTTACCGGCGACATTGAGAAAAAGGGGGAGGACTATCTGGTACAGAGGTACTCTGGCAGGCTTCAGGCCGCGGTGCTGGTGGTGGCCCATCACGGCAGCAAAACCTCGTCCTCGCCAGCGTTCATCAATCAGGTTAAACCCCGTTTTGCGATAATCTCCGCCGGGTTTGATAACCGGTATCATTTTCCTCATGCGCAAACATTAACCACACTGGAGCAGGCAGGAAGTCAGGTGTTGAATACCATGGCTTGCGGTATGGTTCGTCTCTCGCTGCAGAAAGGGAAGGGGCTGGAACCCGTGTGCTGGGAGCGTGAGGCAGGTTAATTATTGTCCATCAGCAGATCTTATTGACAATAAATTGAACATAAGTTAGTCTATGCGCACTTGCTAAAAAGGGTGTTTTTAAATGAATGTCGCTGTTCGTTTTATTGGTAGTGTGCTGTTTCTGGGTGTAAGCCTGACCGTAAGTGCCCAAATTCCTGAGTGTCAAAAAGGCCACTGCTTGGCTGTTGTCGATGCTGGCAGCACCGGATCGCGTGTCCACATTTACGCCTACGATTTGGATAATACCAATACCCCGATTAACATCAGCGAAAAGTGGAGCAAAAAAATCAAACCGGGTTTTGCCACACTGGACGCCAATCAAGCCACTATAGATGGCTATTTAACCACTTTGTTTTCCGGCGCTCCGGAGTCGTCACTGCCGGTTTATTTTTATTCCACCGCCGGCATGCGTTTATTGCCGCAGCCCAAGCAGCAGCAATTGTATGGGTACCTGCAAAACTGGTTTGGCCAACAATCGCAATGGCAATTGCAAAGTGCTAAAACCATTACCGGCAATGAGGAAGGACTTTACGGATGGTTATCGGTGAATTACCAACTGGGTAATTTTAAAAATACCGCTCAAAACACCGTGGGTGTGATGGACATGGGCGGCGCTTCGGTTCAGATAACGTTTCCTGTTCATGGCAAGGGAAATATCGCACCCGTGGATTTACAGGAGTTTACCCTTTACGGCCAACATTATTCACTCTTTGTGCACAGTTTTCTTGGATTAGGGCAAACTGAAGTGTCGCATCAGTTTCTCGATTCCGCCAGTTGTTTCATCACCAATTACGAATTACCGGACGGCATTCCCGCTCAAGGTGATGCCTACGCCTGCGAGGGCGAAGTCGCACCTTTGTTAAACAGTGTCCACCATGTCAATGAAGTTGTACAGCCTGTGTTGTCTGCCAATCCGGTCAAAGAATGGTATGGTCTCGGCGGGGTCGTGGAATTGGCGAAAAGCAAACCCTTTGTCTTTAACGCGAATGAATTCAACAATCAGAGTCTGATTGCGCAAGCCAACAGCGATTTCTGCCAACAGCAGTGGTCAACCATTAATTCACAATACCCCAACAACGAATACGTTTACGGCTATTGCCTGTTCCCAGCTTACTATTACGCGCTGATGGTCGATGGTTACGGATTACAACCCGAGCAACCCATTCATTACCTAAGCGCCGACCAAAGCGGCGACTGGACACTGGGCGTAGTCTTGCATCAAAAAGCGTAAGCACAGACCCTCAGGGAAGAGGGATAAATCCATCACCGAATATTGCACCAATCGCAAGCCAAAGATATACTTTCCCCCACTGCCGTTGTAGCTCAGTCGGTAGAGCAATTGATTCGTAATCAATAGGTCCGCGGTTCGATTCCGCGCAACGGCATAGTAAAATCAATAAGTTAGCGAATAAAATTTAAATTTTCAAATTTTTAGTGGGTACTTATGATAAAGTGTATAATGGCTTTATCCAAGCAAACTATAGGGTTGGGGTACAGCAACCAAAATTTTTCAAATTGCTGTAATAAATATATATAATTATTTCTATTAATAAGAGGAGTGACGGCCTTTGCCTCCTCGCATATGACGGCTTTTAACTTGTCATTGTGAAAATAATCATATTTTTCAAGAGATTGTGAACAATTTGTTGTGACGGGTAAGTGTGACGGCTTTGTGATGGCTTTCTTTTGAACAAAATAGTCTGTTAAAGCGAATGAACACTCCAAAATCAGCTGTTGTTTTTCGCATTTAAATTGGATTAGGCCAGCTTGTGCAATTCCTGCAAGAGCTCGCCTAATCTGTGCACGAGAAATAATAGTGCCTTTAATCCCTCGTTGAGGCTCAACAGAAAGCTGGTCGGCAATAAATTGATAGCTAATGGAATGATCTGCGCCCACAATCCCTGTCTTTTTATTCATATAGGGTTTAATTCCTCGCAGGTAAACCAGTTGTTGCAGATGAGGTAATCCCTTTAGGGCTGCTAATTCATCATGATTAATAACGAAGTCCATCGCTCGTTTCTTCCTTAAAAACAGTAGGCTTCTAGCTCGTTCTGTGTTATTTTTTGATAATAACGTGGAATATTGAAGCTCTATTCGAAATTATAAAATACTCATATTGAGTATTTGTGGTTACAAATTACCACAAATGGAGTTGCTGTCAATATCTAAATTCTTTTTTTTGAAAGGCTTGATTGCGAAATGGATATGAACATCAAAGAAAAAATTGGCCAGCGTATAAAACAAGAGCGTTTGGCAAAAAAGTTAACTCGCAAAGAACTGGCAGACCTGACTGAAAACCTAAAAATCTCCAGCATCAACAATTATGAGCGTGGTGATAGAACACCAGGACCCAACGAAATAAAACAACTTGCCAAGGCTTTAGAGCTTTCACCTGCGTTTTTAATGTGTTTGTCGGATGATAGAGAAGGTAAAGCCAAGAAGATTCCAGGTGCTGGTACCTTAGTGCCTGTATTGGATTATAAACAGGCTTGTGATCCTGCCTTCTACATAGAGCAAATTAAAAGCGGCAATTATTCGGACAAGGTTGATTTCATTCCACTTAGTGCAAAACTAAGTGAGCGTATTGGGGTAAATGCCTTTGCTTTGGTGGTTAAGGATGAGAGTATGGTGCCCGAGTTTCGGATCGGGGATGTGATGATTATTGATCCTGAAGCTTTAGCCATGCCCAGTGATTTTGTTGCTGCGAAGCTTGATTCAGATGTTGAAATTATTATTCGCAAATATAAACAATTGTCTGCTTCAAAAATAGCTCCAGAATTTGAATTGGTTGCATTCAATGAGGATTGGGCTAATGTTCACGTCAAAACTAAAATTAAAGCAGAGATTATCGGACCTGTTATTCAGATTCAGAGGTGTTTCCGTAATATTTATTAGGATTGAAAATGGAATTAGAAAACCTAAATACTTTCGAAAGTCAGGATGAATTTAATAGAAAAATTATAGCTAATAATTTGAATATACTATTGTCTAAATTATCTATTTCACCTATGGTTATTGACGGTGGATGGGGGATAGGAAAAACCATATTTTGCAAAAAATTAATCAATCTTATCAAGGAAAATAATACTGAGAATATTTGTATTTATTTTGATGCTTTCAAGGCAGATCATACTAATGAACCTTTGTTAGCCTTTTTTGCTTCTATATCATCTTTTTTACCCGGGAAATCTGTACAAAAATTTAAAGAAATTACTATTCCTATTTTAAGAGTCATAACCTTAGGAATAGCTAAAGCTGCGGCTTCTCATTTTACTGGAAAATACGCAGATGAAATGATGCAGAATATAGCCAATGTTGCTGAGGATTCCACTACTTCCTATCTTAATTCATTGTTCGAAAGCTATACTCAACTTGAACAGAACATCAAATTATTAAAAGATAAGCTCAAAGAAATTGCTGAACAAAATCCTTTGTATATATTTATTGATGAATTAGATCGATGTCGCCCCGATTTCTCGATAGCAATGATTGAGATAGTGAAGCACTTATTTGAATTGGATCAAATTAAATTTATTTTTGTCGCTAATCTTGATCAAATAAACTCCGCATTACAGCATAAATATGGTCTTTCCAATCCTAATGAGAAAACATATTTAGATAAATTCTTTAAATATCAATTTAAATTGTCTCCGGATTCTAAATTGGAATCTGTTCATAATTCTGAAAAACATTTCGAAAATAAACTTAAAGAAAGTAATTATGAGGTGGTCAAATCAATGGTTTCTGATAGGATGGATTTTTTCAAGAGAATGATTGTTGGAAACAATCTTTCTTTAAGAGATGTTGAAAAATTAATTTTATATATTGAGATAGATCATGTGCTTGTTAAAAATGAAACCAAGTATGTCGATAATGATGATTTATATATTCGATTTTTTTGTATTTTTTTGATTTCAACTAATAACACGGCATATGAAGAAATTGAAAGAGGTGAAATAAATGGGATTAAACTTTCTAAAATTTTAGGAGTTGCTCCTGAGACTTTACAAATTAATACTTATTCATTAGATACTAATGAAGAGCTGGCCAATTTTTTTCTATGTAATTCAAAAGATCATCAGTTTACACAAAACATTAATAAAGCAAAAAATTTCCAGCTAAGTATTAATGATTTTAAGAAAAGATTTAATTCTCATCTGCATCGTTTTAAACTAATGAACGAGTTAAAATGAGTATTTATTACTTAATTTAACTCGTAAGAAATTCCTTTCCCTAGTCAATTTAATCATTAAGAGGATTTTGATCGTTTGAAATATCCGTAAACTTGATGCGTGATCAATTCATCGAAGTCAACGGTATCGACTCCCTATCAAAATAATAAAAATACAAACTGACAGGATCACTATTAAACGCATTCTCAGCAATATAATATTGCGAGCTTCCGGAACGAGAGCCGGATTGATCAATAGCACTCGCCACACATAAATAGGAGTCGTTCTCTTTGGTAATTTTCCAATATTGAGCGGTCAATAAAAGTGGTGTATCGGGTTTAACTGCTGGATTAACCGAGAAATTGGCTGCAGAGGTTAATTTAATGCGATTACTATTAATGATGAGATATCCCTCGTTATTGCAGGTTATTGAACCAAATTTTTGATGATTGTAGGTAAGTTCATATTTCTCCTCACAACCCGCTTCAACAGTTTGCTCGACTCCTGGTGCATCCAATTCTTCCATCGAAATTGAATTATTTGCAGGCTCAGCATTTTTGCAGGATTGCAATATTTCAATTGAAGGAGTAGCCCAGGCGAAGGGAACCAGTAAAAAATTGGTGATAATTAAATAATTACGTATTAATGACATTGTTTCGCTCCTCGAGCATGGATGAATTGGGAAGTATATTTCCAAAATATAGTTGAGCCATAGGCTGCTGTTGATTCATAGGCATAATTGTAAACCCCATGGGTCGAATGCCGATGTTTCGGTGGTGGTTCTGGTGTGTGGAAAATATTATGCTCAGGACTTGTATATGTAAAGCCCGCTCGGTATTTATCGTGTTTTTTACCGTCACTTTTCAAATCATTCCCATCCCAAAAGCAACCTCCGTTCGCGTAATCAATACCATGATTCAAGGCATTGGCAGCTGCTTGGTAAGCTATGGTATAATTTGGATCATCTTCAGGAGCGCACATAATTAATCGATATCGCTCATTTTGCTTCCTGGCTGCTTGAGCAAATTTAGGGAATTTTTCTACCAATTCATTTATGGTAGAGACATCCCAAGAATCCCTGCGTCGGACGATGGCATTAGCAATAGCTGCTATTTCTTCATAATTATTAGTACGAGCTTCTCCATAGGCTATTGCAGCGAGCAACTTAATTTCAGAAACGTCTTTCGGATCGGCTAAGCAGGAAAAGTTTGGTCGGGAACAAGTACTTTTATCCTCCGATAATTTCCAACTCGCATCAGGGCAAGTATTAAAATCGTTGCAGGCACTCCAGGGATTGAAGTATGAAATTGTTCCATCAGCGCAATACCACGTGGTTGTGCCAACAATCATTTGACGTGGTCAACCAAATTTGTACACTCCAGTTAAGCCACTTTTTTCAATAGCCCCCAATAGTGGTTTTCAAATTGATTTGGGCTTTGATAATCCAAAGACGAATGTAATCTTTGATTGTTATAAAAGATAGTAATGTAATCGAGGATATCCTGCTTTGCCTCCTTCCGGGTTTGATAATTACGCCAATGTACTCGCTCGTCTTTCAAGCGACCGAAAAAACTTTCAGCAACGCTATTGTCCCAGCAGTCACCTTTTTTGCTCATGCTGCCCACTAGACCATATTGATTGAGAAGGTCACGATATTGTTTACTGGCATATTGTGAGCCTCTGTCGGAATGCACAATAAGGCCTGAACTTGGATTTCTCTGCCAAATGGCCATTGTTAATGCATCACAAACCGTATCAGTCTTCATTCTCGAACTCATGTTCCAACCCACTACTTTCCGAGAAAACAAATCAATCACCACGGTCAGGTATAACCAGCCCTCATGGGTTGAGATATAAGTAATATCGGACACATAGGCACGATTGGGCTCATTGACCTGAAACCTCCTGTTTAACACATTATCAAAAACAGGTTGCTTGTGATTGCTGTTTGTTGTCACTTTGTATTTCTTTTTATATCGAACAAAAATACCAGCCTCACGCATCAAACTACGGGTTTTTCTTCGACCAACCGGATAACCAAGAGCATTCAGTGCTTTCCTTATCCTGCGATTTCCATACGAGAACTTGCTGGATTCCGAGATTTTTTTAACCCACTCCAATAGCTCTTGATGTTCTGGTTCATTGTTCGGGTTTGTTTGTTTCCGCTTTTGATAACTATAGTATCCAGAAGGAGTAACGCCCATGAGGTGGCACATCATGCCAACCGGCCAGGTCTTCTTGTGTTGGGCGATAAACGAATATTTTATTTCGCTTCTTTCGCAAAGAAGACCGTGGCTTTTTTTAGTATTTCTTTCTCCATTGTCAGCCTTCTGACTTCTTCTCGTAACTGGCGAATCTCAAGTTGCTCTTCCGTCAATTTACCATTTCCACGAAAAGCATTTTCATTATTCTCTGCTGCCTCTCGAATCCAGCGACTCAAAATATTCGAATTAATTCCCAAGCTCCTGGCAGCGTCTAAACATGCGTATCCTTGTTCAGTTACTAAGCTAACCGCATCCAGTTTAAATTCCTTTGTATATTTTCTTCTTGTAGACATTGTGACCTCCAATTAAGCAAATTATCTCTTAACTGGTATGTCCAAATCAATTGAACCACATCAAACTGCCATTGTGCTAGCTCTTCTCTCAGTATTTCAAAGTCAGATAAATCTGTAATAACATAAAATTCTTCAAGATCTGTTTTTTGCGATCGTTCTACTTTGCCGTTTAAATGGGGTGACGCTGGCTTATTTGGCCTAAATTTAATACCTAATTCCATCATTTTCAGCTGAACTTTTTCGGCAAAAAACTCTAATCCTCTATCCGTTTGAATACGCTGTATTGGAAAAGGGAATTGCTCAAGAACCAAGTCTAAAAAATGTAATGTATTTGTTGCTGTACGGCGTTTGTAAATCTCTAGCACACGCCAACGAGAACAATCATCAACAGCAGTATATTGATAAATTCCTGGGGCTATTTTGCAGGTATCCATTTGGATGCGATCACCAGGAATAGGACGACTATAACGCTTAAATTTCTTTTTCCGCTTAAGTTTTTTTATTGGTTGTGTTTTGTTGCTAGTTAACGCTTTATGGATGCTAGCTAAAGAAAGTGGACAATTGTGTAATCTAATCAATTCAGTTTGAATACGCCTAGCGCCCAGATTACGGCTGATACGCAGCTCAAGAATTAGTTGAGTCAGTTCTGAATTTAACTTTTTACTCGGTGACAAATGAGGTTTTTTGCTTTGATCATTTAATCCATCGATACCAGCTTCTAAATAACGCTTGTACCACTTCCTCAATGTAGGGCGAGAGATACCACATTTACGACAAACATATCCTGCATCTTTAGTTTCAAGATATGACCTATCCCCCAAAAATAAGCCCATGACAAAGATGAGAAATCCATTAAAATTGTGACAATGGAGAACTCAAAATGAAAAGACGTTACAGCGAAGAGCAGATAATCAAAGCAATCAAAGAGCATGAGGCTGGCGCTAAGGTTGGTGATATCTGTCGTAGTATGGGGATAACAAGCGGTTGCTTCTATAATTGGCGTAGCAAGTATGCGGGCTTAGAGGTCAACGAAGCGAAGCGCTTACGCGAGCTGGAATCAGAGAACCAGAAGCTGAAAAAACTTCTTGCAGAAAAGCTACTGGAGAATGAAGCGCTAAAGGACGTTGTTTCAAAAAAGTGGTAAAGCCCACCAGTAAGAAACGTGTTGCAAAGCATTTGGTAACTCACTTTAAGCTCAGTGAGCGAGTTGCCTGCAAACTGGTTGGGCTAAGTCGCACGGCGTACCGCTACCTAAAGAAAAAACGCTCGGATGATGGGTTGAAAGCACGTATGAAAGAGTTGGCCGTTCAATATCCTCGTTATGGCTATTTGTTGCTGCATAGCTTGTTACGAAGAGAAGGTTTAGTTCAGAACAAGAAGCGCACCTATCGGATTTACCTTGAGGAAGGTCTGCAGATTCGTACTAAAACACGAAAAAAACTCCAACGTCCTCGCTTGATTATGGATGTGCCAACTCAGAAGAACAAGCGTTGGTCGATGGACTTTGTCTCGGACCAATTGGCGAGTGGTCGTCGTTTTCGTGTATTGAACGTCATTGACAATTTTAACCGCGAACTGTTGGGGCAACTTGTTGCACTCTCTATTTCTGGACAACAAGTTACACGCTTTTTAGAACAACTTGGTGAAGAGCGCGGTTACCCTGAACAGATTGTCTGTGACAATGGCACCGAATTTACCTCTAAGGCTATGTTTTTCTGGTCTAAATCAACCAATGTACGGTTGAACTTTATCCAGCCTGGCAAACCAACACAAAACGGTTTCGTTGAAAGCCTTAATGGGAAATTCCGTAACGAATGCCTCAACCAAAATTGGTTTAGAACATTGGAAGAGGCGCGTTTTGAAATTGGTAAATGGCGGCATCATTACAACCATGTGAGGCCACATAGTGCATTAAATTATTTTCCACCAGTGGACTTTGCTCAACAGGTGGCTTAATGTTGGTTTTCTCATCGAGAAACTGGTACTAATTGAGGGGATAGGTCAGATATAGATTTACCCAAGTTAATCTAGCTTTAATTGGCTGTTTCATAAGGCGGGTAAATCTATCAATTAATTGAAACGATGTCTATGAATCACACACTTAATTATTAGGATATTATTCTTTTTGTTTTTTCATTTTAGCTATGTTGTTTAATTTTTCAATATGTTGTTTTCTTTTCTCTTTCATAATGTATGCCTCACCAAATAGCACTTCGATAATTTCGATCAATGCTTGAGCCTCTTCTGGCCTCACATCTATTATAATATTTACGTCCTCCTTCATGTGTGCACCAATATTCTCCATTTCTCTTATATTATGAAGTGACAGCAGCAATTCAGGGTCTATTTTATCTAATTCTTTGATGGCCTCAATTTCGTCATACAGATTTTTTTTATTTTGATGCCCCAGAAATCTCTAATAATTCCCTGTATACATCTTCTCGATAAAGTCGCTGATGCTTTTGGACTTTTTAACTTAATGGAACATGCTTCTATATAATCATCTCTTAGCTGTTGAGGTATATATTCTGGAAAAGATTTAGCATCACACTCAGGGGTTAACTGGAATTCTCCAACCAAAATTTTTTGAGGAAGTGATTGCGCTGAGAAAAGCTTAAAGGGTCAGGGCTTGAATTGTGAATTTATCAATATTCACAATTCAAGCCCTGACCCCGTAGCTGCTTTTGCCAAACGCTTAGCAAAAAGCAAGGTTTGACCCTCGACTCATTACAAATTGTATACAGATATTAGATTAATATTTATACACAATTTTTAAAGACAGTAAATTAATGCATATTTGTTAATATTATCTTTTGACAATTCATAGTCACAATAGACTTAACAGTTTCGTCAAATTCACTTAAAAATTCTTCATAATCATGTTTAGATATTTTATTACACTGTCCCTTATCCCATAGTTTTCCACTACCATGTTTCGGATAAAGATTATGAGGTTTTTGAGAAATTTTTATTAAGTTATCAAACCTCATTTTCTCTAAGTGTTAAAACAAGTGTTAAAATTTATTGTTATCAGTTAAAAAGTCCAAAATTGGATGTTTCAGGGTTGAGCTGTCGACTGGTTATCTCTTGATCGATTGATTCCCGAATTTTTTGTAATGCAGATAATACAGATGACTCCTCTATATGATTTTCAGGTGCAGAATTCATTTTTATTCTTAATAGCACTTCATTAATCTGTTCCTCCACATAGGTTTGGAGTTCATTTAACGCTTGTTTACTTGCATTGCGTATTCTAATCATTAGAGCATCTTGCCCAACTGTTAATATTAGAGGTTTATTCACACGTGTTACAAATTTCATTGAGCTCCCTAATTTGATAAAAAATAAATACAATTATCACACAAGAATAAATTGGGATCAATATGGTTAAAAAATAATCATTTGTGGTAGGGCATGCCTTCCTGGATGTACCCCAATTAGTTTAATAATCGGAATTCATCTATTTACCTAGAGGGTCTAGTCTTGCTCGCTGGCTCAGTCAGTTCAGGATGAAATTGAATCTTACCTGAAATAAGGTCGAATTGAGCATGGATTTTTGTGTGTTCAATGTGAATCTTGCCATGGTGACGTGGTCAACTAAAATGTTACACCCCAGTTAAGCAACTTTCATTAAAAAATCGCTCTGTTTTTCAAATTGATTTGGGTTTAAGTATCCCAAATATGAATGTGATCTGTGGCTGTTATAGAACATGGTGATGTAATTCAGAATGTCCTGTTGAGCTTCCCATCGGTTTGATAATTTCGCCATTGAACTCGCTCTTGTTTTAAGCTGCCAAAGAAGCTTTCAGCAACGTTGTTATCCCAGCAATCACCTTTTAAAAAATAAGGAGTACCGTGAAGCCTCCAACAAGCGATCCATGCATTCTTCTTGTGGTGTCGAAAGGATTGTAGTGACCTCTGAGCCAGTAACCTTCAAAATTTAACGATAGTCATTTTGATTAGAATGAAACCTGGCTAAAATTACTCATCAAATCGATAATTTAATCCTATTTTAAGCAAATTGGCGCAAAAGTTTGTTGTAGTCGAAAAAGGGCTAATAAGAGATTGTTCTGGTATACCAAAACCACCTTGTGTATTAAAAATAGAGCTTGTCGTTTTTATCGATGGTATGTCAATGTATAGATATTCAAGATTCACCGACGTGTTCTTAAATGCCGCAACCTCAATGCCTGCGCCTACGGTCCAGCCAATCTGGTTCTGAGTTGATTCACTTTCACCTGTCCCCAACAAAGAGGAATTATCACTAAAATTATTGCTCACTTTAAGTTTTGTCATAGCCATTCCACCAGTCAGGTAAAGGAGGCTAGGATATTTCAGCATTCGTTGATAACCCAATTTACCACGAAGCGTAAATAACCAATTAGTGTGCATCGATGTGTCAATAGAATACTGATCGGAATTATTGGGATAGGTGTTATTTACTACACGAGATGAACTCAATGGTAATGAGCCATAATCCAAAGCAATACCATAGGTCATTTGTTTCCAAATCCAATCATGTCCCATTTGGAAACCAATAATCATCGCATTGGGTTCCTTTTGCCATCCGCCAGCATTAGTTACTGCATTGATATCAGCAGATGTTGTGAAATAAGAGGTATTGGTTACAGTCCCAGCATTAGTGGAAACATGATTATTTCCAAACCCCCCGCCTAGATAAACACCTGCATAAGGACCTAACCAAGGAAGAGAGTTTGCTAATACGGGAGTTGATATTGAAGAAAAAGATACAAATACATAGCATAAATTTCGTTTACTAATAATTGACACTTTACACGAGTCCTTTCATTTTACTTGCAATAGTGTATCCTGCTAGACGCTCCAATAAAAGGGATGTTATCATGAAACTATTGAAGTTTTTTTTATTAAACCTATTTTTTCCTTTCTTTACATCTACATTTGCTCAAACCAATTTTTCTGGATTTATAACAACGCGTGACTCATTAAATATAACCAGTAATGAATCCACTTCAAATGTCAGTTTGCAAAATAATCGGAATTCAGCCACAACTGTCTATGGGCTGTACGTTCGGCAATATGCTTATGTTATGCCGGGGCAAAGCTGTAATAATGCAACAATCATTTACCCAGCTACAGATAATATTACAGCTGGTGCATTTCTCACGCCTACTGTAATTCGCCCAGGGAGAAGAGCCGCTATTGGCAGCAATTATCTATATAATATGCTTTATGAGGCTATTTATTATGAAAATATTATCATTCCTTTATCTCCCCCTGGATGTGCACTACCTGGTTGTACATGGGGGAGCGATACAACGCAATACAATTGGTGCATTTATTTAGGTGCGTTGGCACCCGTTTCTACTTCATCAGGTTATACATCCACCGTACCGCCCTCAGCTGATTCAGCATCCAGTTCCGGTCTTTATAATTATAATTTAATAAGCAACTATATTTATCTTGGTCCCATTGCTTGTAATGATAGAACTCTTACGTGCACTGTAGCGAATCAACAAATTCAACCATTTTCTTAATACAAGGGATTATTAACATGATTAAGGTAAAGAATTATTTGCTATGTATGCTTAGTGGGATTTCGTTGGTAACAAGTGTGTATGCAAAAAATACAGATCCAAATGATTATGCCCTCATGACCGTTAGCGACATACAAAGCTCAGGGCTATCAAATATTACCATAACAAACAAAATGGGTGCGCCGGTCGCGGTATCGGGGTTATTTATTGCAAGTTTTGACATCAATGATTGTTCGATGTGTTTTGGTAGTGTTGTATCTGGAGACAACCTTGGCGGGGCCGTCGTTTCCCCCCTTACTTTTAAAGCGAATCAAACACTTCCCATTGGACAAAATTATTTATATAACATGCTTTATAATGGCATTTATTATATTAAAAATACGGTAGGCTCTTCACCATGCTCCTTACCAGGGTGCTCCTGGCCCGGTGATGATCCAAATGTTCGGGGGTGGTGTGTTACTATTAATGTTATTTCTCCAAATGCTAGTTACACGTACTCGAATTACAGGAATGGCTCGAACCCACCAGCAAATACACCTGCCTACTCTAGCGCAGGAAACTCAATACCGTTTGATTATAAGTATGATTTAATAGACCCTAGTACACTAGGCATTGGAAATGCTTGTCTCGGCCCAATTACTTGTAATGATAAAACCTTAACTTGTAAAGTGGCTACTTCTCAAAATGAATCATTTCAGCCTTATAGTTAAACCTGTGCTGCACCGATGTGGAAGAATCAACAATGACCCAGTTGAGAAATGGATAGGTTTTACCTGATAAAAAAACTATAGCACCATTATTTAATTGGCTCTTCTAAGTCAAGTTAAGTTTTAGATTATCGATGATGCAACCAAGACTCCAATTCGTACCGTACAACAGGAACATCCTGGTTCTATAGTTGGCTGCCTAAGATCTTTTTTAAGAGTCACGTTTAGCTTGAGCAGCAAGTAGGATTTTAAACCTGCCTGCTCTCCTAATACCCAATTATTTTTTTATACATCTGGGGCTTTGCGAAGGGACACGTTAAAAGTACTACTAATCTCACGTATTTTCTTAATATGCTTGCTAATCGCTTATGAAAGAATCGCTTACTGTAAATTCGGTAAAGAGGCAACAGGAACAGTTCTATAGAGGCCGCTATAGGGAAGAGTATTGAGGACAATACAAATGCAAATACAGCTGCAAGCCGTCGATATTTTATATTCATTTTAAGTCGTTGTAATTTAGTGCAGTACGTTCTAAACAGTAGGGTACGAAGTTTAAAATGTTCCCCCGTTATTTCTTCAAAGACGACTGCTTTTTTTGACCTTATCATTTTTGCCCCTTTCTTAAATGCAGCAAAGAAAAAGGCAGCATCCCCACCACCTGATAAGGCATACGATTCATCAAAGCGTAGAGCTAAGCCATCAGGATGAATTAAGGATGCGGAAAACAAAACACCACCTGTACCGCACGTTTGTAATGCTCTTGCCCGCGTTTTTTCTTCGTCACGGATGGGTTCTAATGACGGCGTGTAGGCCTGATCGACGTACGTCAAATTCATAGATACCACAGAGGCATCGTGTTCTTTCATCCATGAATAGGCCCACTTGAGGGCTTGTTTGTCGGCATACTGATCATCATCAAAAAAGCATACCCAATCGGCTTTGTGGGATAAGGCCTCTTCCAATGCCGCATTTCTGGCAGTGGATATACCGCGCCTGGCCTCATGCCTGTACACCACAGGAAAATTTGTCTTGCTTTGAAAGCGTTCGACTAACGATTGGTTGTTAGGGGATGATTCATTATCTACCACAATGAATATTAAATTCCAATCGTCTAGACACTCCTGCTGAATCAACGATAAAAGGCAACGCTCTAACATTTGGGGGCGCATGCAGGTACAGACACAAACCGCGATTGTTTCACTCATACTTTGGTATTTGTAGTTTGAATAGGGGGTAAATTGAGATGACAAAATAGCATCATGCCCTTGTTGTCGCAAATGCTACTTAATTGGATGGATGGATTCTTTGGGCAAATAACCCAACCGCAATCGAAAAATGAAGCTTATTTCAATGACGTCTTTTTTACGGGAAACCCGGTTTTTCAGTTCAGGTTCTGAAACGATAAACGTATTCATGCCGAAACGTCATTTGTCTGGCTGGGATAGGTGCGTACGTTCAGCATAATCTTTGGAGCAGGGCATCGTCTTTACTTCATCTACCATTTATTCCCTGGCATTATCCAGTGGGTAGCCATCCGTTTGTTCATCCGTATAGACTATAATTAACCAAAAATGGCAATATTTTAAACATTATGAAATCATTTTTTGATAAAAATGAGAAATCCATCACGATCATTGGTTGTGGTATAGCGGGCGCCTCCCTGGCTTATCAATTGAGTAAACAAGCCTCTGAAAAGGGGCAATTCATTAAAATCCGTGTCATTGAAAAAGGTTTGAGAGAAAATACTCCAAACCCTCACGGCTCCTCGCATGGGAATGCGCGTATAACTCGAATAGCCACAGCAGAAGGCAAAGAGTACATTCCTTATGCAAAACGCAGCCAAGAAATTATTGCATCAATAGAAAAGGAAACAAAACAATCCCTTCACATCCGTTCAGGTGGCTTGATTATTGGACCGCAAGACGATGGAAGTTGGCCTTTAACCAGCGCACAATATGCCAGGGAAAATGGTATTCCCTGCGAGATAAAAAATCCTGACGAACTGACGCGCTATGACGCGTTGAAGATAGGAAGTAAAGAGTTGGCTTATTTCGAACCGTCCATGGGGATGCTGATCCCCGAAAAATGCCATCGAATACTGATTGAATTAGCTGAAAACGCGGGAGTGGAATTTATTTTTGATGAGTGCTATCAGGGGTTTGAGGAAAAGATCATCGGGGGTAAGTCCACTGTCCTTGTGCATACGGACAAGCGAACTTACGCAAGCGACGAAGTCGTTTTATCCATGGGCCCCTGGCTCCAAAAGGAATTATCCGAGCATTTTGGCGCTGATGTTTCCGAGCAATTGAGTGTCCATATGTGTTCCATGTACACGTTTAAAATAACGGATGAATTCAGGGAAAAATACTCCCCTAAAAATTGTCCGGTATTAATCTGGCAAAAGGGGCAGACCGAGGCTTTCGTGTTTTTTCCCGATGTGAATGGCGAGGGACGCGTGCAATTTGCCTTATTTCCAATCTCAGATTTAAAACCAAATGCATTGTCGCCTGATTCCTTAAACGAAAAACAGGCGATGATGCCTCCCGAGGAAGTATTCAATCAGTATATTGCGCCGAACTTTAATGGAATATCTTCTGATTGTGTGAGTGTCATCAATTATCCCTTTACAATGAACAAGAAAGAACGTTTTATCTACGATAGTCTGCCTGATCATCCTCAGGTCAAAATCATGGATGTAGGCTCCGCACATGGGTATAAACATGCCATTGCTTTTGGCGAGCAGGTTGCTCAAAATCTCCTGCTTGGAAAAAGCACGCTTGGGGTAGAAAATACATTTGGCTCATTTTTTAACTCGTTAAAGCAATCGCTTACTCCAAGACTAATAGAGTAGTTTTATGTAATTAGCTTATTTAAATCGGAATTAATAAGCCGTATCATTCACTTCGTTGTTGCAAACCGGTCAAATAAACCGGGTTTGTCAAAACCCTGAGTTATCTGGAGTGAGGTGAATGGTAAAAATAACCCGAGAATTGGTTTCATTTGTTGAAAAGTCGGATGATTCGCTATTTTCTATCAATAACTTGCCCTACGGTGTATTTTACACGGATAAATCCTCTCCAAGAATAGGTACAGCGATTGGCAGTTATGTCCTTGATCTTGCCTTGCTCGAAAAAGAAAAGCTTATCGTTACACACCATGAGCAACCTCTTTTTAACCAAAGCAGCCTGAATTATTTTGCCTCTTTAGGCCCTGATTGTTGGTCTGATGTTCGAAGGAGGGTACAAACATTATTGTCTGTTGATAATGATGAATTGCAGGGCAATCATGCCTTATTGCAACGTGCCCTTATTCCACTATGCGACGTTCAAATGGCCCTACCTTTCAAAATAGAAGGGTATACTGATTTTTATGCGGCTCTGCATCACGCAAGCAATGTGGGTAAATTATTCCGAAGCCATGAGAATGCGCTTTTACCCAATTGGAGGTATTTACCTGTCGCTTATAATGGCAGGGCAAGTACCGTGTTTCCTTCGGGTACTGACATCATGCGGCCGAAAGGGCAAATAAAACTGTCTCCTGACGCCCCCCCCGTTTATCAACCTTGCCGTAAACTGGATTTTGAACTTGAGTTAGGAGTGTTTATAGGAGGGGGCAATCCTGATGGCCGCCCCATTTCAGTCCATAATGCCAGATCACATTTGTTCGGTTGTGTGTTATTGAATGACTGGAGTGCTAGAGACATTCAGGCATTCGAATATCAGCCTTTAGGGCCGTTTCTTTCGAAAAGCTTTGCCACGTCTATCTCAACCTGGGTTGTACCATTCGATGCTTTAAGTCTGGTTATGAAAAACCTGCCGGAACAAAACCCAAGACCGGTTGAATACCTTTACGACAGTCCTCGTCAGCTACCTGATATTAAATTGCTTGTTGAAATCCAGCCTGCAGGTTCAAACATTAGAACGATCGTTTGTGAAACGAGCAGCACGGAGCTTTATTGGAGTTTGGAACAGATGATTGCTCATCATACAGTCAATAACTGCATTTTAAAAACGGGTGATCTACTGGGCACTGGGACAATCAGCGGGCCAGTAAAAGAAAGTTGGGGGAGTCTGTTGGAAATCACCTTAGACGGCAAAGAACCGATAACGCTTGATGACGGGAATAAACGTTCCTTTCTATTAGACGGTGATAAGGTTATTATCACAGGCTATTGGGAATACGGTTCTCACAAACTCGGTTTTGGTTCTTTAGAAAGCACTGTCTTACCTGCAAGTTGAATGGCGTAAGTGCAGAATTAATCATTAAGCCCACACTGTTTCCGGAGAAAGCCATGGTTTTTTATCCAGCCAACCAATTACCTAAAGGACTGTTTAAGGCTTGTGTTATTCCCAGGCCTATTGCATGGATAAGCACCGTGAGTAAATGCGGGAAAGATAACCTTGCGCCGTTTAGCTATTTTAATAGTGTGGCCGATGATCCGCCGATGGTGATGTTTTCAACCACCGAGGCGCATGTGGAAACGGGGGAAAAAGACACTTTGCGTAATGCAGAAGAAACAGGTGAATTTGTGGTGAATATCACCTCCTATGCTTTAAAAGAAAAAATGAATATCACCTCGATGAATTTCCCACGCCATACCAGCGAATTTTCTATGGCCGGTATTGAACAAGCGCCTGCCAAAATAGTAAAACCAAAACGGATTAAAGCTGCACCCATTAGTTTGGAGTGCCGGTATTACATGTCCGTGCAATTGCCTCGGTCTAATCCAGAGAAATTAATAAATCGCATGGTCCTTGGCCATGTGGTTGGTATTCATGTCTGTGAATCCGTGCTGAATGAAGAACAACGAATTGATCCAACCCGATTTCACCCACTTGCGCGCTTAGGCTACCATGGTTATACGGCTGTGCAGGATAGTTTTGATATGCCAAGACCAGAGCTAACCTCCTTTTTTGAAGTAACGGATTTGATGGGTTGAGGTGTGTTTAAAAATTACCCACCCATTAATCACTTTACAAAGGCGTTTCTTGGGCGGTGCGTGCCTGTTAATCACCTGTTGCTGTTGAAACAGCATGTGTTGGCGAAATTATTTCCTTAAGTATCGCTTTAAATTTTTCCAATAATTCTTGAGCAGGCCTGTCTATAACCCAACTCATCAAATGGATGAAGAACAGACCTGATTAAAGCAATTTAAAGGCTATTCTCTCGCATCAGATTCGTCGTTCTGCTCGGATGATACGAGTTATAAAAGAAAAAGCACCACGCGTTACCCAGATTAAAGATGATCTAATCCAAGTCTGGATAGAGTGGTTTTGAAGAAGTGATGGGGGGTAAGAAGTCAATTACGAATGTTAAACTTCGCCACAGAAGAAAACTCCGGTAAGTCTTGAGTTATTTTTCTTTTTTTAGCGTCTTGGGAGGCTGCAGTATTCAGGATTCCTAAGCCACTTTGAACTAATAACATGGTGTTTGAAGTCAAATACGCTGTTTCTTTTGCTAACACGTTCATGTGCAAATCCGCTTTTAGATTTTCAGAAAGCTCGAATGTTATACTTTTTGATTGGAATTTCCGAAAATTGCCATCAAAAATGTCACGACACGATCTAACTTTTAAATCCAGGATAAGATAATCGGAGGGCTCGTCTTTGAGTTGCGCCAGCCGTTGATCATCGTCCATTTTAAACCAATCTGCTAATTCATCCTTCTCTTTATAGGGAGGGTAAAAGCCAAATTTATTATACAATGGCAGTGAATCGGCGGTGTAGCTAACTGACATCGTCGATTCACCCGTATTCAAAAACACTCTCAATGCATGCAGTACCAGCAAATTTCCAATCCCGCGGTTCCGGTATTCGTTATGCACATACAAAGCGAAAAGAGTTGAAGAGGAATCACTATCACTGATTAATCTAAGTTCAACATAACCTGCCAACTTAGTATTGTCCCGCAAAACGAGCATCAGATCGCAGCGATTGCTTTCCCGATATCGTAACTTGCCTCGCATATCGAATAATTTGGCAGTGTCTTTCGGCAAAACTTCATCCTCAAGATAGATTTCAGCCATTGCACTCTCTTTCATGACCGACTCAAGAAAATCAGGAAAATCTTCCTTACACGCATAATCTAAAACATAGATGGACGATGCTTCAGAAGTAATTTCAGATTTCGAGTCCTTTGCAAAGAGAGACGCTTGACTAGGGTCCGAATCATGACTTCTCCATTAAACTGCAGTGCTTTTTTCATGATTGACTTTTACAACTGAGGACTACTATTTATCATTTGGATGCAAATGGTTTCATTCTAATCAAATTAATTTCATACTGGGCTAAAATAGTACATCAACTGGATTAAGGAAATATTAGCAATCTCGATTCTTGACTGAGTTTTCCGCGGCTAACGCACGACTTCACTCACATTTGCAGAACAAGATCTAAAGAAGATAAGAAGAAAAAACTTAAAAAACGGATCCCTACTGATAGCGATTTGAAAGAATTTTAAAAATGCCTGGAATCCCCTCTCAAGCGATTTACGAACACAGTGTCTTGTGCAAAGGATTACCCTTTGGAGTCAAACGTCCAGAGGATTCCAAATAATACGACACAGGAACTCATGGGATTGGTGGCCCTGGTAGGGATGGACGGCGCCGATGGATCGGCTTTGAAACGGTCCTTCTACGTACAAAATCATCTCTCTCATTGAGAGCGCAGGCTGAGGGTGATAGTTGCACAGGTGGAGATCAAGCGGCGTTACCGATGACATGGGTTTCGGCGTAAGAGAACCCCGTGTTTTTATTAACTTGGCTTTCCGCCTCGGTTTGCCATAATACTCGTCTGGGGTAAGGGAATAGACACCCTCTTTCTATTGAGTACTGGTTAATTTTAAAACTAAAGCACGGTACACTACCTACTTCATAAGGACTTTATTTATAATACCATGCCGTTCATGATGAGATTCTGTAGCCATTTCATTAATCACTGGGAGTAGCCCTGAATGTATCTTGAATCGAGTCAAATGGTATTTTCACCGTCCGATCTCACTCAGTTTATGGATAGTCCTTTTGCCTCCTGGATGGAACATCTGGCCATAAAACACCCTGATTTACTACCGGCGCCTGATGAAGGCGACCCTTTGCTCAGTGTTTTGCGTGACAAAGGAAATCAACACGAATTAGAGCTATTAGCGGATTTTAAGGCTAAAGGATTAACCATTGCCACTCTACACGGTCGGCATGACGCTTATCAAGCAACCCTTGAGGCGATGAAAAACGGCGTGGATGTGATTTATCAGGCTCATTTGCAAGGGTTACCGTTCAGAGGACATGCTGATTTTTTGATCAAAATTGAAGGTAAAAGCCGTTTTGGGAATTATTGCTATGAAATCTGGGATACCAAATTAGCGAAGTCTGTTAAACCGCATTTCCTGGTGCAGTTATGTTGCTATGCTGAGATGCTTGAGGCAATGCAGCAGGCCAGGGCTGACTACCTGACTGCCGTGTTGGGCAATAAAGAGCAAATCCGGTTCAGGATTACTGATTATTTTTACTTCTACCAGAACCTTAAATGTCACTTTTTATCCGCGCATCAGGCATTTGAGCCCACTCAATGCCCGGATCCGGCTTCCTCAAGGAATTGGGGGCGATGGAGTACCCATGCGCAACACCTGCTGTTAAAAGCAGATCATTTGATTCAGGTGGCGACCATTACGTCAGCACAAATCAAAAAATTGCATGATGCAGGCATCACAACCATGACGGCATTAGCCGAAGCCAGAGTCAGTGGTGTCAAAGGCATAAAACCGGAACCGTTTGCACGATTACAGGAGCAGGCCAGAATCCAAAAGGAGAGCATTGGCAAAGAAAGACCGGTCTACCGGTTGATCGCTCATGCCGCGGGAAAAAAGCAAGGCTTGGCGCTTCTGCCGCCGCACTCCAACAAGGACATTTTTTTTGATATCGAAGGGTTCCCGCTGGAAGACGGCGGCCTGGAGTACCTGTGGGGTGCTGCTTATTTTGATGACAATAATCAGCGTCAATACAAGGATTTCTGGGCGCACGACAGCGAGCAGGAAAAAGACTGTTTCAAAGCCTTTATTGAATGGACGTATCAACGATGGCTTCAGGATCCGTCCATGCACATTTACCATTATGCCAGCTATGAAATCACGGCCTGCCGTAAACTGATGAGCAGGTATGGCGTATGCGAATATGAAGTGGACCAGCTGCTGCGCAATGACGTCTTTGTTGATTTATATAAGGTCGTAAAAACCGCCTTATTGGTGGGCGAGCCCCGTTATTCCATTAAAAACATTGAGCATTTATACCGCAGCAAACGAAACACCGAGGTAGGTTCTGGAACGGATTCTGTCGTGGTGTACCAACAGTGGCTTGAAAATCCGGATGGTGATACCTGGCAATCCTCCAAGGCATTGAATGATATTCGTTTGTACAATATTGATGATTGTTATTCCACTCAGGAACTGGTGAGTTGGCTGAGAGACAGGCAAGAATCCAGCGGCATTGCCTTTTGTGGCAAAAAAGAACCCGTTGAGCCGGACATTAAAGAAATGAACGAGGGTATTGAACTTCGCGAACAGTTACTGGTACAAGCGCTGCAATTAAAAGCGCAGGGAAATGAACAATCCGCCAGACTTTATTCGGTCATGGCCTGGTCCATTGAATTTCATCGACGCGAATCCAAGCCGGTGTTTTGGCGACTGTTCGACCGATTAGGTTTAAGCGAAGAGGAATTGTTCGACGACATGGATTGCCTTGCTTATTGCCGGCGAACTGAAAAGCCGGCTTACAAACCCAGCCCTAAAGCGCGTCATTTCGTTTATGAGTATTCATTTGATCCGGCCCAGGAATTCAAGGGTAGCCTGGATAATTATTTTTTGTTAGGCCATGAAACCCCCGAGGGTCACAACATCAAAGCAGCCTGCTATCCGGAAGGAAGTGATTTGGAGCAAGGGATTATCGCGCTGAAATTAAAGGAGGAGCCGGATGGCCCAATCACCTTAATCCCCGATGAGCATGTTAATCCTAAGCCCATACCGCAAGCCATTGCAAAACAGGCGCGAAAGTTTGCGAAAGGGGAGCTAGGGCAAACGGCCATCATTGATTTTCTGAGTCAATCCATCCCTCGAATCAAGGGGCATGTCGCCGGCCAGCCCATCGCTCCCAGTCCTGATCCCAATCAGCGGTTGAATGAAATGATTAGCGCTGTGCGTAATCTCAATAACAGTTATCTGACCATCCAGGGACCACCCGGGGCTGGTAAAACCTATACGGGCAAGCATTTAATTGCGGAGTTAATTAAAAACGGCAAGAAAATAGGCATTTCGTCGAATAGCCATAAAGCGGTCAATCATTTATTAATCAGCACGGCCGACTATTGCCGCAAAGAAGGCATTAACGGTCATTTTGCCTGTACCCGTAATACGGATTCAGCCCTGGAGGATTTAAAGATCAGCGTGATTGACAATAAAGCGATTGCCGGTTTTTTACAAGCAGGCTGTGTGGTCGGAACCACCGCCTGGGGTTTTTCCAGAGACGATTTGGAAAATGCCTTTGATTATCTGTTTATTGATGAGGCAGGGCAGGTGAGCGTCGCTAATTTGATTGCCATGAGCCAATCGACATCGAACATTATCCTGATGGGGGATCAGATGCAATTGGGGCAGCCTTCGCAGGGAAGTCACCCCGAGGACAGCGGCTTATCGATTTTGGATTATCTGCTGCACTCCACACCCACCATCCCGGATTCCATGGGGGTATTTTTGGGAACCACTTACCGTATGCACTCGGCCGTCAATCAGTTTATCAGTGAGGGTGTCTACGAAGGCAAGCTTAAAACGGCTCCTGAAAATGATGAGCAATGGATAAGCATCCCTGCCGGGTATCATGGGCTTTTAAACAAAACCGCTGGAATAATCCCTGTCCCGGTGAAACATGAAGGCAACACACAAGGCAGTGATGAAGAAGTGGAGCACATCGTCGTCTTGACGAATGAATTACTGGGGCGGACATTTCATGCTAAAAAAGGTGAAAAAAGACTAATGGGTTGGAATGATATCCTTTTTGTTGCTCCCTATAATTATCAGGTCAATAAGCTTAAAACAGCGTTGGGGGCTAACGCCAGGGTTGGGAGTGTGGATAAATTCCAGGGACAGGAAGCCCCGGTTGTCTTCTTAAGCATGTGCGCAAGCAGTGCCAATGAGTCGCCTCGGGGGTTTAATTTTCTTTTCGACAAGAATCGCATGAATGTGGCGATATCGAGAGCACAATGCCTGGCAATCGTTGTTTATTCGCCGGCTTTGTTGAATTCTTTGCCGGGGACTATCGAACAAATCGCCCGGATGAATTTGTTTTGTCAATTGGTGAAGAAAGGCGCATAACCCAGCATGTAGAATACGCATCAGGCCCGCCATCCAGGGGCTGTTTGAGTGGTCGGCTATTGAATCGGAACATTGAAGGCATGGAACGATGATTCCTTCTAAATAAAGAAGATTACCCCCTCTTGATACGATACAAAACATGCCTCGATAGCCGATGCGCCCCTGCCAACCCAGGATGAGCAAAAGAGCCGTCCATGTCCTGCACCATACCTATTTTTGCCATCACTTTTCGCGAGCGCGCATTATCGGGTACTGTGAAGGCGACGATTTCATGGAGGCCCAGTTGCTTAAATGCGTAATCAAGGCAGGCCAAGGCTCCTTCCGGCGCATAGCCATGACCCCAATATTGCGAGCCCAAACGCCAACCAATTTCTACCGCGGGGGAAAAGGGTGTGGGTTTATCAAAATAATTAAGACCGATAAAGCCGATAAGCTCCCCGGTTTGTTGTAATTCAGCGGCCCACAGCATGTAGTTGCGATTTTCTAACTGTTCGTTTTGATACTGCATGAAATGGTTTATTTGTTCCCGAGACATAGGTCCCGGCAAAAATTCAAGCACCTTCTTATCCTGATTGATGTCAAAGAATGGTTTGCTGTCCTTTTGATGCCACGGTCTTAAAAATAAATGGCTGGTGGTGATAGTGAGCATGTGTTTTCCTATTGATTGGCTAACCAATCCTCAAGGGTGAGCGCAAAACGAAAATGATCCTGCCAGAGGCCATTGATTTTTAAATGGCGGGGTGAAAACCCTTCTTTTAAAAAACCGTTTTTCGTCGCCAGTTGGATGGATGCGGTATTTAATGGTTGGATATTGGCTTCAATGCGATGAAGATCAAGGGTCGTGAATACCCGTTGAAGTACGAGTTTCAATGCCTGACTCATGAAGCCCTTTCCTGCGTAGTCCACTGAGGCATAATAACCTAAGTAAGCGCTTTTAAATACGCCGCGCACGATGTGACTGATGTTAAAAACACCGATCATTTGTCGTTGGTCTTCGTCCCAGGCGAGGTAGTACTGCTCACTGTCTTGTTGGCTCTTCTGCAGATAAGTGTGGAATGCTTCCGTGGTACAGGGCGCGGAGATAAACGGAAAATGAAAGTCACGGCTCTTGTTCATGGTAGCAAGAAATACGGTTTCATCCTGAGCGGAAGGTTCGCGGAGGGTAATCATGTCAATTGGGTAGGTCATTTACGTTGTCGCTAGTTTAGCATGTTGTTTTGCCTCTTATTAAGGTAAGCTGGATAGCCGCAAGGCCCAATGGGTTTAAAGGGATGGTATTGGATGATGAATTGCCAGGAATGACAAGGAAAACACATGACTGAATTTCCAAATGAAGTGTTATTGAACACCTTAAGATTTACTTCTTATCGAGAAAAACTGAGGTTTTCATTTGCAAGCTGGCAATCCAATGAGTTAGTTAAAGAGCACAGCGAGGAATTGTCAGTATTAAAGCAACTGTTTAATCCTGCCGGCTATTCTTTTGGTGGGTTTAGCCTTGTTTTAGAAAGAGTCCTGCCTTTTGATGTGATCAAATTTCATTTGATTAAGGGCGAAAATGGCACATCAACCACCCTGAGCAAAAGCGATTTGCCCCTCATTGTTAAATTAATTGCTAATCAGGATGAACAAGGCTTAATTAAGCAATTTGATAATTTTCTCGATGGACACATTAAAAAATCGTTTGAGCAGAAAACCATTATTAGAGAAGGGTGGGAAGACAGCAACCTCCCTGAAATTGATTTCAGCGCATATTCCCTGGAGACTTTAAAGCCTTAATGGTAAGCCGGTTGGTTATAGGGGATTGATCATTAAATCCGCCGCCGAAATGTCCTTGATAGTCACTCGAAAACATCATAAATCCAGTAATGGCAACTGTATTGCTTCACGCTCAGGCTCCTGTTTCAATCGAATCCCGACACCCAGCAGGCGAACGGGCAGGTTGTGTCTGGCAAAGCCCTCGCGAATTAATTGGCTTAAAATACCCGCATCAATTTGAGGACTGACCCGTTCGACGGTGGTCTGATGAAAATCATTGAATTTCAATTTGACAAATAAATGATGAATAGCGATTAGGCTGCCCGCACGCTGGATGCGATTTTCAAGGCGGGTAATTAAGTCGGGCAGTGCGGCGACGCAGGCTTCGCTGTCCGGCAAATCGCTTGGGTAGGTTTCTTCAACGCTCAATGACTTGCGGATGCGTTCAGGATTAACTGCACGCTCGTCAATGCCTCGTGCCAATTCATAAAGCCGCTGCCCCAGGGTACCAAATTTGGCTGACAGGAATTCGACGGGGTATAGTTGCAAATCAGCACAGGTTTTTATCTGAAGGGCATTAAGTTTCGCCTCCATTTTGGGACCTACACCAAATAAACTGCGAACCGGCAGATCAAGAATAAAGGTGCTCACGTCCTCGGGGCGAATCACCATTTGGCCATTGGGTTTATTCCATTCACTGGCAATTTTGGCAAGGCTTTTATTGGGTGCAATGCCGGCGCTGGCTGTTAATTGCCGTGTTTCATAAATGCGTTGCCGTATTTCTTGGGCAATCCAGGTGGCGCTGCCCTGACAGCGGGTCGACTGCGTGACATCGAGGTAGGCTTCATCCAGAGACAAGGGCTCGATGAGTTCGGTGTATTCCGCAAACAGGGCCCTTAAGTATTGGCTTTCCCGTTGATAAACCTCCATACGGACAGGACGCAGTATTAATTGAGGGCAGCGTTTCAGCGCCTGAGCAGTCGGCATGGCCGAGCGCACGCCGAATTCGCGGGCGGCGTAATTGCAGGTGGCTATAACGCCGCGACGTTTTACATCGCCTCCCACGGCGATGGGTTTATCAGCGAGTTCCGGAAAGTCACGCATTTCAATGGCGGCATAAAAACAGTCCATGTCAATGTGGATAATTTTTCGTATTGGATTCATGGGTGAAAGACTCAATCAACGATGCCCATTTTACATTAAATCGTTGCTAAAAAGGTCATGGCCAGAGGCAGAAACATCACTTTAAACAGCCTGCCACGAACCCAATGTTTCGTTATTGAAACACTGAACCGAGTGTCGTAAGCACCTGACTCAGGACGTCAATCCGGATAAGATTTCTCAAGTTCTGGATTGAGAAATAACCCGGTTAGCGACGATGAAACCGACTAACGAAATCTGTCAATCGTCGATTGATATCATCAGCATCAATCATCTCGCGCGGATTGCGATTACCCCCGGCAACGTTTTCCAGTGTTTGTTTGGATATTTTTCGGATGGATTTTTTCTCTTGATGACGATTTTTCATGATAAACCTCATAATGCAGATACAATTCAATTATAGTCCAGGCGATTGAAACACGGGGCAGGGTGAAAATTACTGATCGGACGAAGGTTTTTGCCGTAATTGCTTAATCTGGCTTTGCTTTGCTTTTTCTTGAAGCATCCGTTGTTTCGCCCGCCGGGAACGCCGCTGTTTCTGGCGTCTTAATTTTTCAATCACCTGCTGGGCTTTGGATTTTTCCTCACTGAACAAGGTGTGCATTTTTTCGCAGAGGCGCAAGCGTGCAAAATAGCGATTGTCTTCACGGTAGCGTGAGTCCTGGCATTTTATTTCAAATCCTGTGGGCAGGTGTTTAAGATAAACAGTCGACGCTGTTTTATGCAGTTTCTGGCCGCCTTTTCCGCTGCCAATGATGAATTTTTCCACAAGATGCGCCTCGTCAATCTCAAGTTGGGCCATGCGTGCTTTCAGGCTCTCCCATTTGTCTTTGCTTATCATTGCTAACCCACTGTGGACGATTGTTGACAGTATAGCAAAGACAGAATTGCATGCGTTATCAGGATCTTAACCCGCCTCGGGTTGAATACTGGGGTTGGTTTCCTATAATTTGATCAAATAATGGACTAAGGACACATCATGCCCAATCGCATCCAGCCGGAATATGAAATTGGACCCAACAATGCCGGGAAAATGATTTTACGCGGGTGTTTTATGAATGTATCCCGTGACTGGATGGATAATACGTCCGGCCAGGTCGGATCATTACTGGGCAGATACCTGGATAATCGTCAGGGCGAAGCGACCGCCATTACCCTCAATTACTCCGACAGCGTACCGCTTGGGCGCGAGGAAGGGCCTTTGAAAGTGGATATTGATTTTATGGCCTCGGTGGTTTTCAGGTTACGTGCACTTGAAAAAAGAGGCGCCGATCTGACGCAGGCGCGTTCAGAGGACATTGCCGATCAAGTCGATGAACAGGTCATGGTGCTGCAACAGGCGATCGGCGATTACATCGAGCAATGCGCAGAGCAGGAGGTCGAGCCCATGTTTACCGGAGTGCCGGCGGTCATTATTAAAAACGTCTTGGGCCGCACAGCCGTTA